>CAZSOS010000001.1:0-13061 GCA_964608605.1 uncultured Candidatus Saccharibacteria bacterium
TTAGGACGCCCGCCTTTCACGCAGGAAATCGGGGTTCGATTCCCCGTGGGGTCACAAATTTTTTAGCCTTATTTTTCAACCTGTTTTCAGGGTCATTTTTGGTACCTAGAGGGAATTTGGAAACAATTTGAGTTTTCTCTTCAAATAGTGCACATTAGTTGCGGAATCAAACATGGAGGTGAAAATGCATACTAGCGATGATCCGTATGGCGTGCGGGAGTTCCTTTTGAAGGACGCACTTGCTGAGGAAGAGCGTAACCGAACAGTAAAGGCCTGGTCGACCTTTCTTCTGGTCATGGCAGGAGGCTACTTTCTTGGTCTGGGACTTCTCTTACTGATCTTTTCCAAGTTGGTGTACCCGTTACCATTCATCGAACAGGAGTGGTATTCGGTTTGGGTGATGTCCGTCCCGACCAGCGTCCTGATATTCGCAGGTTCATTTGGTCTTCTGGTATCAAACAAGAACTCCGTGATGGACCTACGTCCACACGAGATCGTAATGATCCAAGGCCATCCAGGTGCTTGGCATAATCTGCCTCGGCCGGGTAAGATCCTACTGGCCATCTTCGGCGGTGCGATGGTTCTCGGAATAACGTGTCTGTCTGTTCGCATCGCCTACAGACTCCTGACATGATTCATTGTCGAAGCGCGGCAAAAGGCCCCTCGTTTTAACGGGAGGCCTTTTCATTTGCCAATTTTATAAAATTTGAAAACAGCCGATTCCAATCCCGACTAACTAGGGTCACGAGTTGACAAATACACAAAATAGTGTATTGTTTTGGCAAACATTAGTTCCAACAAGGGAGAGTAGAAATGCCGCATATTTATCCCATATACAGACAAGGTGGCATCTGGATTCGGACCATTCTGAAGAACAACAAGACCAAGATCCGTGAATTGGTCGCTCAACGATTCGGCTACGAGATGAACGACATCGCCCTCATCCCAAGACCAATCGTTGATGATGACATCGAGTTGTCGGACAACATCTTGCCGCTCGAGTTCGTCATCGATATCGGCTCACGTATGGTGGGAAAAACCGACGAGGTGATGATGAACGACCTCAAGACTGACTTCTGCGGTATCGGAAGTCTCAACGAGATCAACTTCGGCATCTGGGTCCGTTCCTTCGAACACAGCAACTTCATCGAGCACAAGCCTGCCACTGGCTGACAGCCCATAAGCGTAAGTCCCACGACTACGTTTGTGGGCTGCTTTTGTGCCAACATAATGATTGTTTGTATAAAAGGTTCCAATCCCGACTAACTAGGGTCACGCGGTTGATATACCCGAAAAATGCCAGCTAATGCTGGCGTTTTTCGTTGGTATATCCCGCGTGACCCCAAGCTGGCAACCTGCGTTTCTTGCGGCGGGGAATCGAAGACCTTGCCTGGTATTTTATAAGCGAGGGAACACGACAGAAGGGATTCACCAATTGTATCTAAATGCTACACTCTTAAATATGAATAAAATTATCTTAGGTGTCGTGGCGGTGGGAATGTTGATCGTCGGAGGGGTTTATCTGCTGGGACCATCCGCACGCGATGGCCAGTCTGTGGCCGCGGCTGATCCCAGAAATGCTGAATATTTAGTGGAAGGGCAAGTCGTCAAACTGGAGAATGGCGTGGCTGAGACGGCCGCCGCTCCTGGCTCGGCTTCAAAGACCGTCACTCGATATTTTGGTAATGAGGTCGTGACGGACCTGGATGGCGACGGCCGCGATGACGTGGCCTTCATCCTCACCCAAGAAGGAGGCGGATCCGGAACCTTCTTTTACGCGGCGGCGGCGCTCAATACCGAAAAAGGTTATGTTGGTTCTGATGCCTATTTTCTCGGTGATCGGATATCGCCTCAAAACACGACTGTGAGCACTAACCCGCGCCACCAGCGGGTGGTCGTCTTTAATTATGCCGATAGGGCCGAGGGAGAAGCCATGACGGTCCAGCCGTCCGTGGGCAAAAGCGTCTATCTCAAACTCGACCCGGTGAGTATGCGGTGGGGTATCGTCGAACCGGATTTTGCAGGCGAGTCCCGGTGACCCGCCTATTTTGCAGGACTAGATATCATTTTGGCAGTTGGGTTAAGATGAGGCATGTTTCCTGATTTCTTGCATGAGTCGGTGGATGCGGTGGCAAAGAAGTTGCTCGGCTGTTTTCTGGAACGGACCATCGAGGACGAAAAAGTATTGGCGCGGATCGTGGAGACCGAAGCCTATGACCAGGACGACGCGGCCAGCCATTCCTTCCGCGGGCCGACGCCTCGGAACGAGGTGATGTTTCGTGAGGGCGGGCATCTGTACGTCTACGTCAGCTATGGCATGCACCACTGCGCCAACGTGGTAACCGGCCGGTCTGGATATGGCTCGGGCGTGTTGATCCGGGCGGTGGAGCCGGTCAGCGGCAAGGAGATCATCGAACGCCGCCGGGGCGTCTTTGGAGCCAATGCCACCAATGGTCCGGGAAAGCTCTGCCAGGCGCTCTCGATCGACCGCGGGCTCGGTGGCCACGACCTGCGCGAGCCGCCGCTTCGGCTACTTGAGGGCGGATTGTTGCTAGGGGAAACCGCGACCCGCACCACTCGCGTCGGCATCACGAAAGAAGCCGACCGCGCGCGGCGCTACTATATCGCCGGCAATCCGTATGTCTCCAAGCGTTGACCGGTCCAGGTTGGCGTATACGCGCGTGTTATCATTTCCTCATATGAATATAGACACAGCTACCGTCGCGGCGCCGCTTTCGATCACTTTCGACGCGCCCGGCCGTGCCACCATCAACATCACCGGCAACCTGACCAAGGAGGTGTTGCCAACGCTCCAGGAGTCGATCGGTCTGGCCAAAGGACAGATCGAGACCGCCGCCATGGCCAGCACGGGCGGGAAGCTCAAGATATTCATGGACTTGAGCGGGTTCTTGGGAGAGTACGATGCCGCGGCCCTGGAAGCTATGGCCGAATTCGCCACGGCGAATTCGGCCCATGTCGCCAAGACCGCGGTCTTTGGCGGACCCGACACCGGCGCGATGGTCGCTGAAGTCGCCGCCGCTTTGGCCGGTCGGGAGAACATCAAGACCTTCACCACCAAGGAGGAAGCGGAGATCTGGCTGCGGGCGTAGCCTGCTGTCACTTGCGGGTGGAAAATCGATTCAGTCCCGAGCGCAGGGTTTCTCCAGCCGTAGTCTCGCCGACCACGCGATAAAAGTAGGCGGCACCGGGCGAAAGCCCGTCGGAAGGGATCATGATCGCATACGATCCGTATTCGCCTGGTGTGCCGAGGCCAAGCTCGGCAGACATGGGAACGGTCCTGCTCGATAGAGCTTCGGGTTCGACCCCGTACTCGATCCAGATGGCGGCCAGTTCTCCCGGCAGTGCTGCCACGTCTATGGTGATGGCGCGGTCCTCCAGGTATCGAAAGCCTTCAGGAACGAATAGGACCTGATCGTCTTCGGAAGTATCGCGGTTCGTGGTGCTTGGAGATTGCCGGGTCGGTGGATCGGCAGTATCGGTGAAATAGCGTCCGAGCAGGTAGGCTCCCGTTAGGAGTATTAAGATCAGAACGATAGAGGCAAAGAGTTTGTTGGCGGTCATTTACTTTTCATGACGATTGAGGCTGGGAAAGATTACCGGCGGCTGTTCATAATTACCATGGTCATCCCGGTCGACACTGGATAGAATTATAAGGACGTTATTCCAATTTAAGGTTCATTGCTCTATGAAGAAATATATCGAGACGGGTTTGAAGGTGGTGCTCAGCCTGATACTGGCGCTGCCGATACTGGGCGTGCTGGGAGTGTTCCCGTCGCCCACGCCGGATCTCTACAACACGACCGAGGCCTATGATTTCATCATTCTCCTGGACCGTCTGGGTTATTACATCAATTACATGATGGTGGTGGCCTGCGCGCTTTCCTTGGTGCTGATGTGGACCGGCCGCGTGCCGCTTTCCATGCTGCTCATCCTGCCGATCACGGCCAACGTCGTCGGGTTCCATCTTTTCCTGGATGGCGGACTCTTCACCATGGGAGCGCTTTTCGGCAACATCATGGCGGCGATCAACCTCTACTTTATCTGGAAGTACCGCCGCGCGTATCAGCCATTATTGGAGAGGACCAGGTGATCTGACCGTGTTTTAAAAAAGCGCCACCTTAGATAAAGGTGGCGCTTTGCTTTGGCGGGGAAGAGACGTCCTGGCTCAGGCCTTGAAGATCGCCAGTTCCATTTCTTCATCCCGCAGCGGCAGTGCTTGACTGACGACCTGGACAAGTCGTGCTTTAAGGCGTGTCAACGCCGATTGGTTCAGACACTTCCAGGCCTCATCGCCGGCGACGCAGAGCTCGATGGACAGCTTCGGCATGGTCCAGTTGCCGGTTCGGGCTTCGGTCGCGATACTGACGCTTTCCAAAGACAGATGGAAAGCGTTGGCGATCATCTGACGTATGGGGCCCGTGATATCTTGGCGCAGCCGGACCTCGTCATTCTTGGTGCGGCCGCGGTCGTGTCGGATGGTGATGTCGATCAAGTTCCTCTCCCAGGTGAACAAACTGTCTTTATTATAACATTTATTAATAATAATGTAAAGGAAGGGAGGCGGCCGTGGTATCCTTGGTCGGTATGTCTCAAATAAAACCCACTGGTCGGACGGCCCCGGAACCCCGCTCGTCACCGTTCGCGGAATATTTCAAGGAGGTGGTCTATGGCGGCGTCGATGGCATCATCACCACTTTCGCCGTCGTTTCCGGTTTCTCCGGCGCCGCCTTATCCAGCGATCTCGCTACCCAACTGTCCTTTACCATCGTGCTGCTGTTCGGACTGGCCAACTTGTTCGCCGACGCGATCTCGATGGGTCTCGGCAATTTCCTATCCGTTCGTTCCGAACAGGATCAGTATCACATCCGGCGGCTACAGGAGCAGGCCCTGATCCGGCGCGACCCCGGCGACGAGATATCGGAGACCGTCGCGCTCATGATGGCCAAAGGCTTCAGCGAATCTGACGCCAAGACCTTGGCGAAGATATATAGTACCAACGAGGAGTACTGGCTCGACTTCATGATGGCCAATGAATATGAGATGTCCGATCCGAGAGGCGATAATCCGTTCTTGACCGGCTTCACTACCTTCGCTTCCTTCATGCTCTTCGGTTCGATACCGATAATCCCGTTCTTCGTCCTGGATCACCTCTCGTCCGCCGAGATATTCCAGATTTCCACCGTCGGCACCTTCACGGCGCTCGTGGCTCTAGGCATCCTGAAATGGAAGGTCGTCGGCACAGGACTGGTCCGGTCGGTGTTGGAGATGGTGGTGGTCGGAGGTACGGCGGCTATGATCGCTTTTCTAGTAGGAACTTTCTTCCAGGTTTAGTGGACGTAAAAGGGCGGCCCCTTCGGGGCCGCCCTTTTACGTCCAGGTTCATTTGGTCTTGAGTGTCACGTAGATGTCCTCGAGGGCCTTAACAGCGTCTCCGGTGGAGATGTTGTTCTGGTGATACTTGATATTGGTGCAGTCGCCAGCGGCCCAGATGCCCGGTACTTCGGTCTTCTGCGTCCAAGGGTCGATCTTCACGCGGCCGTACTCATCCAGAGGAATGATGTCCTTCACGAAGTCGGTGTTGGGGATCATGCCGATCTCTACGAACACGCCGGATACCGGCAGGGAGGTTTCCGTTCCGGTCTCGACGTTCTTGATCTGGATACTGCTGACGAACTTGTCGCCCTCCACCTTCATAATCTCGGTGTTCAAAAGCGTCTTGAGCTTCGGGTCGGCGGTCACCTTCTCAACGGTTATCGGGTCGGCCTTGAAGCTGCCGCTGCGATGGACCAAGGTGACGCTTTTGGCGTAGGCCAGAAGCTGGGCGGCGGTCTCTAGGGCCGCGTTGCCGCCCCCTACGACCGCCACGTCAGTCCCCGCGAACATCGGGCCATCGCAGGAAGCGCAATAAGTCAGGCCCTTATTCTCGAACTCGGCCGCCCCTGCGGCCATGAGCGCCCGGCGCTTGGATCCGGTGGCGACCAGTATGGCGCGAGCGGAGAACCTTTCTCCTTTGGCGGTCTCGATGGCGAAATGCTCACCTTGCTTTTCTAACGACGAGACCAAGGCGCGGTCCTTGATCGTGAGCACGTCTTCGGCATAAGCGCGCAGATGCCGTTCCAGGGATTTAGCTAGATCAGAGCCTGAGATAGAAGGGGTGCCGATCCAATTCTGGATGTCCGGCGACACGGTACTTTGACCACCCCATTCATTAGTTATCAGCAGCGTTTTCAGGCGTTTGCGGGAGGCGTAGACTCCGGCGGCGGCCCCCGCGGGGCCGCCGCCGATGATGATGAGATCGAACTCTGGCATTTAGAGCTTAGCGTTTAGAAATAATGACAGCGACAATTGTATCACAAAACCGGAGAGGTCTTAGACCTCTCCGGTTTTCGTTCATAAATATTATTTCAGCTTGCTACGCCGCAGAAACGCTGGAACCGGTCACGAGTTACTAAGTATAATCCATCGCTTGGCTTGGATTATTCTAAGTACTCGCGACCCTGCCTCGCGGCGTTTTGGCGACAGAAAAAAGTCGCCAAAACGCAACGCTCCGGCCCAAAAAGCTACAAAACCAGAAGCAGTTCTGGTTTTGTCTGACGCTTTTTGCCCCACGGGGTGCTGTCCCTGTCTAAATTGGAAACAGACTCTCTCGTAAGATTTTAGTCTTTACTTGAGCTTTGATCGTCTTAGGAATGCGGGGACAGCACCCCAATCATCATCTTCTTCATCCACGGGGTCGATGGGGCGAGGGTCGCGCGCTGGGGCCGGCGGCGTGGCGTCCCGTCGCGGTGGCGGCGTGGTCTCCGATAGGTGCTCCTCGTCAGGTTCGGACTTCCGGGGCATGCTGATGGAGTTGAAGATGCGGCCGCGCACGCTGGCGTCGGTCTCCTCGCGGGTCGAGCGCTCCTCCAGGCGTTCGGGTCGCGGCGTCAGCATCGAAGCCTCGCGCTCCTCTTTGCCGGTGGGGAAACCGGTGGCGATCACGGTCACCTTGACCTCGTTCTTCTTCAGCTTGTCATCCTTGATGGCGCCGAAGATCACCTTGGCGTGCGGGTCGATGGACTCGGTGATGACGCGGGCGGCGTCCTGGATCTCGAGCATGCCGAGGTCGTCGCCGCCGGCGATGGCGAAGAGGACTCCCTTGGCGCCGTTGATCGACACTTCAAGCAGCGGAGAGTTGATGGCGTTACGAGCAGCCTCCTCGGCGCGCTTTTCGCCGGAAGAGGTGCCGATGCCCATGAGCGCTGAGCCGGCGTTCTCCATGACGCTCCTGATGTCGGCGAAGTCGACGTTGATGATACCCGGCATGGTGATGAGGTCCGATAGGCCCTCGACGGCGTGCTTGAGGATGTCGTCACACATCGAGAAGGCGTTCTTGACGGTGGTCTCCTTGTCGACGATGGCCAGGAGGCGGTCGTTCGGGATGGTGATGAGCGCGTCGACTTCCTTCTTGAGCTCTTCGATGCCCTGAAGAGCGAGCCGCATGCGCTCCTGACCTTCGAAGAGAAAAGGCTTGGTGACGACGCCGACCGTCAAGGCACCGCTGTCGCGAGCGATCTTGGCCACTACCGGAGCGGCGCCGGTGCCGGTGCCGCCGCCCATGCCGCCGGTGATGAAGATCATGTCAGAACCTTTCAGGGAGTTGGCGATCTCTTCGCGCGTCTCTTCAGCGGCGCGGCGTCCCATGTCCGGGTTGCCGCCGGCGCCGAGCCCGCGGGTCAGGTTCTTGCCGATGTGGATCTTCTTCTTGGCTAGGGAGTGGTGCAGGTCTTGAGCATCGCTGTTGATGGCGATGAACTCGACGCCGTGTATCTTGGACGCCACCATGTGATTGACCGCGTTGCCTCCGGAGCCGCCGCAGCCGACGACTCGGATGCGGGCAAAGGACTCCACGTCTGTCTTGATCTTTTCCATAGCGAAAACGTATTAGCTGTTACCTCCCCAGGCACACTCCCATGGGCTTGGTTTCCTATATGATACAGAGAAATCCGAATATGTCATCATATTGACACTTTTACGAATCGTGTGATTGACAATGACGAGGGAAGCAGGGAAATAAGGTCGGTTTGAAAGCTAAAGACCGGGACCGCGAAGCGGTCCCGGTCTTTGGCTTATGTCTGCCGGTTTGGGATTCAAGGGAGGAATTGGCTGAACCAACGCAGGAGCGAGGTCTTGGCGTGCTTGGCGAAACTGACGGTGCCGCGCTCGCTGCCATCGGCGGCGCCCCAGACCGTGACTCCGTAGGCCACCGCCCAGGTGGCGTCCCGAAGCTTGCCGTTTTGCGCCGGATCGAGACCGGAGGAGCGGGCCGGCAGGCGCAATGCCGCCTTGGCCACGTCTTCGATGCCGGAGAGATTGGATCCGCCGCCGGTCAGGATGATGCCGGCCGGCAACAGGCCGTCGCGCTTGATCTTCTTCAGGTGGATGTCGATAAGCTCGAACATGTCGGCCAGCCGGGAGTTGACGATCTCATCGAGCTTCCTCTTGGAGTAGTTGCCGGAACCGCCGCGCTTGATCTTCTCCGCTTCCTCGAGCGGTATCTTGAGGCCCAGCGCGATGTCGTTAGTGATGTCGTTGGAGCCGACCGGAAAGACCTTGACCGAGAGCGGCAGGTTGTTCTCGTAGACGGCCAGGGACAGGGTTTCGGCGCCGATGTTGACGACGACGCAGCCGACGCGCTTCTGTGCTTTCGACAGCACCACGAAGCTGGTGGCTAACGGGGCGGCGATGACGTCCTCGACGGATACCCCGGCGGCTTCGACCGCGTTCACCAGGTCGCTGAGGTGCTGCTCGATGACGTTCACGAACAAAGCGTCGACCTCCAGCTTGGTGCCGCGCAATCCGTTCGGCCGTCCTAGGACCCGTTCGTTGTCCAGAGTGAAGGAGAGCGGCACGTCGTGGAGTATCTTGCGGTTGGGGATGTGTTCGGCGATGCGCTCCTCGCTATCCTGCATGGCCTTCTCGATGTCGCCATCGGTCACCTCGGAGTCCGCCCGGGAAGTGATGACCTCGCCGTGCGAGAAGATCTCGTCGACGCCGACGGAGCTGATCGATAGGAAGGCTCGTTTGATCTGGATACCGGAGACCTTTTCGGCCTGAAAGACGGCGCTTTGAATGGAGCGGGTGGCGTCCTCTTGGTTGACTATATAGCCGTTCCTGAGACCGCGGCTTTCGGATGAGCCGGTGCCGATGATCTGAGGCAGGGAATTACTCTCGGTCGACAGCTGTTTAGCCACGACCACCTTTATCTGGTAGGTGCCCACATCGATGCCGATGACGACGCGCTCTTTCATCCCGTACGAAATAGAACACAAACAGGAAAATATCTGTTCGGCTCCATTTTAAATTTAAAGCTGGTATTTAAATCGACCGGCCCGTAGTCGTAAAATATGTGTTCGTGATTTCGTACGGGATTCATCTTGACGATTATAGCACTAATGACGGCCGTTTCTTGTGGATGAACGTCGATAGCGCGCGGTCACGCGTACTTCTTCAGGTATTTCCGTTCCAGGCTCTCCATCCGAGCACCGTGGTCGAAACCTTTGAGATGTAAGAGGCCGTGTATGTAGAGAAAGGTGAGATGTTTTCGGAAAGTATGATCGAAGTTCGGCGCCTCTCTCTTAGCGACGATCGGGGTGAGGTATATCTCTCCCGAGCGGGAATCGAAGGGGAACGAGAGTACGTTGGGCGCGTACTCTTTTTGTCGAGAGCGGCGGTTGATCGTGCGCGCCCTTTTCTCGCCCACCAGCGCCAATGACAGTTGATAGTCCGGGCCGAGGACATCGTCCTTTATCTTCAGGAAAGGAATGTTGGGACGGCTGGCGGTGGTGTTGGTGAGGATGAGAGACATGGAGGTAGTATAACAAAGCCGCCGCCCGGAGGGCGGCGGCTTGGTCTTGCTAGCGGCGACCGGTCACTTCGGTGGTCTTGCCCAGCTTGTAGAGGCGCTCGTAGGCCTCCTTCTTGCCCAGTTTCTTCAGGCGAGCTTCGCGGCGGACGTTCTCACTCTTGACGCGCTTGTGGTAGCGCTCGTCGCGCAGTCGGCGGATGATGCCGGAGTTCTGCACGCGCTTCTGAAAACGGCGAATGACGTTCGCGCTGGACTCGTTGTTGTTCTTTTCTACTTGGACGTTGGTTGCCATATGTGGCCGCTAGAATATCACGCCGACCCGGATTTGGCAACCGCGCTCAGACGGCCTGGAGGCGGGCGCGTTTCAGGCGGGAAGCCAGGTTCTCCTGGGGTATGGTCTCTTGGTTCTTCCCGGTCATGTCACGCAGGATGACGGTACCGTCGACGTATTCCTTCTGTCCGATGATGATGGTGTAACGGGCGCCCTGCGCTTCGGCGCGCCGCAGCTGCGCGGAGAGGGAATCGCTGGCCAGGTCCTGCTCCACCCGGATGCCTTCGCGGCGCAGCTGGTCGATGAGTAGTAGCGAGCGCACCTTCGGCGCGAATCCCAGCTGTATCAAGTGCACCAAGGGGCTCTTGCCGGACTCCTTTGGCAGACGAGTCAGCTGACGTTTGCCTTTGAGGATGACCACGGCTCCTACTGCCGGCACGTTCTGCTTCAGGTGCTTCTCGAAGAAGCTCGAGTAACGTCCGCCCTGCGCCTTGATCGGCTGGTCGAAGAGAGGTTGTCCGCGTTCGTCGTTCACCTCGAAGGAGAACATGGCGTCATTGAAGCATTGGTAGCTGCCGATGAGTTTGGGGTCGATCTCGTAGGGGGTTTCGCTCATGTCGAGATATTCGACGATCTCGCGGAAGTGCCGGCGACTCTGGTCGCTTAGATGTTCCATCGGATTCGGGCTTTTGTAAGCCAGGTCGTGCTGCTTGTCGATGAGATACAGCAAAGCCGAAGTGACGTGCTCCTTCATCAGTTCGCGCGCCGGCGGCGGCAGGTCGTCCAGGCGTTTGCGGAAGAAGGAGGTCAGCTCGCGAGTGTAGCGGCCGCGCGAGTCGAAGTCGCCGAGCGAGTTGATCTTCACCGTGTGGTCTCCGTGTCCGATGTCGGTCAAGAGCGAGCGGACGGTCTGGATCAGCACGGCTTCGGCGATGCTTTTCTCGACGTTGAATATATGGAAAGTGACGGCCGCCTCGCCGGTGCGCGGCACCTCTTCGAGGTTGTAGTAGAAGATAGGTTCCGACAGCGCTTGGAACTTGGCCGAAGTGTAGACGTTGATGCCGGAAGAAAGCAGTCCGTGCAGGCCGTCGACGCGGCGGTCTTCGGCCTTGGCGGTGTGCGGCAAGGTGACTTGGCAGTCGCGGCACTCCGGTCGCGCCCGGTGCTCCTTGTCGGAACGGAAGCCGAAGTGCTCGGCGGTGTCGATGGCTCGTTTGAGGAATTCGTTAACAGTGGTTTCCATAGAGGGTCGATGCGTTTATTGGGACGCTCCCGGAAACACGCCCAGGCGCGAAGGCGGCAGGAGGCGCAGGAAGGCTCGGCCGACTATCTCTTCCTTCTTGAGCACGCCCCAGACGCGCGAGTCGGAACTATGATCCCGGTTGTCGCCCATGACGAAGTATTCGTCAGTGCCCAGGGTCATGGTCTGGCTTTGGCTGCCGCTGCCGACGGCAGCGTAAGGCTCTTCGAGAGTGAAGCCCTCCGGATGATCGGCATTGGTGATGGATACCGTCGCTCCGTTTATCGCTATCGTCTCTCCCGGCGTGGCGATGATCCGCTTGATGAAGTATTTCGAAGGGTCCTTGGGATATTTGAAGATGATGACGTCGCCGCGTTCCGGGGATTCGAAACGGTAAGACAGTTGATCGACGATCAGGTATTCCTTGTCGTGGAAAGTGTCCTCCATCGAGGCGCCGGAGACGATAAATGGCTGGGCCACGAACCATCTGATCGGCAGCACGATCAAAAGCGCGATGAGCGCGAATTTGGCTATTTCCAAGAATGAGTTCTCTTCCTGGTTCGGCGGAACGGACACGGTATCGACGGTAGGGTATGTACGAGTAACTTCTTGGTTATGTTGATCGTGACTCATACTAAGTTTCAGTATTATACGTCAAAAAAATTTTTAAAACAAAATTCCGCTCGGGCGCCAAACCCGGCCCATTCTAGAGTGCGCGTAATTTTTCTGCGGAAAAATTCGCTATGCTCGCCTGCGGGCTGTGCAACACTCTAGAATGGGCCGGGTTTGGCTTGTTCGCTCCATACTAGACGATGTCGCTGGTTTGGTTCCCATAGTCCTGACTTTGTATGTATGGGCCTCGCGGTGAGGACGCAACATTCGACCCGGAAGCCAGATCCGGCCTTTGTCGCTTCAATAAGGAACGGGGCGGCTTCCATTCTGATATAATAGGTTCCAATGCATACGATCGTGGCTCTAGGCAATCCGGGAGCGGAGTACGAACTGACCCGGCATAACGCCGGACGGGTGGTGATGAACGAGGTCGCGCGCTCGTGGGGTTGGAGTGACTCCTTCCGCTCGGTGAAGCTCGGTGGCGAGATGTTTGAGGGCAGCGTGTCCGGCAAGGACGCGCGGATCATCTTTCCCGACACCTACATGAACCACTCCGGTAGAACGGTGAAGAAGGCGGTGGAGGACGACCCTGAAGGATCGGTGGTCATCGTCTATGACGACGTCGATCTGCCGTTCGGAGAGTTCAAGCTTTCCTTCGGCCGTGGTGCCGGTGGACATAACGGCCTCAAGTCGATCATCGAGGAGCTGGGTACGCCGGAATTCTCGCGCGTCAGGATCGGCATCGCGCCGGTCAATTGGTTCGGCAAGATGGTGCGGCCGCAAGGGGACCGGCTGGCCGATTACGTGCTCGGTAATCTGACCAACCGCGAAGCGGCCAAGCTCCGCTCGGTGGCTCAGAACGTGAAGACGGCGCTTGAGCTGCTGATCGAAAGGGGAAGCGCGGCGGCGATGAATAAATATAACTAACAGGATCAGATGAAAGGCCGGCCCCCAGGGCCGGCCTTTCCCTTCTCCACACCTAGAACATTGACCAAAACCGCGGGGGGGGGGGGGCCCAGAAAAGCTCTTAGCCCAAACCTCATAAACACGGTACTTTCGGTCCCCTTTAT
>CAZSOS010000001.1:13071-55182 GCA_964608605.1 uncultured Candidatus Saccharibacteria bacterium
AGGCCGGCCCCCGGGCCCGGCCTTCCCCCTCTCCCCGCCTACAACCATGACCAAAACCGGGGGGGGGGGGGGGTACCCTAAAAGTACCTATGCCAAACCTCATCAAAGCGGTACTTCTCGTCTCCTTTATCTTTGTCGGTCCCTTCGCCCAGGCCGCCATCACTCCTGGCGACCCAGCCAACTTCATCACTACTTGGGATACCACCAATCCCGGCGCTTCGGCTGATAATCAAATAACTATTCCTGGTACAGGAAGTGGCTATAACTACGATCTATACTGGGAATCCTTAGCTTCTTCCACTGTTAACGGAACTAGTACTGTAACAACCAGCTCTCATACCATTACCTTTCCAGAGCCTGGGCAATACAAAGTGGAGATAAATGGTGATTTCCCTCGTATCGTATTCAATAATGGTGGTGACCGGCAGAAGATTATGACGGTGGAGCAATGGGGAGATATTGCATGGACGAGTATGGGCGGTGCTTTCTATGGCGCCACGAACCTTCGTGTGACTGCCGTGGATGCCCCTGATTTGAGTAATGTAACTTCAATGGCGAACATGTTTCGTTTTGCCAATGCTTTTAATGACCCTGTTAATCATTGGATTGTTACCGGGATCGAGGACATGGTAGGTATTTTTTACGGAGCCACGTCCTTCAATCAACCGCTCAACAGTTGGAATGTATCGAGTGCTACAAATATGAGCACAATGTTCGCTCAAGCGATTTCTTTCAACCAACCTTTGGATGCATGGAATACCTCTAGCGTTTATGACATGTCTGGTATGTTCCGTGAGTCAGGCTTCAATCAAGATGTTAGTACTTGGAACATCGAGAATGTAACCAACATGAACATCATATTCCGTGGTATGAACTTGTCCCAAACAAACATTGATAACATCCTCACTAGTTGGGCTGGTCAGAATGTTCAAGCAAACGTACTTTTTCATCCGGGTGTAAAAACATACAGCCAAGTCGGCGCTGATGCTCTCGACACCCTCCGTTCTCTAGGTTGGGAAATCACCGAACAATACAAAGCCACATACTCCCCAGGACCAAACGCCACCTTGATCGGTTCAGGCACCCAATCACCACTAAACTCCGGTTCCTCCACCACCGAAGTCCTCATCAAACCGGACCGAAACTGTACCTTCGAAGGTTGGTCTGACGGCGCAACGGATAATCCTCGTACTGACACACTGGTTGACGACAACCTCTTCGTCACCGCCTCAGTACACTGTCCCAGCACTACCTCAGGCGGAGCCACCGCCTCAGCCATCCAAGCCTTCAAGGAACAAGCTACCACCACCACTGCTACCGTCTCCACGGACCTGGACGCTACTATCCAGTCCATCACCGATACTCTCTCTAACCTGGACGTGAATGAGTTGGACCAGACGAAGGCTAGGAGATTGATTGAGGTGTTGAGTCAGTTGCTCACTCTACTCCTCCAAGTTTTAGCTTTGAAAGCGGCATAACTCACGGACCGCGACCTTTAGCTTATGATATCATTGAGGATATCATAAAAGCGTTTAGTCTCCCGGCTTGCCTGGCGCGATGATGAGGGCATATGAAAACCCCGGACAGTGTCCGGGGTTTTCTTTTGTCCAGGCTTAGGGAGTTAGCCGTTTTGCGCTTCCTTGTAGGAAAGGGTCATGCGCTGGCTGGTCGGTTCGAAGAGGGTGATCTTGAACTTGTACACGCTGCCGAGCGATAGCGCTTCCTTGAGCTTCTGCTCGCTCTCGAATTCGGAGATGTGCACCAAGCCGGCCACGCCTTCCTCGATCGAGGCTAGGGCACCGTGCTTGTTGAACTTGATGACCACGCCTTCGACCATCTGGTCCTTGGCGTACTTCTTGGCGGCGGTGGTCCAAGGATTCTCCTTGAGCTGCTTGATCGACAGCGAGATCTTGTCATCCTTCACTTCGATGACTTTGACCTGCACCTTGTCGCCGACCTTGTAAAGGGCGCGAGGGTTCTCCACCAAGCCCCAGTCGAGCTCGGAGATGTGTACCAAGCCTTCAAGGCCGTCCTCGACCTTGACGAAGATGCCGAAGTCGACGGCGCCGGTAACCTCACCGTCGAGAGTGTCGCCCACTTCGTAGCGGCTGACCTTCTCGCCCTTCTTCTCCTTCTCCTCGGAGCTCTTCTCGGAGAAGATGAGCTTGTTCTCCTTCTGGTCGGCGGTGATGATGGCTACCGACAGGAACTTGCCCACCAGAGCCATGAGCTCGGAGAGGATCTTGTCCTTGTCGCCGTCAGCCACGCGCGGGTAGTTATCGGCCGAAAGCTGGGAAGCCGGCAAAAAGCCCTGGATGCCCTGCCATTCGAGGATGAGACCGCCCTTGTTGGCTTCCTTGACCTCGAGGCTGAACACCTTCTGGTCGCGGACAGCCGCTTCGGCGTCGCTCCAGATGAGGGCCTGACGCGCCTCCTTCAGGGAGAGTTCGATATAGCCGTCCTCATTGCCGGCGTCGACGACTTTGGCGCCGATCTGGTCGCCGACCGAGACCTTGCGCAGGATGTCGCGCGCGTTCATGTACTCGCGGCCGAAGATGAGGCCGGTGCCGAACGGAGGCAGGTCCACGTAGACGCGGGCGCGTCCGATGGCCGAGACCGTGCCTTCGATGATGTCTCCCGGCTTAGGCGGCTCCGGGCTCTCGTTGATAAACTTCTGCATCACGCTCACAGCCTGTGGCGCGGTGTTTTCTTCTGACATGTGTAAACGTCTTAACGTTTCCGGCGGTACCCTCCGTTCAGCCCAATCTCATGGCCACGCGCGTATGAACGGTATTAAGCACACCCCGCTAGAACTAATAAATATGTGCGTGGCCAATCTACCACAAAAATAAAAAAAGTACACCCCCACACCTATCCTCCCATTGTTTTGCGAGTCCGGAGCGGCAGAAAAATGTTAATTACGGTTTGATTGATCGTTAGATCTGCCCGTGCTTCATAGTAGTAACAAAACGATAGTCACGGGAGGATAGGTATGGGGCAAGGCCCGGATACACAAGATAAAACCGCTCGTATCGAGCGGTTATAAAAGAAATTGGCGGCAGGCCGACGGCGACTTTGAGGAGGCGGTCGTCGGCCTGCCGGGACCGCCGCCTGAAACAGGAGCGAAACAGGCGGTGGTCGCGCGGGCGGTCCGTTCTGCGATGAATGAGCGGCCCGCGGATGGGCGGCAGACCGGCACCGGAGGGGATGGCACCGGTCTGCCTGGCGGCAAGTGGATGCGGCGAACCTTGGACGGGCCAAGAATCCCACCTGCCGCTTTAAGGAAGACTATCCGAGGCTCATCATATATGTATCGTCCTGTCTGTCAACTCTAGTTCATGGTACTCACAGAAACACAAGTCAGACTTGTGTTTTTGGTCACGAAATATCTCGCCTGATACCTGCCAGCTCCATAAGTCGGCTGTCTTTTGCTATACTGGTGCGCATGATAATCACGCATCAAGGAGGGCAAAGCTTCAAGGTATCGTTCGGCGACACGACGATCGCGTTCGATCCGGTCAGTAAGGATTCCAAGAAGTTCTCAGCTTCCAAGTTCGGCGCCGACGCGGCTTTCATCTCGATGAAGCATCCCGACTTCAACGGCCGCGACCAGGTCGCTCACGGCAGTCGGCAGCCGTTCGTGGTCGATGGTCCGGGCGAGTACGAGATCGGAGAGGTGAAGGCCCGGGGTTGGGGGGTGAAGACGACGTACGATGGCGAACCACGTTTCAATACCGTCTATCAGGTACAGCTCGAAGGCATCAACATGGTCTTCCTGGGCGCTCTCAACGATCCTGAACTCGATCCGAAGATCCTGTCGGAGCTCGGCGACATCGATATCCTCTTCGTGCCGATCGGCGGCGGAGAGGTACTCGAAGTGCCGCAGGCGTCGAAACTGGCGGTCAAGCTCGAGGCGCGCCTGATCATTCCGATGCATTACGACAATAAGTCCTTGGAAGCTTTCTTGAAGGAGGAGGGCGTGCAGAAAAAACCGGAAGAGAAGCTGACCATCAAGAAGAAGGACGTGCTGGCTATGGAAGGCGAAGTCTTTATCTTGAAAGTCTAAATGTCAAAAGCCAAAATGCAAAATTACAGATAAAAAGTGATAATTACGCTACGAGTTCGTAAGTTCGTAGCGAAATTTTGAACTTCGCATTGTAATTTTGACTTTTGATATTTACATTTTTACCTGGCGTTGCCTATGTTAGACGAATTGCGCAAAAAACCCCGAGGTCTCAAGGAAGCGTACGCCTTTTGGGGCGCTTTCACTTTCACCGGCATGATAACGGCCGTCTGGCTGGCCTCCATACCGCTTAGATTCTCCGATACCGAGGTGGAGGGGACGACCCAGACCGCCGGCGCGCTCTCCCAGTTTTTCGAGCAGATGAAGACTAATATCTCCGGCACCTGGCAGGAGAACAAAAGGGCCTTTGAAGGAAGTGGCGGGGAAGAGGGGGCAGCTGACACCATCGCTTCGAGTTCTTCCGGAACCGCCATTTCCACCTCTTCCGACGCCGGGGCCGGGACGGAAGCCGCGGCTCCGGTCTTGATCGCTACCTCGTCGCCGCGGTACGTCGAGATCGCCACCAGCTCGGTGCCTCGGGAGTGATTATATGGTATAATACAAGCAAGTTTTTAGTTGTCAGTAGGTAGTTATTAGTGAAGATCGTGGAACGATCTTCTGGCCTGACAACTCATAACTAACCACTGAAAACTACTTTAATCCATGCCGAAAAAAACCGTTACCAATCCGACGCCGATGAGCGACGCGACGCGCGGCATCGTCCCGCAATCCATCACTGAGGAGATGCAGACCGCCTATCTCGACTACGCCATGTCGGTCATTACCGCTCGCGCTCTGCCGGACGTGCGCGACGGCCTCAAGCCCGTGCATCGCCGCATCCTCTACTCGATGCGCCTCAACGGTCTGACTTCGACCGCGCGTTTCAAGAAGTCGGCGACGGTGGTGGGAGACGTGCTCGGTAGCTTCCATCCTCACGGCGACGCGGCGGTCTATGAAGCGATGGTGAAGCTGGCTCAGGATTTTTCCACCCGCTATCCGCTGGTCTTAGGTCAGGGCAACTTCGGATCGGTCGACGGCGACGGCGCCGCCGCTTATCGCTACACCGAGGCCAAGATGTCCAAGATCGCCGAAGAGATGCTGCGCGACCTGGAGAAGGACACCGTGAATTGGCGGCCGAACTTCGACGGCACCAAGCGCGAACCAGAGGTGCTGCCGGCCGCGGTACCGAACCTGCTTCTGGCCGGCACCCTAGGCATCGCCGTCGGCATGGCCACCAACATCCCGCCGCACAACCTGCGCGAGGTGGCCGACGCCGTGGCGCATCTGATCGACGATCCGGAGGCGACCACCGACGATCTTTTGAAGTTCATCAAGGGTCCGGACTTTCCGCTCGGGGCCGTAGCCTTCAACCAAAAAGACATCGCGCACGCCTACGGCAACGGCAAGGGCGGCGTCGTCGTGCGCGGCGAGACTGAGATCACCGAGGACAAGAAGGGCAATTTTTCCATCATCATCACTTCGGTCCCTTACCGCGTCAACAAGGCAGACATGCTCGAGAAGATCGCCAACCTGGTGCGCGAGAAGAAGATCGAAGGCATCCGAGAGATGCGCGACGAGTCGACCTCCGACATCCGCGTCGTCATCGAGCTGAAGAGCGCCACGAATCCGCAGACGGTCCTCAACAAACTCTACAAGCACACCGATCTCGAAAGCACTTTCCACTACAACATGGTGGCGCTGGTCGACGGCGTGCCGCAGACTCTGTCATTGAAGGCCATCCTGGAGGAGTACGTGAAGCACCGCAAGGAAGTGGTGCGCCGCCGTACCGAATACGACCTCAAGAAAGCCAAGGACCGGGAGCACATCTTGCTCGGCCTCAAGAAGGCGCTCGATCACATCGACGCCATCATCAAGCTGATCCGCGCCTCGAAGGACGTGCCGACCGCGCATCAGGGCCTCATGGCCAAGTTCAAGTTCTCGCCGATCCAGGCGCAGGCCATCCTCGACATGCGGTTGCAGAAGCTGGCCGGCCTCGAACGCAAGAAGATCGAGGAGGAGCTCCGGGAAGTGCAGGCGCTCATCAAGGAGTTGGAGGCTATCCTCGGCAGCGTCAAGAAGATGATGGCCATCGTCAAGAAGGAACTTTTGGAGATCGCGGAGAAGTACGGGGACGATCGCCGCACCAAGATCGTCAAAGGCGGCGTCAAGAATCTTTCCGCCGAGGATCTGGTGGCCGATGAGGAAAGCGTCTTGGTCCTGACCGCCGGCGGCTACGTCAAGCGCACCAATCCGTCTGAATACCGCGTGCAGAAGCGCGGCGGCGTCGGCGTCGTCGACCTCAACACCAAGGAGGAGGACGTGGTCACCAAGCTTCTCACCACCTCCACGCATAGCGACCTCTTGTTCTTCACGGACATGGGCAAGGTGTATCAATGCAAGATGTACGAGATCCCTGAAGGTCGCCGCGCCACTAAGGGCAAGTCGATCATGAACTTCCTCTCCCTGTCGGCCGAGGAAAGGGTGACCTCGGTGCTGGCCGTGCGCAAGGGGGATTGGGAAGGGGACTGGAACCTGCTCATGGTCACCAAGAACGGCGTGGCTAAGAAGTCCGACGCTTCGGCCTTCAAGGACGTGCGCCGCTCGGGCCTGATCGCCATCAACCTGCATGACGCCGACGCTTTGATCGCGGCTTCGTTCGTGGGCACTGGCGACGAGGTCTCTCTCATCACTTTCGCCGGACAGCAGATCCGCTTCAAGGAGAGCGACGTGCGCCGCATGGGCCGCGTCGCCGCTGGCGTGACGGCCATGAAGCTCAAGAAGGGCGACTACATCGTCTCCGCCGACGTGCTGGAGAAGGGTGTGAAGGACATGGAGATACTGGTCGTGACCGAGAAGGGCTTCGGCAAGACGACTCCGGCCAAGGAATACAAGGTGCAGAAGCGCGGCGGCAGCGGCATCAAGACTGCCAAGGTTACCGGAAAGACCGGCAACGTCATCGGCGGCGCGGTCCTGACGAACGAGGCCAAAGCCGAGGGCGAGCTGGTGGTCATGAGCCGCAAGGGCCAGGTCATCAAGATGCCCCTGAAGGACGTGCCGTCCTTGGGACGCGACACGCAGGGAGTGAAGATCATGCGATTGCGCGAGGGTGACGCGATCGCTTCCATCGTCACCTTCTGACCGGTCTTTTTCTCCCAGTACTTGTTGTTCCCTCGTCGACCGCTTCACCGTATGTCCATATACGGCTCAGCGTCCGACTTCGGTCCACGACTTCGTCCTGAAAGAAAAATCCTCGGTCAGTACGATCGGTAACGGCATGACCGTATCAAATTTTGAAAGTTCTGGATAAATTGGTCGAGTGGTGTATGACGGCCGGGCCCGAAGGGCCCGGCCGTCATTTTGCGTTTGGGCCTTCGCGTTTTAGAATTCTTAGGTGTCTGTCTTAGCCCTCATATACATCTTCTTGCAGAAGTATCTGGTGCCGTTTTTGTTCGCTATCGGTCTTTTCTATTTCGTCTACGGTATCATCGAGTATTTCATCATCGGCCAGGGTGGTGATGAAGGACGGGCCCAGAAGGGTCGCGAGCTTTTTCTCAAGTCCATAGGTTGGTTCGTCGTGGCCCTGTTGGTGTGTCTGGCCGTGGTCCTTCTCGGTTGGTTGTCCACCTTGACCTGGGACCGGACGGTCACCGTGCCGGGCGCGCCTCAAGGCGGGGCCAACGTGGGTCGAGACGACGCGGTCTTGCCCGTTCCCGACGTGCCGCGCCGCTAGGTTGTCCACTTTCTATCGCTTGGGCTCGGCTAACCGCCCGCGTCCTCACGTATACTTATATCTATCAACTTATGTCTGAACAACGATTCGTGACGCCGGAGATCGTATCGACCCATTTTCACCTGCGACCCGGCGATCAGGTGGGCGACTTCGGCGCCGGTACCGGCAACTTCACCGCCACGCTCTCAAGGCTGGTCGGGCCCGAGGGAACCGTGCATGCTTCCGAGATCCAGAAGAATCTCATCGACAAGCTTTCCGATAAGGTGCGCCGCGAGCGGTTAAGCAACGTGAAGGTGGTCTGGGGGGACCTCGAAGAAATTGGTGGTACCAAGATCAATGACGCCGCGCTGGACGCGGCCGTCATCGTGAACGCGTTGTTCCAGATCGAAGACAAACCTACCGCCATCCGCGAGATCGCCCGCACGCTCCGGCCGGGTGGCAAGCTGTTCGTGATCGATTGGTCCGAGTCTTGGGGCGGGATGGGTCCGCAGCCGGGACAGGTGCTCACCGAGAGTCAGGCGCGTGACCTGTGCGAATCGGAAGGATTCACTTTCGAGCGGTCGTTCGACGCCGGCGGCCAGCACTACGGTTTGGCCTTCCGCAAATAGGTTATAATTTCACCATGGGTAATTTGCGTCCATTTCAGATCGGTCTCCTGGCGGCCTTCGCCATCGTCGCGCTCACCAGTGTCATCATCCTGGCGTCCTATCAGGGTATCGGTGGATTAGCCGCCAATCCTTATGGCAGCAAGGTCGTCATCTGGGGCACGCTCGATGACGGACCTTTCACCACGCTGATCCAGGAGATCGGCCGCGAAGACCGCAATTTCCAGGTGGTGCAATATATCGAGAAAGACGCTCGCACCTTCGAGAGCGAGTTGGTGAACGCCATCGCCGAAGGCCGCGGCCCGGACGCCATCGTCCTCGATCATGAGCACTTGATCGCGCTGCGCGCCAAGCTGCAGGCCATCTCTTATGACACTTTTCCGACGCGTCCTTTGCGCGATCAGTACGTCGACGGCTTCGAGATCTTCGCTCTCCAGAACGGCCTCTACTCCATACCGCTCCTGGTCGACCCGCTCCTCATGTATTGGAACCGCGACCTGTTCGCCTCCGGAGGCATGGCGCAGCCGCCGGCCACTTGGGAATCCCTCACCGACACCGTCGAGCGTCTCACTTTGCGCGACGCCACCCGCAACATCAAACAGGCTACCGTGGCTTTTGGTGAATTCCGCAACGTCGTCAACGCCAAAGCCATTCTGCTGACGCTGATGCTCCAGTCCGGCAGCTCGATGATCACCGAAGGCCAGAACCGCTATATGGTATCGCTCGACACGCCGCTCGGGAATACTTCGAGTCGGCCGCTTTTTTCCACGATCCAGTTCTACGTCGAGTTCAATAACGTCTCAAGCCCGCTTTATTCCTGGAATCGCACCTTCGAAAGCGACGAGAAGGCTTTTCTTGGCGAGCGTCTCACTCTGTACTTCGGCTATGGCAGCGAGTGGAGCCGCCTGCGCGCCCAGAACCCTAATCTCAACTTCGACGCCGCCGCGGTCCCACAAGGAGCGGGCGCGACCGTGAAGCGCGTGTACGGAAAGTTCTACGGACTGTCGCTCACGGCTTCCGGACAAAACCAGGCCGGCACCTACCGCGCTTTGATGGCCCTGGCGAGCGCGCCCAATTCTTTGAAACTAGCTGGCGACCTGGGGCTGGCGCCGGCGCATCGGGGGAACCTTTCTCAAGGTAACGCCAACGCCGTCAGTCAGACCATCTATGACCAGGCACTGGTGGCTCGCGGCTGGCTCGATCCCGGAGCCGAGAAGAGCCAAGAGATCTTGGCCCAGATGATCGACGACGTCATCTCCGGCCGCACTCAGATCGGCGGCGCTACCAGCGATACCATTAGAAGATTAGAATTGGTGTTTTAAAGTATGAGATACTCTCTCTATATTACTATTATATCTGCGTTGGCGGTATTCGTACCCTTAACAAGCGCGTTAGCGCAAAGTGGTTCTATTTCCGGAAGTGGAGGATCTGTGTCAGGTTCTGATTGTAATTCGGGCGGAAGTAGTCTGTGTAATCCATTAGGTAATACTGATTTGATCGGCTTCCTCCAGGCCTTGCTAGACATTCTTATGGTCTTCGCCATACCCCTGATCGTCTTCATGATCATCTATGCTGGTTTCATGTTCGTAATGGATCGGGGTAGTGATAAGAACCTGGCGCAAGCCAAACGGGCGTTACTTTATGCCGTTATTGGCGGCGTGATTATCCTCGGAGCCAACCTCATCTTGGCTGTCGTGCAAGGCACTGTTGACGCTTTTAGAACCTAAGTATGCCTAGAAACTTCGCTGAATTAGTGGACATGTTCCTAGGGATGATATCGCTTATCATACCCTTCCTGTTTTCGCTGGCCCTGCTGGTCATCATCTGGAAGATTATCGATGCCTGGGTTCTGCATGCCGACGAGCCGGCCAGCATCGAAGAGGGTAAACAATACGCGATTTGGGGTGTTCTGGTGCTAGTGGTGATGTCTTCCGTGTGGGGGATCATCGCGCTCTTGCGGTCCTCGATCTTCTATTGACCTCTATCCACAGCTGCCTTAAGCCATTTTGGCTTTCGCGATATAATTGATCGAGGATTAAAGCAATTAATATAACCTATGAAATCTATCAAACAGACTTTAGTACGGGCCGGAGTGGCCATCACCCCATTCTTGCCGGCGGTCGCCTTGGCGCAGGAATTCGGCCAGATCAACACCTTCATCGGCCGCATCACCACCTTCATCAACAACACTCTTATTCCGTTGGTGTTCGGTGTCGCCCTTTTGGTCTTCATCTGGGGAATGTTCCAGTACTTCATCAGGAACGGCGCTGAAGAAAAAGAACAGGGCAAGCAGCTGGCTATCTATGCCGTCGTCGCCTTCGTTTTGATGGTTTCCATCTGGGGTATCGTGAATCTGATCGCCGGAGGTTTGGGCTTCAGCGGCGAACAGATCCAGAACATCCCCGCCACCCCGACTCGTTAATTGGGAATTTGATAAAGATCGCGACCAAAGTCGCGATCTTCAGTTAGACACTCAATCATGATCGCTTACGCCGCTCCAGCCGATGTTGCCAGAGGATTCGTCGCTCAGCTGAACGATATCATCATCTTTCCTCTCATCACCCTGATGATGGGGGTGGCGCTCTTGGTCTTCCTCTATGGCTGTTTCGAATTCATCATGAATGCCGGCAATGACGGCGCGCGTACGACCGGCAAGAGGCATATCCTCTGGGGAGTGGTCGGCATGGTGGTGATGGTCTCAGCCTACGCCATTCTCAGTATCGCTGCCGGCACGTTCGGAATTTACATTCCAAATTAATTTTAGACAAAAGAAAACCGCCAAGCATATGCTTGGACGGTGTTTTTGGCGACGGGCGCTTACGCGCCCGTCGCAATTTTTGTACTTTTAGGAACATCTACCGTTGACCTTGCGGGTCAACTCATAGATCACTCGCTCTTCGTTTCCTGTCTTGGACTTGAAACGAACTGACCGAGCTGTCTGCAGAGGTGTGCCGTCGTACTCGCGGATATTTCCGTTCGAGTCTGTGTACTGGACCCGGAAACGATTCCCGGTCGGATCCTCGCCTTGCCAGTAAAGACACTGGTTGGCCAAGGCATGAAGCCACTGCGACCACTGGCCTACCGGTGCGGTGATCGTGCCGGAGTGGGTAATACCCGCTGGCGGCGCGACCGTCGCTGGTGGCTGGTTTTCGGGAGTATGGTTGTCTGTGAATAAGGGAATTGTTCCATACCACAATAACATTCCCACTCCGACCACTCCCAGCATGGACCAACGTAGGGTGCCTGTATAGTAGCTTTTGTCGGATTTGCGGTCGGTATCCGAGGCCGCGTTGGCCTGTTTGTTGATGGCTGCCGTGTTTTCGCTAGCCATTTACTTTCCTTTCTGATTCCGGCTGAAAATAGCAGCAACTGCCGGCGAGTTTTTGGCAAGTTCGCGGAGTGTCTCTGCGTCAGCTCCCATCAGACGAATGTTGTACTCGTTGCTGTTCAGATTCATGTTGATGTTGTCGCTGGCAGCCATGAAACGATCGCGAGCGGCATTGATGTCCGACTGGGAGATGGTGCCGTTTTTCAGGGCGGCCTTCATTTCCTCCACGGTATATCCCATGATGGTGGCCGTCCCTTCGGCAATGATCTCCGCTTCACTCTTGCCGGTCATGGTCTTCTGCAACTCTTTCGATGGCATTATCTTGGAGATAGTGATATCTCCCACTCTGACACCGAAACGCTCCTCGAACTCCGTGAGACCTGTTTTGAACTCAGTATCCAAATGCCGCTTGAGTTCCGTACCGGACTTCAACGCCGATTCAATACTCTTAGCTGTGGATAGATAGTTTATGATCTCCGCCTTGATAAGGTCGGTCAGGTCTCCGGCGACAGAGGCTATGCCGCTAAGGTAAGGAACTGTTCGTTCGATGTCGGCGCGCATGCGGGCCGAGCCCTCGATCTCCAAGTTCCCCTTCGGGGTCTGCACTTCCATTTTTAGAGTCTCGCTTGCCTCTTCAAGCGATATGGTCCGACCGGTCGCTCTAGCTTCCCAGGGATAGGAGAGGTGCCACCCTGGGCCGTAAGTCACGTAGGCCGCTTCATCTTCTTGTCCCGAACCGGAATTCCGGAACGCTCGTAGCTGATCCACCGTGACGAACGCCTTGAAGGCGCCGACCGTTACGATGAAGCGGTGTAGAGTGCTGGTAATGAGTATCACCCAGCCCACTAACCCTAGGAAAACTCCTATTGAAGGAAGTCCGAACCAACCCCGCGCAAGTGTCGTGGTGATAGTCAGTATCATGACCAGGGTCAAGACGATCCAGAGTACGAATACCGCTAATCGTCCATTTCGATCCCTGGCCGTGATGAGGGAATCGGTGGCATAGAGCTGATAGTCATTGGCCATTTATTTAGTCCTTTCAAAGACCAGGCGAGCGAAGCTCGCGATTGATGTTTGGCAAGGAGACTCTCCCTGCCGTTCCATTTACCATGATATCATACTTTGGATAAAAAGTCAAGTAAAAAAGGGCCAAAATAGGCCTAGGAATAAGGTTGATTTTGGACATTTTCACGGTAATATGGTGGCAATGTTCAAAACCCTGTCTTTTTATAAATACGTGAATATCGCTGACCCGGTCGCCTTTCGAGAAGAGTTGTGGGATCTGTGGCATTCCATCGGCGCGGTCGGCCGTATCTACGTGGCCCATGAAGGCATCAACGCGCAGATGTCGTTGCCTACCGTCGCCTTCGAGCGTTTCGACGCGTTCATGAAATCGAAGCCCGAACTGGCCGACGTACCATACAAATTCGCCGTCGAAGAGCCGGATGATGGCCCAGCCTTCAAGAAGCTCATCATCAAGGTAAAGGACAAGATCGTGGCCGATGGGCTTGACGATGCTTCGTTTGATGTTACCAAGACTGGCGCGTACTTAAGCGCTCGTGAGTTTAACGAATATATCGACGACGAGAACGCGGTCGTCGTCGACATGCGCAATGCCTATGAAAGCGAGATCGGGCATTTCGAAGGCGCCATCACTCCCGACGTCGATACCTTTCGGGAAGAGCTTCGGGTGGTGCCGCGGCTGCTAAGCGACCAGCGGGACAAGAAGATCGCGCTTTATTGTACCGGCGGGATCCGTTGCGAGAAAGCGAGCGCCTGGTTGCGCCACCAAGGCTTTAGGGACGTGAAGCATCTTAAGGGTGGCATCATCGACTACAAGCATCAGGTGGAAAGGGAAGGTCTGCCGAATCGTTTTCGGGGCAAGAACTTCGTTTTTGATGAGCGTTTGGGCGAGCAGATCGGCGATGAGATCATCGCTACCTGTCACCTGTGCTCGAAGGAAAAGAGCGACACTCATCATCACTGCCGAAATCAGGTCTGCCACTTGCTTTTCATCGGCTGCGCCGGCTGCTTGGCCAAGAAGCGTGGCTATTGCTCTCGGTATTGCGAGCTTTTCGATAGATTACCGGCGAAGCAAAAGAAGATCTACGCTCGATTCAAAAACCGCTTCTTCCGTCCGGTACATTTCAAGAAGCATCGGTTGAAAGCAAAGGTAGCGTAATGACGAAAAGAAAAGACCGGCCCAAAGGGCCGGTCTTTTCTTTTGTGCCGGGGAGAGGACTCGAACCTCCATGGGTTAACCCCACTAGTTCCTAAGACTAGCGCGTCTGACCAATTTCGCCACCCCGGCATCGTGGGTCAGAGGTACTTTGTAGCAGTTTTTTTCTTTCTTGGCAAAAAATTGTCATCGGCATTAGCGTATATGTACCTAAGAATATCAATAGAGTCCTGTTTGGCGAATGTTAGTGTTAAAACAGATTTCTTCTTATTATGA
The DNA here is from genome assembly GCA_964608605.1 of uncultured Candidatus Saccharibacteria bacterium. GTDB lineage: Bacteria > Patescibacteriota > Minisyncoccia > Phycocordibacterales > UBA918 > OLB19. The sequence goes on from CAZSOS010000001.1 coordinate 27,253, forward strand.
TAGATCCATCCGCCCTTGGTTTTTACGTATCGCCTGATCTCAAAGTGTACCCACTCCAGAAAATCTCGACTCGCCGACGCTAATCGTAGTTGTAGTTGGGGTAGTTTACTTTCGGGGTGTGTGAATTCGCAGATGTGGCCATCTCCGTCAATGCAACCTCTTAAAAAATGACCGAACAGTTCTGATGGTATAGACAACTCTTTCATGGTCTTAGATTTAGCTGGAGTTAGTCCGATCGATAATAAGAATGCGTAAAAGTCTACTGACCCGAATTGCGTCACGTAATAATTCTTTTCTGTTTCACCGCCGCGTGCTTTCTTGCCTATCTTGTTGCTGAGTTTAAGGATCCGTTTGAATGTATGCGCGAGGTTTCTGTCTTTAGAAGTAAATGCTATATGTCTCCCGTCGGGGGATAAATTTCCATCAGAAGCTATTAGGCCAACCACATACGCCAGGGGCGGACTCCAATTGGTATCAATAACTTTCTTTTTATTTGCCATAAAAGTATTCTAAGTAATAAAGTGAATACCATTGCTATAATATGTGGATAAATAAACTTCCAGATAAAGAAAAAGCAACGTCTGATGTTGCTTTTTCGATTGTCCCCCCTGTAGGGCTCGAACCTACGACCTTGTCGTTAAGAGCGACCTGCTCTACCAACTGAGCTAAGAGGGGATATGTTGGTCGTGCAGAAGTTTACAATATCTTGGCATCTAAAACAAGTGTGGGAATTGAGAAAAGCCGCGCCCGAAGGGTGCGGCTTTTCTGTGTGCTCCGTTTGGTACGACGTTGGAACTTTTTTAGAAATAGAAAACCAACGCGTATGAGTCACTGAAAATTAAGGGAGGACTTTACCAGCGTACCAAACCACTATCCAACAAGCGACGCCAATTACCAGCACTAAAGTCAACACCGAGAGCCAAGCAGGAAGTGACCGATCCACTGTAGTAGATTCGTTTTGTCTAGGTGTCCGAAAGGCCACCCACCACAAACCCAACTCTGCAATAACCCAGGCAACAAATAACATCTTTACCGTCTCATCCCAAGAGTTATCGCCTGTATTGGCTGAATAACTAGCGTGACCAGCAAGCACCATTAGAAAATAAGGAATCGTGGCCAGAGTAAACAAAGACGCAAGGGCGATTTTAAATGTTTTCATAATTTAACTTTTACAAGTTCTAAAAAATTCTACCTCGCAGTAAAGAATAAGTCGGGAGTTAATAAAATACAAACGACCTGAAGCAGTTCAGGTCGTTATGTCTTTCTGTGCCGAGGATGGGACTTGAACCCATACGAGTATTTCTACTCACGACATTTTAAGTGTCGGGCGTCTACCATTCCGCCACCTCGGCGTTGGCGCCATGATAGCAAAAATGCCTTGGTAATGCGACATTAAAATGATAAAGTAATCTGCGATCGGCCAGGTGGCGAAGAGGTAACGCGGCGGTTTGCAAAACCGATATGCACGGGTTCGATTCCCGTCCTGGCCTCAAGATTGACGAAGGAGATTTTGGCTTAAGGAATCGAAGCTGTTGCGAGATACGTGTCGAATGTAAAAAGCGCCGCCTGAAGGGCGGCACTTTTCATGCCTCATTATTTTAATTTTATTTGATCGGCGACGGTATCGAGGTACTGCCGGGCGCGTTCACCGCCGTCGATGGAGAATCTGAATTCGGGAACGATCTTCAGGTCGCTGCCTTTCATCACGTGTTTGCGGATGTCGCCACCGAATCGTTTCATGAATATAAGAGCGTCTTGTTCGCGGTCTTCGGGAATGGTGGTGAAGAAGACCGTGGCCGAGCGGTAGTCCGGGGATACCGATACCTGGGTGATGGTTATGAGCGGATTGGAGTTGGCTTCGTTAGCGATGAATCCGGCCACCAGCTCTCGCAAAAGCGATTCGACCCTTTGATGTCTGTCGTTCATGGTGAGGATTATTAGGTGATGACGGTGTCAAAGGCTTCGATATGGTCGCCGGCCGCTATCTCGGTCTTGGTGTCGAGCTGCATGCCGAATTCGCCCTCGGAGACCTGATTGACGTCGGACTTGGCCTGTTGGACGTTCTTGATGACGCCTTCGCCGATCTCGACGTCACGGCGGAGAATGCGGACCTCCTGTCCGAGTTTGATCGTTCCTTGCTCGACGCGGCCGCCGAGCACGTGAGTGTTTTTCTGGACGCTGAAATGGCGAAGGATCTTGGCCCGGCCGGTGACTATCTTCTCCTCGCGCTTAGGCGTGCGGTTCTTAAGAGCGCTTTCCAGCCACTCAGAAAGTTCGTAGATGATGTTGAAGGTGTCGATCTCCACGCCTAGCCTTTCGGCCAGTTCTTTGGCGGCGCGCTCGACCTTGACGTTGAAGCCGACGATGATCGCGTTCTTGGTAGCGCTGACATTCTGCACGTCAGAGGCCGTGACGTCGCCCACCGCCTCGTCGATGATCTTCACGGTGATGCGGTCGGAACGGAATTTGGCCAGCTCATGCTTGATGGCGTCGATGGTGCCGGCCACGTCGGCCTTGATGAGTATCGGTACCGCCGGCAGGCTAGGGTCTGCGGCCTGGTCAGCGGCCGGAGCGGCGGCCCGCGCCGCTATCAGGGCCTCGGCCTCCTTTTTGGTCTTCACCGTCTCGAAAGCGGCGCCGATCTCGGGAGTCTCGGTCCAGCCGATGATGCCGACCGGGGTGGAGAGGCCGGCTTCCTTTATGGACTTGCCGGTGAAGTCCTCCATGATCCTAACCGGCGAGTAAGCACGGCCGGAGACGACGAATTCTCCCGAGCGGAGAGTGCCTTGCTTGATGATGAGAGTAGCGGTGTTGCCGCGCTTCTTGTCGAGTCGTGACTCGATGACCTTGCCCGTGGCCGGAGCGTTGGTGTCCTCTTTGAGGTCGGCCAGATCGGCGGTCAGTACCACCAGGTCCAGGAGATCGTCGACGCCGGTGCCGGCCTTGGCGGAAATTGGCGCCCAAGGGATGTCGCCGCCCATGCCTTCTATGTAAATGCCGTTTTCGATGAGCGAGGCCTGCGTGCGGGGGATATCAGCGCCGGGCTTGTCGATCTTGTTGATGGCCACGATGTAGGGTATGGCAGCGGCTTGGATGCTGGCCAGGGCCTCTAGGGTCTGGGGCTTGACGCCGTCTTCGGCCGACACTACCAGGATGGCCACGTCGGCCACGTCGGCGCCGCGCAGGCGCATCTTCTGGAAGGCTTCATGTCCGGGCGTGTCCAGGAAGGTGATAGAACCTGTCGACCCTTCCTTAGTGGTGTGGGTAGCGACGTAGGCCGAAAGGTGCTGGGTGATGCCACCGGCCTCGCCGGCCACCACGTTAGACTGGCGAATGAAATCCAGCAGGGTCGATTTGCCGTGGTCGATGTGGCCCATGACCACCACGATGGGCGGCCGCTTGGCCAGGTTTTCTTGGGTAGTGATTTTTTTAGCCATAATTTCGAACGAAGAGTAAAAAGTGGGTGTACTCTAGCATACATTGACACGATTTGAAATGACATACATGATATTGCCGATCATGTGGTGGAAGAAAAGAAGAGTATATCTGGACTACGCCTCGGCCACGCCGACGCGACCCGAGGTGTCTAAGGTCATGGAACGCTACCAGCGTAACGATTTTGGTAACGCCGGATCCATCCATAGCGAGGGACTTGCGGCCAGGCGGGCCGTCGAAGCCGCGCGGGAGAAGGCGGGTCGGACGCTGCGCGTCCGACCCGAGGATGTCATCTTCACCTCCGGCGGCACGGAAAGCAATAATCTCGCGCTTCAGGGCAGCGTGGAGCGGTGGCTTGAGGATGGCGTGGCTGTCTCCGACATCGAGATCGTCTCGTTGGTCACCGAGCACCCTTCGGTGACGCGGACACTGGAGCGACTGGCTTCCCGGGGCTGTGTCGTGCGCTACGCGCCGGTGGACGCGGAGGGACGTTTGGTACTCGACGAATTCAAGAAGCTACTTTCACCGAAGACGCGCTTGGTCACTATGGCCTTAGCCAACAGTGAGACTGGCGTGATCCAGGACATCACCCGGATCGGCCGCGCCATTCGCGCCTTCGAAAAGGAGAACGATGCCTCGGTGCTATTCCATACCGACGCGTCGCAGGCGCCACGTTGGCTTTCTTGCGCTTTGGATTCGCTCTATGTCGATCTGCTGACCTTGGACGCCGGCAAGTGCGAAGGACCCAAGGGGGTGGGAGTGCTCGCTAGACGGCCGCGAGCGAAGCTCGCGGCCGTCGTCTTCGGCGGCGCGCAGGAACAGGGACTTCGGCCGGGAACCGAACCGACCGCTTTGGTCGTGGGCGCCGCCGAGGCGCTGACGTTGGCGCAGGGCGAAGCGCCGAAACTTTCTTTGAAAGTTTCGGCGCTTCGCGACCGCTGGATTAAAGAACTCCTCCAGCTACCCGGCATTTTGGTGAACGGCTCGCTTGAGCATCGCCTTCCCAATAACGTGAACGTTTCTCTCCCTGGTTTCGATACCGAATTCGCCGTGGTCTTCCTGGATGCCAAAGGCATCGCCGCCAGCACCAAAAGCGCCTGTGGCGGAGCTGGGGGCGGAGGTTCCAGCGTGGTGGAGGCCATGACCGGCGACTTTGCCCGCGCCGCCTCGACCATCCGCTTCACCCTTACCCCAAAGACGACCTGGCCGGACCTGAGGCGGACCACTGAAGCCCTGCAAGAATTCATCAAGCTGCAAAGCGGCGTGTAGACCAATGACCACCTTTGACCCAGGACGACTTTTATTGCAATATTAAGATATCGAAAGATATCTTCCGCCTACCCGTCTTGATGGTCATGATCGCTGATCTTTCTTTTGGAGCTTAAGCCTTTATATCGTGCCAAATTTTCACAATTTCACCACTCGCGCCAAAGAGGCCATCCGCAAGGCGCATGAGTTAGCCATCGAGCGGGGGCAAAGCCATGTCAGCCCGGTACATCTCCTGGCAGCCTTGGCGATGCAGGACGAGAGCACTGTCATCGCCATGTTGGACCGACTCGACGTCGACATCATCGCCTTCACCGACCTGCTCTTGGAAGCGCTGGATGGCTCGGAGATGTCGAGCCAGGTGGCCCAGTCATACCAGCTGTATCTGACGCCGGAGCTGGCCCGCGCTTTAGAGCATGCCACCAAGGCGGCCGAGCAGCTGGGCGACTCGTACGTCGGACCGGAACATCTTTTCTTATCTGCTTTGGAATACCCTGGTCCAGCCATCGAGGTCTTGCAACGCTCGGGCATCGACAAACGCCAAGTGTTGAACGTTCTTAAAGAAGTGCGCGAGCATTCCGTCAGCGATGCCGAGCAGCCGAAGAAGTTCCGCGCCCTTTCCCGTTACACCCGCAATCTCACTAAGCTGGCGGAAGAGAACAAGCTCGACCCCGTCATCGGCCGCGACACCGAGGTCGGCCGCGTGGTGCAGATCCTCTCGCGCCGCACCAAGAACAACCCCATCTTGATCGGCGAGGCCGGCGTCGGCAAGACTGCTATCGCCGAAGGCCTGGCGCAGATCATCGCTTCCGGCTCCGCGCCGGAGTCGATGCGCGACAAGGAGATCCTGTCCTTGGACCTCGGCCTTTTGGTCGCTGGCACCAAATTCCGCGGCGAATTCGAAGAAAGGCTGAAGGCCGTCATGAAGGAGATCGAACAGTCGGAAGGGAGGGTCATCCTCTTCATCGACGAGCTCCATACCATTGTCGGCGCCGGCGCGGCCGAGGGTTCGATGGACGCTTCGAACATGCTGAAGCCGGCCCTGGCTCGCGGTGAGGTGCGCATCATCGGCGCCACCACCCTGAAGGAATATCAAAAATACATCGAGCGGGACCCGGCGTTGACGCGCCGTTTTCAGCCGGTGTACGTCAACGAGCCTTCCGTGGAAGATGCTATCGCCATCCTGCGCGGCATCACCGAGAAGTACGAGCTCTTCCATGGCGTGCGCATTACTGACGACGCCATCGTCTCGGCGGTGAATCTCTCGAGTCGTTACATCACCGACCGTTTCCTGCCCGACAAGGCCGTCGACCTGATCGACGAGGCGGCTTCGGCTCTGCGCATCTCGCTCGAGAACAAGCCTGAAGAGCTGGAGTTGACCGACCGCCAGGTGCGCCGCTTGGAGATCGAGCGCGAGGCTTTGCGGAAAGAGGAATCTCTGAGCGAACATCCCGAGCGCGTCCGGTCCCGGCTGAAGGATATCGAGAAGGAGATCAATGAACTTCGCGACAAGACCAAGACCCTCCAGACCAAATGGACCAATGAAAAAGAAGCCTTGTCCGACATCGGCAAGATGAAGAAGGAATTGGAGACCCTGAGGCTCGAGGCCGACGCGGCCGAAGCCAGCGCCGATCTCGGTCGGGCCGCCGAGATCCGCTATGGGTCGGTGCCGGAACTCGAGAAGAAGCTCGAGGAGCGTGTCTCCAAGCTGCGCAAGTTCCAGCGCACGCGCCGGCTTCTCCGCGAGGAGGTGACCGAAGAAGACATCGCGTCGGTGGTGTCTCGTTGGACCGGCATTCCGGTCGCGCGCATGCTCGAGGCCGAGGCCGAGAAGTTGTCCCGCATGGAGGAGGACCTCAAGAAGAAGGTCGTCGGCCAGGATCGGGCGGTGGAGTTGGTTTCAAACGCCGTTAAGCGTTCCCGTGCTGGCATCGCCGACCCGGAGCGGCCTATCGGCTCCTTCTTGTTCTTGGGACCGACCGGCGTCGGCAAGACCGAGCTCTCCCGCGCCTTGGCCGAATTCATGTTCGACGATAGCGAGTCTTTGATCCGCATCGACATGAGTGAGTTCATGGAGAAGCATTCGGTTTCGAAGATCATCGGCTCGCCGCCTGGATACGTGGGTCACGAGGAAGGTGGCTCCATCACTGAGCGCATCCGTCATCGACCGTATGCCGTGGTGCTCCTCGATGAGGTGGAGAAGGCGCATCCGGAGGTATTCAATATCCTGCTTCAGGTCCTGGATTCCGGACATTTGACCGACGCCAAGGGCCGCCGGGTGAACTTCAAGAACACCATCATCATCATGACGTCTAACATCGGCGCCGAGCATATCGACCGCATGTCCGACTTCGGCTTCCAGCGCAGCCACGACGACGATTCGCAGTACGGTCGCGCCAAGGACAAGGTGATGGAGAGCTTGAAAAACTATTTCCGGCCAGAATTCATTAACCGCCTCGATGAGGTCATCGTCTTCGATATCCTGTCTCCGGCGGTCATTGCCGAGATCGTGAAGATGCAGGTGGAGAATGTCGAGAAGCGTTTGGCGACCAAGGATATCGAACTTACCGTTTCCGACGAGGTGCTCGCGTACCTGGCCCGTGAAGGCTACGATCCTAAGTTCGGCGCGCGGCCTCTAAAGCGCGTCATCCAGTCCAAGATCCTCACTCCGGTCGCCAACATGATGGTCGGGCAGGGGATGTTGAAGGGTGGGATCGTGAAAGTTTCGATGAGGAACGGCGAACTTCACTTCGAGACCAAGAAGAAGGGTAGGCGGACCCCATCGCCGATAAAGATGTCGAGCTCGGTTTCTAAATAGTGAAAAACAGCAGGCCGTTGCTTTTCCAGATTGAATTTTATTGACTTGGATTCGTCTCGGAATAGCGGCGGTTTTGTTCATGCTTCACACTCCAAAACAGACTCGCTTTCCTGGACGGCTCCTCGGATTTTTCTCGCTAGGAAAGCTCGAAAAATATCCTGCGAAGCTTCGAATCCAGACGAAAGCAAAGAAATTTGCTTTCTCCCGGCGCACAAATAAAAAACTGCCTCTGGCAGTTTTTTATTTGTGCGCCGGGCTGGATTCGGTCGCGAGTTACTAAATATATTTGTTCGTCTTCGACTCCAAATCTATTAAGTACTCTCGACCCCGCCTCGCTTCGCTGCGGCTTTCGAATCCGTGAGCACAGTCAAAAATAAATACCGACAGGAAATAGTCGGTATTTATTTTCGATGTGCGCCGGGCTGGATTCGAACCAGCGAAGGCCGAAGCCGACAGATTTACAGTCTGTTGTGATTGACCACTCCACCACCGACGCGCTTATTTAGTTGTAACAACAGCTTGAATGCAAGATCAAGGTCTGTTGTGATTGTCCTCCTTCGGCCGGTTCCTTACAGGAACTGTCCACTCGTTGGGTCTATCGCTTCCTTCGGTCGCATAGACCTCAACGAGTCTTGCGAAGCGCCAGTGGCGCTTCTCACGCTTTCGCTCACAGCGGCCGATCCTCTCGCTTCGCTCGAGGACCGGATAAGAAATAAAACCATTTATTTCTTATCCACTCCACCACCGACGCGGATATTACTACGCAGCCGATTCTACCAGATTAAACAGATCTATCAACCGCCATGGTCCAGGACGTGATATCATTTGGGGATGAGATATGTGGCCATGTTTGCCCCCTTCATACTGACCCTGGTGCCGATGGTCGTTCTTGGCCAAGGCGACGGGCTGGTGCCGTGCGGCTACGGTGACAATCCTTGCGACACGGACGACGCGGTGAATTTCGTGAACGGCCTGATCACCTTCTTGATCTCGATGCTGGGCGTTATCGCGGTCATAGTGCTGGTGATCGTTGGTTTTCAACTGGTTATCTCCGGCGGAGACCAGGGGGCCATGAAAGCGGCCAAGGATCGTTTCACCAATATCATCATCGGTATCATCATCATTCTGGCGGCTTGGCTGGTCGTGGACACGATCATGCGCATGTTGACCGGAGATGGACTGGATTTCTGGGGAAGGATTACTTAGACTCGGGCCCGCAATATAAACATCCGCCTCTAGGCGGATGTTTATATTGCGGGCCCACGTGGAATCGAAACGTACCGTTTCCAGTACCCACCGTGGATATTTTCTTTCACTTCGTTCAGAAAATATCTCACGGCGGCTTCGATACCACCTGTGCCTCGCGAAATATGATCGTCAAAAGCTCCAAGCTTTCGCTTTTCCCTCTTTATTTTGCGGGCCCACGTGGAATCGAACCACGGCCGCTGGTTTTGGAGACCAGCATTCTACCTCTAAACTATAGGCCCGAATGGCGTAATGGTATGGCAAAAGCACTTTTAAATCAATCTTTGAAAAAATTGATCACGACGTTGCCTAGTTCCTTGTCGTCCGGTTGAAACCATTTGATAGAACTATCACGTTTGAGCCAGGTCATTTGGCGTTTGGCGAATTGCCGTATTTTGATGGCCAACTCGTCGACCATGGCGTCATAGGGTAACTCGCCGCGCAGGTACCGTGAGACATAGCGATACTCGAGGCCAAATGATTCCAAGCGCTCGTGGGTGACGCCGACGACCAACAATCCTTCCACTTCTTTCACCAAGCCTGAATCGAAACGGTCCATTAGTCGCTTTTTCACGACCTCGCCATGGGTCTTCATGTCAACATTGAGCCCGATCATCAAAACGTCATAGGGGGCATCTTTTGGTGATGTCTTCGGAACCTGGCCGAGAGAGTTGGCGATCTCGATGGCGCGGACTAAGCGGCGAGGATTCTGTCGGTCGATGTCGGCGGCTCGTTCTGGGTCTAAGTCGTTGAGGAGCGCAAAAAGTTCGGCGGCACTTTTTTCTTCCAGGTCGGCGCGTAGGTCCGGGTCGGGCTCGACTTCCGGCAAACTTACTCTTTCCAGTAGCGCGTCGACATAGAAAAAAGTGCCGCCGCACACGATCGGTAGTTTGCCGCGTCCCAGGATGTCGGCCATGGCCGTTTGGGCGTCTCTTTTGAAATCGGCGGCGGTGTAGACCTCTTTCGGATCGGCCACGTCAAGTAGGTGGTGCGGCACGCCGTCCATCTCCTCCTTGGAGACCTTGGCCGAGCCGATATCAAGTCCTTTATAGACTTGCCGGGAGTCGGCCGAGATCACCTCGCCCCCACACCCACTTTTTTGTTGCACGGAGTGCGTGGCATAGCCACTACGAAAAAGTGGGTGTGGGGGCCCGCCGTTAAACTGCTTGGCCAATTCTATGGCTAGCGAAGTTTTACCCGATGCTGTAGGCCCGACGATCACCAGTACCTTAGGTTTGGACATACTGGGAATATACAGATGAAACAACAGGCATTCAAGTCCCTCATTTGTTGGACTTGAAACTTACAGTTTCAGTACACCCTTTGGATATTTTATTTCGGCATTCGCCTCACAAAATATCTCAAAAGGTCTTCAAGTCTCGGTCTTGGTCAGGAGTCGGTTATTTTTATATTCCGCTCCGCTCCATTAAAAATATACCGCTCACGACCCTGGCTCGCTTGTTGTTGCGGTGCGTAGCTCCTCACAACAAAGCTCCGTCTTTCAAGTCCCTCCCGTGACAGTGCGCAAGCACTGTCACTCTCCAGCACAATTTCTCGTGCCTCAAAATTGTGCTGGAGGAGGGACTTGAACCCTCAAGGCTTGCGCCATGCGATTTTGAGTCGCACGTGTATACCATTCCACCACTCCAGCGTGGCGCCAATATACCAGATTTTTCCGGTTGATAACAGGGCCGGTCCTTCGTGTGGTACAATGTCATGAATCACGGAGGTGTTACCGTTTTGTTTGTGATTTTTACCCCCATACCTATCTTCGTGTAGTTTTGCGTGCAATAGTGGCGAGGAAGGTTCAAGTCGTCGTTACACTGATCTGTGACCGGATTCGCCACAAAAACGGCAAAACGGAGCAATACGAAGATAAGTGTCGGGGGTGAATTTTGAGATTTCAACTTTAAATTTGAAACATGTCTTTCCAAGGAGATTCGATATTCTGGGTAGAGGTCGACAAGATCGTTCCTAACCCCTTCCAACCGCGCCGGGAATTCGAGGAGGCTAAACTGAAGGAGTTGTCCGAGTCGATCCGGATGTACGGTGTCCTGCAACCCTTGACCGTCACCAAGCGGGAGAGGAACCGCGAGGACGGGACTTTCTATAGCGAGTACGAACTCATCGCCGGCGAGCGCCGCTTGCGGGCCTCCAAGCTGGCCGGCCTCTCTCAGGTGCCGGTCATCATCCGTCAGGGCGAACAGACGGAACAGGAGAAGTTGGAGCTGGCCATCATCGAGAACCTGCAGCGCGAAGACCTCAACGCCGTGGATAGGGCCATGGCCTTCCAGCAGCTGGCTGACGTCTTCGGTCTGAAGCACGCTGAGATCGCCGCTAAGATGGGTCGCAGCCGCGAGTATGTCTCCAACACCCTGCGCCTGCTGGCCTTGCCGGAATACATGCTGTCGGCGTTGCGCCGAGCGGAGATCAGCGAAGGGCACGCTCGCACGCTCCTCATGCTCTCTGATAGACCGGAAGAACAGGACGTGCTCTTTCGGGAGATTCTCTTGAAGAAGATATCGGTCCGCGAGTCGGAACGCATATCGCGCAAGATCGCCACCGACAAGGTTCGCAAACATAAATGGAAGGATACTGACTCGACTTTGATCGAGATCGAAAAGAAGTTCACTGAAAGTCTGGGCACGCGAGTGCAGATCAAAAAGACCGACTTCGGCGGCACGCTGTCGATCGACTACTTCGACCCGGCCGACCTCGAGAAGATCTTGGCTCTGGTCAACAAGAAGCAGCCGAGCGATCCATTGAGCGACGACGCTATGAGCGCGGTCGGAGCGGTTAGCGAGACCTTGCGGGAAGAGGCGGCCGAAGCCAACGAAGTGATCGCCAAAATCGAAGAGAATACGCCGTTGGAGCGGATCGAGGACGCGCCTTCGGTGCCGGCTCTGGACACGCTGGTCCATCCGCCGGCCGTGGAAGACACGGTCATGCCGCCAGCCCTTGATACCTTGGTGACGCCGCCGGCGGTGGACGATCTGGTCACGCCACCGGTCGCAAAGCCGCGCGAGGACATGGTGATCGATTCTTCCAAGGAGCTGTTGAACCAATTCGAGGAATCGCGCAAAGAGAAGGATGAGAGCGCGATGTATTCGATAAGGAATTTCGGGATCTAGTAGTGTAGAAAAAGGCCGGCCCCTTTGGGGCCGGCCTTTTGTCATTTCTCAGTTTCCGCCAGATAGTTCCGGATATGCCTTTTGGCTAAGGTGGTCTTGGCGAATTCCAGCCATTTCCGGGTCGGCTTGGCGTTCTTTTTGGTCTCGATCTCGACGATGTCGCCGTTTCGAAGCTCGGTCCCCAGAGCCACCATCTTGTTGTTCACCTTGGCCGCGGCCGTCTGATTGCCGATCTCGGAGTGGATGGCGTAAGCGAAGTCGATCGGGCAGGCGCCGACCGGCAGGTCTACCACGTCGCCAAGCGGCGTGAAGACGAAGATGCGGTGCTTGAAGAAGTCGGTCCGCATGTCCTCGACGAAGTCGGCTCCCGAGTCAGGTGCGGCGTACATCTCGCCGATCTGGCTGATCCAGACCGGTATCTTCACCTTGGGCGGGGCGTCCTTGGTGGGGCGCGCTACCTCCTCTTTTTTATCGCGCCAAGCGAAAGGCCGGAACAGGGAAGGTATGAGCTGGGTGAACCAATTTTGTCCGGAGGCGTTTCCCGACTGCTGGTCCTTGTAGATAATGTGCGAGGCGATGCCGTATTCGGCTTCCTGGTGCATCTTCTCGGTGCGGATCTGGATCTCCAGGATATTGCCGGCGTTGGTGGCCACGGTGGTGTGGATGGATTGGTAGCCGTTGGGCTTCGGGAAAGCGATGTAGTCCTTGACGCGCTGCGGCAGCGGCCGCCACATGTCGTGGATCAGTCCGAGTACCTTGTAGCAGTCCTCCATGTTGCGCAGCACCACCCGGACCGCCAGGAGGTCGTGGATCTGGTCGATATCCCACTCCTTGCGTTTCAGCTTCTGGAAGAGGCTGTATAAACCCTTGACGCGATAGGAGGTGGCGAAATCGCGCAGTCCGGACTCGGCCAAGCGCTTCTGCAGGGCCTTGCGTTCCCGTTCCAGCATCTCTTCGTACTTGCCGACCTTCTTCTTCAGGATCTCTAGCACCTTCTTGTGCTCGTCGGGATGGACGTAGGGGAAGGCCAGGTCCTCAAGCTCCTTACGGATGCGTCCCATGCCGAGACGATGCGCCACTGGCACGTAGATCTCGAGGGTCTCCCGGGCGATGCGCAGGCGTTTTTCTTCCGGCACGTGTTCCAGCGTCATCATGTTATGGAGGCGGTCCACTAGCTTGATGATGAGGACGCGGATGTCCTGGGAGGTGGCCACGAAGAGTTTGCGTAAGGATTCGTTGTGACGGTCGGTGCCGTAGTACCGGACGCTTGAAAGCTTGGTTACGCCCTCCACCAAAAAGAGGATCTCGTCGCCGAACTCCCGCTTGATGTCTTCGGCGGTGACGTTGGTGTCTTCGATGGTGTCGTGGAGCAGCGCCGCGGCCACCGTGCGCGGACCCATGCCCATTTCCGACAGGCGCAAGGCCACGGCCGCCACGTGGCTCATGTACGGCTCGCCTGAATAGCGTCGATGGCCATCATGCGCGGCAGCGGCGATGGTGTAGGCCTTCTCGATCAAAGCCTTATCGGCGTCGGTGGGATTCTGGATGTGGCTGATTATCTCTTTGGCTCCGGTCATTCTTATAGGTTATAGCGTTTAGGGGTCAGAGTCTAGTGGGAAGAATGAAACAACGAGGCGGCCCGGAGGGCCGCCTCGTCATCTTTATTTCACCTGCATCAGCGCTGCCGCTTCTTCCACGGTCATTTTCTCCACGTCGGTTTCAGGTGGGATCATGATCCGCTTGAAGCCGCGTTTGAAGTAACGGCCGGATTTAGATTCGTAGACCGCTAGCATCTTCTTGGTCTTTGGATGTCGGCCGATCTCTCGCACCAACGTCTCTCCCTTGCGCGTGCCTTTGGGCTGTTTCAATACTTCAACAGCGCGTTCCAAGGTGATGGTGTAAGGGTCATCTCCATCCTTGGCCTTCAGGGAGCGGAAGTCGCCGCCGTGGCCGATGTATGGGCCGAAACGGCCGATGTTGGCGATGATCATCTCGCCGGTTTCCGGATGAGTGCCGAGCTCGCGCGGCAGCTTCAGGTAGGTGAGGGCGTCTTCCAGGGTAACGTTCTCCGGCTTCTTGTTCTTCGGCAGCGAGGCGCGTCGCGGTTTCGGAGCTTTCTTGTCCTTCTTGTCGGGCGTCTCGCCTTGCTGCACGTAAGGACCGAATTTGCCGTTCAGCACGTAGATATTCTCGCCGGTCTCCGGATGTTGGCCGATAGGATCTTCCGGTTTCACTTCTGATCCGTCTATGAGTCGGGAACCGGTGCACTTTGGAAAATCGCTGCAGGAAAGGAACTTCCCGCTCTTGCCGAGCTTTACCACCATCGGCTTGCCACAGACCGGGCAGGGGAATTCCGCCGGCGCTTCGCCCAGGTTGGTCTGCTTCTCGATGTCTTCTTTACTGGCCACTTCTTTCGAGAATGGTCCGTAGAAGTCTTTGAGAGTTTTCTCGTAAGTGCGCTTACCTTCGGCGATCTCGTCCAGCTCGTCCTCCATCTCGCTGGTGAAGGTGTCAGAGATGTAGGTAGGGAAATGGGCCTCCAAGAACGAAGAGACCACGTCTCCAGTGTCGGTCGGTATGAGCGTTCGGCCTTGCCGCTCCACGTAGCCACGGTCGTTGAGGGTCTGCATGATGGAGGCGTAGGTCGAAGGTCGGCCGATACCGCGCTTTTCAAGTTCTTTGATGAGACCGGCCTCGGTGTAGCGGCTCGGCGGCTGCGTCTCCTTGCCTTCGATGACTACTTCTTCCACCGCCACTGCCTCACCCGTCTTCACCTGAGGCACCTCGGTGTCTTCGCCGCGCGCGGCCGTGTCCACCTTGAGCCAGCCATCGAATAGGACGCGCGAGCCGTTGACGGCGAAGTCCGGGATGGTTTCCTTCGATCCTTTGACGTTGATGCTGATCTTGGTCCGCTTTACCTTAGCATCAGCCATCTGCGAGGAGACGGCGCGCTTCCAGATGAGTTCGTAGAGAGCCTTCTCATCGGCGGTATTGCCGGCCGACCATTTGCCCGAGTTGGTCGGGCGGATGGCTTCGTGAGCTTCCTGGGCCGACTTGCTCTTGGTCTTGTAGACTCGCGGCTGCACGTACTCCTTCCCATATTCTTTATGGAGGATAGCCAGTATCTGCGCTACGGCCGCCTTCGACATGTTGGTCGAGTCGGTACGCATGTAGGTGATGTGTCCGGCTTCGTAGAGCTTTTGCGCCGCGCGCATGGTTCTAGAGGGCGAGAAGCCTAGACGGGTCGAAGCGGTCTGCTGCAAAGTGGAGGTGGTGAAGGGAGGCCGGGGCACGCGCTTCTGTTCGGTCTCCTTGACGTCGATGACCTGCCAATCGCGCGCTTCGCCGATCGTCTTGATTCGCTCCGCTTCCTCCATGGTCTTTGGCTCTTCGACGCAGACGAAAGGCACTTCGTCGCCTAGTCGGGTGTTGGCGGTCAGCACGAAATATGCCTCCGGCACGAAGGCGCGGATCTCGCGTTCGCGCTCCATCAGGATGCGCAGGGCCGGCGACTGCACGCGGCCGGCTGAAAGGCCATAGCGCACTTTCTTCCAGATCAGGCCGGAAAGGTCGTAGCCGACCAAACGGTCGAGGACGCGGCGGGCCTCCTGCGCTTCCTTGAGATCGTTGTCGATGGCTCGCGGATGTTTCAAGGCCTCCTTGACCGCGTCTTCGGTGATCTCGTGGAAGACGATGCGTTTCAGGTTTTTGTTCGCTCCTTTGATGAGCTCGGCCACGTGCCAGGCGATGGCTTCTCCCTCGCGGTCGGGGTCGGAAGCCAGGAGCACGGCGTCGGCCTTCTTGGCGGCGGATCTGAGATCGTTTATCACCTTCTCCTTGCCGGGAGAGACGATATAGCGCGGCACGAAACCGCCGTCGATGTCGACAGCGTCCTTGTTCGATTTCGGCAGGTCGCGTACGTGTCCGATCGAGGATTTGACCACGTATCCCGAACCAAGATACTTGCCGATGGTCTTAGCCTTCGAGGGGGACTCTACGATCACTAAAGTGGACATAATATATGAATGCGTCCGTACACAAATACCACAGATACGATAAAAGCGAAAATAAAAAGAAAAAGTTAAAGGCGGCGCTGTCGCGCCGCCCTCGTGGCTCAAGGCCATCTTCTATCGATGTCGCCGGCGTTCTACGGCCGGCTGATAGGCTAGCCGCGAATGGTAGGCACAATATGGGCCTTGGTAGTTGGTGTCGTTGCCGCAGAAATCGAAGTCCTCGGTCAACGGATCGCCGTTCGGCCACTTGCAGGTGTCTTCTTTAAGCTGAAAGAGGGTGAGATGACGACTGCTCGGGATATCTGCCTCCGGATCCGGCGGTTCGCCCCTCTCGTGATCTGGCGTCGATACTACTCGCTTCGACACCTCGACCTGTTCGGGAATAGCGACATGACTGGTGATGCCGGCGTTCGGTTTGAAAATCCGTTTTTCCGGTTTGCTTTTCTGGCGTTCGGGTCGACCTCGACTCGGTAACTTCAAACGGTGGACTTTGCCGATAACGGCGTTGCGGCTCACGAAGCCCATTTCAGTGGAGACTTGTGAAGCGCTTAAACCCTCGCTCCAGAGCTGCTTCAGCATCTCTACGCGTTCATCGGTCCAGTGCATTTTCTTCCCCTTCTCAAAGTTCAGTTCCCGCTAAAATCTAGCACACCTCAGACCTTTCGGTAAATACCGCCGTCTTCCTTGATGAGGCCGTTCATTTCCATGCGCATCAACAAGATAGTGGCCGAAGCGGTAGGTAGTCCTAAGAGGCGGATAAGGCTGTCTCGTTCCTTCGGTTCGGACAGGAGGTTGATGATGCTCTGCTCTTCGAGCGACAGTATCGGGGCGAAACTCGGCGCGTGGCCGGTACTCACTTCGATACCGAGCGCGTCGAGGATGTCCGCCGCTTCCGTGACCGGCCGCGCGCCGAGCTTCAAGAATTGATGCGTGCCCTTAGAATTGTCGGAGAAGATGCTGCCCGGTACCACCAGAAGCTCGCGGTTATAGTCGGCCGAGAGGCGAGCAGTGATCAGAGAGCCGCTCTTGGCCGCGGCCTCGACCACCAAGGTGGCGTGAGCTATCCCGGCCACCAGTCGATTCCTTTCCGGGAAGGACCAAGTGGTGGCGCGAAAATCCGGATCGTATTCCGACAAGAGACCGCCGCCCGCCTCCAGGATCCTTTCGGCCAGGCGTTTGTGCGTGGCGGGGTAGATGCGATCAGGCGACAGCCCGCCGCCAGGAATGGCTAAGGTATAAAGTCCGGCATCCAGCGCCGCCTGGTGTGCCAGCGAGTCGATGCCGAGCGCCAGTCCGGAGACGATGCCTATGTCATGTCCTCGAAGGCCATTGATAAGGTGATCGACCGCCTGCCTCCCATAGTTCGTGTACTTCCGCGACCCCACCACGGCTAGGAGTTTCATGGAAGGATCGGGCAGCACGCCCCGACAATTCAATTGCTTCGGAGGCTGCGGGATCTCGAAGAGGAGCCTGGGGAACTCATCCTTCGATAATTCTTCGATCGGGAAGTTCATGTAAGGATTATAACCCCGGGCCTTTGACAAAAAATCTAATGTTGTTAGAGTAGCCACCGGCTTAGTTCGGGAGGAGATGGATGATTTATCGTCGCATCTACTTCGGCTGGTACTGGTTTTTCGACTGGTACATCAAGATCGTCCGGATCCGCCTCGAAGGGGCGCGGGTGCTACCGGACGCGGCCTGGGTCGCTACCCAGGCTATCTGCCGGTCTTGTCCACGGCCTTGTTCTAGAGGCCCGCCGAAGTTGTTTTCAAAGGAGGCCACGCGTGATGTCCCTTCCGCGCGGCCTTTTCTTTTGTCTAAAATCCGACTTTAGGCTATTGTATAATCGAAGTTGAGGGCGGCGCGGCGAAGCCGCGCCGCCTCTAAACCCTTTACCCTAAACCCTTACCCCTACAATGCTCGACATCAAATTCATCCGCGAGAACCTGGATATCGTAAAGCTGGCGGCCGTGAAGAAGAAGATCAAGATCGACCTCGATCGGTTGGTGGCCGTGGATGACGCGCGTCGCGAGATCGTCACGCGGCTGGAATCGAAAAAGGCCGAGCAGAACATGGCCTCGAAGCGCATCGCGGCCGAGAGCGACCCGGGGAAACGCTCTGTTTTCATCGGCGACATGCAGAAAGTGAAGGCGGAGATCCAGGCCGACGAGGAGGCGCTTAAGCCCGTCATGGAGGAATGGCAGGCCTTGATGCTCCAGGTGCCGAACGTGCCGGACATGAGCGTGCCGGACGGCGAGAGCGACGCGGATAATGTCGAGGTCAAGGCCTGGGGCGACAAGACCAAGTTCGACTTCCCGGCCCGTGACCATATCGAGCTGATGGAGAAGCACGAAATGGTGAATTTCGATCGCGGCACCAAGGTGCATGGCTTCCGGGGCTACTACCTCATCAACGATGGTGCCTTACTCTCCTGGGCCATCTGGAACTACGCTAATGAGTTCTTCCTCAAGAAAGGTTTTAGTCCGATGCTGCCGCCCGCTATCGTCCGCAAGGCCAATCTCTACGGTACCGGACACTTGCCGAACGACGCTGAAGACGTCTACAAGACGCAGGACGACGATTACCTGATCGGCACCAGCGAGGTATCGACCATGGGCTACTACGCCGATGATGTCTTGGAGATGTCGCGGTTTCCCATCAAGCACCTGTCTTTCTCTCCCTGCTTCCGTCGCGAGGCCGGCAGTCACGGCAAGGACGTGAAGGGCCTGATCCGCGTGCACGAGTTCTACAAGGTAGAGCAGGTGATCCTCTGCGAAGCTAGTCATGAAGAAAGCGTCCGGTGGCATGAGTGGATCAACCGCAACACTGAGGAGTTCATCGAGTCTCTCGGCATCCCGTACCACACGGTCCTCAACTGCGGCGCCGACATCGGCCAGGGCCAGGTGAAGAAGTACGATATCGAGCTCTGGGTGCCGGGCGAGGAGAAGTATCGCGAGATCAGCTCGGCCTCGTATTTCCATGACTTCCAGACGCGTCGTTTCAATATTCGTTATCGCGACCAGGAAGGGAAGCTGCGTTACGCGCATTCGCTGAATTGCACCGCCATCCCGACGCCGCGTATCTTGGTGTCGCTCGTCGAGAACTTCCAACAGGCCGACGGGTCGATCAAGATCCCCGAGCCATTGCGGAAATACCTGGGGAAAGAGCGGATCGGTTGATCAACTCTCAGTTATAATGTCCTCATATGAAGCATTTCTATGACATCAGTCGGGGACAGCTCATCACTGCCTGGGTCTTTGGCGTCGTCTTCTGTCTCTTCCAGCTTTCGCCGGCATTGGACTATGGTCGCCAGTGGGCCATATCCCTTTTGATATTCGTGCCGTTCTTCCTCACCTTCTACACCATCGGCTGGTTCAAGCGCCGCAAAAGGGACTAGGTCCGCCGGGGCTGTCCGCGGTCGCCAGCCGTTCTGGTCGGCAGGCGATTGTGATATCTTGTAGGGGCTTCTATGGTGAATCGCAGAAACATCAACGCGCGCAAACGGCGGGCGGCCGGGTCGTTCGCGAGGCAGTTCTTCGTGGGGCTTTTACTTACCCTGGTCTTACTCCTCATTGGTGGCGTGATCTGGTTCGGCAGCCGGTTGGAACCTCTGACGATCGCCAGCGTAAGCGTGGAGGGCGGCGAGACCGTGGACCGGGCGGAAGTGAAGCGAGCGGTCGAAGCGGAGCTGGACGGCGAATATTACAAGATCGTGCCCAAGCGGTTCTCTTGGTCTTATCCGGAACAACGGATAGAGGCGGCCGTTCGTAGCATCGACCGGGTGAAGGACGTGGCGCTAGCGCGTCCTGACGGCCGGAACCTCATCGTACGCTTCACCGAATACGCGCCGGCGGCCCTTTGGTGCGAAGCCGGCAGGAGGGACGATTGCGTGTTCCTGGACAGTACCGGCTACGGTTTCACCAAAGCCCCGCCGCTTCAGGGCACCGCCATGCTGCGCTACGTGAATGCCGGTGAGCCCGCGGTAGGCGAGCGGCCTTTCTCCTACGAGTTCATGCGCGACACGGGATTCTTCGCCGCCGCCGTTCGCAAGGAGTTCGGCATGTCGGTCTCCATGGTCGAGAAGATCGGTGGTGAAGAGGCGACCTTCGAGCTGGCAGAAGGAGGACTTTTAAAGATCACCCTGCGCCAGCCGGTCGTCGACACTCTGGATAACTTGCGCGTCCTCTTGGCATCGGAGCAGTTTTCAAATCTGAGGCCGGGAAGTTTTCAATACATCGACCTGCGTTTCGGCGACAAGATGTTCGTCAACCAGGAAAGGGACGAGCCCGCCGCCGAGCTGACGGCCAGCACCACCGCCGCT
This sequence comes from uncultured Candidatus Saccharibacteria bacterium, assembly GCA_964608605.1. Lineage (GTDB taxonomy): Bacteria > Patescibacteriota > Minisyncoccia > Phycocordibacterales > UBA918 > OLB19. Next base: position 47,482 of record CAZSOS010000001.1, read on the forward strand.
ATCATCGAATAGATCATGAAAAATTTTTGGAAAGACCTCCCGAAGCCCATCTTCGTGCTCGCGCCGTTGGCTGATGTTACTGACGCGGCTTTTCGAAGAATGATCGCCAAACACTCGCGCCATGAGCGGGCCGACGGGACCTTCGGTGGGCCGGACGTCTTTTGGACCGAATTCGTTTCCGCCGACGGCCTCTGCCGCGCCACGCCGGAGGGCCGGGCCAAGCTGATGGCCGATCTTATCTATACCGAAGCAGAGCGGCCGATCGTGGCGCAGCTATTTTCTTCGACCCCGGAATACATGGAGCAAGCGGCGGCCCTGTGCCAGGAGTTAGGGTTCGACGGCATCGACATCAACATGGGCTGTCCGGATAAGAGTATCGAGAAGCAGGGATGTGGCGCGGCCATGATCAAGGATCCGAAGCGGGCGCGGGAGATAGTTCGCGCCGCCAAACTGGGCGCGCCCAAACTGCCGGTCACGGTAAAGACCAGGCTCGGATACAATCATGATCAGCTAGAGGAATGGCTGCCGGAGATCCTGGCCGAATCGCCGGCGGTGGTCACGGTTCATGCCCGCACCCGCAAGGAGATGTCCAAGGTGCCGGCCAGATGGGAACGCGTCAAGCGGGCGGTGGAGATTCGGAACGAATTAGGGAGCGACACTTTGATCTTCGGCAACGGCGACGCCGAGTCCATCGAGGACGCGCGCGCCAAAGCGGCCGCCGCGGGCGCCGACGGCGTCATGCTCGGCCGCGCTATTTTCGGCAATCCCTGGCTTTTCCATCCGGAGAAGGATCTGTCGAACGTGTCGCTTCAAGAACGGCTTTCGGCATTGGTGGAGCATTCCAAGCTTTTCGAGGAGCTGCTGCCTCACAAATCCTTCGCCATTATGAAGAAGCATTACAAGGCCTACGTGAACGGTTTTAGTGGTGCCGCTGAGCTACGGGCCGCTCTCATGGAGGCGTTTGACGCGCAAGGTGTGGCGGAGATGGTGGATATCTTCCTTGCTAAAATTGTCGATTGATGATATAATAAAAGAAGGAATAGTGGCAAAAGGAGATGATAGCCATGAAGACGTTCCTGCTTGCTGGTGCCATGGTGATGTTCGCGGCGATCGCCTCCGGGGAGGCGATCGGTCAGTGCCGGCCGGCACTGACCGACAGGTCGCTAGATGCCGCCGCGTGTCTCTATGTGGAGGCGCCGCTGGACCTTCCGGTCCAAGTGACGACGACCGTCAAGGTCGACCCCAAGACCGTGGCGGCGATGACGCCTCTGTCGCAGGTCGATATCGTGGTCCGGGAGGTCGCGGTTGCCAAGTAGCAGTTTCGGCGCGTCGAGACCCGGTTGAGATCTGATTTCAGATCTCAACCGGGTCTTTTATGTTAATAAGTCCCGGTCCTCTTTTGGTAAAAGGGCATATAATTAGGTCATGACCGAAGTTTTACAGGCGAACGTCTTCTTCTTCATTACCGCGATGGCGGTGGTGATATTCACGATCTTTGTCTGCGTGGCGATGTATTACATCATCAGCATCTTGCGTTCGGTACGTAATATCACCGAACGGATCGAGTCTGGAAGCGAGACGATCGTCGAAGACATCAAACATCTGCGCGCCTATGTGGCGCAGGGCAGTTTGATATCGCAAGTCGTCGGTCTCTTCGTTAAAAGCAAGCGCTCGCGCAAGCGAGAGCCGGAGGTTGATTAATTAATTCCCAATTAAATTATGGCAACGAAAAAAAGTTCGAAGAAAGGATTGTCCGGCGGGGAGAAGGTCGGCATCGGCGTAGCGCTCACGACCGCGGCCATGGCCGCGGCCGGCACTTATTTCCTTTATGCCAGCCCTAACGCCGCCAAGAACCGCAAGAAGGTAAAGAGCTGGTCCTTGAAGGCCAAAGGCGAGGTGCTCGAGGCCATGGAGAAGGCCAGTAAGATGACGGCGGAAGAATACCAGGCGCTGGTCGACGGCATCGCTTCTGGTTACGCGCAGATGAAGACCGCTTCCAAGGCCGACATCGCCGAGTTCAAGAAGGAGATGACTGCCAATTGGCAGAAGCTGGCCAAGCAGGCCGGCGGCGCCAAGAAGGCGGCCACTAAGTCAGCCAAGAAGACCGTTAAGAAGGCGGCTAAGAAAGTAGAGAAAGCTGCCAGCTAGATCCTAATAAACGGCCGGCGCCAAAGGCGCCGGCCGTTTTCGTTGTCTGTTATAATGACCACTATATGTCAGAATCCCTTGCCTTGTACCGCAAATATCGCCCTGGATCGTTCGTTGAAGTCCGTGATCAGGACCACATAGTCACCGTGCTCGAAGGAGCGATCAAGAAGGATGCCATACCGCACGCGCTTTTGTTCTCCGGCACCCGCGGCACCGGTAAGACCACCTTAGCCCGCATCTTCGCCCGCGCCATCGGTGTCTCTGACGTCGATCTCTACGAGATAGACGCCGCTTCCAATCGAGGCATCGATGATATCCGCGAGCTCAAGGAGGCCGTGCACACGCTGCCGTATCAGTCCAAGCGTAAGGTCTATATCATCGACGAGGTGCACATGCTCACCAAAGAGGCCTTCAACGCGCTACTGAAGACCTTGGAGGAACCGCCTTCTCATGTCGTGTTCATCTTGGCCACCACCGAGGAAGACAAACTCCTGGATACCATCAAGTCCCGTTGTCAGATCTTCCGGTTTCGATCACCCTCTCGGTCCGTCTTGGAAGAGACCGTCACTGACGTCGCTAAGCGGGAAAAGTGCCGTCTCGATAAGGATGCCGCCGGATTGATCGCCATTGCGGCCGATGGTTCTTTCCGTGACGCTCTCGGTATCCTGCAGAAGGTCATCACCGCTTCTTTGGACGGAGTGCTTTCGGCCGACGAAGTAGCGCGCATCATCGGGGCGCCGCGCCAGGAACTCTTGGCGCGGGTCTTGTCCGGATTGAACGACAAGAACGTTGAAGGGGCGCTGCAAGCGGTGGCGGAAGCGGCCGAGGCGGCGACCGACATGAAGCTGTTCCTGCGGCTCCTGCTCGAGCGCGTGCGGGCCGTCATTCTGCTCCGCAATCTGCCTTCCAAAGAGGGAGACATAATGGCCGCCTTCAAAGCGGAAGAAGCGGACGCGCTGAAGGGCATGTCGGATCAGAAGGACTCGCCCCTCAATTCGCATCTGCTTCTACGCCTTTTGGACGCCGCCGACCAGACCACCCGTTCGCCGATCCCGGCGCTGCCGCTGGAGGTAGCCATCATCGACTTATGCGAGCGGAAGTGAGCGGGAAGAGCGTCTACCTTATCCGGCACGGCGAGACCAAGATGAATCGCGGCCTGCGCCATCAGGGACCGGAAGAACCTTTGACCGACCGCGGGCGCGAGCAGGTGCGGGAGCTGATAGAGTTCCTGCGCGGAGAAAACATCGATACTTTGATCTCGAGTCCATACGCCCGCGCCCGCGAGACGGCTGACCTGGTGGCGAGGGCCTTGGGGATGACCTATTCCATCGAACCGTCGGTTCGTGAGTTCGGCCGGCCGCTTTCGCTCTATGGCCGCCACCATTTATCCGCTGCTTCGCTCCGTTATTTTTTCGACCTCTACCGTCATCGGATGAATCTCTTGTGGGACCGGGAAGGGGCCGAGAATCTCGCGCATGTGCGCGAACGAGTGCGTGACGCCAAGACCATGCTGGAAAGCCAGTCAGGCAAGCGGGTGGCGGTCATTTCGCACCGCATTTTTATGACCATGTTCGTGGAGACCGTGTGCTACGACAAGCCTTTATCGCTATTGAAGTTCGTCTCCGGTCTGATCGGCCGGAAGCGTATTCCCAACACCGGCATCCTCCACATGACCTGCCAACCGGACGCGGAAAAGAAGACCTGCAATTGGTTCTTGGAGGAAACGCTCCGCCCGTCGTATAATAGCCGTACTAACAACTGACAACTAACCACTAAAAACTGATTCATGCATCAAGGAAACTGGACCTGCGCTGGTTGCGGCGCCGCTATCACTGAATTACCATTCGAACCTCGCAGCACAGAAGGTCTGAAGTGTCGTGATTGCCACTCCAAGTCCCGGGGCAGCGCGCCGCGACAGTCGCAGGGCGGCGATCGGCCCATGTTCGAAGGTAACTGGCAGTGTGCCGGCTGCGGCGGGGTCATCTCCAAGCTGCCTTTTCAGCCGAGAGACACTTCTAACCTCAAGTGCATCGACTGCTTCAAACAAAGTCGTTAAACGAGTGATCTGCGGTGTTGCTCTCTTCAGTCCTCCCTCTACCGTACAGGCAAGTACGGCTCGGTTCGGGCTTTACTCATGTCATGCGCCCCATCTCGTTTAGCGGCCTTGCCGGTTTCCAGGACTTAAAAAAAGCCAAATAGTATGTTAATCTAACCCCGCCAGTTTTGCGGGTGTATAGATAGTTTCCGAACTAAGAGCTAGCCACCTAGACCATGAAAACTGGCCGCGCTCGTGTGCAAAGCTGCCGAATCGTCTAATGGCAAGCAAGCTTTCTTTCGGCACTCGTTCGGAAATAAGCGAATATGTGTTCTTAAGTATTATTTGTTGCGCTGCCAGATCGTCTAATGGTAGGACTCTGGTTTCTGGCACCAGCTATCTAGGTTCGAATCCTAGTCTGGCAGCGCAGTACGTAACTTAAGAACATATATTTACTTGCTTCACTCATTCGTTTGAAAGCAGGACTCCGTTAAAGCTTCCCCGATTTAACCCGCCAGCAGCCACTTAGGTTCTAATCCCCGTCCGCCAGCAACAGTCGTCTTGCTATATTTCTCAACACGGATTCAGTTCGAATCCTGGTTTGATATACTGAAAAAATGAAAACCCAAGTCTTCGCCATTCATGGAGGAAACGCTTTCGAGACCTACGAAGAGTATATTGCCGACCTAAAACAAAAGACAGTAACTATTGAACGAACACGATTCACTGACTGGAAGGGAAATCTCCAGAAAGATCTTGGTGATTCATATGAGGTTATTTTGCCTAGAATGCCTAACTCTTGGAATGCGCGCTACTCAGAGTGGAAGATTTGGTTTGAAAAATTTATACCGCAGCTTGACGACCATGTAATTTTTGTCGGCCATTCTCTAGGGGGAATTCTTTTGACCAAGTATCTATCTGAGGAGAAATATCCAAAGAAAATAAAAGCCACACTTTTGGTGGCGGCTCCGTACAATGCTCCAGATGACCACCCATACGTTGATTTCAATATACTGACCTCTCTAACCAATCTGCAAGAACAAGGGGGAAAAATAATTCTCTATCAAAGCAAAGACGACCAAGACGTGCCGTTTAGCAACTTTGAGAGATACCAGAAGGAGCTTCCAACTGCCCAGGTTCGCATATTTACTGACAGACAACATTTCAATCAAGATCACTTTCCGGAACTAGTGCAGGACATCTTGTCGCTAAGGGAGAAATAAGTTCCAACTTCGTCCCAGACGGCCATACAAAAATAAAAGCCCAATATCTCCTAGGAGACTTGGGCTTTTTGGGGTTCTCTATAGTCTGTAGACTAGATCGGTGTGCCTAGGCACGTCCTCCGACTAGGACGACATCCAGAGGGCATATTCAGTAGCCATGGATGTAATCGCTCACTATATTAGCATATCTAAATTTATTGTCAAGTGCATAAAAAAGTTCCAACTTCGTCCCAGACGGCCAACCTACTCATGGTCTTCATGGTCGATAGTAACTTTTGTGACTGCTAAGGCGTTCGAGATATCATGAGGACCAACGTGATCAGCGGTTCGAAAAAGACTCTATTAGTGTTTTTGGGTCTCACGTCCGTCGGTTTCGGTAGAGGCCTATTCTTGTTTTTGGACGATCCCGAAGGCCCGAACCTGCTGGTGGTCTTGGGGATGGCGGTGATCCTGTATGTTTCGTCTCTGGGGATAGGCGCTTTCGGGCAGCCGATAACTGATCGAAGAAGGTTCTTCTTGGCGGTTCTCATCCAGTTCTCAATGGCGGTCATCTTTAGCCTGCTCTTAAGGTAAACTGAATTTATTTCCGCGTGAAGCGGGTCATAAGACCATGGTCGCCGCCGGCCAGGCCTTCGGCGTGATGGGACAGCTTGATACCTGGAGATCTTATGGACACGGCGGTGAAATTCGGGCCGAATGATCGAAGCTGACCGGTCGTTTCGCGACGGTGATATTTAAATCAAAAAGGCCTGAAAGACAAGCTATTTTGGCGCTTTGGTCCTAGCTGGGCCATTTGTGATACCATAGGGATATGAAAACCATCATTACGATACTGGTGACCGTGCTAGCGTGTTTGTTGATCGGAGGCGGAGCGTATTATTTTGTGAATCGCTCAGAAGCACCTCGAGATCGGGGGCAGGAGACGCCAGCAACCAGTACCGTGTCTGAACTGCCGCCTCCAGTGGAGGTGGATGATACCAAAACGGTGATCGGGCAGTCGGCCGATGGTCAGGACATCGTCGCCTATCATTACGGAGAAGGATCCGACGAGGTGCTCTTCATCGGCGGCATCCATGGCGGTTATTCCTGGAACACGGTGTTGGTGGCCTATGAGCTGATGGACCACTTGGAGAGAGACCCCAGCATCATTCCGAGCGACCTTAAAGTGACCATCATTCCGGTATTGAATCCGGACGGCCTGCGTCTGGCGGTGGGTAGCAGTACGATCCGTTTCCGGGCCGCGGACGTATCCACCGATGAAAAGGTGCTGGTGGCGGGACGCTTCAATGGTAATGAGGTGGACCTCAACCGCAATTTCGCGTGCGACTGGAACAGTACGGCGACCTGGCAGCGCCGCGGCGTGAACCCGGGCGGTTCGGCCTTCTCCGAACCGGAAGCGGCAGCCATTCGCGATTACGTCTCCGGGCGCTCCCTGAAGGCCGTCGTCGCCTGGTACAGCGCGGCCGGCGGGGTGTTCGCTTCCAGCTGTCATGACGGAGTATTGGCCGAGACCAAGACGCTTACCGACATCTACGCCAAGGCCTCAGGATACAAGGCATATCAGGAATTCGATTTTTACGAGATCACCGGCGACATGGTCAACTGGCTGGCTCGGGAGAACGTGCCGGCTATCAGCGTGCTCTTGACCGATCATAAGAACGTGGAATGGGACAAGAATCGCCAAGGCATCGAAGCCGTCCTTAAGCATTATTCCCGCTAATGAGGTCCTTCCAGGCGATATCAAGGATATGGCTGGTCATGGGGGCGACGATTGCGCTTAGCGCCCTCGTCGCCCTTTTGGCGTTTTGGGGAGGAGGTGAGGAACTGCCGCTTCCGGAGGCGGAGCCCCAGGAGTCGCCGGCTCTGGAGAGCGTCGTCGATATCGGCGCTTCGGTCGAAGGCCGCGCCATCGAGGCACATACCTTCGGCGCCGGCGATCGCCACCTGCTCTTCGTGGGCGGCATCCATGGCGGCTACGAATGGAACAGCGTCATGCTGGCGTACCGCTTCATCGACTATCTTAAGGCCGATCCCTCGGTCCTACCCGAAGGGATCAAGGTTACGATCATACCATCGGCCAATCCCGACGGTCTGTTCGCGGTGGTCGGAAAGGGAGGTCGTTTCGAAGTGTCCGACGCGCCCGACGAGCCGAACACTTCCGGCCGGGGCCGCTTCAACGCCAATGGCGTCGATCTCAACCGCAACTTCGACTGCAAATGGCAGTCGGAAAGTTCCTGGCGAGGCAGTCCGGTCTCGGCCGGCACCGCGCCTTTCTCCGAGCCGGAAGCCCAGGCC
>CAZSOS010000001.1:55192-331920 GCA_964608605.1 uncultured Candidatus Saccharibacteria bacterium
GCGAGACTGGATCCTGAAGGAGAAACCGGACGCGGCCGTCTTCTGGCATAGCCAGGCCAACGCCGTCTATGGCTCAGAATGCCGTGAAGGAATATTGCCCGGGACCCTGGACGCCATGAACGCTTACGCCAAAGCCTCCGGCTACGCGGCGGTACCCGCGTTCACCAGCTATCCTGTCACCGGCGACGCGGAGGGCTGGCTGGCCTCGATCGGCATTCCGGCCATCACCGTGGAGCTCCGGACCCACCAAACGGTGGAGTGGGAGCAGAATCTGGCCGGCGTCAAGGCCTTGTTCGCCCATTATGGTGGTTCGGACTGACCTCCCATACTCTTTAACACAGGCCCATGTCATCTAAACGAAACGTCTTTCTCTGGGTACTCTACGACTTCGCCAATTCGTTCACGCAGATCGTTTTTCTGCTGTACTTCGCTCAATGGGTGGTGATAGAGCAGGGAGTAGCGGATATTTATTTCAATTTGGTGTTCGTGGCTTCAGCCGCGTTGCTTTTACTCACGGCACCGGCGGCCGGAGCCTGGCTCGACGCCAAGCTCCGGCGGATCACTGGCCTGCGCTATTCGACCGTCGCCATGGCACTCTTGTACGCCGCGACCGCGATCGCGGCGATAGCGGACCTGCCGACCATCGCCCTCTGCTTGTACGTCTTCGGTTTTTATTTCTTCCTGCTCACGTTTACGTTCTACACGCCGCTGATCTTCGACCTGGCTTCTCCGGAGAAACGCGGACGGGTGTCCGGCTACGGCGTAGCCGCCAATTTCGCCGGACAGATCGTGGCCCTCATAGCGGTCTTGCCGCTCTCAACCGGCGCGGTGTCCTTCTTTGGTAGCAGTCCACGGGCCGAGACTCTTCTACCGGCCGTGGCCGGATTCCTGCTCTTCGCGCTTCCAATGCTTATTTGGTTCCGTGAGTCTTCCAAAGAAACCATCGTGCCGTTTAGCCTGGCCAACTTGCGGCAACAGACCAAAGCGCTTTTCCTCGCGCCCGGTATCGCACTCTTCCTGCTCGCTTACTTTTTGGCGAACGACGCGGTGCTGACGGTCAGCGTCAATTTTTCCATCTTTCTCGAAGCGGTCTGGGGCGTGTCTGATACCATCAAAACATTCCTCCTGCTCGGGATCCTGCTCGCTACCGCCGTCGGCGGCCTCTTCTCCGGCGTGCTGGCCGACCGCTTCGGACACAAGCGGTCGCTCGCGTACGTCCTCTCCGGCTGGCTGATCCTGCTGCCGCTCATGGCTATAACCACCGATTTCTCTTTGTACGTCGCGCTGGTCGTCTTGACCGGTTTGTGGCTAGGTGCGCACTGGGCGGTATCGCGTTCGGTGATGACCTACCTGGCGCCAGTAGGTCAGCGCAATCTGGCGTTCGCCTATTTCGGCATCATGGAGCGAGCCTCTTCTTTTATCGGCCCGTTGGCCTGGGGACTTACCGTCAGCGGCTTAGTCCACCTTGGTCCTGACCGCTATCGTTTGGCCGTGGCGTTGATGGCGGTGTTCATCGCGTTAGGACTTTTCACTCTCACCCGCGTGCGGAGCGACCGCGGTATTAACTGAGCGATCTTCAAAACGGTAGTGAAGGTAAAGAAGTTATAAATCTACAGAATCTCTTTATGGATCGTGGTTACTAAATTACTCCTGGAGCAACGGGCTTCTTTGTAAGCTATACGCAAAGTACTCTCGCTGCCTATCAGTCTGATGATGGAATCACTTCGTCAGCCGGTTACTTTGGCTGTATCACTCGCGCTCAGATGAAATCTGTGGGCCTACCAGGACTGTGATGGTAGACAGAAGTTAAAAACAACGGCGTCTAAAGCGCCGCTGTTCTTAATCTACTAACTGTTTAAGCTTTCGTAGATCGATTATCGATATACTTTTAGTGGCAAGTTTAATAAAGCCCGCTTTCTCAAGTTTGCGCAGAACGACATTAGTACTCTCTCGAGTAGTGTGCAGGAAGTCGGCGGCGGTCTCTTGTTTGATCGGTACAAATATATTGACACCCCTGCCTGACTTATTCCCGTAGTACTTAGCCATGAAAAGCAGCCACCGCACGCACTTAAGGTAAAGACCCTTCTCTCCTTGGTATACCACTCTATCGATCAAGAATATCTGATTTCTTAAAGTCATATTCATATATTCTTCCATCAAATCAGGGTGTCTGCGCAAGAACGAACGAAATTTATTAGACTTCATCCTGAGGGTGGTCAAGTTGGTGGTGGCCGTGTAGGAGATCGAGCCGTCTGGGTTATTTATGAATGAACCGCTCTTGGCAAATATTGCTCCGGGGACAAAGTAGCCAATGATCCTATTAGTCCCATCGGGGAGGGTAAAAGAGACCTTTACTAGACCCTTTTCAAGAAAAAATACCCAATCAGAGTCGTCTTGGCTCCAGACCAGGTGCTGGTCTTTCTCGTATTTTATTCGCTGTCCTTGTTCCAGAAAAAGGTATTCAAGATCCTTAGAATATTGGAAAAAATCCGACATATGTGGATAAGTGTACCGGGACAATCAATTTTTGTGAAGTTTATTACATTAAATTTATCGAATGACTTACTAAAAGAGCTATAGGTAATTTGTGATATTTATTACAATATAAAGATTACTTTGAAGATAACTGTATTTAAAAATGAGAAAGCTTACTAGCAGTCTGTCCGCATTTATTTTAATCACTGTTTTGGTGTTAGGGCCGGTGCCTTTTGCATTGCCTAAAATTGCAAATGCCGACACGCCCGATAGCGGTCTGATTGGTAACGTCATCAATATCTACGAATCCTATGTTGAAGATGCGAGTGTAAAGCTATCGTGTACCGATAGTTGGTATACGCTTGGATATACCGATATCGATGGTAACTACGAATTCACCATAGAAGATATTCTTGGATTTTTTGGAGACTCAGGATGTGAAGATGGTAGTCAGCTCCGCATTACTATTGAGAAAGAACACTACTATCCGATAGAGGAGCAAGTGGTAGCAACCATTAACTTTGCTGCTGCTAACGCGGAAACACTTGGAGAATGGGCGGAATGGTATTTCAATACGCTTCGTACGCATAGCTTTGTGTCAACACCGCGTCCAGCGGGGTGGTATGGAGAGGTGATTGATGATGATACCTACGAGCCCATTGCGGGAGCAACACTTACTGTGTCATGTAGCACGCAAGATAGCTCACGAGTTATTGCGACTTCAAGCGAAGACGGAACCTATGAAATAACACAAAATCAATTTGTAGCGCAGTTGAATAGTATTGGGTGTTACTACGACAATAGCTTTGATGTGGTGGTGGTTGCGTCCTATGATGGATACGAGGATGATCTCTATACCGAGTCGAACGTGAGCGGAAGTGATATGGGTGCGTCATTCGACGAGCCTATGGAAGTGTCGTTCTACTTGTATCCAGAGCCTATCGACCCGGCAACCTACTACGCAGAAGGTGACGGCTCAGAGAATAACCCATTCATTGTTGATACAGTTGAGCGATTTGAAGGTATGGGAGATTTTCCTGAGTATGCGGAAGGTATCTACTTTGCACTCGATGTAGATATTACTTTAGGCGAGGAAGAAGGGTATATTGGCAACTTCTCAGGAGTATTTGACGGGCGCAATCATACGATAACAGGGAATGACAGATCGTTGTTTGGTCGCCTCCAAGATGATGCGGTAGTGAAAAATCTCTTGATTGATACTGTCATCCACTATGACTATTCAGAGAGTAATATCGGTATTTTGACTGGAAGAATGGAAGGGCAATCATATGTCGAGAATGTGCACGCGTCAGGGTCAATCAACGTAGAGTGTGGTTTCTCGGTGTGTGATCGTATTGGTGGTTTGGTAGGAGAAATGTCAGGTACTTCACGTATCTACCGCTCAAGCTCAAGTGCGGATTTGTTAAGTTCTGGTGACAACGTCTTTGCTTCTGGCGGTCTTGTTGGGTTCATGAATGGTGGAAGTATTGAGCAGTCATACGCAACCGGAGATGTGTATGCGGTAAGTGGCGCGGGCGGTCTTGTCGGCTCGGTAAATGGCACGCCAGAAACAACACGGGTGATTGACTCTTATGCCACAGGAAATGTATATACGCGAGGTCAATACTATAGCACCGCGGCGGGATTTGTAGGTGAGCTTGGGGGAGGTCTTGTTATGCGTTCGTACTCAACCGGTTCGGTCTTTGCGTCCACCACTCCGGCAGGAGGATTCGTTGGTGAGGTAAATAGCGAAGATGCGGTTATTGCGAATTCATTTTCAATTGCTTCGGAGGTGGAAGGAAATGGAGAAGTGGGTGGGTTCATGGGCTCTATCTACGCTGGTGAGGTTCGAAACAGCGCATGGCTTCGAGAGATCGGTAAAGATGCGGTTGGATTTGTAGACGGGGGTAGTGCCTGTGGTCTTAATGGTCCACTTGATCTGCTTATGAGTGATGCGCCCTGTAATTTTGGGTACGACATTGGCACGCTTGATGAGTTCAAACATAACGGGTATGGCGGAGTAATGGCACCAATGTATCTCGACGGCGAAGATTCATGGGACTTCGGTAACGTGTGGGGATTTGACGAGGATATTAACAATGGCTTGCCGTATCTTTTATGGGGAACTGACTGGGAGCCTGACGATAATGAGGTGGTGACCCCACCAACTTCTGGAGGAAGTAGTACATCAGGTGGCCGTGGTTCTGGTATGGCTCGAGCGGTACAGGCAGTGGCAAGCGGAGATATCGTGGCGCTATTGGCTCAGATAAATATTCTGATAGCTCAGCATATTGCGCGCGGTGGTGAAATGACTTCCCTGATGCAAGCTTTCTTGGCTGCTAATAATTCCACAAGAAATAACAGCCAGGCTCGTGACTTAGATGTTGGTTCAGTCGGAGACGATGTCAAAGCCCTGCAGAACGTCTTGATCAGCCAAGGATACTCGATTCCGGCGGGAGCGACCGGTCTTTTCCAAAACCAGACCCGAGCTGCTTTATCAGCTTATCAAGCGGCCAACAATATCGATCCAGCGGTCGGCTATTTCGGCTCGATCACGCGAGCTTTCATGAAGTCCGCGGGCCTGGCGGGGTTGTGGTGGTAGGAAGTTAAAAACAAAACAGCGGCGCCGAAGGCGCCGCTGTTTCGTGATATGGGGTTTAATTAGTGTGCACGAAGGTCAAAGCCTCGCCACGTTCGTTGCCGCGGCCAGTGCGGCCGATGCGATGGACGTAGTCCTCGAAGGTGTTAGGCAGGTCGTAGTTGATGACGTGCGACACGTTGTCGACGTGGATGCCGCGAGCGGCGACGTCCGTCGCCACCAGCACCCGCACCTGTCCCGCCTTGAAGCGGGCCAAGGCGCGCTGGCGCTGCGAGTGGCTCTTATTGCCGTGGATCGAGTCGGAAGGAACTCCGGCCTGACTCAACTCTTTGGCGAGTTTCTCCACGCTGTGCTTCATGGCGCCGAAGATGATGACGCGCTTGAAGGCCGGGGTCTTCAGAAGTCCGGTCAAAGTATCGAACTTGTCATGATGGCCGTGGCGCACCACGTCCTGCTTGATACTGTCGGTCACGTCCTTCTTCTTCACCGAGACGATGACGGGGTCCTTCAGGAACTTGGATACCAGTCCTTCGGTGCGGGCGTCCATGGTGGCCGAGAAGAAGAGCGTCTCGCGATCCTCGGGTACGTTCTCCAGGATCTGTTTGATCGGTTCGATGAAGCCCATGTCGAGCATGCGGTCGGCCTCGTCGAGCACCACGGTGCTGATCTTCCTGGGGTTGAAGTCCTTGCGCTCCAGGAGGTCGAGCAGGCGGCCCGGAGTAGCGATGATGAAATGATTCTGCTTGCGCAGCTTGTGGATCTGGGCGCGGATGTTGGCGCCGCCGACGCAGACGGTGGAATAAAGATGAAAGCCCTTGCTCAGTTTCTGCAATTCGTTCTCGATCTGGATGGCCAGTTCGCGGGTCGGGGTCAGGATCAGGGTCTGGCGATGGTATTTGCCCAGGGTCTTGTGGATCAAAGGCAGCAGGAAAGCGGCGGTCTTGCCGGTGCCGGTCTCGGCGATGCCGACCACGTCGCGTCCCGCCAGGATGGTCGGGATGACCTGGTCCTGGATCGGCGAAGGGTTCACGAGCTTAGCCTCGTGAAGAGTGCGGACCAGTTTAGGGTCGAAGCCGAAATCGCTGAACTTATGCCGAGGTTCGTAGATCTCCGCCTTCACGGCCACCGGGTTGGTGTTGATGAAGCGGGAAGGGTCGAACGAAGGCATGACGCGACCGGAGCGGCAACCCTGAGGGCGCGCGCCAAAACCGCCGCGGCCGGATGGACGCGAGCCGCGGCTGCCGCCACGGGAGTTATGAGAGCGTGAGCGTCCGCCAAAGGCGCGACGCCCGTGTCGACTTGGTCGACTCGAAGTTTGATTCATTATGTTGTCTTAGGGGAAACGCTGGGTTTCCGGGCATGCGGGAGAATAAATTCAGGGAAAAGCGAGCGCCTTTCCGTATCACGAGCCTCCGCATCCCACATTAGTGCCAAAGCTTTATTTAAGTATAGCATGTATCTGTTTTAGAGTCAAGTACAAAGCCGGCCCGGATGATTCTTCTGGCCGCCGACATCGGGTTATACTAAGGCCCAATGACCGAGGCCATAGTGAGTTTCATGAGCGAATACGGCTACGCGGCCGTCTTTCTGCTGATGGTGGTGGAGAACGTGTTTCCGCCCATTCCTTCCGAGGTCATCTTGCCTTACGTCGGACATCTGGCGGCGATCGGCGAGCTGGAGCTGCTGCCGGCCTTGGCCACGGCCGTGGCCGGCTCCTTCGTCGGCACGTCCTTCTGGTTCGTCTTCGGCTGGGTGATGTCGGTCGACCGGCTGCGCCGATTCTTCACCCGATACGGTGGCTACGTGGCCATCACGGTCAAGGATTTCGATCAGGGAGCGCGCTTCTTCGAGAAGTACGACAAGGTGGCCGTCTTTTTCGGGCGCATGATCCCGGCCGTGCGGTCGGTCATTTCCGTTCCGGCCGGTTCCGTCCACATGCCGCCGCGTTCCTTCGCGCTCATCTCGCTGGCCGGCATCCTGATCTGGAACACTCTTCTCATCTCCATCGGCTATCTGGTCTTGACCGACGTTCACCTGGTCGAACGCTACGTCGATCCCGTGGCCGACCTAGTGCTGTTCTTTTTCATCGTCGCTTACCTGGTGCAGGTAGCGCGCTTCATCATGGGACGGAAGCGTGATTAGCTTCGTGTTAAAATAACGATCATGAAGATCCCGTCAGGAAATTGGCTCGCCATCGGCATCGCTCTGGGAACCGCGATCGGAGTGGCCATGGACAATATCGCGCTAGGCATCGCGTTCGGCACCGTGATCGGCGCGTTGCTTGATTCGCTAAGCCGCAAATGATGAACATTAAAGAATTGGATCCGAACGACCGGAATGACGACGCGCTTGAATTGGAAGAGCGGGAGCTCAAGCATCTGGCCAACATCGAACAGGAGCTCGGAGAGCTGAAGGACAAGGTGCCAGGACCGCCGCGAGCGTTCTTAAACGGCATCCTGCAAGGCATGGGGGTGGTGCTGGGCTCCATCTTGGCCTTGGCGCTGCTTGGTTGGCTGTTGTCTTTCTTCGGACTGATTCCCGGTTTCGGGCAGATCACCGGCTACCTGGAGGGCTTAGTGGACAGATACGAATAGACAGGCTCCTCTCCAGGATGCCCGACCGCCGGCTCATAAAATGATATAATGGAGGCCATGAATACCAAGATCATCATCGCGGTCCTGGCCGCCTTAGCCGTCGTCGGCGTCGCTTCGTGGTTCGTCTTTTATCGAGAGCAAGATGTGGTGGCCGAGAATGACGCCGTCAGCCACACTTTCGTCAGCGAAACCGAAGGATCGATGACCGTGTCCTTCGATAACGAGGCGGCCACCGCCACCATGACCGGCGCCGGTTACTCCGATATAACTTTCACCCAAGCTATTTCTGCCTCGGGCGCGCGTTACGTGAACGAAGAGCTTGATCTGGTGCTCTGGAACAAAGGTAACGAGGTGACTCTTTATAAGGGAGAGGAGCCGGTCTTCGTTGGTACCACTAAGGCGGCTTCGAGCGATGTCGAAGAAGTGGAAGAGGAGGAAGGCGATAACACTCCGGTAGTTCCGAGCACTCCTGACCACACCCGTCCCGTGTCTTTGGAGGGCTCTTCCTGGTCCTGGGTCCGCACCGACCTACACGATGGCACGCGCGTCGAGGCGCCCGCCGGCGACAAGTTCATCCTCTCCTTCGACGGTTCGGGCCGGGTGTCCAGCCGTACCGATTGTAATGGTCTTGGCGGCAATTACGTCGTCGATGGCGAGGTCCTAAGTATGGGGCAGTTCATCTCCACTTTGATGTACTGCGAAGGTTCCCTGGAAGGAGTGTATGGCGAACAGCTCGGCCTCGTCAATTCCTACGTCATCGAGGGCGGCACCCTTCGGCTCAATTTAAACCGCGATCACGGCACCATGATCTTTAAACGTCATCAATAACTTCTTTCTTCTATGATCCGCAATATCATCATCGTTATCCTCTTCGCTCTCGTTTTACTAGCTGGCTTGGCCTTCGCCTTTGGATACGGTCCTTTCGTTAGGGAGAATCGGGACGAAGGCGCCGCCGTCTCGGTCGAAGACATCCTGTCCTTCGAGGACTGTGAAGCCGCCGGACTGCCGGTCATGGAGAGTTACCCGCGGCAATGCCGCACGCCGGACGGCCGCCTCTTCGCCGAGGAGATAAAGGTCGAACCGACCTATGAGAACGCCAGCGCTGATCTCATCGTCGTCGATAACCCGCACCCTGGCGGCGTTACTGGCAAGGAATTCGTCATCGTTGGACAGGCCCGCGGCCAGTGGTTCTTCGAAGGTTCTTTCCCTATCGAAGTGATCGGTGCCGACGGCAACCAGATCGCTGGCTCTTTCGCCACCGCCGAAGGTGAGTGGATGACCACCGACTTCGTCCGTTTCAAGTCGGAGACTCTCGACCTGCCCTCAGCTTATCGCGGTCCGGCCACTTTGATCTTGCGACGCCATAATGCCTCGGGATTACCCGAACACGACGCTTCCATCTCCATCCCGATAGTAGTGGAATACTAGTCAGACTGGTATAAAATGCGGGGAAGGACTTTTAGTGAAAGGGTGGTGGAACTGGCGTTGACGATCCCTCCCGGTCGCGTTACTACCTACGGCGACCTGGCCCGCGCCGCTGGCGGCACGCCGATGACGGCCCAGAGCGTCAGTCCGATACTGAGCAAAGCCGCCCGCTCTGGGGTGAAGGGAATTCCGTGGCATCGGATAGTCTATAGCGGCGGCAAGGTTTGGATCGACGACGAGCATCGGGAAGAACGGATGAAGCTCTACAAAAGGGAGAAGATCGAGATCGACGATCAGGGTCGGGTGGTCGATTTCGAGGACATCCGCTTTTGACTGATTCTTCATGATATCGTTGGAGATATCATGAAGAACTGGTTCAGATGGGATATGGAAACCCGCCGCCGGACCTTCGGTCCGGCGGCGGGTTTTTATGATCATTTATACGGATCCTTCTGGGCGTAGATAGAGACGGTGCGGCGCTTGCGGGCCTTGCCGTGAGAGCGGTGTTTGTGCGAACGGTAGACCTTATGAACGATGAATTTCTCCCCCAGGAATTCCGCCAGCTCTTCTTCGGTGTAGACGTGTTCCGGCACGCCGATGACCGGATGGATATAAGTGCCCGGTTCATCGGTGGGATACTCTTTTAAAAGCCGAGCGGAGTGCAGATCGTCATCCAGGAGGAAGGTCTTCATGAAGAGCCAGCCGCCGGGGCGCAAGGAGCGGTGGATCTCGTCCCGAAGGTGTCGGCGCTCGGCGGCGTTCAGAAAGTGCGACGTCATCATGTCGAGCGCCAGGTCATAGGATCCGTCCTCGGTCGGCAGATCACCGGCGATGCTTCTGGCTTCGAAGGTAAGCCCTAGTCCTTCTCCGGCCCGCCTGGCCTCGGCGATGGCCGCGGTCGAGGTGTCGATGCCGAAACCGCGGGCGCCAAATTCCCGGGCCAGGAAGATCAGGTTACGACCATTGCCGCAGCCTAGGTCCATCACTTGGACGTGGCGGTTCAGTCCGGTCTCGCCCTTTTGGCGCCCTATCCAGCGGGTGAACTTAGCCAGGTCCTCGCTTTCCTCGCTCGACAACGCCAAATGCTCTCCGCCCTTGGCGTACTCGCTGTCCCAGAAGGTCTGGCCATGCTGGCGGCGCTTTTGCTTGCGGATAAAGGGTCGTTTCATACTCAGTTGACTGGTTGTCTAGTTTTCTGGTTCGCTGGTTGATTGAGCGGATAATGACCAAAAAACAAGTTAACTAGTAAACCAGAACGCTAGTTGGTACAATATCACGCATATGCTAAAAAGACACTTTTGGAAGATCGTAGCCTTGGTGGTCGTGATCTTGATCGGTGCCTCGGTGGTTTATTCGCAGCAGGCCGCCAAGAAGGCCAACGAAGGCGTGTCGGTGGAGACCCACGTCAAAGGCGATCCGGACGCTTCAGTGACCCTGGCCGAATACAGCGATTTCCAGTGCCCGGCCTGCGCCCAGTTCTATCCGTACATCAAAGATATCTTGAGCGAGCATGGCGACAGCATCCGCTTCGAGTATCGGCATTTTCCGCTCATCAACATCCACCCGCAGGCCGTTCCGGCCGCCCGGGCCGCCGAGGCCGCCGGGCAGCAGGGGAAATTCTGGGAGATGCACGACAAACTCTTCGAAAATCAGTCGGTCTGGAGCAAGTCTTCGAACCCGTCGGGCTTCTTCAACCAGTACGCCGAGGAACTCGGATTGGACATCACTCTCTTCAAGCGTCATATGGGATCCACCGTCATCACTGACGCCATCAACCAGAGCTTCGAGGACGCCCGCGACCGCGGTTTCACCGGCACGCCCACCTTCCTTCTCAATGATCAGGTGATGAACTTCACCACCTTCGACGAATTCCGCGCCCAGATAGAGGCCGCCGTTTCGGCCAGCAGCACCGACGCTTCCTAATTTTTAAAAGAAACGAATCCGTGTTGTAGTGATTACGCATCCCTATAACGTGCTAGCATTTTGCATCCAAGCGATATGCCAAAAAAGAAGCGAAACATCATAGCCTACGTCTCTAAGTTACCGGCGGAAGCGATCGCCGATATCCGGGTCTGGGAGAAAGAGACCGGCGAGCGATACCGGATCATGCTGATAGAGAACGCCGCTCGAAAGTTCACCAAGAAGCAGTCCGGCGCCAATCTGGAAGGTGTCAATATCGTTGTATCCGTCGATTTTGGCAATGATTCCGCGCTTCAAGAAGCTCTGGCTCCGTACCAGGACCAGCTTTGCGCTATCACCAGCCGGGCCGAATCTTACCTGGCCGATTTCATCAAGATCATCCCGTTCGTGCCGTATCTGCCGGCTCCGACCCCGGAATCGTTGCGCTGGGCCAGTGATAAACGCTTGATGCGCCGCCACTTCAAGGTGGCCGATTCTTCGATATCTCCCAAGTACACTCTTGTCAGGAACGCTGAGGAAGCAGAGTTGGAGCGTGTGGTCGGCCAGGTCGGTTTTCCGATGATCGTCAAGCCGACCAATCTGGCTCAGAGCCTTCTGATCAGCGTCTGTCATCATCGTGATGAATTACGTAAGGCGGTCAAGGATATCCTGAAGAACATCGAGAAGATCTACGAAGAGAACGGGCGGACCGAGCGGCCGCGCATCATCGCTGAAGAATATATGGATGGTCTGCAGTACTCCATCGACGCCTATGTTTCAGCCCGAGGTAAGGTCACTTGCTGTCCGTTGGTGCGTCAAAAGACCGGACACGACATCGGCCGGGATGACTTCTTCGGCTACTTGCAGTCGACCCCGACCGGGCTTTCCGCCGCTACGGTCAAGAAGGCCGAAGAGGTGGTCCGCCGCGGCGCGCACGCGCTCGGTCTCAGGAACACCACCGTGCACGTGGAATTGATGCGCATCGACAACACCTGGAAGATCATCGAGATCGGCGCTCGCATTGGCGGCTTTCGTGCTCAGCTTCATCGTCTTTCCTGTGGCATCAATCACGGCATGAACGACGTGCTGGTGCGCATGGGGCGTCAGCCGGTGGTACCGCGCCGCTGCCGCCGCTTCGCGGCGGCCATGAAGTACTACGCCAAGGAAGAGGGGGAGATCGTTAGTATCCTGGGTCTCAAGAAGGTCGAGAAGTTGGCTTCTTTCCATAAGATCGAGATGCGCAAGAAGCGCGGGGACAAGAGCGTGTTCGCCAAAAACGGTGGCGGCGCCATCTTCGTATTGTATCTGGTGAACGATTCCCGTTCGGATCTGTTGGCTGATATCCGGCGGGTGGAGGAGACAGTGAAGGTTAAGGTTCAGAATGCCCTATGAAGTTGGCCTTGGTCGCTTTCTCTGACAAGCAGGAATTTCGTCTCCAAATAAGAGAGGAGATGATAGATCGTGGTCATCAGTGTGATCTTAAGCCGTTTTCTGTCCTGCCTATCAACGCGAGCATGATGGATGACGTGTTCATGGTGCTGCGTCAATATGACGTGGTACATTTCGTGCTAGGTTTCAACGAAGAGCTCGCTAAAACTTTACAAGCGAGGCTATCATCTGAAGGAGTAATTTGTCCAAATAATAGAAGCAACGCCACGAACATAAACGACAAGATATTCCAGATGGTAGAACTGGCTAAAGTTGGGGTGCCTACACCTCGTTCTGTCAGATTAGTGAGTCCTGATAAATCCGAAGTCAGGGCTAGTCTAGGTTTTCCTTGTGTGATCAAAGAACCTGTGGGGAGTAAGGGTGAAAAAGTAGCTTTGTGCACTGAGAATAATTTTGATGAAGTCATAAAACCCAACAAAGAGTACCTAGGACAAGAGCTCGTAAGATACACCGCTGACTATCGGGTGCATGTAGCGGGTAACGAGACTTTCTGCATTTACGAACGAGTAGCGCCGGAAGGTGATTTTAGGGCGAACGTATCTCTTGGTGGAGCCATGAAAAAGGTCGATGACGCAGAATTGCTGATAAGATTATCTGAATTGGCTCTTCAGACAACTCGAGCCTTATCCATGGATTATGGAGGAGTAGATATCATCAAGGATGAGTCAGGCAATCTGTTCGTGTTGGAATTCAATCCGAATCCTGGTTTCAAAAATGTTACAGATGTTACTGGAGCACCCTTCTATAGGCACGTGGCTGATTACTACGAGTCGTTGATGCAATAGGTTTGTTGTATAATACATTCATGATTCGCACGCGTGATTTTTTGGTGTTCTCAGTGGCCTTAGTGTTCCTATTTTCCGGGATCACCGCCACGGTGGTATCTGATTCTTTTTCCGGCGCTGGCGGGCAGGTGGCTAGCGTGGCCAGCTTCGCGGCCCCGGCCGCTATTAGCGGCGCCGAACCCGCTGCTTCTAGCGACGACAATGCCGCCAACGTTGCCCGCCTGAAGGCCAAGATCGCCGCCGGAGATGGCGACATCGCCGCGGGAGAGCCGATCTTCACTTCGGTCGACACCGTGACCGCCACCACGGCCGTGACTCTCACCGACCAGACTCCGGATTCGGCGATGATCGGGCACACGCTGGATGGTCAGCCGCTTCTGAGCGGGGATCTCTGGCGTTTCGTCGGCTTCGGTCCGGGCGATCAGATAGGCGTGGCCTTGAACGATCGGCCGATATTCGGTCCGCGCTCCGATGATTTCGTTCTCGACGCTTGCGGGGGAGTAGATGAGGGCTTCGGCTACCGTTACCACTTCCAGCCCGGGAAGACTATCGATCCGGTTTGTTACGCAAATTAACTTTTTATAAAAGCGCCCAAAGGGCGCTTTTATATCTGTTATAATTTAGATATGTCTGACAGAAAATTCCCCGAAGGATTCTATTGGGGTGAGACGAGGCAGTGCCTCGTCGCAAGGCCGGACTGGAGCGGAGTGGAAGGAGGCGGGGTCGCGCAAATTTTTATTAAATTTCTTAATAAAAATTATGTGTGACCGGCTACGGCCTCAAAGTATATGAAACAATTTCCAAAAAATTTTTACTGGGGCGCGGCCGCGGCCTCATACCAAGTAGAAGGAGGGATCGAGAACACGGATTGGGCCAAGGCGGCCCGCGAAGGTCGGGTGCCACCCTGCGGCCGCGCTTGCGATCATTATCATCGCTATGAAGCGGATTTCGATCTGGCCAAAGAGCTCGGACACAACGCGCATCGACTATCGGTGGAGTGGGCGCGCATCGAGCCTGAGGAAGGGAAATTCGACGAGGCGGCCATCGAGCATTACCGAGAAGTGTTGCGGGCGCTGCGCGCCCGTGGCCTGGAACCCTTCATCACCATCTGGCACTTTACTCTGCCGCTATGGTTCTCCGAAAGGGGAGGATTCGAGAACAAGGATTCGATCGAGATCTTCGCTAGGTACTGCGCCTACGTCGTCGACCAGCTCGGCGATCTCTGCGTCAATTTCTCCACCATCAACGAGCCCTCAGTGTATGGCTCCAACGGCTGGCTGCGCGGCAGCTGGCCGCCCTTCAAGCGCTTCGCGGCCACCGACCTGGTAGCCATCACGAATTCCGGTCGCACCTTCGAGTCTAAAGCTAATAAAGGTATCAAACCTTTATTCACTTGGATGAGGGTGATGAAGAATCTTGCCCGGGCCAATAACGCCGCCTACCGGGAGATAAAAAAAGTGCGTCCGGAGACCAATATCAACTTCGTGCACCATGTCATCGTCTTCGACTCAAATTGGAATCCGTTCAACAAGCTCAAGGCCTATATCGCCAATAGTCAGTGGACCCATAAGTTCATGAAGCGCACGGCCGGCCATTATGACTCGATCGGACTGAACTATTATTTCTATACAAAGTTCGGCGATAAACGAGAGTGGCGCAAGACCGACATGGATTGGAACTTCGCTCCCGAACGCATCTATGACGCCTTGATGATGTTGAAACGTTATCAGAAACCCATCTACGTATCGGAAGCCGGTATCGCCGACGCGGCGGATTCTGGCAGGGCGGAATATATCACCAGACAGGTGGAAGGAACGTGGCGCGCCCTTAAAGACGGCGTGGACGTGAGAAGCCATATCTACTGGTCCCTGCTCGACAACTACGAGTGGGCGCTCGGGTTCGATAAGCGTTTCGGCCTGATCAAGATCGATTACGACACCTTGGAGCGCAAGGTGCGCCCGAGCGCGTATGTTTATAAAAAGATCATCGCCGATAACGGGCTAGAATCTTAAAATGGACCTATTTGTTTCTGGATATCCTTTTTAATTTTGAGATTTTCATTCTAAAATTGAAACATGTCCTGGGTTTTTCTGGCAGCCGGCGCGCAACTCCTCAATGCTATCGTCGCCATCGGTGACAAGTATCTGGTAACCGACGAACGGCGGATGCCCAAACCGTTCGTGTACGGTTTTTATACTTGTCTGCTGACGTCCTTTTGGCTCCTCATTTATCCCTTCGGCTTCATTCCGCAATTAGCCGCGCTGGGGATACCGCAATTCAGCAACATTCAATTTCCCACGCTCGAAGTCGTGGGGCTCTCGTTCTTCTCGGCTTACACTTTCTTCCTGGCCATCGTATCCCTCTACGGCACCTTAAAGCGGGCCGACACCTCGGACGTGATGCCTGTGGTCGGCGCCGTGTCGGCCATCGCCACCTTTGGTCTGTCGGTGTTGTTTCTCAACTCGGCCTACTCCTCGAACGTGATTTGGGGCGTGCTTCTCTTGGCTACCGGCACCTTCTTGGTATCGCATCTGCGTTTTTCCACCAACATCGCTTTAGCGGCGGTTCATAGCGGTCTTTTCTTCGCGCTTCATTACATTTCGATGAAGGGCCTCTTTATCTCCACTAACTTCGATGACGCCTTCTTTTGGTCGCGCGTGGCATTGATCCTCTTCGCTCTTTCTTGGCTTTTGGTACCGAATTATCTCGACGTCATCAAGACCCAGAGCAAATCCACTTCGAAGACCACCGGGGTCATGGTCTTTGGCAACAAGATCTTGGCTGGCGTGGCGTCATTCATGATCCTCAAGGCGACCGACTGGGGCGACGTGGCGGTGGTGCAGGCGCTCGATGGTCTTAAGTTTGTGTTCATCCTACTGATCGGACTGGCTCTCGGTTCGTGGTTGCCTAAAGCAGCTCGAGAGAAGGACCGCAGCTTCCGCACCATCGTGCGCAAATTCCTTTACGTGACCATTATTTGTATCGGTTTTATTCTTTTGTTCGAATGAGTACGGTTAGAAAATGGCTTACATATATCGGCGTGGTCGTCTTGGCCTTTACGGTAGTAGGCGCCGCGTTCTTTTTTATCCATGACAAGCCGGAACCGGAGCGGATCGTCTATGGCATGTCATTCAACACCTTCTATGCCGAGGAGCTCGGACTCGATTGGCGCGAGGCGTACGACGCCATACTGAACGACCTAGGGGTACGCCATCTGCGCCTGGCCGCTCACTGGCCGATGCTAGAGCCCGAGCGCGGCCACTTCTCCTTCGCCGAGATCGATCATCAGCTCACGGAGGCCGAAAAGGTCAGCGCGGACGTGATCCTGGCGGTCGGCCGCCGTTTGCCCCGGTGGCCCGAGTGCCATATCCCGGAGTGGGCGGCCGGTCTGTCCTGGGAGGAACAGAAAGAAGAATTGCGCGCCTATATCGAAGCGGTGGTAACCCGCTATCGCGGTCATGACAGCGTCATCATGTGGCAAGTGGAGAACGAACCTTATCTGGGGGTCTTCGCCCGCGAACATTGCGACGAACTCGATGAAGAATTCCTGAAGGAAGAGATCGCCTTGGTAAAAAGCCTCGATCCGTCCCGTCCGGTCTTGGTTACCGACAGTGGCAATCTGGGCACCTGGTCCGGCGCCTATCGGCACGGCGACGCCTTCGGCACCAGCGTGTACGTCTATTTTTGGAATCCGGAGTTCGGCCAGTTTAGGAGCATGCTGCCGCCTTGGTTCTATCGCGCCAAAGAGGCTCTCGTTCGCCTTATCTATGGCGCCAAACCGACCTACCTGATCGAGCTTTCGGCCGAGCCTTGGCTCTTGGAACCCATCACCAACGTCGACGTCGAGACGCAGTATTCGCGCATGGATGTCGGCAAGGTCCGGGAGATCGTTGAATATGCCGAGAAAACCCGCTACGATAAGCAATATCTATGGGGCGCGGAGTGGTGGTATTGGCTGAAGCAGAGAGGCCATGATGAAATGTGGGAACTAGGGCGAGAGCTGTTTCAAGTTAAAAATTAAAATCTCAAAATGAAAAATTACCAGACGAAGTTCAAGGTCATGAGCGCTGTCTGCGGCGGCGTTCTGGCCTTATGCTTGCCTTTCATTGTCTCAGCTGAAACCGTGGTTCGTACCGGACACTCGGTCTCTATCGGTGCCAGCCAGACGGTGGAGAACGATTTCTATGCCGCCGGCAGCAACGTCACTCATTCCGGGCAGGTGAAAGAAGATCTCTATGCCGTCGCCGGGTCGGTGACGGTGAACGGTCCGGTGGGTAGCGATCTCACCGTGCTTGGTGGTACGGTGCAGGTGCACGCGCCGGTCAAGGACGACGTTAGGATCGTTGGCGGCGACGTGGTCATCGCGAGCGAGGTCGGCGGCGACGTGTTCGTCATCGGCGGTCGTCTGCAGGTGCTGTCTTCGGCCTCCGTCGCCGGCAACGTGTATTTCTATGGTGGCGAAGCCGACATCGAAGGGCCGGTCAAAGGTCTTTTGATGGGTAGCGCCGAATCCTTCTTCATCAACGGCGAAGTAGGCGGGATCGATGCTTCCGCTCTGCGTCTTGGTCTTGGCGACAAGGCGGTGGTCCGCGGCGACGCGCGCTACGCCGGAGCCGCCGAGATCGACCGAGCGCCGGGAGCGGTGGTCGAAGGCGAGATCGCCCGGACGGCTGACGCGGCCGCCGATGAAGGGAAGGGAGGAGGCACCGGCCTAGTCTTCGCGCTGGCCTTCGTGTTCACGACGCTGTGCTTCTTCCTGCTGCTTCGCGAACCGCTGTCGAAGCTGGTCTTCGATATCAGGCATGACCCGCTTCGCGTCGGTCTTGTCGGCCTGGCGGTGGCTATCGGCGCGCCGATCCTGTCCTTCGTCCTCTTGGCCACCGTGCTCGGCGCCTGGATCGGCTTCGTCCTGCTGTTGGTGACCCTTCTTCTCTTCATCGTCTGTTTCATCCTCATGCCTATCCTGCTCGGTGGGTATATCCTGGGATATTTCTTCAAGGGACGTAGCCTGGACGTCTTTTCGATAGGCGTCGGTCTGGTCGCTCTGCTCCTCTTTACCTTCGTTCCGGTCCTGGGCAAATTCCTCTTCCTGGCCGCTTTCCTGATGACTGTCGGGGCCGTGGCCAACGCTCTCTATAAAAAGGCCCGGAATATAGGTTGACAGGATAATATTTCTGTGTAATTAATATACAAGGAAGTACCGTTTTATCATCGACATCCAAGAAAGGGAAGTCAAATGGGAGTTTTCATTTTGATCGGACGTGGCATCAGGGCCAGGACGATCTTGGTGACCGGACTCAGCGCTATCAGCGAAAGACCGTTCGGACGCGTTACTAAGGGAGCGTACAAAGACGGTCAGTTGGGCACTGGCGCTCATATCGTCACCCGTCACCTCAACCCCTCCGAGCGTCGGGCGTATTACTACGCCAAATCGAACGGGCTGAAGGTTATCGAGCTGGAAGAGGTACCCAGTAGCTACCCTACGATCCCCCCGGCTGAAGCGGTCGTCAGGCGGGGGGTGAATCCCAGGCTGCGGATCATTCCGACGCCGACCATTGCGTTCAGGGGTTACCCCTGAATATTGGGCCGGGGCGCTTGCGCCCCGGCCCACCCACAAGCCACCAGGTTTTGCTACAATACTATCGTATGCAAAAACCGGTGGCTTTTTTCGATATCGACGGTACGGTGTTCCGCTCCAGTCTCTTAATCGAACTGGTGGATCGCTTGCTCGACGCCGGGATCTTTCCTCCGAGCTCCAGCGAGGAGTTCAGCGAGTTGAAGCGCCGCTGGCAGGATCGCGAAGGCCGCTACGAGGACTACATCGACGCTGTGGTCCGGGTGTTCCGGCGCGACATCAAAGGCGTCTTTTATGGCGACCTGGCCGACATCGGTCGCGAAGTCGTGGCCGAGAGGAGTAAGCGCGTCTACCGCTACACCCGCGATCTCATCAAGGAACTGAAACAGGACGGCTACTACCTGGTGGCCATATCGCAGTCGCCGAAGACCATCCTCGACGACTTCTGCCGCCAATACGGCTTCGACAAGGTCTACGGCCGCATCTATGAGCTGGGTCCGCAAGACCGCTTCACCGGCGAGGTGACCGACGAGCACCTGATCTCCAACAAGGCCAATATCATCGCCCGCGTGTTTGAGAACCCCGAGTTGACGCGCGAGCGTTCCGTGGGGGTCGGCGACACCGAAGGCGACATCCCGCTCCTGGAAGCGGTGGAGCGGCCGATCTGCTTCAATCCCAACCAGCTGCTCCTAGAGCACGCCAAGCGGCGCGGGTGGCCTTTGGTTGTAGAGAGGAAGGACGTTATTTATGAGTTATAACTAAACTTACTGAAAATCGAGATCTGCGGCATTGGACTTCACAAAATAACACTCGCTGGACTAACTTTGCCCCACTCGCGTTATTTTGTTTGTCCGCCTTGCATCTGATCGATTTTCAACAAGTTTTAGGGTGTTGTACAATGTGTATATGTCAAAGAAACTTTATCGAAGCGCTGATAACAAGCTCATCGCCGGCGTCTGCGCCGGTCTAGCCGAGTATTTCGACCACGATCCGACCTTGTGGCGCCTGGGCTTCGCGCTATTTCTGGTCGTTACCGGCTTCATGCCCGGCATCGTGCTCTACCTCATCGCTTGGATCGTGATGCCGCTCCCGGGCGAGACCACCTTCGTCGAGGTCAAACCGGAGCCGGAAGCCAAAGACCAAATTTAGACGCCGACTTATACAGGGTTTTCCCGGATCTTCCCAGACTCGATTCGCGGGTGCGGTATAATCGTATGAAATGGAGCTTGAACGCAATGAACTCAATACCGCCGGCGCGGGCATGAACGCCGCCGACCGGCGTTCCAATATAGTCAGGACGCTGACCGCCAACGACATCATCTTCTGGGGCTCGGACGCCTTCATCTCGGTGGCGCTGGCCCTCTTCGTGGTGTCGCACATCGGCGAGGCCACCATTTTGAACGTCGGCATCGCGCTCATGATCTACCGCGTGGTCGGTG
Organism: uncultured Candidatus Saccharibacteria bacterium; assembly: GCA_964608605.1. Classification (GTDB taxonomy): domain Bacteria; phylum Patescibacteriota; class Minisyncoccia; order Phycocordibacterales; family UBA918; genus OLB19. The sequence continues at coordinate 75,433 of CAZSOS010000001.1, forward strand.
CTATATCGGCTGTGCCGATCGGCCGCTGGTTCGACTCGCACAAAGGCTATCTCGACGAAGTGCGCGGCCTGTCCTTCGCCTGTCTGGCCGCCGGTAGCGTCTACGTGGCGCTCAGCTTCGCCACGGCCGTCTGGCAACTCTACGTCGGTATGTTCTTCCTGGGCATCTTCGTTACTGTCAGCCTCACTTCCTGGCGCATCCTTTTCTATAGCAATATCGGCAAGAAGCAGTTCGGCCAGACTATCGGCGTCTATCAGATGCTCTACTCGCTCGGTATCGGCCTCTTCCTGGCGGTCGGCGGCTTCGTCGGCGATCGCTATGGCTATGATGCCGTGCTGCTTCTTGGCGGCTTCCTGATGATGTTCGGTAGTCTCTTGCCGATGCTGATCAGAGGGCATTTCAAGAAGTAGAGGTCGATCCACCACCGGAAAAACCTTTGGAGGAGCCTGCCGAAGGTACGGGGATGGGTGAGGGAGGGTGAGAAAAGACAAGGCGGCCTTTCGGGCCGCCTTGTTCTTATTTATGATATCCTCAATGATATCATAAACCTCTATCCGCACCATCGACCATACCAACCGGTCCACACGGTCTTGATATCATTGAGGATATCATAAGTTTGAAAACCTTTGAGTCTTAGTGTCATCAGAAGTATCAGAACTTACGTGAGCTTGCACGTTACCACTTCTTGATATCATTGAGGATATCATGACCAAGTAAAGGCCGGCCCCGTAGGGGCCGGCCTTTACTAACCACTGGCAACTACCAACTAAAAACTTAAATTCCTATCAATACCGGAATGACCATCGGGGTCTTATTGGTGCGCTGCATCAGGAAGCCGCTCACTGTATTGGTGAGCTCGTCCTTGACGTAATCGAGGTCCAGCGGGTGCATCTTCTCGGTGTGCTTCTCGACCGTGCGCTTGATGAGCGTGCGGGCTTCGGAGAGAAGCTGCTGGTTCTCGCGCAGGTACACGAAGCCGCGGGAGATGATGTCCGGCGACTTGCGGAGCTTGCCGTTCTTGGTGTTCACCGTGGCGATGATGACGAACATGCCGTCCTCGGCCAGGGTCTGGCGGTCGCGTAGGACCACTTCCTGTCTAGCGCCGACGGTGAAGCCGTCCACCAAGACCATCTCGGTCGGGGCCTTCTCCTTCAGCACCTTCATCTCGGTGCCGTTCTTGAATTCGATGATGGTGCCGTTGTCGGGCACGGTGATGTTCTCACGCGGGAAGCCGTTCTCGATGGCGGCGTACATATGGCTCTTCAGGTGGAAGTGGTGTCCGTGGACCGGCACCAGGAACTTCGGCTTCACGGCCTGATGTACCCACACCAGCTCGCCGGCGTTGCCGTGGCCGGAAGAGTGGACCGAGGCTGAGCGGTAGTTCACCACGCGCACGTTCTTGCGGTAGATGTTGTCCTTGAGCTTCTGCACCGCGATCTCATTACCTGGGATGACAGAGGAAGAGAGCACCACGGTGTCGCGCTCGGTGAGGGTGATGAACTTGTGCTTGTCGGTGGCCATGCGCATCAGGGCGGCGAATTCCTCGCCCTGGGCGCCGGTCGACAGGATGACGATCTTGTCCGAAGGGTAGTCGCCCATGTCGCCGGCGTTGATGAAGATCCGGTCATCGACGTCCATCAGCTTCGCCGTGCGGGCGATGTCGATGTTGGTCTTGATGGAACGGCCTTCGAGCACTACCTTCTTGCCGTATTTCTCGCAGGACTTGATGACGGCGGTCAGGCGCTCGAACTGCGAGGCGAAGGTGCCGACGATGAGCCGGCCGGTGGCGTCCTTGATGATCCGGTCCAGGGTGGCCAATACTTCGCCTTCCGGCGCGGAGAAGCCCTCCCGGTCGGCGTTGGTGGAGTCGCAGATCAGGACCAGGTTGTTGTTCTTGCCCACCTTTTCCCATTCTTCCTTTTCGTCGAGGACGACGTCGCCGTTCTCGTGAGTGAGACGAATGTCGCCGGTAATGACCACGTCGCCGTGCTTGGTCTCCACGCACACGCCCATGGCGTCAGGGATGGAGTGGGTGACCGGGAAGGTCTTGATCTTGGTCTTGCCCACGGTGAAAGAGTCGCCCTCCTTGACGATGTGCATGTCGACCGGGTCCAGATGCGGGAATTCCTCCTGGCGCTTCTTGATCATGAGAGAGGTCAGGTACTGGGTATAGATCGGCGGGTTGCCGATGCGCTCCATGACGAACGGAATGCCGCCGATGTGGTCGAGGTGGCCGTGGGTGACGACGAGGGCGCGGATCTTGTGCTTCCGTTCCTCGACGTACTGGGTGTTCGGCAGGATGTAATTGACGCCCGGGGCGTTCGATTCCTCGGAAACGAACTGGAAGCCGATATCGAAAATGATCAGGTCGTCCTTGGTCTCGACGACGATCATGTTGCGGCCGATCTCCTCGACGCCCGAGATCGGGATGACGCGGACCGTGTCATCGTCGAGGATCTCCGGCAGTTTCGGGGCGCGTTCGTCCACCTGGGCCATGCGGTGCTGCAGGGCCGGGGCTTTGTTGGAGCGGCGCTTGTTGCCGAAACGGGAGGATGACCGGCGCGAGCGGCCGGCCGAACGGCCTTCGGCCGGCTTGGCCTCTACTCCTTCCGCCGGACGCGCCGCCGCGGGGCGGGCCGTCCGCTCACCAGGACGCCGGTCTTTGTTGAAACGCCGGCCGCGACTTCGGCCCTGGCCCGCGCCGCCGCGGTAGGTGAAGGTCCGCCTCTTGGAGCCGGTCTCGGGGGTCTTGCCGCTAGAATTGTTAGAGTCGTTCATGAATTTTTATTGAATGTTAATGGGATTTTTAATTTGAATATCGGATGTCAGTTCTGTCTGTCCGCGAACATGGGCCACACTCCGCTCTCGTTCATGTACCATTCTCCGATGTTGGCGAATCGTTCGCTCTGTCTCTGCAATTGTCTGAATCCCGGAGTGGTGAGCGAGTGGGTGGTCACGTAGTCGAAGGTCGGCGTGAACAGGAAGATGGCCGGCCGTTCCTTCTCGATCTCGGTGACGAAGCGGCCGATGAGCTCGTCGCGGGCCTCCGTAGAGGTGGCGACGCGCACCTCGTTCACCAACCGGTCGACGGTGATGTTGGCATATAAAGAGACGTTAAGGCCCGGATCCTCGCGGCTAGCCGAATGCCAGAACGGATAAAGGTCCAGCGATCGGCCGATGTCCATGCCGAAGAGGAGGGCCTGATAATCGCGCGGGCGGATGATGGTCTGCACCAGGTCGCTCTGTTCGTAGAACTCGAAGTTCACTTCGGCTCCGAGCGCTTGCCAGGTCTCGCTCAGATAGGCGGCCATCTTTTCGAAGAGTTCGCCGTTGGCGGAGCGAACAGTGAAGATGAGAGGCACGTTGGCGCCGTCGATCTGCTTCTCCCAACGCCCGTTCTGGCCTCGGGTCCAGCCGCCGTTCGTCAAAATGGCGGCGGCCGCGGCCAATCGGTCTTCGGTGGAGCTGGAGGTCGCCGTTTCGAGACCTTCGATCCAGCCGGCCGGAATCGGGGTGTGGGCGGGGCGGCCGAAACCATTGACCGAGCGCTTGATGAGCTCTTCGCGGTCGATGGCGGCGTCGAGGGCCTGGCGCGCGGCGGCGTCGCGCAGGACCGGGGTGCGGTTCTGGTTCATGAAAATGGAAAAGACGCGCGGCAGCGACTCGGAGGTGAGCTTGTATCGGCTCTGATCGAGTCCGGATAGCCACTTTTCTCCCAACGCGGCCGTGCTAGTGATCTCGCCGCGGCGCAGGGCGCCCTGGAGCTCTTCTTCGTTCTGGTAGTAGCGGACGATGACGCGTTCGATATGGGCGTCGCGCTTATGGTCGTCGGCGGGGACCAGCTCGTATTCGGAGACCAATCCGGCCGGACTGCGCTTCACCAGGCCGACGCGGTAAGGGCCGCTGCCCACCGGCTCTATGTTGTGTTGGCTAAAAGGAAACTCCTCGTCGGTCAGATTCTGCCAGATGTGCTTCGGCAGGATGCCCAGGGTGAGGTTCTCCCGGAAGGGAGCGTAAGGGCTTTCTAGGACCAGGTTCAGTTCGCGGCTGTTGATCACTTCCACCGTTACTCCGCTCCAGTTGCCACGGATCGGCGATTTGAGATTGGGCTTTTGGATGAGGGCGATGGTGAAGGCGATGTCCTCGGCGGTCACCCTGACGCCGTCATGGAAATGGCGGTCGGTCTTAAGGACTATGTTGTAGACGCGGCCATCGTCGGAGATGGTGACGCTTTCGGCCAGGTCGTTCTCCAGGGCGCCTTCGGGAGACAGGCGCATGATGCCGCTGTAGGTCAGCATCATGAGGTCGTGATCGGCGCGGGTGATGGCCAGTACCGGGTTGATGAAGCGCGGAGCGCCGATGGCGCCCTCGATCAGGGTGCCGCCTTGGACCGGCACTTCCACCAGAAAACCGCGGGCGAAAGCGTAGAAGCTATACGCGGCGGTGATGATGAAGACCAGGCCGATCAGAGAGACGAGCAGGCGATCGAACGGGCGCAAAGACTCCAGGTGATCGAACAGCCGATCGAACAAGGGAAAGCCGGAGGGCTTCAAAGATGATAGGTTCATGAGTGAATAACTGACGGGTAATGTCTGGAATTCTTCCTTAATTAAGGCGATAGGGACCCGACTGGGACCGGCTCTGGGAGCGGGTTTGTCAAACGGCAGGGGCGCGTACCGGGGAGCGCCGTCGCGCGTCCCGGTCATCGCCCTCTTAGAGTATCGGGCTAGGCGACAAGGTTAAGTAGTGCCGACAGTACGAAGAGCACCGCCAAAACGATCGAAGCTCGGAACAGGAAAAGTTCACCGCCGCGGCGCTTGTGAAAGGCTGCCGAGAAGTTGTCTCCGCCGAAAGCTCCGCCAAGACTAGAGCCTCTCTGTTGGAGCAGGATCGCTGCCACAAGTAGGATGGAGAGGATTATCTGAATGTAAGGGAGGATCGGTACAATGACTGATCGGACGAATTCCATGTCGTATAGGAGTATAACACGGTCCGCGGGAAACTCAAAATCACTGAACCCCGAGGCGGATGCCTCGGGGGTATGATTGGTGTTCATTCTGCCAGGTCTCTGTGGCGCTGTCTCTCGCCAAGGTCCATTATCCATACCTGGATAATGGGTACCCCGAACGTAATTGATAGTAGGATGGCGGTTACTTGAAGACCGTTGGCCTGATCGAAAGGAAATATCACACCCACTATTGCGGCTATGCAAACGACAGAGAGCACCATTACCGTGGCCAACACAATGAATGACGCGAAACCCAGTGTCGTTTCTTGGACCAGTCTATGCCACCAGTAGTTGGTGGCAGACACGGCTGTCAATATGATCGCCGCTCCGACCAGTGTGATAAACGAATCGGTGGTCATTATGAACTCCCTCCTTGTTCCCCCGGGAACGGTAGCATAAAGTCTGGAATTTTGACATAGCTCTCATTGCTTCCTATAATCAACCCGCCTACCGGCGCTTTTACGCGTCGGTGACGTGTGTTATTGGAATTTTTGAAAACAAGCTTTTTCTATGTCAGAACTTAAATTGAAACCCCTCGCCGATCGCGTCGTGGTCCGTCCACTGACCGATGAGGAAGCGGGGAACGTATCAGCCTCGGGCATCATCATTCCGGATACCGCCAAGAAAGATAAGCCGGAACAGGGTATCGTCGTGTCCGTTGGCGCTGGAAAATGGGACGAAGACGGCGAGAAGCGCGTACCGATGGAAGTTTCAGTGGGTGACAAGGTAATTTTCCGCACTTGGGGCGAAGCGACCAAACTGGACGACAAGGAATACTGGATATTATCAGAAAGCGACATCTTAGCAGTAATTAACTAGCACATAGCTTTTAGCACTTAGCGTTAAGAGAATTTTCTCACCAAGTGCCAAGAGCTAATAACTAAGAGCTGAACTATGGCTAAACAAGTGATTTTCGACGAAGAAGTGAAGAAGAAGCTCAAGAAGGGCGTCGACACGGTGGCCAACGCGGTCAAGGTGACCTTAGGTCCGCGCGGTCGCAACGTCATTCTCGACAAAGGCTATGGCGGTCCGACCATCACCAACGACGGCGTCTCCATCGCCAAGGAGATCACCTTGAAGGACAAGTTCGAGAACATGGGCGCCGAGATCGTGAAGGAGGTGGCTAACAAGACCAACGAACTGGCCGGCGACGGCACCACCACCGCCACAGTGCTGATGCAGGCTTTAGTGAACGAGGGCCTGCGCCAGACCTCCCTGGGACTCAACTCCATGGCCGTGCGCACCGGCATGGAGCACGCGGCCGTCGACGTGGTCGAGGCTCTGAAAGAAATGTCCACCAAGATCAAGTCGACCGACGAGATCAAGCAGGTGGCCACCATCTCCGCCGAGAGCGCCGAGATCGGCGAGAAGATCGCCGAGACCATCGAGAAGGTGGGCAAGGACGGGGTGGTCACCGTCGAGGAGGGTCAGTCCTTCGGCATCGAGACCGAGTTCACCGAAGGCATGGAGTTCGACAAGGGCTACGTCTCGCCCTACATGGTGACCAATACCGAACGCATGGAGGCGGAATATAAGGATGCCGACATCCTCATCACCGACAAGAAGGTGTCGAGCGTGAAGGAGATACTGCCGCTCCTTGAGAAGATCGCGCAGTCCGGCCGCAAGGAGCTGGTCATCATCGCCGACGATATCGACGGCGAGGCTTTGACCACCTTCGTCATCAATAAGCTCAAGGGCGGCTTCTCCGTGCTCGGCATCAAAGCGCCGGGTTTCGGCGACCGCAAGAAGGAAGTCTTGCAGGACATCGCCATCATGACCGGCGGACAGGTGATCACCGAGGAGCTCGGTCTGAAGCTCGAGAACGCGGAGCTAGAACAGCTCGGCAAGGCCGGCCGCGTCGTTTCCACCAAGGACAGCACGGTCATCGTGGGCGGCGCTGGAAAGAAGAAGGATATCGAAGAGCGGGTAGCAGCGCTACGTTCTCAACTGGAGAACACCACTTCCAAGTACGATAAGGAGAAGCTGGAGGAGCGCGTCGCCAAGCTTGGCGGCGGCGTCGCCGTGCTGCGAGTGGGCGCGGCCACCGAGACCGAGATGAAGTATCTGAAGCTCAAGATCGAGGACGCCGTCAACGCCACCAAGGCGGCCATCGATGAAGGTATTGTGCCTGGCGGCGGTACGGCGCTCACGCGCGCGGCCGCTAAGGTGGAAAAGGAAGTGCTCGGAAAGAAAGATCTCGGCCGCGAGGAACTGGTCGGCTATAACATCGTCTTAAAGGCGCTCGAAGTACCGCTCAAGCAGATCGCCGACAATACTGGCAAGATCGACGGCGCCGTGGTGGTCGACAAAGTGAAGAACGCCAAAGGCAATTACGGTTTCGACGCCTTCAAGGGCGAGTTCGTCGAAGATATGATCAAGGCCGGTATCATCGACCCGGTCAAGGTAGAGCGTGCCGGCGTGCAGCACGCCGTCTCGGCCGCGGCCATTCTCCTCACCTCAGAGGCGGCTATCGCCGATGAGCCGGAGGAACATAAGCACGCCCCGATGCCGGACATGGGTGGCATGGGCGGGATGTACTAAGAACAATTCAAAGATTAAAAGTCAAAATGCAAAATTGCGGGACGGGCCAAAGGCCCGTCCCGCTTTCGTTCATCCTGCCGATAAGGTGATGCTGTTCTTCAACAGCTCGTTCTCGTAGACGATCACTCTCTGTCTGGGATTGCAGCGGGTGAGCATCAAGGCGAACGACAGACCGTTCCGTTCCGGCTCCTCCGATCCCGTCTCCCTGACCGTTTCCGGACATATGAAGAGATCGAATTCGGAGAAGTTGACGAGCAGATGCGCCTGAGCGGCCATAAGATCGTCCTCCATCAAGGTTTGGAATCCGAGTTCTTCGAGCCGTTTGCCGACCTGGTATCCGCGTTCGATGTTGTCATCTATCAGAAGCGCTTTCATTACCGAGTTCCTCCAAAGAGCTGCCTAATTGAGGCAGATACTACAATACTCTTGTGGTCTGTCAATTTGTGATATAATTCGGTCATATCAGGTAACTGAAATTGTGTTATGGAACTCACGACCATGATCATATTAGGCGTGGTGGCGGCAGTGGTCATCTGGGCGATCTTCGCCTACAACCGCTTCGTGTCGCTCACTCAGCGCGCCATGGAAGCTTGGGCCGATATCGACGTGCAGTTGAAGCGTCGTTATGACCTCATCCCCAACCTGGTCGAGACCGTTAAAGGCTACGCGGCGCACGAGGCTGGTACCTTGAACGCCGTGACCGAAGCGCGCGCCAAGGCGACGCAGGTCCATGTCGATCCTTCAAACATCACTCCCGAGCAGATAACCGCCATGGCCGCCGCCGAAGGCGCCTTGACCAACTCGCTCGGCAAACTCCTGGCCATCGCCGAGAATTATCCCGACCTCAAGGCTAGCCAGAACTTCGTGGAGCTGCAACGCGAACTCACCGACACCGAAAACAAGATCCAGGCCGCTCGCCGCTTCTACAACGGCAACGTGCGCGATCTTTCGACCTCGCTCCAGTCATTTCCGGGCAATCTGATCGGCAATACTTTCGGCTTCAAGGAGCGCGAATACTTCGAGCTTGGAGAGAACGAGGCCGCTGCCAAGGAGCCGGTCAAGGTAAGCTTCTAACCTAAATACTAGTCAGACTGGTATAGAATTATGGCCCGCGTGGAATACAACAAGTTGATACGCGACCGGGTGAAAGAGAAGATCGAATCGAAGGGAGACGCTTGCGAAGTGTCAGTCTTGAAAGACGAATCAGCATTCAAAGCGGCGCTCTTAGAGAAATTGGTCGAGGAAGCGACGGAAATTTCAAAAACGAGTAATCGGGAAGATTTCCTGGCCGAGTATGCCGACTTGATGGTGGTGTTGGATTCCTTGACCGATCTCTACGAACTCTCCGGGGCCGATATCAAGTTGGCCCTGGTCGAGAGTCTCGAGAAGAAAGGCGGGTTCAAAGAACAACATTTCCTCAAGTGGTCCGAGTATAAGGAATAGCTGTTAGCTTGTAGCAATTGGCTCTTAGTTATGAATTCGCATCAAGACTTGTTCGTTTGGCAAAAATCTATGTCGCTTGTGGAGAGTGTTTACAAGGTGACAGAAAATTTTCCGGCAGAGGAAAAGTTTAACTTGACCAGTCAAATACGAAGGTCTGCCGTTTCTATCCCATCTAATATCTCAGAAGGACACGGCAGAGGAACCGACGGGGATTTTTCCCATTTTCTCCGTATCGCGTATGGATCTAGTGCTGAATTGGAAACTCAGATAATTTTGGCTAATCGGTTAAAACTAATAGCTCAAACAGACATGAAAAAAATCATTGCGGAACTGACCGAAGTACGTAAAATGTTAAATAAGCTTATTGGTACGGTTTCTAAGAGCCAGAGGCTAATTACTAAAAGCTAACTATGGCAACACTTTACACGCAGCAATCGAAGAATATCCGCAAGACCTGGTTCTTGATGATCGGGTTCTTCGTGATGGTGATCGCCATCGGCTATTTTCTCAACTGGTACTACAACGACGTGTCGATAATGTACGTAGCCATCGCCTTCGCGCTCTTTATGAACTTCGCCAGCTACTGGTGGAGCTCTAGCTTGGTAGTGACCATGACCGGCGCTAAGCCGGCCGACCCTCAAAGACATCGAGACCTCATCAACGTGGTCGAGAACCTCTCCATCACCGCCGGACTGCCGATGCCGAAGGTCTACGTGGTGAACGATTCGGCCCCGAACGCTTTCGCCACCGGTCGTAACCCTAAGAATGCCGTGGTAGCTGCCACTACCGGTCTTCTGGATATCTTGGATCGCACCGAGCTTGAAGGCGTCATGGCCCATGAGCTCTCTCATGTGGGGAATCGCGACATGCTGGTCTCGACCGTGGCCGTGGTGTTGGCCGGTTTCGTGGCCATCATCGCCGACATCTTCATGCGCTCGATGATGTTCGGGGGAGGCCGAAGCGATGACAATAAGGCCGGAGCGATCTTCCTGATACTCGGGATCGTCGGCATCATCCTAGCGCCGATCGCCGCTCAGATGATTCAACTGGCTATCTCCAGAAAGAGGGAATACCTGGCCGACGCTTCCGGTGCTTTGCTGACCCGCTACCCAGAAGGCCTGGCTTCGGCTTTGGAGAAGATCAGTCTTCATAGCCAACCGATGAAGCGAGCCAACAACGCCACGGCGCATCTTTTCATTGCCGATCCTTTCGGAGATAACAAGCAGACCCTGGGGCAGAAGATCTCCAATCTGTTCCAGACCCATCCGCCGGCGCAGGAGCGGATTCGCATCCTCCGAGACATGGGGAAATGAGCCCAAAATAAGCGAATTCGCGTTCGTTTCCCTCGGCATCTCACTCTCTGGACAATTTCGTCCCGGTCGTGAGGTGTCTTCAGTCCAACGAACACAACTTCATCTTATTTTGGACTCATTTTTGGACGTTTGACTTTGGATTGTACAGAAATAACGCAAATCACTTGCGTTTATTTTTATACCTTGCTATAATGCAAATCAATTGCATTTATGAAGATGGCGATATTGGGCAAAGGAGGTAGTGGCAAGTCGACAGTAGCGGCTCATTTAACGCGCTATTTCGCCGCGGACGGTTATAAAGTTTTGGCTATCGATGCTGATCATAATATGGACCTGGGATTTAATCTTGACGTCGAGCCGACCAAGTTTCTCGGTACTGATCCGGGACATATCAAGGAGTTTACCGGTGTCGGGCGTGAAGCCTCCTTCAAAGACGCGCTTGATCATGCTATGGCAGACGGCTTGACGTTTTCCTTCGCGCCGGCCGATGTCTTCACCGCCCATTACGCGGAGCCGGTCGGTCCGAGGACCTGGTTGATGACAGCCGGTCCTCATACCGATACCGTGCGCTCCCGTGAGGCTTGTAGTCATTCGCTCGCGGCACCTCTGAAGGTTTATTTGCCACTTTTAACGCTTAGTGACCGTCAGATGGTGGTGATCGATGAGCGGGCCGGTACCGACCCGGTAGCTACGGGTGTCTTGAGCGGCGTCGACCTGGCCGTCATCGTTCGGGAGAACACGCCGAACTCCCGCCGCGTGGCCGAGCAGATCGCGCGGGAATTGGAGCTGCAGAATATTTCTTATCTGGCGGTAGATAATAAAGAGCAAAACATGGAGATCGATCTGGCGGCTATCACCGAAAGTATTTTGAAAAAATTATCCTAGCTTACCGATGTTTTCAGCGTGCCCTTCGTAATGCATGGCGGAGGGCACGCTGGCAATATCGCCAGCGTAGTTCGTTAAGGAGACCTCGATGTCTTTTCCATCCGTTGCCAAGTATCTGGAGCAGGGTCTTTCTAGCGCCGAGGCTTTGCTCGCCGCCGTGAAGGAGGATTGCGCCGAAGGGGTGGCCTATCTTCATCGGCGGGCGCACGAAGCCGCCGGTTCTCCGGAAGGAATTTTCTGGCTGGAGGACCCCAACTCCAAGCTGGGGAAACAGCTCATCCGCATCCACGCCTCTGACGCCGTCCGGCCATTGGTCGAGCGTCATGTCTGCCACGGACAGTCGTTGACGTTCTTCAACTGTTGCGGCGGACAGGTCGGCGGTAAGCGGAAGGATCCGGACGAACTGATCCGGATCCAGATCGAATGTCAGGCCGGTCCTTTAGCGTACGCTGACTGTTAGTCATGCGCGCGCGACCACGCCCCGCCGCTTTGCGGCGGGGCGTTTATTTGCTACTTTATAGACAACATGAAACCTCGTCGTCGGAGCAAGAAGCGGGAGCAGATACTGGCGGTGCTGGAGCGGGCCGGCTGCGCTTTGTCGGCCGCTGATATTCATAAGAAAGTATCAGAGGTCGATCTGACCACCGTCTACCGCAATCTGGAGATATTCGTGGCTGACGGACTGGTAAAGAAACTTGATCTGGACAAGGACGAGGCGCTGTACGAATTCAAGGAGGCCGATCATCATCATGCCATCTGTACTGATTGCGACAAGGTGATCCACTTCGAGGTTTCCGATCAGGCGATCATGAAACTCATAAAAGTGAAAGGCTTCGAGCCAGAATCTTTGGAACTGACGGTCCGGGGGAAATGTGAACATGACTAAAAGCGGCGACCATTAGGCCGCCGCTTTTAGTCATGAGCGCGAGTTTAGAAATAAGCGAACCAGGTCAGGTAGCCGCCGATGACGAGCAGGAGCACGCCCGCGGTCGGCACCAATTTAGAAGCCACTACCCAATCGCCGCCTTTGTCGGCGATGTTTGGTTTAATGGTATAGACGGCCGCCTTGAGGAGCGTGCCCCAGCCCAGAAGGGTGATGATGATCTCCGGCAAGGTGTCCCAGGTGTTGTGGTAGCTGATCTGGGCGATGGCGGCCATCATGCCGCCCACTCCGAACACCAAGAGGGAGAACGTTTCCTTCTCGATATCGCGATAGATCCTGATGTAATAATTAGGACTTACGAAGAAACCGATGCCCAATACGAGCAGTGCCGGTCCCCACATGCTGGCTAGGAATATGGTGATACTTTCCATGGATTGATCGGATTAATTTATAACCCCTTAACAACTCAATTGTACCCCCTATCGTCGCTTCGATAGCGACCATTGTGCACAAGTGCGGGTTTTGAGGTCTCATGTTAGAGTTTCTGGATGCCAAGTGGCATGAGGGCTGAAGGAGGCTCTAATGAGACTGGGAGCTTTGGGTGTAATAGCAGCGGTTCTTTTCACGGGTATGCTGGCGATCGGCGGCCAAGCCAGTGCGGACGACAGCGTTTCCGGTCCGTCCCCCGAGACCATCTGCGGAGACCGGGAGCAGATGGTGACCGCGCTCTTCAGTGAGTATCGCGAGGAGTCAAAGGCGGTCGGACAGGTCGACCAGAACGCGATCCTCGAGATTTTCGTTTCCAACGAAGGCACGTGGACCGTTCTGGCCACTGGTACCGACGGCTTGTCATGTCTGGTCGCCAGCGGCGACGGATGGGAGGATATACCTCCGCTGGCGCCGAAGGTAGCCGGAGTCGAACATTAAATTAAAAAGGCCGCCCCTTCGGGGCGGCCTTTATCGTTACCAGACCTAGTTCTCTTGCAAAGGCGGAGAGAATTTCTCTCATTACATGAGCAGTACACCTTTTGGATATTTTGCTCCAAGTTTTCGCAAAATACCTCAAAAGGTCTTCGAATCTCACGAAACAGTCTCCCAGACTGTTTCTTCCGTCCACCTGGACTCACTTCGTTCGTCTGCGGAGGCGGAGAGATTCGAACTCTCGAAGCCCTTTCAGGCTTACCACGATTCCAGCGTGGCGCACTAGACCACTATGCGACGCCTCCGTATATTGATATTGCGCTCGACATAATAGCGCAAAGTGGGCGGTTTACCAACTGCGGCGGGCGCGGCCGAAGGCCGCGCCCTGTTATAATTCAACCACGATGAATCCCGTACGAAATAGCGGACATGTAAGATAAAATAACGCGCACAGTATGGTCGTGATTTTAAACACAAATAATATTGGTCGACGAACTTCGAAGGTTCGTCCCCTATTTCGTACGGGATGAAACGAGATGACTGGATGCTTCTAAGCCTCACGTTCCTCACCGGTCTGGCGATCGGCATGTACGTCTATATCGTGGCTTTCAAACCCACGTACGTGCCGGAGGACCTGGGCGGCACCGAGGCGGCGGCCAGCGAGTGGAGCATGGTTGGCAAGCGTTTTGCCACCGGTCCTAGTGGATACGTTCAGCCTTCGTTCCGACTTTTAGGAGATGGCCAGTACGTCTACCTGCCTGGAGGGATGGACGATAGCGCTCCCACACCCATAGAGGGACGGATCTCCAGAGGGCTGATGCGCGAAGTGCGGGCCGCCGATCCCCGCGTGCCCGGTTACGCCGCGGGCGCGAGCCCGGAGCTCTGTTCCGGCCAGGGTTATGAATATCAGATAACCATCACGGGCGCGACCTACCTGCTCGGACCTTGCCTGGCCGCAGTAGACGCTGGTTATGCCGCTGTCTTGGAGCGGGTGTGGTTGGAGATAGAGGGTCCGGAGCCTGGTCGGCGCTACGACAGCTTTGCCGACTGGGCGGAGGATTGGATCAGGAGGAATGTCGGGGTGGAGTGAGAACAAAGCGGCGGGGCCAGGGGTCCCGCCGCTTTGTTCTCGGGTGAAATATTCCCGGACCCGAGGCGTAGTAAATTCAGGACCTAAGTTCATCGAGGCTCTAAGAGTGAGCCGCGAAGGAACCGCCTCGCGGGGCGGTTTTTTCGTCCCTAGGTTCCATATACCTTTATCTTCATCATCAATCTAACCTCACAAACATTATGCTTATGAAAACCATCCTTATTCCTCTGGCCGCCTTCGCGGTCACGGTAACTGGCGCCAGCGCCTTCAATGCCGACATGCTGAAACGCGCCGGGCTCAACGATGAGCAGATCGCGGCCTTCGAAGAGGCCAAGGAGCTTAAAGAGGCCGGTGATAAGGAGGCGGCGCGCGACGTGCTCTTAGCGGCCGGGGTCGACGAGAAGGTGATCAAGCAGGTGCGCGAGGCGATGCGCGAGAGTATGAGCGCCGCGCGCGAGGCCATAGAATCCGGCGATTACGCGGCTTTTTCCGCCGCGGTGGAAGGATCGCCGCTGGCGGAGATCATCGATAGCGAAGCTGAGTTCGATCGCCTGGTCGAGGCCCACGCGCTCTTGCGTTCGGGTGATCATGAGGCGGCCCGAGATATCTTCGAGGAACTGGGTTTCCCTGGTCATGGTTTCATTTCCAAGGCTAAAGACGGCCGGGCGGCTTCCCGGTCCTGGTCTCAGGATGACCGACGGGGATCTTTCCGCGAGGAAATGAAGGACCGTGGCTTTGACGGGAAGAAGGATGGAAACTTCCGTTTCCACAAAGGCGCTTTGGTAGGGCAGGACTGATCGGTCCTGAACCGGACTAAAACCCCGACGCCCTCCGGGCGTCGGGGTTTTTGACTAGACACGGACCGCAATATAAGGTATTATGCCGGCGATTTAGGATATCCCTAACCGCGCCCCGGGCGCTTTTTATATTTATGTCGCAAGAAATCAGAAACATCGCCATCATCGCCCACGTGGACCACGGCAAGACCACCTTGACGGACGCCTTGATGGAACAGACCGGCGCGCGGGAAGAGGGTCAGTCTATGGACAGCAACGCCCTTGAACGTGAGCGCGGTATCACCATTTACGCCAAGAATACCTCGATCGAGTATAAAGACACCAAGATCAATATCGTCGATACTCCCGGCCACGCCGACTTCGGCTCAGAAGTGGAGCGCGTCTTGCGCTCGATCGACTCGGTGCTTCTGGTCGTCGACGCCCAGGAAGGTCCGATGCCGCAGACCCGCTTCGTGCTGAAGAAGTCTCTGGAGCTCGGTTTGAAGCCGATCGTGGTCATCAACAAGATCGACAAGCCAGCGGCCGATCCTAATCAGACCGAAGAGCAAGTACTGGAGCTATTCCTCGAACTTGGCGCCAACGACGAGCAGTCGAATTTCACCACCGTCTACGCCATCGGCCGCGAGGGTGTGGCTATGCGGAAGCTGGATGACGAGCGTAAGGACCTGTCTCCTTTGCTCGACGTGATATTGGAACAGGTGCCGGCCGCGCCAGCCTTCAATGAAGGCGATCCGCTCACCGCTCAGGTCTTCAACCTGGGCTATGACAACTTCCTGGGTCGTTTGGCCGTGGCTCGTGTCTATAGCGGCAAGCTCTCTAAGGGCCAGAATCTTTTCATCACCCATGAAGGTCAGGAGACCAAGAAGGGCAAGGTGGTAAAACTCTCCACTTTTAAAGGAACTAATCAGGTAGAGGCTGAGACCGTGTATGCCGGAGACATCGTGCTCGTCGCCGGTTTTGCTGATATCGATATCGGCGAGACCTTGACCGACAGGGAGGACGTGGCCCCGCTTCCGGCCATCAAGGTGGACGAGCCGACCATCGGACTTCGCTTCATGCCGAACTCCTCGCCTTTCGCCGGCCGCGAAGGCAAGTTCGTTACTAGCCGCCAGATCAAGGAGCGTCTGGAGAAGGAACTCGAGATCAACGTCGGTCTCAAGGTGGATTTCTCGCAGGGCGACTCTTTCGAGGTCTTCGGCCGCGGTGAGATGCATATTTCCATATTGCTCGAGAACATGCGCCGCGAAGGCTACGAGTTGGCCGTGTCGCAGCCGCAGGTGATCATCAAGGAAGAAGACGGCCAGAAGCTGGAGCCGTTTGAAGAAGTGGTGGCCGATATTCCTTCCGAATTCCAGGGGGCCGTCATCGAGAAACTCTCCAACCGCGGTTTCATCATGCAAAACATGATCCCGCACGAGAACCAGGTACGCCTGATCTTCGTCGGTCCCACTCGCGGCATTCTGGGCTACAAGAACCAATTCATCATCGACACCAAGGGTGAAGGTATCTTGGCTTCGCACTTCGTGGGCTTCCAGCCGCACGTGGGCGAGATCAAGAAGCGCCAGGTAGGCTCGATGATCTCCATGGCCACCGGCAAAGCGCTCGGCTTCTCGCTGTGGAATCTCCAGGACCGTGGCTCGCTCTATATTGGTCCGGCCACCGAGGTGTATGAGGGCATGGTCATCGGCAATACCTCCAAGGGCGAGGAAATGACGGTGAACCCCACCAAGGGCAAGGCGCTTTCAAACGTGCGCGCTTCCGGTTCTGACGAAGCCATTGACCTGGTGCCGTTCCGTCCGCTCTCTATCGAGCTTGGACTCGAAATTATGGCCGACGACGAATATTTGGAAGTAACACCGCAAAGTGTGCGTCTCCGAAAAGCGCTTTTGAAGGAAAGTGATCGCAAGCGAGGGGGGAAATAGTTTAGTTACCTGGTTTCCTGGTTACCTAGTCACGCCAAAAGGCCGGACGCAAAGCGTCCGGCCTTTTGCTGTTTAGCAGCCACTATATTCTTCTTACTTCAAACCCAACTCTTTCAAGAATTTTTCCAACTCACTACCGGTTATTTTTCGATATTGGTTCGGTTTCAGTTTATCGAGATTGATATTCAAAATACGGACGCGCTTCAGCTGTTGTACCTGCCAGCCTAAAGCCACGCACATACGGCGGATCTGATGCTTCTTGCCTTCGGTCAGGACGATGCGGAAGGTTCTCTCATTCTTCTTGGCGGTCATGGCTGGCTTAGTGTCGTACCCTTCGATATTGACGCCTTCGGCCAGTTTCTTCAGGAAGCGGGTGGTGATCGGTTTGTCTACCGTCACTTCGTATTCTTTCTCATGCTCGTTGTCGGGATCAAGGAGCGCGCCGGTTATCAAACCATCGTTGGTGAGGATGATCAGTCCCTCGGACGCTTTATCAAGCCGGCCGACCGGGTATACGTCTTTGATCTTGTAGTCGCGGCGGAGGCGCGCGGCGATGTCGACCTCTTTTTTGTCCTTGTCCGGCGAATGAGTGATGATACCGGCCCCTTTGTAGTAGGCAAGGTAGGTCTTGGCTTTGGTGGCGTCCGGCGCGAGACGGACGATGTCATCGTCGCCCACTTTCTGGCCGATGACGGCCTTCTTTCCATTTACCAGCACCTTCCCTTCGGCGATCAGCACGTCCGCCTCGCGCCTCGACGCTAGTTTTCGCTCCGCTAAGTATTTGTTAAGACGCACCACCATTCGCCTCATTGTATCATCCTGCTGAAACAAACATCCGCCGGACAGCGTATAATGGGTGGGCCATGCCCGAAGCAATCCCGAGTGACAAGGAGTTGGTGGCGCTCGCGCTTCGGGAGCGAGCGTTTTTTGGCAATATAGTGGAGCGCTACCAAGCCAGACTGCGCCGCTACATCACTCGGCTCGGGGTGAAGAATCCCGATGACCAGGAAGACGTGCTCCAGGAGATATTCATCAAGATCTACCGCAACCTCAACAGTTTCGATCCCGGTCTGTCGTTCTCCTCTTGGGTGTATCGTATCGCCCACAACGAAGCGATAAGCTGGTACCGCAAACTGAAGGTGCGGCCGGAAGGCTACCTGGTGGCCGACCCGGATATCCTGCTCGGCCTTTTGGCCCACGATGGCGAAGACCCGGAGAGCCGCATCGAGCGAGAGCAGAACGCCGAGATCGTCCAGCGGGCGCTGGAGAACCTGGATGAGAAATATCGGGTCGTGCTGGTGTTGCGGTACTTCGAGCATTTGGAATACGAAGATATCTCCGACGTGCTCAAGGTGCCGGTCGGCACCGTCGGGACGCTGGTCCATCGGGCCAAGAAACAACTCCGCCGGGAACTCGAAGCCTTAGACATTCCATCATGAACGACACGACAGAAAACAATCGTTTGGCCGATAGCGTCTTGGAACGCCTGGAACGCGAAGGCATCACGCCTCGCTCCCGCTTCTATTGGATGACCCAGGAATACGGCCTTTGGGGCGCCTGGGTGGTCAGCGTCATACTCGGATCCTTCGCCTTGGCGGTGGCCTCCTTCTCCTCTCTGTACGTGGGGTATTCTCTGTATGAAGCCACTCATGACACCTTCTTGACCTTCCTACTCGACACCCTCCCTTATCTCTGGTTCGCCGCCTTCGCGGTCATGCTGCTTTCGGCCTATTTCAATCTGCGGTACACCAAGAAAGGCTATCGATATTCCTTCCTCTGGGTCGCCGGCAGCAGTTTCGGCTTCAGCGTGGCCGGCGGCATTCTGCTCCATTTCCTGGGGGCCGGATATTATTTGGACCACTACCTAGGTCGTAGTCTGGACACCTATCATTCCCGCGCCGAACTGGAGACCATGGTCTGGCAGAATCCGCCGGCCGGCCGTCTGGTCGGCTTCGGCCGGCCTCCGGGAGCGGCCGATCAGATCCCGGGCATCATCTTCACCGACGTGAAGGATCGGGAGTGGCAGCTCATGACCACCGACCTGAGCGAGAGGGAATCCGATCTCATCCGCTCCGGACGCAAGGTCCGGGTGCTGGTGGCCACTTCGTCCACGCAGTCGGAGGAAGTGATGGTCGTCTGCGGCGTCTTTCCCTGGCTGCTCGATGAGGCGCCCATGATCGCCAAACTGCGCGACGATCGCCGTCTCTTCGCAGAGAATCTCAAGATCCGCCGCGAGCACGTGGCCGGCGTCATCAGGGAGGTGTCCAGAGAGGTCTCGGGAGAAGGAGAGGGAGGGCCAAGGCGGCCGGACGTGCTCGATCCTTCCGGCACCTCGAGTTCGGCCATCGCCCTCGATACCGTTTCCGGCCAGCCGTCATCCTGCTCCAAATTGCCGCTCTTCCGGGGTCCGGGACCGATTTTAAGACACTGATTAGGATATCTGTCAACGTTGATGTTGTCGGTAATGGTTATATACTGCCAACATACATGAATGCTCACTGGAAATGGGCTGGGTGGACGAAATAGACGGTCTCGAACCGCACGCGGAATCTTCCGTGTGCGGTTCATTCGTAAAGTCTCATCCCACTTTGCTCCTTCCGAGGATACATTCATCGTTTAGCAGGATTTACCAACTAAGACCTACCCGATCGTTATGAACCAGTTATTCTTTGCCGCTGATGCCGCTCGAAAGTTGTTCGCGGCCGTCGCGATCTTTTCCTTACTATCCACTTCACTGCCTATTAATGTCTACGTGGCTTTGGCGGAAGAGATTTCTTCTGAAGCTCCAGTAGAAACTCAGGCAGTGGAGACTCTGGAAGTTGTTCCGGCTGAAGTTCCGGTTGAGGAAACTTCTACTCCTGAGGAAGAGACCGTGGATGTACCGGCTGTCGACGAGGAAAAGGTAGATTCAGAAGAGTCTAAGTTAGACGAAGAAACAGCTGGTGAGACTGAACAAACCAAGGCAGGTGTTGTTGATGATACTGTCGACACGGAATCTCCTGTAACCGACACAACTGAGACTGTTGAGAAAACTGAAGAAGCCAAAGGAGTTATTTCTACCGTAGTAGAAAAGGTAGTTGATACCGCCAAGTCTGCGGTAGAAGCTATATTTGGCAAGTCAGTAATCTTGACTCTTGGTGACGAAGGTATTGCCACTATTGATACTGTTGAACTCGGTGTTACCTACGTAGCTCCACAAAATCCTGAGGTGAAAGTTGTTTTCACCAAACTTCCTGAAGTTCCAGGCTCTCTCTCTATAGAAGAAGTAGAGTTAACTCCAGAACAAGTAGAAGCCTTGGGCGCTCTCAGTAATGTTGCCTACGACATTACTTCTAGTATGGAGAATGGTACTTTCGAGTACAAACTAGAACTTCCTAAGCCAACCGGCGCTTCTTCCGACTCAAAGGTAGTTTATGCTGAAAGTGTTGAGGAATTGGCTAACTCCACAACCGTGGCTGATGAGAAGGTGGCAGTGAAGTCCAACAAGGTGGTGGTAGAAGAATTGGATCACTTCACCATTTTCGTGGTTACTTCATTTGAAGAGGTGCAGGTTACTGATGTTGAGGTTGGTTATAACGGTATTTGGTTTTCTGCGAGTTCTTACGGATCAATAGAGCGTGTTGAATCAGGTACTAATGGAATTATTTCATCAGACGGTGACGCTCATGCATTAGTATCATCTGTTGGTTATTCCTCGGGTCCTTATACTAGATTTGATGGTTACAAGAGTGTATGGCCAGGAAATTGGAAGACAGAGATTGATGTTTATCTAGATCCCGCATGGAGTAATGGTACAGGTTTTCAGTATTCAGTAGCGTCAAACGGTTCAGATGGAAACCATCAGCGTGACTATATTTTCCATGTTACTAAAGATACATCTACAGGTAAATTACTAGTCGCTGGTAACAATAATTCTACTGCACCTAATGTTCGTGAAGATCTAGAAACCATCACTAATCGTTATGAGGTAACAACTGCTGGTTGGTACACTTTGCAGCACCTGTTTTATGATGACGGAGGCGTATTGTCGGTTGACTTGAATCTGCTTGATGACTCAGGAAGTACTGTCTTCACAGAGAAAAGACAAGGTCAAAATTCTGGTCCGAATGATGACTCGATGGCTCTGATTGGTGGTAATCGTTATGGTTGGTTTACAGTAGTAACTGTCCCTGGAGGTCTTGCTATCGACAATGCTTCCATTGAATACACTTCTCTTCCGCTTAACGAAACGACGGTCGTTGTTCGTTCGAGCGACATGCAAGGTTGGTCAGAAGCCAATACTGTGGGAGGTGTTGTAGCTTTCATTGATGATGCCACAGCACCGATTGGTGATGGGGTGTTGAATTTGACTACTCAGTCAGACAATCAAGATCGCGCTGGTATTAGTCGCACTGAAGATGTTCGTTTGGCTGATGTTACTACCCTTAAATACACTACAAAGCGAGGTGCGGGATTTGCAGACGTAGGTAGCGCATCCTACCGCATCCTTATAGATGCTGATGGCGATGATTCTACTGTGACCGACAGGGCATACTTAATCCATGAGCCATATTGGCAAAATGATGAAGCTCCAGATCCCGCTCCTGTTGTACAAAATGAATGGCAGACTTGGGACGTTAAAAGCAATAACGTATTCTGGGCCAGTATTCCTGGAGGTAATGCCATTTCAGGTTTGACTAACGGCGCTGGAGGACCTCCTTTCTACACGATTGCCAACGTACTCGCGTTACATCCTAACGCTAAAGTTATAGGTCTTAATATCGGCATTGGTTCTTCTAACCTGAACTATAATATTCTCGTTGATGAAGTTGTATTTGGTTACAAGACAGGTTCTTCTATAGAAGTAATTACTTACGACTTTGAAGCAGATCCTCCACATCCAGATCCTCTTGGAAAGCACCAGATGAGTCTGACTGGTAATGTATACCGTGACCACAAGTTGAATGACTGTAACGGATTGACCTCTTGTAACTCTAAAGGTGAAAATCTAGGTGAAGGGTGGGAGATAAACTTGTATGACTCAAACTGGTCATCATTGCAGAGTGTTCAGACAAATAGTGCTGGCAACTTCAAGTTCGCCGCTGTAAAAGATGCTGGTACTTATTATGTCTGTCTTGTAGAAAAAGAAGGCTGGACCCAGCAGACTCAAAACTGGTCCGGTACTCCGTATCACATAGCCACCGATAACCAGTCTAGCAACTCCGATGAAGGTCCTTGGTGTCGTGTGATCAATTATTCTGATACTGGAAATTATTCCAATGCATTTTATTTCGGAGTAGTTGATACAGAAGCCCCTGTAGGTAATGCCGTATATCACGGCGGAAGTGTGGTGGACGATGTAATCTACATTAAGTCTATTGACGATCTATCCTTCACGGAAACCATTACTGATAATCATGGAGTTACACGCTCTACTTACTTGGTGCAAAAATTCAGTACCACAACAAACAGTTATGTAGGATTCTGTGGTAACTGGAATGCGCTTAGTCTGGGTAGTAACTGGTTGGGAGGTTCAATTACTGAAGTTCATACTGTAAATAGTATTCGTAACTGTGACGGTTCGGCCACGCTATGGACTGATGGTAAATATAAAATCTTCCATGGAGCTTACGATGCGACTTATGTAACAGCAGGTCCAACACATAACGAAGGAAAGTACAACACAGATCGTCAAGTATTTGTGATTGATGGTTCTGCCCCTGACGTCCAAATCACTTATCCTGCGAATAATCATGTTGTAAGCGGAGTAATTGAACTAAAGGGGACTGTGAAAGACGATAATCTCCTAAGGTACTACTACAATGTTAGTGGCGTAACTTTTGAGACAGTCACTCAAGATAATGGTTTTGTGGATCAGGTCTTCTATACTTGGGACACTACCAGTGTGGCTGATGGTACATACACGATTAGACTAGAGGCGCGAGACAAGGCGGATAATAAGGATTCAGGTTCTGTTTCCACTATCACCGTGACTGTAGACAACACTGCACCAGAAGCACCTACAAACCTCCATCGTGTCCTCGCTGACAACACTTTCGTGCCCTGTGATGCTACCATCAGACCTTCTGCGACCGCTCCTACTTGGACAGCCAGTGTCAGTCCAGATGTTGCGTACTACGAATACAGCAGCTTCAACAAAAATGGCGTTCCAGGCATCGTGGCTGAAAATATTGGTAATGTAACCTCATTCACTCGTGGTATCGATATAAATTGGATTCCTACTGAGGGAGCGGGTTATAAGTATGCTGTGCGAGCGGTAGACCATATTGGTAACAGGTCTGCCTGGGCGGAGTGTGGTATTACTTACGACAACAGTGTAGCGGTGGCAGTCATTGGCATTCCTTCCATTCAGTATCCAGCAAATGGTTCTATTATCGCCACGGGCACTCCTGACTTTATTTGGAACCCTATAACCTATCCTGAAACTCTCACTTATTCTATAGAGGTTTCTACGACACCCGATTTCGCATCGTTGATTCCAAATGCGATGCATTATGGTTGGACCATTACGACAGCTAACTTCCCTGGAAACACGCCAGCTCTAGTAGATGGTACTTATTACTGGAGAGTAAAGGCTTGTGATAGCTTTAACAATTGTGGAGATTGGGGAGTTTGGAGCTTTGTTGTAGATACGACAGGCCCTTTGCCGCCTACTAATTTGACTTGGACATCATCATCTACGTTGGCTATTGTACCTAATGGCGGCACCACTTCAGATCAGTACGGAGCTATTAGTTGGACAGAAGGGGATCCAGACACCGTTCTTTATAGAATGTATGCATGGAATGATATTGTCGGTTCTGACTTGTTTGGAGACTTTAGTTCCAGACACTTGGTTGTAGAAGGATATGCTACAGAATTTCTAGGTGGTGATTTCTACTTTGGAGAAGGTACTTATAGCGTCTGTCTTACGGCAATTGATGCCATGGGGAACGAATCAGAATGTAGTGATGTATTAACCGTAACCTATGCGGTACCATCCACACCTGTTGTGACACCATCTGGCAGCTCTATCAATGCTATTGGTAGTATTGCCAGAACTGTGGCGAGCGCTATTCCAAGCGTTCTCGGTGCCTCGACCTTCGCTACTGACGGTGATTACTGTACTGACCCTTATATCACCCAGAACCTAGGTTTCGGACGAGCTAACGATTCTGGAGAAGTGACTAAGTTGCAGAGTTTCCTTAATCGAGTCCTTGGTTTGGCTTTGCCTGTTACCGGATTCTTTGGTCCGTTGACCCAGCAAGCAGTAATGGCCTTCCAGACCACTCACGCTGCTGAGATATTGGCTCCTTGGGGGCTTACCAACCCAACCGGTTTCGTTTATCACACCACCATCAAGAAGATCAACGAGTTGGTCTGTGATAATCAAAAGGAGTTTCCTTTGACTGAGGCTCAGCTGGAAGAAATCGCTGGCCGCCAGGCTCCAGCTACTCCTGCCACTCCGGTAGTAGCTCAAAGTCCTACCGTTACTCCAGCTTCAACCATAGCCGGTGCTTCAACTGTTTCTGGAGAGGAGGATGAAAGCTCTGACTCAGCGGACGAATCGTCTTCTGTGGAAGAAGTTAAGGTAGAAAAACCAGGATTCTTCAAGAAGATCTGGAATTCCATCTTTGGAGGCTAGTATTGAGCAAAAGATATAGTTTAAAGCAAAAACACCAACGAAAGTCGGTGTTTTTGCTTTAAAAGACAGATACGAAAGCATGTCTTTAATAATGTCCTATATAGTCAACGTTTGTTTTTAAAATTTGTCTACGTTGAGTTTAGTGATTTTTAAGTGCTAAACTGTTTATAGTTTGTGGAGGGTTAATTCTTGTTATTAATTTTCAGAACGATTATGTTTATTACCTTACCTCGATCAATTCAAAGAACAGCGACAATTATTACGCTGCTCGCATTACTAGCGACTTCATTTCCGCTTGGAGTCATGACCGCTTTGGCGGCCAGGACTGGCGTCACTCTGGTTGCGCAATCGGTTTCTGCGGCAACAACAAGCACCAATATTTCTCTGAAGGCAACTATTGGAGGTGATGGTCAAGATACCGCCACTTTAAACTTTAGCGATAATAGCGGTGGCGGGATATTTTCAAATGGAAACACCAGTGGTGGATGTACAAGTGAGCTTTCCACAACCTCTCCTTCACTGACTGTAGCTTCTGGAACCAGCAATAAAGGTTTTTGCTACAAAAATGACGTTGCTGGAACTTATACGCTTTCCGTAGAGCTGGTAGCGTCAAGTACTTCGATAGATACCGCTGATATTGTAGTGACCATAACTGATCCGGTCGTGGTTTCACCAACGGTATCGGCCTGTGTTTCTTATAGCGCGGTGCATACTACCGATTTAGGAACATGGGACTTGAGTGAGACTCGGCTTACCGGCCACAATGAGCTTTTGGACGATAGTCTGCATGTTTGGACAGAGGGTACAACCAGTAATGATAAGGCAGCCGGATATTACGCGACTGACTTTGCGTTGGCTGATATTGGAGAGGGGTTTTCGGTAACATCGACGGGTACTAGCAGTCCAGCCACTGCATTACCAGCATTGCAGATCGTCTTGAGCTCCGGTCAAATATTGGTCTATGAACCTGGCGCATACGGTGTCAATAATGTCTGGTCAAATCAGGTGGTACCTGGGTTGATTGCCGGAGCCGGTTATGTGTCGTTTGGTTCCGTAAATGATATTTTGGCAGCCAGCTCCACGATTCGAGTTTCCGCTATCGGGTATAGTCTGGGGTCAGGCGTTCTTGGCGACCATATAATTGAAAAAATTACTGTTGGTTGCATAGAGTACACTTTCGGTCTTCCGGTAATTCCTCCGACTTTCTCAGCTAACACTACGGTAGTCACTCCAGATAATATGCAGAACTGGGCGTTCTTTACTGAGAACGCTGTAGGTGGCCAATCCGGTCAGATCGTAGAAGGACCTGCTGGCCAACCTCTTGGTTCTGGAAGCGCGCAATTCGTCTTGACTGATAGTAGCGAAGCTCAAGTTCTGGGTACTACGGAGCTTGCTGGTACACCTCTTAAGGATATCACCGCACTCACTTACCAGACTTACAGAACCGCTTCCGCTGACCCAGCTCAAGCTCCGGCCCTAGCCTTTGAGTTTGATAACGATGTTACAGACGCAGATACAGGGTGGCGAGGTCGCATGGTATATGAGCCATATCATGCTCATACTGTGAATACTGGAGTTTGGGAGGAGTGGAATACTCTAGACAATGCTCCGGCGGGCAATTGGTGGGGTAGTGGAAACGCTCTTTCTACCCTTGATGAAGAGTGTCCACAATCCAATCCGTGTACTTGGCAAGAGGTTTTGACGAAGTTTCCTAACGCTGGTATTAGAGATGCCGGTGCCGGGACTGGGCTGCTGCTGTTTAAGGCGGGAAGTGGCTGGGCTAACTTCGACGGAAATGTAGACAAACTGGTTATTGGTATCAAGACCGGAAATAACATTCATACCGAAACCTACGACTTTGATCCGAATCCACCAGTTACTCCAATTACTAATTCTTCCGGAGGAACAAGTAGTGGTGGACGTGCTGGAAACTCTGGTACCGACGGTCCAACCCCGCAGGTTCTGGGTGCTTCAACTGATGAAGAGCTTTATCAGCTTCTTGAAGCCATCAAACAGCGCTTGACCGTACTACTTCTTGAGTCATACGCTTCTGGTCAGACTCCGGTACCGGTTCCTGGTCAGGTGGCAGGTGTGTCTGTTCCATCAGTTAATGCTCAAGTACCTGAAATAGAAGACGAGGAGATAGAAGAAGATATCACTACACCTTCGGTCATTGATGGTGAGGACGAGAATGTGGTTGAGGAAGCCTTGGATAAAGACTGGACTTGGTTTGCTTGGGTCTTCGTCATCCTCTGGCTCGCGGCTACCGCTACCGCCTTTTGGCGCCGCCGCACTTACGCTGAGACCTTAGCCGTGAAGACTGTGCAATTAGGTTTTGGAGCTGTAGCCCTGATCTTATTGGCCATATTCTTCATGTTTGGAGTTGTTGGTATTTTCTGGCCGGCCCTGATCGTGGCGGTGGGTGCCATCACCACTTTCTTCTGGACCTTGGAGTAGGAGATGGTCTTTTGAAAGGAAACAGAAAAGGCGCGAGCGAAGCTCGCGCCTTTTCTTTGATCAGGTGGTGATATAATCGGGGCATGAGAAACTGGCTGGGAAAATTCATGGGCCCGGAGGAAGAGGTAGATCTAAAGCCGCACGCCTTGCAGCGGGCGGCTTTGGTGGGTATGACGGCCTTGGTCCTGATATCTTTCTCCATCGCCAACCTGCAATCGATCATCTGGTTTTCTTCCGACTGGCTGGTGTCGACCATCCTGCCGGCGGTGGTGACCGACGCGACCAATGAGGCGCGCGCGGCCGAAGGCCGCGCGCCGTTGTCGCGCAACTCCTTCCTGGACGAAGCGGCCAGATTGAAGGCTGAGGATATGGCGCTAAACGGTTACTTCGCTCACTGGAGTCCCACGGGCGTATCTCCTTGGCATTGGTTCGGCGCCGCCGGTTACGCCTATGCCCACGCGGGGGAGAACCTGGCCGTGCATTTCACCGATTCGACCGCGGTGGTGGATGCCTGGCTCGATTCGCCGACCCACCGCGCCAACATCATGAGCGATCGCTACACCGAGATCGGTATCGGCACCGCTAAAGGCAGATACGAGGGCTTTGATACCGTCTTCGTGGTGCAGATGTTCGGTACTCCCGTGGCCAACGTGAGCGCGCCGACCGCCATCGATCCCGCGGCACCGGTTGAAGCCGAAGAGGAAACCGCTACCATCGCGCCGCCGATAGTGGCCGGAGTGGAGACCGATACCAGCGTCGGGGTCACCGATGACGGCACGGTGGTCTACGAAAGCTTTGCCGCCACCACGGCGGACAACGTGGAGCAGCTCATCTCCTCGACCGAAGGCAAGACCATCACGCCGCCGTCGGCCCTGACTCGGGTCCTTACCTCGCCACGATTGATGCTCCAGATCGCCTATACCATCATCGGCGTCTTGGTGGCGCTGGCGCTCATCGCTTCGATCATGATCGAGTGGCGCCGCCACCATCCCGTGCAGATAGCCTACGCCACGGCGCTGCTTTTGTTCATGATGGTCCTGTTCGAGGTGCATTTGGCTGTCTCCCGCGGCGTTACCATCGCGTAAAACTTCCTAAATGACCGAATTTGCATTCGCCTCAGTCGGACCGCTTGGTCGCTATAGCTCTATCTACGTCTTCCGCGCGGTCCTCCTTCCAGCGAACGCAACTTCATCTCATTTGGGAAGTTTCTATAATGTATGAGCAAAGTTTTTAACGTGATGAAGGGTGGCGACGAAGAGCGCCCGCTCGACATCCATGATTACATGGTCAAGCACCCGGCCTCGACCTTCTTCCTGAAGATGGAAGGGGAGGGGCCAGAAGACAGCGGTATCGAGGCCGGCGACGTCCTGGTCGTCGACCGGTCGCAGGACCCGAAACTCGGCAGTCTCATTGTGGTCGCCATCGATGGCGAACTGAAGGTGGAGGAATTTTCCAAGAAAGAGGACGAGGAAAAGGTCCTCTGGGGTGTCGTTACTGGCCTTCTCCGGCGATTATCTTAGACACTCCCAAAAAAGTCTGAGATGTCTTTGTAAAAAAGAAAAGCCTATGATTTAAAAGTTCCAACTTCGTTTGAGACGATCATAGTATAATCGCTTTATGGATGAAGATATCGCTCATGACGATTCGTATTACGAACAGTTCGTAATAAAACGATACAAACACTGGACGCTTCAGTTAGAAGAAAAGCAAAGATACCTAGGTCAGGCGGTCGCCTGGCTTGAGCGTGAAGGCGATATGCAGAGGCTGTCTTCACTAACAGAGTCGGAACGCGCCGAACTTTGGGAAAAGGTATTGCCTGACTATGAGACCATTCTCCAAGATCTCTGGCAGCCCGACCATCTTAACTATGCGTGGTTAGGAAATTTCTTTCACATGCACAAAGGTCATGGACATCTTCATCTTATTCCACGATATGAAAACCCTCGTACTTTTAACGGGAGAGAGTTCGTTGATGACCGATGGGGACAAAATTATGTACCGTACTCTCAAGAGCCTGTCTCTATAGAAATGGCTTTGGCAGTGAAAGAAGCATTCGTTTCAAAGTTAAGCTAAGGCTATGAAAGCTTCATGTTTCAAACGGCCAAGCTAACTAAGTAAAAGACTCGTCGCGAGACGAGCCTTTGTAAATTTGTGGATACCGCTACGCGTCCGGATTGATCCAACCCGTATCGCTGTCCAGAAGGGCTTTTATGTCATCGGGTTCCATCGGTTCGAGTCCGACTTCGATGTACCCCCTATCGGGAGTGTGGATAACTTCCTCCACCATGAAAAATTTGTCGTGCCCCGTGGCCTCCATTGCCCAGTACGAGCCGATCTCCGGAACTGGCCAATCCTGATAAGACTTTTGGATGGCGGTGGGTCCCTTTTTCCCTTCCTCTTCCTGTGCTTCCATGTTCACGGTGGCGCTAACCAATAGTGGTGGCATGTGAGAACCTCCTTTTGACCGAGGCGTAGATTGACATAAAATTCTAATATAGTCAATTTTCCAATGAAACACTTTGCATGACGTCTCTGCAAAAGTTCGAGGATAAAAAGTCGCGCTACCCAAAGGTAGCGCGACGATCTGTGTTGGTCACAGACCTTTTTTGTATTCTTCCCAAAGCGGACGCCAGCGTTCTTGCGTCACGACGAGAAGGATCTCGTCGTGACGCTCGCCGTGGCGTCTTATCCAACTCGGGATCCTTCCCACTTCTTCGTAACCGCACTTTTTGCCGTAGGCTAGGGAACGGCCGTTGAAGGCGAATACTTTAGAGAGGATCACCTCCAGATCGAGTTCGTTAAAGGCGAAGTCCAGCAGGAGCATTTTTGCGTCCGTGCCATATCCCTTGCCCTGATACTCTTTGTCACCGATCACTGTACCGGTTATAGCATTACGGTTAACGAGGTCGATCTGATGTAGGCCGATCGTACCTATGAACCTATCGTCTTTGATAGTGTGGATAGCGAAGGCTACATTTTTCGGGTCTTTGCCCTGGTTGTCCATCCACTCCTCTTCTTCGCGAAAAGTCATGGGATAAACCCGCATCAAATATCGCGTCACCTCCTGATTGTTCATCCACCCGAGTGCCGTCTCGGAGTGTAATGATTTGTAGAGCGTCCTGATATAGACGAGTTTGCCTTGACGAAATGCCAAATTGCTGGACATGGTAGGAACCTTTCTGTTAAAGAACTTTGTTTGCTGAACAAAAAACTCGGCTTTCATTCAGCCGAGAGTTTTCAATAAAGGATTTTATTGGAGGAGTTTACATAGAAACTTCACGGCTAAATACAAGCTGATTCGCGCTATCGGGGAGGGTATAGGAAAATGCCCACGCGGACGCGCGTTCAATCTTCGTATTCATTCCGTATGCGTTTCTATGCATATGTTTATGATGATACAACAGACCCCTCTCATGTCAAGCTAGGGGAGTCTGAGCGTATAATTGTCTCATGAGATACGTCGGGCTGGCGGATTGCAATAACTTCTTCGTCTCTTGCGAGCGGGTGTTCCGGCCGGACCTGTGGGAGAAGCCGGTGGCGGTGCTGTCCAATAACGACGGTGCCATCGTGGCCCGCTCGAACGAAGTGAAGGCACTTGGCGTGCCGATGGGCGTGCCGTACTTCAAGGTGAGGGAGATCCTGGAGAAGCACCAGGTCGCCATCTTCTCTTCGAACTTCGATCTGTATCGGGACATGTCGGCGCGGGTCATGAAGGTGCTCCAAGAAGAGTTGGGGGAGATCGAGCAGTATTCGGTGGATGAGACCTTCTTTAGGATGGACGTGCCGGACGTCGCGGCCGGCCTGGTCGCTTTGTCACGGCTGCGGGACCTGGTGCGGAAGCGTATCGGCATTCCGATGTCCTTCGGCTTGGCGCCTTCGAAGACGATCGCCAAATTCGCTGGTGAACAGGAGAAGCGGGGCAGCGGAGTCTGTCTCTTGACCAAGGAGGCATGGATAAAGCGGGCGCCGGAAGTGTCGCTTAGCGATCTGTGGGGTGTCGGCGGCGCGATGAGCCGCAGATTTCGGGACGCCGGACTGAACACGGTGTCCGATCTTTTGGCCGCGGACCCGGCCCGGGTGGCCAAGCTGTTCGGGGTATACGGCACGCGACTTAGAGCCGAGGTATCGGGCGAACTTACCAGAGCTTCAACGGCGCGAGACGATCTGCCTCAAAGTATCATGAGTACCAGGTCTTTCTCCAAGACCACCACGTCTTTCTCGGTGTTGGCGGAGGCATTGGCCTACCATGTCTCTCGGGCGGCGGAAGAGCTGCGCGGGCACGGCGCGGTGGCCGGCAAGATCACGGCCCTCATCCTGACCAACCGGCACGACGACTGGGTCTTGCACGGCGGCGGACGGGAATCTCTCCTACCACAAGCCACCAGCGACACCCGAATTCTGCTCAAGGAAGCGCTCCGTCTATCCAGGCAGGTCTACGAGGAGGACGTACCGTACAAGAAGGCGGGAGTGGTGCTCGGCTTCATTCGGCCGGACGAATTCAGGCAAGCCGATCTGTTCGAGGAAGACGCCATGGAGAACGAGGCGCTCATGAAGGCCGTCGATCATCTGAACCGGAAGATCGGCACCGACGCGGTCACCATCGGGCGCGTGAAGGATCGGGCTGGTTGGGATTCCCGACGCGACCATCGCTCGCCGGCGTACACCACCGATTGGAACGAACTTCCGCCCGCGCGGTAATTATCCACCCCGTGATCGCTTCTGGAATAATTTACGTGTGATAATGAGCGTACAAGTTATGCGCGCTCTTTTGTTCTCCATCTCGGGCATCCTTTCGTTGGCGGCGCCATCGGCGGCGCTGGCGCAGAGCGTATCCGACGCGGAACTCTACGAAGGCGGGCCGGACGCGCCGGTAGTGCTCTCGACGCAGTTTCCCGACCAAGAGAAGTGGTATCGCTCCAGCGACGCCCGGTTCGCCTGGGGTCTGCCAGGGTACATCACCGCGGTCTCCGCCGAGTTGTCTAACGTGCCGGACGTGGAGCCGCAGCAGACCTACCGGCCGCCGATCTCCGAGCTAACGATAAAGGCCGCCGATCTTAAAGAAGGAACGCAGTACCTGCTGGTGCAGTTCCGCAACGTCGAAAAGTGGGGCCGGTATACGGCTTATAAGCTGATGATCGATGATACGCCGCCTGAGCCCTTCCGCGTCGGGCTCACTACTCACTTGGGCGAACAGCGCGGCGTCGTCGCCTCCTTCGCGGCCGAGGACAAGCTGTCAGGCGTGGCGCATTTCGGCGTCTCCCTCAATCAGGGTCCGGAACACAGAGTGTCCGTGGACGAGGCGCGCCGCGGGTATTTCCTGCCGATCGACGGCGCGGGGGAGCAGCGGGTGAGCGTCAGGGCCTACGACCGGGCCGGCAACATCCAGGAATCTTCGGCCGCGGTGGTCACTCTGCCGCCGGTCACGATAGACTTCAGCCGTGATCCGGCCGGCTACGCCGCGGCCGAACCGGCTTCAATATTGGTGGCCATCATGTCCCTGCTGACCCTCTTGATGTTCTCCTACATGGTGTACGAGCGCCAGCGCTACGCCCGCGGACTGGCGGAGCTGCGCGGCGAGACCGACGAGGTGCAGATGGAGATGCTCAAGGTCTTTTCGGCCCTGCGCGAAGAAATCTACGACCAGATCAACGCCATAGACAAGAAGCCGCGTCTCAGCAAGAAGGAAAAAGAAGCCATCGACGGACTCAATAAAGCCCTGGACGTGTCGGAGCGCCTGCTGCAGAAAGAGGTCAAGGACGTCAAGAAGATAATCGCCTAATCTGCTATAATTCCCATATGTTATTGAATCGTGTGGTGGAATACGTCTTCTTCTTCGGCCTCATGGGCGTGGTCGGCTACTTGCTGTGGCAGATGATGGCGCCCTTCGTCACGGCGCTGGCCTTGGCGGCAGTCATCGTCACTATCTGCTACCCCTTATACACCCGCATCCTGGAGAAGACGCCGCGGCAGAACGAGACCGTGGCGGCCCTTCTCTCGGTGCTGCTGGTCTTGGTGATCGTGGTGATCCCGCTCTTCTGGATCACCTCCATGCTGGTCAGCGAGGCCGTCTCCGTCTACCGCATCATCGGCAGCAGCCAGTACTCGGTTTCCGACACGGTCTACAACTTCGAAGAGATGGTAACCTCGCTCATTCCGGGCCTGCAGATCGACCTCATCGGCTACGCGCAGCAGGGAGCCCAGTGGTTCGCCGGGAATCTCGGCGCCATCTTCGTTGGCACGGCGTCGACCATCTTCTCTTTCTTCATCGCCATGGTGGGCTGCTTCTACCTCTTCCGCGACGGTCGCCGCTTCGTGCATTCCCTCATCAAGATCAGCCCGTTGGCCGACATGGAGGATGGACTGATCTTGAAGCGGATGGCTTCGGCGGTGCGCGGCGTCGCTACCGGCACGGTCCTCATCGCCATCATCCAGGGCGTGTCTTCGGCCATCGGCTTTTCCATATTTGGCTTCGACCGGGCGGTGCTGCTCGGTACCGTGGTGGCCATCACGGCGCTGGTGCCGGGTATCGGTCCGTCGGTGGTGTTCATCCCGGCGGCCATCTACTCACTCTTCGTCGGCGATTACGTCGCGGGGGTGGGATTGATCGTCTGGTTCTTGATCGCGGTCTCGCTCTTGGACAATATCCTGGGACCCTACCTCATGAGTCGGGCGCACCCGATGCATCCTTTCTTGGTGCTGCTCTCGGTTTTGGGCGGCTTGGTGCTGTTCGGGCCGATCGGCTTCATCGTCGGTCCGGTGATCACCAGCGTCTTCATCGTCTTGCTGGAGATCTACGCCACGCACGTGGCGCCGGCGAATGACTGAGTAAAATAATCACATAATGATCGACAGAAAATACATCGAACGGATCCTGAAGCTCAATGGACTTTCACCCACGGCTCCCGACGAAGAGATACGTTCGGTGCTCATTTCGGCCCGCTGGAACAAAGAGGACGTGGAGACGGCCATCACTGTCCTCCGCGAGAACGTGAACACTCATAAGAGCCGCGTCGACACGCTCCATGACGTTTTCTTGACCGATCAACGCCTTAGTCCGGAAGCCATACACTCGCTTTTGGGGATCGACATCGAGGTCAGTTCCTCGGAGCTGGAGACCTTGAGGAACAGTCGCCGCAACCTGTATCGGTGGCAGATCATCTCGATATTCATCATCTCCATACTGATAGCCGCCACCGCCATCCTGGGCATGATGTACGCCGAGGGCTTCGGCGCCTTCCATCAGGGGCGCTAGCCATCCCTTCCGTGGGCTCGCTAAAAACGACGATCTCTAGTACTGTGGGCCGATGTCGAACCGCGTCGTCATCATAGGTATCCTTTTTTTGCTATCGGCGCTGGCGGTCGTCTCTTTGGTCTTGGTGGCTGGTCAGTTTCGGCACGGGCCGGCAGTGGCGGAGCCTTCGGGCCCGCCACTGCCGGCCCCCGACCCAGAGCCGCTCGCCACGCTCGTCTTCGTCGGGGACATCATGATGGCCCGCGACGTCGAAAAGCGGCTTAGCGCTATGTCGTCGGGCTATGGCTTCTCTGCCGTCGAGCACCGACTCAAGGCCGATTTGGTCGTCGGTAACTTCGAAGCCTCGATCCCAGAGGTTCATGAGCCGACCCCGAGTATGGTGATGCGCTTTTCGGTGCCGCCCGCGCTGACCTCGGATCTATCGGCCGCTGGCTTCACTCATATGTCCTTGGCTAATAATCACGCCTTCGATTTCGGGGCCGCCGGCTTTTCGAACACCGGCAGGGAGTTGCGATCGCGCGGTCTGGCCATCGCCGGCAGCCCTAACTCCATCGGTCCGGGTTCGGTCTTCATCGAAGAGGTCCATGGCCGGCGCTTGGTCATCGTGAACGTCAACGCCACCTACGGCTATCCCGAGGCCAAGACGGTGCGATCGGCCGCGCCGGCGGGAACCGACGCCGACCTGTTGGTCGCTTATATCCACTGGGGCGAGGAATACGAACTTGTCCATGGCCCGGCGCAGAAACGGCTGGCTCATGGTCTTATCGACGCCGGCTTCGATCTGATCGTGGGCCATCATCCGCACGTGACTCAGGACGTGGAGCGGTACAAGGATGGCTTGGTGTTCTATTCGCTCGGAAACTTCCTCTTCGATCAGTATTGGAACGATGACGTGCGACAAGGTCTTCTCCTGTCGGTCACGATCGAGGACGATGAGTGGAAGGTGGATCTAGTACCGGTCGAAAGCAAGTCGGTCAAGGTGCAGCCGCGAGAAATGGTCGGGGAAGCCCGCCAGTCCTTCTTGGACGGTTTGGCCGCCCGCAGTTCCGCTTCCTTAAGAAGTGCCATCAGTCAGGGACTGATCTTGATCCAGCGCCACCCCTAAGGCCCTTTTGCAATTTTAGGCAATTTTGATTATAGTATGTCAATGATAAAGATCCACAAGTACGAGGCCGTGGGTATAGCGCTGTCCATTGGCGCCATGGCATTGGCCCTGTTTTTGATGCGTTTCAACGGCACCCTAGACGGCGGCATCTTCGCTCGAAGTGCCGAGCGGGCCGGGAATCAGTCGGCCGCGGTCGCGGCCAGCAGCGTCGATGAGGCTCCGGCCGCCATTGCCGACGCTCTAAGCGGAAACCGCGTCACTAAGCTCGTCATTACTGATATCGTTCTCGGCTCCGGCAAGGAGGTGGAGTCTGGAGACACCGTGGTGGTCAACTACATCGGCACTTTGCAGAACGGCCAGGAGTTCGATAACAGCTACAAGAAGGGCTCTAGCTACACTTTTAAGGTAGGTGATAGGAAAGTCATCCAGGGATGGAACGAGGGTATCATCGGCATGAAGGCCGGCGGCCAGCGCGTCATTATCGTGCCGTCCGACATGGCTTATGGAAAAGAGGGCTACGGACCGATCCCGAAGAACGCCACGGTCGTTTACGCGATAGAACTCATTAGCGTAAAATAAATTTCTAATTCTGAATTTCGAATTTCGAATCAATTCTGAAATTCGAAATTCGAATTTGATTCGAAATTCGAAATTAGCAATTCAAAATTTTCCGCTCGTGAAGTCTCCGGTTTCCTTTGAAATTATAAAACACGCACCCGGTTCAATGGCTCGAGCGGGTATTATTCACACCCCGCACGGCGATATCGAGACGCCGGCCTTCGTGACGGTCGGTACCAAGGCGACCGTCAAGACCTTGAAGTCGGAGGACCTCAAAGACCTGGTGAAAGCCCAGGTGGCCTTGGCCAACACCTACCACCTCTATCTCCAGCCGGGCCACGACATCATTAAAGAGGCTGGTGGCCTTCATAAATTTGCCAATTGGGAAATGCCGACCATGACCGACTCGGGCGGCTTCCAGGTGTTTTCACTTGGCGCGGCGTTCGGCAAAGGCGTGACCAAGTTCGCCAAGGGCGAAGTCGAGGACGATGACGCGCCGGTGGTGCGCGGCGTCAATGTCTATTCCCGAGAACTGGCCGAGAGCCACGGCAAGCTCTGCGTCATCGACGAAGAGGGCGTTACTTTCACCTCGCATCATGACGGCTCGATGCATCGTTTCACCGCCGAACGCTCCATCGAGATCCAGCACGCCATCGGCGCCGACATCATCGTGGCTTTCGATGAGTGCACCAGTCCAACCGCTGACTATGAGTACCAAAAGGAGGCCATGGACCGCACTCATCGCTGGGCCAAGCGCTCCATCATGGCGCATAAGCAGAATTATGAGGCTTTAAAGAAGCAAGGTCTCTATGGCGTGGTGCAAGGCGGGCGCTTTCCTGATCTCAGAGCCGAGAGCGCTCGTACCCTCTCGGCCATGGATTTCGACGGTTTCGGCATCGGCGGCAGTTTTTCCAAGGAAGATCTTGGTGATTCTCTCAAAGTGGTGAACGAAGTGCTGCCGGAAGAGAAACCGCGGCATCTCCTCGGCATCGGCGAGCCGGAAGATATCGTGCAAGGCGTGATGATGGGATGCGATACCTTCGACTGCGTGGCGCCGACCCGGATCGGCCGCACCGGCACCATTTATATTCATCGCAACGGCAAACTTGAAAAGACCAGCCTGCGCAAGCCCGAGTACCAGCGCGACTTTTCGCGCCTCGACGAAGGCTGCGATTGCGCCGTCTGCGAGAAATATACCAAGGCCTATGTCTGTCACTTGGTCCGCACCGGTGAGATCTTGGGTGGGCACTTATGCTCTATCCATAACCTTTATACCATTGTTAATTTCACTAAGAAACTGCGTGATAATATATTGTTAAGTTAACTCACTATGAATTTTTCAAACATTTTTAGACAAAACTTCTGGCGAGCACAGATTCATCCGGTGGCAGTTATTGGCTTGTTAATTTTCTTATTTTCAGGAGCACCATTCAGAGATGGCCCCATTTTTTTCTTAGTGTTAGGTTTGGTCGCTATTTTTAACGCACTTATTTATGCTTACGTACTTAAACACGAGGTCCTAAAATTAAAGACTACATTGGACCAAAAGGACCAAAACCTTCAAATTGAAATTTTATATTCAGTAATGAGACGCGCAAATATGGCCTATAGAGGGATTTTAATTATTTTGTATGTCATCGTTCTTGTTCTCGTTAGCGAGATAGATGCAGCGGGTGCAAATATCGATAACTTTTTTGAAGACTACGCAACCCTCTCATTCTTCATACTTCCCGTTTCGTTAGTAGTTGTCGTTGGTCTGATGATGGCAGATCGGAATAAAAAGCGAATTTTGAGAAACGAGTTAAACTTGACATAATTTTTTTTGACTCACTCTAACTTTGTTTATTTTCACAATTCGGCTAGACTGTACGGGTGAAATTCGAACTTGCGACCGATAAGCAGCCGGCTGGCGATCAGCCGGCGGCTATAGAGAAATTGCTGAAAGGCTTTGAGGCTGGGGCGGAGCATCAGACCCTTTTGGGCGTGACCGGCTCGGGCAAGACCTTCACGGCCGCTAACATCATCAACACGCTCCAAAAGCCAACCTTAGTGATCGCCCACAACAAGACTCTGGCGGCCCAGCTGGCGCAGGAGTATCGCGACTTCTTCCCGAACAACGCGGTGCATTACTTCGTCTCCTACTATGACTACTACCAGCCGGAGGCCTATATGCCGGTTTCCGACACCTATATCGAAAAGGAGGCGCAGATCAACAAAGAGATCGACCGGCTGCGTCATGCCTCCACTCAAGCACTACTGACTCGCCAAGACGTCATCATCGTGGCTTCGGTATCCTGCATCTATGGTCTCGGTTCGCCCGCCGAGTACGAAAAAGTGCATAAGAAGATCGAGAAAGGCTTCAAGACCACTCGCACCGAGATGCTCCGCACCTTAATCGGCATGTACTTCGAGCGCACCAATGCCGATCTGGAGCCTGGGCATTTTCGG
Organism: uncultured Candidatus Saccharibacteria bacterium; assembly: GCA_964608605.1. Lineage (GTDB taxonomy): Bacteria > Patescibacteriota > Minisyncoccia > Phycocordibacterales > UBA918 > OLB19. The sequence continues at coordinate 113,680 of CAZSOS010000001.1, forward strand.
GCAGTGGGGAACACGGTGGAGATCATGCCTACCAACGAAAAGGTGATCTATCGGCTGGCATTTGCTGGCGACACCGTTTCCGAGATCACTAAGATCGACGCCACCACTCGCGGCATCATCGAGAATCCGGAAGCCTTCTTCTTATTCCCGGCCAAGCACTTCGTCACTCCGGAGGCGGAGCGGGCGCGGGCTATCGCCGACATCAAACTCGAACTCGATGAACAGCTTAAGAAATTCAAGAAAGAAGGGAAGCTGCTGGAAGCCGAACGTCTGAAGCGTCGCACCGATTACGACCTGGCCATGATCCGCGAGATCGGCTACTGCAACGGTATCGAGAACTACTCACGCCACTTCGACGGTCGTCAGGTCGACGAGCCGCCGTATACGCTTCTCGACTACTTCCCGCATAAAGCCGATGGTTCGCCGGATTTCCTCACCATCATCGACGAATCGCACGTGACCATTCCGCAGATCGGCGGCATGTATGCTGGCGACCGCGCTCGCAAGGACACTTTGGTGGAGTTCGGCTTCCGCTTGCCGTCGGCTCGCGACAACCGGCCCTTGAAGTTCGATGAATTCGAGGCTCGCGTCGGACAAAGGCTCTACACTTCGGCTACGCCGGGCAAGTATGAATATGCCAAGGCCGAGACCACCGGCTTTCCCATGGTGGAGCAGATCATCCGTCCGACCGGACTGGTCGATCCAGAGATCGATCTGCGGCCGATCGTCGAACGCGGAAATTACCCAGGGCAGGTAAAGGACTTCATCGAGGAGGCGGTCAAAGTCATCGACTCTGGCGCGCGTGTCTTGGCGACCGTGCTGACCAAACAGATGGCCGAAGACCTGGCGGAATTCTTGGAGGGCAAGGGTATCAAGACCAAGTATATCCACTCCGACGTGGAGACTTTGGAACGCATCGAGATCCTGACCGGCTTCCGCAAGGGCGATTTCGACTGCTTGGTGGGAGTGAACCTCCTACGCGAAGGTTTGGACTTGCCGGAAGTGGAACTGGTGGCCATCCTCGACGCCGATAAGACCGGCTTCCTTCGTAGTGAGACGGCCCTGATTCAGACCATCGGCCGCGCGGCTCGCAACGTCAACGGCCGGGTCATCCTCTATGCCGACGAGATCACGCCGGCTTTGAAATACGCCATCGACGAGACCAACCGCCGCCGCAAACTGCAGCTTGAGTACAACAAAGAGCACGGCATCACCCCGCGGACCATCAAGAAGGAGATCAAGTCCATCGCCGACCAGCTACGGAGCGATCATGAGGAGACGGTCCACACGCTTCTCTCCGTGGATATGGAGCTTTTCAAGAAGAATCCCGCCAAGGTCCTCAAGGAGAAGCGCCGGCAGATGGACGAAGCGGTATCGATCCTCGATTTCGAGACCGCCGCCATCATTCGTGACGAGATCCGGGCGCTGGAAGAGAGTCAGAAACCGCGAAAGAAAAAGACATCATGAGAACCGTTCCTATAGCCTGGGTGGTGATCGCGTGTGCTGGTTTCGCGACCGGTCTGTTGGCCGCTTACGCGGCCATGGCCGTCCGGGACGACCGCGTGCCGTACCTATCCGAAACTTTCAGCCTGGCGCGCGGCAATCAATGGACCAATCCGCTTTTGGCCTGCGCCGACCTTCCCGAGCTATCGTTGGGAAAGATGAAGGATCTGAAGGATGCCATCGAAGAACTCATCAAAGATCTCGTGGAAAAGGAGCGTGTAACCCACGTGTCCGTCTACGTGCGCGATCTCAACAACGGTCCGTGGCTGGCGATCGATGAGGACGCCCTATTCTATCCGGCTTCTCTCCTCAAGGTGCCCATATTGATCATGGCCTACAAGATGGAAGAGGATACGCCTGGATTCCTGGACACGTCGATCACCTTCACCGAGCCGGTCATGGGAGAGGTGGTGCAGGATTTTCCACCAGCGGAGACATTAGTGCCGGGGCAGACCTACACGCTTAGAGAATTGACGCGGCGCATGATCGTCTACTCCGATAACGAGGCGATGAACCTGGTCGCTTCGCAGCTTGGTCCGGAACTTAACCTCGACGTCTTTTCATACTTCGGCATCGAGAAGCCGAGCATTGTGAACGAATTCCGCATCAAGGTACGTACTTACGCCTCCTTCTTCAGAGTGCTCTATAACGCTTCGTTCCTAAGCCTGAAGCATTCGGAAGAGGCCCTCGGGTTCTTGACCGAGACCGATTTTGCCTGGGGTCTAGAGGCCGGACTGCCTTCTGGAGTGCCGGTGGCGCACAAGTTCGGTGAGCGGCGATACGTGAACGATGGCGCCATCATCCACGGTGAGCCGATCCAGGTGCATGACTGCGGCATCGTCTACACTGACAGCCCTTACCTCATCTGCGTCATGGTCGAAGGCCACGTTACCGAAGAGATAACGACCACGATCAGCGACATCTCCAAGATGGTGTACGAGGCTATCGGGAGGTAATAGGGTATTCGCTGATGATGGAAAAAGCGCGGCCCGTGGGCCGCGCTTTTGCTTTTTCATTTATGCGGAGTCGTCGCTAGGACAGCTCGACGATTCAGACGACCGACATGCCAGCCACCGCAGAATTTGCAGCGATAGCTATGCATGCTGGCTCCCACCATGAGCCCGGTTCGACCGACGTCTGATCTGTACAGATGGCGTATGTGTGCCAGCGCCGCCTGATAGCTGGCATGGCGTCTTTTGCTCTCGCAACCGCGGCGGCGCAGATGTCTCTTGCTGGCCACTTAGGATCACCCCCTTTCCGATGGTCATCTTGCCACGACCACAATGATTTGCAAAATACTATAAAGTATGCTATAATAGAAAAAGGTAGTGAGGTGATGACTATCTGGCGCCCACCCAATTTTATCTTGGCTTCTCTTGTCGAAAGAGAAGTCGTGGGTCGCAAATCATCACCTATCATGTTCAGAGCCATCGGATTTCTCATAATCTTATGGGGACTATCGCTTTATTTCGGTTCTACCATTCGCGCCTTTGACCGAGCCGCTACCGCCACTTTCGAGACCGTCGAAATGGCCGCGCTCGTTTCTCAAAGCCAAATGGCATCGCTGAAATAAATTATCCACCAAGCCAAGACACGCGTCTTGGCTTTGTTGTTTTTAGAGATGCAGTTCTGTATACTCGTGAGGTGTCTAAAACCTTCGGCGCCAACCGGAGGTAGAAGTGTTGTATATACTAGTCAGACTGGTATAAAAATTATGGACAAAAAGAAATCTAAAGTTTCATGGGAGGTAAAGGGTAAAGGCTTGAGCGACGACAAGATCGTGGTGCGGGGCGCTCGTACCCATAATCTCAAGAACATCACGGTGGAGATGCCGCGCGGGAAGATGGTGGCCGTTACCGGACCATCCGGCAGCGGTAAGTCGAGCCTGGCCTTCGACACCATCTTCGCCGAGGGTCAGCGGCGCTACGTGGAGTCGCTCTCGGCCTACGCCCGGCAATTCCTCAACAAGCTCCAGAAGCCGGACGTGGATGAGATCTCTGGTCTTTCACCGGCCATTTCCATCGACCAGAAGTCGGCCAGCCGGAATCCGCGTTCGACCGTGGCCACCATCACCGAGATCTATGACTACCTGCGCATTCTTTACTCGCGTGTGGGCCAGCCGTACTGCTTGACCGAAGACGTGGCTATCGAGAAACTCTCACAGGACGAGATCCTGGGCATCGTGCTCAAGTCCATCGAGGAAAAAGAAGTGAAGGACGCCAAGAAGGAGAAAGTGCTGGGCATCGAGGTATCTAAGGGCAAGGTGGGCATCTTCGCGCCCCTGGTGGTTGGCCGCAAAGGCGAGTACTACCAGCTCTTGTATGATCTCTTGAATAAAGGCTATGAGACGGTGAAGGTGGACGGACAGATCAAGCAGCTCCGTGAGCGGATCGAGCTGAAGAAGAATCACCGCCACGACATCGACGTCTTGGTCGACGCCATCTACGTCAGCGAATTCACTGACGATCCGAAGGGTTCGCGGGAGCGCCTCAGTGAAGCGGTGGAGTTGGCTCTCAAGGAATCGAATGGCCTGGTAAAGGTGGAATCGCCTGATGGCACCGAACGCATCCTTTCGGCCAAGTTCATCTGTCCGGTCGACGGTTCGTCCTTCCCGGAAGTGGAGCCGCGGCTCTTCTCGTTCAACTCGCCGTACGGCGCTTGTCCGGAGTGTAACGGTCTCGGTGTCGTCGGTATCTTCCAGTCGGACGAATGTCCTTCTTGCAAGGGGGCGAGATTGCGACCGGAGGCTTTGCGCGTGTACTTGGGGGGCGATCCTAAAAGCGGGAAGAACATCGTCGACTTCACCGACATGACGGTGAATGGGGCCGCTGAATTCATCGCCTCTTTGAAGCTGACCAAGAAGCAGCAGGATATCGCCTGGCCGGCCCTGCGCGAGATCATCGAGCGGCTGGAATTCATGCAGAACGTGGGTATCGAATATCTGACATTGAATCGCCGCGCCAACACGCTCTCCGGCGGCGAGGCGCAGCGCATCCGCTTGGCTTCCCAGCTCGGAAGCGGCTTGGTCGGGGCGCTTTACGTGCTCGACGAACCGACCATCGGCCTCCATCAACGCGATAACGATAAGTTGATCGCCACTTTGACGAGTCTTCGCGACCTCGGCAACACCATCATCGTGGTGGAGCATGACGAGGACACCATCTACGCGGCTGATTATCTGGTGGATATCGGTCCGGGCGCGGGCGTTCATGGCGGCAACGTGGTGGTGGCAGATTACCTGGATAAACTCTTGTCGGCCAAGAAGAACGAATCTGGCTCGATCACTCTTGATTATCTTCGGGGCGAGAGGAAGATCGAAGTGCCTAAGCGGAGACAAAGCGAAAAAGGTTCCATCAAGATCCGCGGCGGCAAGGCCTTCAACATCAGGAATCTGAACGTGGACATCCCGCTCGGGCGCTTGATCGCCGTCACCGGCGTGTCGGGAAGCGGCAAGTCGTCCTTCATGTACGAGATCCTCTACAAGAATCTCCAGGCGCGGCTGGAACGCCGCTATCGCACCGCCAAGACCTACAACGTGGCTTCGATCGATGGCACCGAGTATCTGGGCCGGTCGGTGTTGATCGACCAGTCGCCGATCGGCCGCACGCCGCGCTCCAACCCCGCCACGTATACCGGCGCTTTCACACATATCCGCGATATGTTCGCTCATACTAATGAAGCGCGGGCGCGCGGTTGGAAGCCGGGCCGTTTCTCCTTCAACGTCAAAGGCGGGCGCTGTGAGGCCTGCCAGGGTAACGGAGAGATCGCGGTGGAGATGCACTTCTTGCCGACGGTCTTCGTCACCTGCGACGTCTGCGACGGCAAACGCTTTACCAAGGAAACTCTGGAGGTAACTTACCGTAATAAGAATATCGATGAGGTCTTGCACATGACCATCGAGGAGGCGCACGTGTTCTTCAATGACGTGCCGGCCATCGCCGAGCGCCTAAAGAGCTTGCTCGACGTGGGCTTGGGTTATTTGGAGCTGGGTCAAAGCGCCACCACGCTCTCCGGCGGCGAGGCGCAGCGCGTGAAGATCGCTTCCGAGTTGTATCGCCCGCACACGCAGAAAACCATCTATCTGCTGGATGAGCCGACCATCGGCCTCCACTACGAAGATGTGAAGAAGCTGATCGAAATTCTGCAGGAATTGGTCAATCGCGGCAACACGGTGATGGTGATCGAGCACAATCTCGACCTGGTGAAGTCGGCCGACCATATCCTCGATATCGGTCCGGAAGGCGGCGAGGGTGGCGGCAACCTGATCGCCAAGGGCACTCCCGAGGAAGTGGCTAAGAACGAAAAGTCACACACTGGCAGGTATCTGAAAAAAGCGTTGAAGCGATAGGCAGAGTCCGTGTTATAATCTGTTTTTAGGAAGTTCCAAAGCAGGAGAGGGGTGTCGTCATGAATGTCGAGAACCAGCGTCAACAAAGCCTGATCCATATCATCGAGGAGTATCTAAGCCGGTTAGCCGTTTACGGTCTGACCGAGACAGATCGAGTCGATATTCTGCGGGAGCATGTCGCGGCTTCGCAGCTCGCGCCCGATGACTTTCTCGATGAGGTAGCCAAGGTGAGGGGTTTGGCCGCTTGAACCAGTGAGAGTGGCCGCGCGAGCATACGCGCGGCCAAGCTATTTTATGACCAAAGAAGCCTTACAAAAAAAGAAGCTGCCTGACGCACCCGGGGTGTACTTTTTTCTGGGTGCCCGGAAAGAGATACTCTATATCGGCAAGGCCACTTCACTACGCAATCGGGTGCGCAGCTACTTCGCGCCGGACATCAAGGACAAACGCTCGGCCCTGATCGAAAAGATGGTGTCGGAGGCTAAGAGTGTAGAGTCGACCGTGACCGACTCGGTCTTGGAGGCGCTCATCCTCGAAACCAACCTCATTCGCACCCACAAGCCAAGGTACAACACCATCTCCAAGGACGATAAGAGCTACAACCACCTCATCATCACCGATGAGGAGTGGCCGCGGGTTTTGGTGGTGCGCGGCAAAGACCTTGATGGTTATACCAGTCTGACTAGTATAAGAAATAATGTAAATACTAGTCAGACTGGTATAAGCTATCACTTCGGTCCGTTTCCAAACGGCCAGCTATTTCGCGAGGCGCTGAAGATCGTGCGTCGCCTGTTCCAGTTTTATGATACCAAAGAGCCGGTGGGCACGGAAAAGTCGAAACTAGTACGCGGCAAGATCGACTTCAATCGGCAGATCGGCCTTTACCCCCACACCAACTTTTCCGTAGCGCCGGAGGCGCGTCAGTCTTCAAAGAAGACTGACAACGGAAAAGTTGGTGTGGGGGTGTACCTGAGCGAAGTCACGCAGGCGAAGAAGGACTATCAACGTACCATCCGCTATATCCGACTTTTCTTTGAAGGCAAGAAAGGACAGATCATCAAAGAGTTAGAGAAAGAGATGAACGCCTTGGCCAAGGAAGAAAGGTTCGAGGAGGCTAACGTCATCAAGAAGAAGGTGTTCGCGTTGCAGCACATTCAGGACATCGCCCTTATCAAGGATGAGAGCCGCGTCTATCGCGACGAGAATTCTGTACGCATCGAGGCCTACGACGTGGCGCATCTTTATGGCAGCGACATGGTCGGCGTGATGACCGTGGTCGAAGGCGGGGAAATGAAGCGCTCTGAATACCGCAAGTTCAAGATAGAGAGCGTTACCGGATCGAACGACCCGGCGGCTTTGCGCGAGGTGTTGGAGCGCCGCCTGCATCACGTGGAGTGGCCCTTTCCACAGATCATCGCGGTCGATGGTTCGACGGCGCAGAAGAACGTAGCCGAACGGGTGCTTAGAAAGCGCGGACTGATGATACCGGTGGTGGCGGTCGTCAAAGACGACCGCCACCGTCCCGTCCGCGTCCTCGGCCCGGCCTCGCTTCTCAAAAAACACCACGACGCTATTCTCTTGGCGAACGCCGAGGCCCACCGATTCTCTATCGGTTTCCACCGTGAGCGACGCGGGCGGAGGTTAGGGTAGGTGTATAATGGTTTTATCATTTAACTTGCCCTCCGTATGATTTTGTCCTCACAAAGTCCTGTGGTAGAAAAACACTATTTATTTGTATCTATTCTACTTGGTCTCATAGGTTTTGCTGCGGGCGATACGTGGTTTCGTACATACATATTTGAACTCAATTGGATTTTTGTCATAGCAGGTTTAGCCGGTACGATTAGTTTTCTTCTTGGGCTACGAGGATTGCTTAAAACCAAATATACAATCTTAGGTTTAATAAGCATCCTTCTTTCGGTGTACGGTGCGTTAGTTCCGGTTGTGTACGTTATATTTTGGTTTGCGATTATAGTTTCGTCAGTCCTTCAGTACTAAGCCACTAAATCACTCGCTCGGTAGTATATACGTCATTGAAAACTTGAGTAATTCTCATAACTTTTAATTTGAGCGGAGTGTTATAATCTCCGTATGAAAAACCTGCGGGTAGCGGTGCTTCGCGGCGGGCCGAGCGACGAGTATGACGTCTCGATGATGACCGGCAGCGAGGTCATAGCTTCGCTCCGACGCCAAGGCGTCGATGTCGTCGACGTGATCATCAATAAGAAGGGTGAGTGGATGGTTCATGGCTTCATGACCGAGCCCAAAGCTTTGGCGGTAGTGGCCGACGTGGCTTTCGTGGCGCTGCACGGGCAGTACGGTGAGGACGGCACGGTCCAACGTATCTTAGACAATGCCGGCATGCCTTATACCGGCAGCCGTGCGTATCCTTCGGCTTTGACGATGAATAAGATCCTTACTAAGGACGTGTTGCGCGCGGCCGGCGTGAAGACTCCGCCGCACTTGCGCGTCACTCGCGCCTCGACCGACGTGCGCCGCGTGGCCACCACCATCGAGTCGCTCTTTGGTCCCACCTACATAGTGAAGCCGATTAACAGCGGTTCGTCCGTTTCCACCTATAAGGCTAGCGGCGTGCACGAGCTGGTGCGCGCGCTCGCGAGCGCGCTTCGAGATCGCGATGAGGTCTTGGTGGAAAAATACATCAAGGGTCGGGAGGCCACCGTGGGCGTGGTCGAAGGGCTGCGAGGGGAGTCGTTGTATCGCTTGCCGACGGTGGAGATCATACCACCGGCCTCGCACGGGTTCTTCGACCGCGACGTGAAGTACAACGGTGCCACCGAAGAGATATGTCCGGGCCGGTTCTCTCGTCAGGAAAAGCAAGATCTGGAGGAGGCCGCTTTAAAGGCTCACGGACTGCTCGGACTTTCACACTATTCTCGCAGTGACTTCATGGTCGCTGATGATGGTATCTATTTCCTGGAGACCAACACTTTGCCCGGACTCACGCGCGAATCACTGATCCCGAAAGCTTTGGCCGCTGTCGGACATTCTTATGACGACTTCATCATGCATCTCATCGAACGCGCGCGATGATTTATGCACATGTTTCATCTGGACCGACCGAACGCTTCGTCTCATAATGGAATGAATGAAGGAGACAACTACTAAAGAGAAGAAGAGCGTGACCACGAAGAAGCCGCGAGTTAGATCGGCCAAAGTGACTAGAGCAGAAGCGGCACCGGCTCACCAGGGCTCAAAAGGTGAGAATGAGAAAGCTATTCTGATATCGCTAGCTTATCTGATCGGATTCTTGACGGCCTACATCGCCTTTTCTCTTAACGGCGGTACCACGGTCGAACATCAAAGATTGGCCGAGCATCGCCCTTATGCCCTGGCCGGATCCGAACAAGTAGCGGCGGCTAGTGGACGGGTCGGCATCCATAATGACGACGAGGGATTGTTCGTGGTCAATCATGGCCGTGAGCGCATCATCAGCGCCAAAATGAACGCTAGCGAATATGAACCAGGTTTTCACCGCGGCATCGCTTCCACCGCGGTATCGGGTGACGATAACTTCGTCCATTATTGCGCCATGATGACGGTCTCGGATGATCAGTGTTCGCACTTCGTCTACGTGGTCGACGAGGACAAGGTCTATCGCGTGTCTCACGCTGGCGCGCCTCTCATTACCTCGACCAACGAAGCTATGAACGCCGCCTGGTCCGACATCAATCTTCTCAGTGTTGGCGACCGAGTATCCGTGAACGCGGCCACCCCTTGGATCCTGGAGTGAATCCTTTGACTTTAAGGACATAAATCAGTAATATAGCGAGGTTCAAAAGGGCCCTTAGCTCATTTGGTAGAGCGTCGGTTTTGCACTCCGAAGGCGAGCGGTTCGAATCCGCTAGGGTCCACAGCGACTAAAAAACGACGCCTGCGCGTCGTTTTTTTGTACGCCGTGGAAGCCGGAGCGATGTTTTTGTTTGAGCGAAGCGAAAGGCAAAAACCGCGAGGCGGGGTCGCAAAATTTTTCCGTCAGGAAAAATATTTGTGACCACAAGTAAAAACAGCCCTTGTGGGCTACTTTTCATAAGCCATGGAAGCCGGAGCGTTAGCGAACGATTCTGCATAGTGATTCGTGGCCACGAATACGAAAGGCAAAACCCGCGCCGGTAGGCGCGGGTTCAAGACGCAAGGTGGCGTCCATGATCTCTTCCATGAACTCTCTCTTTCCCACGGGATTCGGTAGGAACACGCAGAAGAAACGAAATTCATTCACTGGCCGTCCGAAAGAATTCACTTCCGGCTGACGGCAGACATGGGCGCGGCCGTCAGGCGTATCGACGTAATACTTCTTCGCTTTGTCGGTATAGTGCCATTTTGAATCATCAGGCAGCAGGACTCGCGCGCCTCCGATGCCCAGGTCTTTGAAGTCCGCGACCGGGCCGCAGTCGTTGTTCTCTTTGTCGCAGCAGCCCCAGATACCAAGTTTTTCTTGGATGGTCTGGTACCAGTGGTGGAAGTGATGATGGCCGGGAGCCACGTACTTTTCTTCGCTATTGGCGGCATAGATGCCGGCGAGCAGGAACAGAATGGCTGAAAGCGTTCGCATTTCACCCTCCTTTCTGAGGTTCTAGGCGCAGACTATCATCGGGCAACGCTGATTTCAAGCTAGCGGAACGCTCACCCCCGAGCGGTCTTCAAAGCCTTGGTCCACCATCGGAGCTGCTCGATCATCGACTTGGCTTTTTCATCATAGGAATCGAAGAGCTCCTTGGCGTCAGCCTGACCGAAGTAGACGGGGAAGTAGCGTTCGCCGTTCATGTGGATGGCTTCCCGGATCGGGGCCATCTGCAGTTCGATGGCCGAAAGCCGCAGCTGCTCGACCGCTCGCGCGCCGCCGACCGAGCCATAGCTCACGAAGGCAACTGGCTTCTGGTTCCATTCTTGATATACCCAATCAAGAGCGTTCTTGATGACCGCGGAAGGACCGTGGTTATATTCCGGAGTTACTAGTACGTAAGCGTCGCCTTCGGTTATCTTCCCGGTAAAGCGGGCGACCGCCTCGTCTGCGTAGGGCGCGGTCTTCATGGATGGAGAAACAGCTTCGTTAAAGAAGGGCATCTCGTAGTCCTTGAGGTCGAGGATCTCGGCGTCGATATCTTCGAACTTGGATAATTCGCCGGCGATCCATTCGGCCGCTTTGAGGCTGAAGCGACCTTCGCGGGTGCTGCCAGCGATGACTTTCACGTTCAATTTTTGGTTTTCCATAAATACATTCTATCCGATGAGCCGGGTTGTGCAAAAAGCCGCTGGCGCTGACTAAGAATGTTATAATGAAGGCGTATCCATTAAATCATCAAAGTATGCGTGGCCCTCTACAACTTTTTAAGGATTCCATCGCGCTGGTAAAAGAAAACTACTGGTTATTTATAGGGATTTTGGCAGGACCGATGTTTTTGTCCTACTTGGCCACTTTGTTCATGCCGCCGGAGAATACTGGAGTAGCTAATCCTGGTGAATGGCTCATATACTCTGTGCTAATGCTAGTTTCCATTATGGCGAGTATTTTCGTGGGAGCAGCCTTGACCCTTGCGTTGAATGACAGGTCACTAACAGTGAAGCAAGCTTACTCAAGCGCCTTCCCATTGTTTTGGCGTTACTTCGGGGTCTCAATGATCGTTGGGTTCATTACTGGTGGTGTTATGCTGGCGACCTTCATGGTCAGTATGATCGTGGCGACTGTCTTCACAGGAAGCGGCCCTGCCGGTTTCGCCATGTTTTTTGTATATCTATCTCTATTCGCGGTATTGTCGACTCTGATAGGTATTGCTGTTTCGACGTGGTTCGTCTTTGCTACTTTCGTAACGGTTCTTGAAAATGATTCTGTCTTAGACTCAATAAAGCGTAGTAGACAATACGTAAGGGGTCGTTGGTTCGGAGTCTTTGGTAGGATCATGCTTCTGGGCCTGTTCGTGATTTTGGTAGGCGCAATTTTGGGTGGGCTTGTAGAGCTCTTCTTGGCCAAGAGTGCCGTCTCTGAGTTTTTGGTTCTTCTCATAAATCTAGCGATCATTCCCGTATTTGCTGGCTACGTTTACCTGATGTATCAGGATGTCAAAGGCAGCCCGACCATGGGCGCTGTCGATCTGGCTCCTGCTTCCGCCGCGGGAGGGCAGTAAGCGGGAAGTTCGTGGGTATAAAAAGGCGGCCCAAAGGGCCGCCTTTTTATACCCGCCCAGACTTTAAAAGATCGCGTTTCCGTGCTAGAATGCCGCCGAATTTCTCATGTTCGCAAAGACTGCACACGCGGCCGAAGGCCTCTCCATACACCTGGCTCCCGACACGGTCACCACTCTATTTGGCGTACCCCTTACCAATACTTTGATGACAGTGTGGCTTACCATGGCGGTATTGATAGGATTGGCGCTACTGGTACGTAGCCGCCTGTCGCTAGTGCCGGGCAAGTTGCAGAATTTTTTCGAAATGGTCATCGGCGGGGTCTATGAATACATGGCCGACGTGCTGGAAAGCCGCCCTTTGGCGCGCAAATTCTTTCCGCTGGTGATGACCATCTTTTTGTTTATCCTTCTCATGAACTGGATCGGTCTCCTGCCGGGCGTGGATTCCATCGGCATCCATAAAGAAGTGGAATCGCACGGGGAAGTGGTGCAGAAGCTGATACCATTTTTCCATCCGGCCGCCACCGACCTCAACATCACCATCGCCTTCGCGCTGGTGGCCTTCGTGGCCATCGAGTTGGCCGGGGTGACGCTCTTAGGTTTCTTCAAGTACGCTGGCAAGTTCGTCAACTTCTCGTCGCCTCTAGCGTTCATCATCGGCCTCATCGAGCTGTTGTCCGAGATCGCGCGGCTGATCTCCTTTTCGTTCCGTCTATTCGGAAACATCTTCGCCGGCAAGACGCTCTTGATGGTGGTGATGTTCCTGGCCACGCCTTACTTGCTGCCGGTACCGCTCATTGCCTATGAGCTGTTCGTGGGATTCATCCAGGCGTTCATCTTCGCCATCCTGACCTTGTATTTCATCAAGCTGGCGATCGAAGAACCGCACTAATCGTGATCAGACGGGAGTCAGGCTTCAGGCTTGGTTCCCGTCTGCTCGTGAGCAGATTATTTAATAGCACTTAGCACTTAGGTTTTAGCGGTTAGGTGTGCCAGCCAAGCTGGCACACCGTGCTAAGAACCAAGTGCTAATAACTAAAAGCTAAAATTATGGAACTAGAAGCAATGAAAGCCCTGGCCATGGCCATCGCCGCTGGCGTGGGCGTACTTGGTCCGGGTATCGGCATCGGTATGCTGGTATCGAAGGCTTTGGAGGCTATCGGCCGCAATCCGGAAGCTGCCGGCAAGGTGCAGGCCACTATGTTCATCGGCATCGCTTTCGTGGAGGCGCTCGCTATCTTTGCCCTTGTAGTCGCCTTCGTCATCAAGTTCGCCTAAAACTCCCGAAATTGGCGGCCTCACGCCCGCTTCCCTCAGCGTTTCGGTCGCTGGACAATTTGTCCCGCTTCTCTCAACGCTTCAGTCCAGCGAGCGTGGTCCCATCCAATTTCGTAAGTTTAAGATCTATACGCTATCAGCTATTCGCTAAACGCTAACCTTATGGACTCCCTTATCCAAGCCTTCGGCATCGATGCTCGTCTCATCACCATCCAGGTGCTGAACTTCATCGTGCTGGCCGGTCTCTTGAGCTACTTCCTCTACAAGCCGGTCTTGCGGCTTTTGGAAGAGCGGGAGGGAAAGATCAAGCAGGGTCTTGAAGACGCCGATAACGCCAAGAAGGCGCTCGCGGGCGCCGAGGAGGAGAAGCGGGAGATCCTGTCGGTCGCGCAGTCCAGCGCTGCTGACATGGAAAAGCGCGCCGTGGCTCACGCCCGCGAAAGCGGCGCCGCCATCGTCGACGCCGCCCACCAGTCGGCGGCGGACAAGATCAAGCAGGCCGAAGCGCGAGCTAAGGCCATCGAAGCCGAGGCGCTAAAGCAAAGCGAAGCCGAGGTCGCCAAGATGGCGGTCCTGGCCGCCGAAGCCATCCTTAAGAAGTCATAGTCAGACATGAACGCGCAACTAAAACGATACGTCGAAGCCGCGGCCGCCCTTCTCAAGGAGGGGATGGCCGTCGACGTGGTCCTCCGGAATCTGCGCCGGATCATGGACGACCGCGGCCACGGCAAGATGTACCAAGCGGTAGCGCGGGCGCTGGCTCGGACCTATCCTTCGATCGAACGCTCCGTAACCCCGCTGTTGACCGTGGCCAAGGAGTCGGACGCCGCCAAGTACCGACAGCTCGTCGGCGACAAGGATGTGGAGGTCAAGATAGACCCTTCGATCATCGGCGGCTACGTTCTGACCGAAAACTTCACCCGCCGGGACAATAGCTATCGATCCAAACTGCTCACGTGGTATCGGTCGGCTATTGCCTCAAAATAAAAAAGTAAATGTCAAAATAAAAATATAGTCTTTTGACATTTGAGTTTTAAATTTTAAATTAACAACATGAGTACCAACATCGTAGAGAAATTGAAGCAGGAGATCGCCGGGCTCGCCGCCGAAGCGCCGGCCGAGAAGGTGGGCGTCGTTACGGCCGTTTCCGACGGTATCGTCGAGATCGAAGGCTTGCGAGCGGCCAAGATGATGGAGATGGTCTCGTTCGACCAAAGCGAAGGACGTGAACTCAAGGAAGCCTTGGGCCATTCCGGCGCGCTCTTCGGTTTGGTACTCAACCTCGAGGAGGATGGCGTCAAGGCGGTGGTCTTGGGAGACGCCACCAAGGTGAAGGAGGGAATGACCGTGCGCCAGACCGGCCAGCTTTTGTCGATACCGGTCGGCGAGGGGATGATCGGTCGCGTGGTCAGCCCTCTCGGCGAGGCCATCGACGGGCTCGGTGCGATCAAGGGCAATAAGGACATGCCGATCGAGCGCGTGGCTTACGGCGTGATGGACCGTTCGGCGGTGAACGAGCCGCTTCATACCGGCATCAAGGCTATCGACTCGATGATCCCGATCGGCCGCGGCCAGCGCGAGCTCATCATCGGCGACCGCGGCACCGGCAAGACCACCATCGCCATCGACACCATCATCAACCAGAAGTACGAGCCGAAGGAGAAGCGCCCGATCTGCATCTACGTGGCCATCGGCCAGAAGCGCAGTAAGACCGCTAGCCTCATGGCTAAGCTGGAGGCTGCCGGTGCCATGGAGTACACCATCATCGTCGCTACTTCGGCTTCCGAGGCCTCACCATTGCTCTTCTTGGCTCCCTTTGCCGGCGCCGCCATCGGTGAATACTTCATGGAGCAGGGACGTGATGTCCTAGTGGTCTTCGACGACCTTTCCAAGCACGCCAACGCCTATCGCCAGATGTCTCTCTTGCTCCGCCGTCCGCCGGGACGCGAGGCCTATCCGGGCGACATCTTCTACTTGCATTCTCGTCTTTTGGAGCGCTCCGCCAAGCTCTCCAAGGAGCTCGGCGGCGGATCGATCACCGCGCTGCCGATCATCGAGACCCAGGAGGGAGACGTGTCGGCCTACATCCCGACCAACGTCATCTCCATTACCGATGGCCAGATATTCCTGGAAGGCGATCTCTTCAACAAGGGCATCCGCCCGGCTTTGAACGTCGGCATCTCAGTGTCGCGCGTGGGATCGAGTGCTCAGACAAAGGCCATGAAGAAAGTGGCTGGCAAGATTCGTCTGGAGCTGGCGCAGTTCCGCGAGCTCGAGGCTTTCATGCAGTTCGCCTCCGATCTCGATGAGGAGACCAAGGCCCGCATCGATTCCGGCCGCAAGTACGTGGAGCTTTTGAAACAGAGTCAGAACGCGCCGGTGCCGTTCTACGAACAGGTAGTGGCCATCTACGCCGCCAACTCCGGGATCTTCGACGGCACCACCCCGGAGAAGGTGCGGGAGCTGGAAGCCGCTTGGATCGCGTTCTTGAAGCGTGACCGCGATGATATCATCAATGATATCAAGACCGGCCGCGAGCTCACTGACGAAATAGTCGGCAAGCTGGACACCGCCATCGGGGACTTCAAAGATTCGCACCCGCAATTCTATGGAATCGTGTAATTTTGAGTTTCAAATTTCGAATTAATTTCTAATGAACTAATTTTGAAACATTCGGTTATTCAAAATTGTATCGAAATTCGAAAGTCATCATTCAAGATTCGCTTATGGCATTAAAGCAAGTTAAAAACAAAATAATCGCCACCAAGAAGACCGGGCAGGTGACCAAGGCCATGGAGGCCGTTTCGGCGGTAAAGATGCGCAAAAGCCAAGAGAAGGCTTTCGTTGGCCGGCCGTACGTGCGCTCGGCGCTGCGCGTCTTAGCGCGCCTGAGCGCCTCCGAGGAGGGCCTTTCGCACGCGTTTGCCAAGAAGCGCGTGGGTGAAGGGAAGCACCTTCTGGTGGTCGTGACTAGCGACAAAGGCTTGGCCGGTTCGGTGAACAGCGCCGTGCTGAAGAAGGTGGACGAACTACAAGCTCGGGGAGAGGAACTCGAGGTCATCGCCGTTGGCCGCAAGGCGGTCGAGCACGCTCTCCGGATCAAAGCGCCGCTTCATGGGGAGTATCTAAACGTCTCCGATGACGTAACCATCGCCGACACGCGAGCCATTTCGGAGACTATCTTCGAACTTTATGGGGATGAGCGATTCAAGAAAGTGTCAGTGGTCTATCAGAACTTCCTGTCCACCTTCGAGCAGGCACCGACGGTGCGACAGATCTTGCCGCTTGATCCTTCGGAGATCGGCTACGTGATGAGTGGCATCAAGCCGAAAAGCGGCAAATGGAGCGAAGAGGCGGGTTCGGCCGAAGGCCGCGCCGACTACTTGATCGAACCGTCGGCGGAAACCGTTCTCGAGACCCTGGTGCCGCAACTCATCAACATCATGGTCTACCACGCGCTCATCGAGAACAAGGCTTCCGAGCACTCGGCCCGCATGGTGGCCATGAAGAACGCCACCGACAAATCGAAGGAGGTGGTGAAGAGCCTGACCATCAAGTTCAATAAGGCCCGTCAGGCCGCCATCACCGCCGAAGTTTCCGAAATCACGGCAGGGGTCGAGGCGATGAACACTTAAAAATTAACTTTTAATAACCCAACATTATGAAAACAGGAACTATCACGCAGATCATCGGACCGGTCGTCGACGTTCATTTCGAAGGAGGAGTCCCAGACTTGCAGAACGCGCTTCAGGTAAAAAAGGAGGAAGGCGTCTTGACGCTTGAAGTAGCGCAACACGTGGGTCTTGATCGCGTCCGCGCCATCGCCATGGAGGACACGCAAGGCCTCACTCGCGGCATGGAGGTGCAGGACACCGGCGCTCCGATCTCGGTTCCCGTGGGCGAAGACTCTCTCGGCCGCCTCTTCAACGTGTTGGGAGAGACCATCGATGGTAAGGAACCGGTTTATACCAGTCTGACTAGTATAAATACAAATACTAGTCAGACTGGTATAAAGAGACGGGCGATTCACCAGGACGCCCCGGCCTTTTCCGAACAGTCGACCGCGACCGAGGTCTTCGAGACCGGCATCAAGTCGGTGGATCTGCTGGCGCCCTTCATCAAGGGCGGCAAGGTCGGTCTCTTCGGCGGTGCCGGAGTGGGTAAGACAGTGTTGATCCAGGAGCTCATCCACAACGTGGCTTCCGAGCACGGCGGTTACTCCGTCTTTGCCGGCGTCGGCGAGCGCGTGCGCGAGGGTAACGACCTTTATCACGAGATGAAGGACTCCGGCGTGCTCTCGAAGACCGCACTGGTCTTCGGTCAGATGAATGAAGTGCCGGGCGCTCGCGCCCGCGTAGGTCTTACTGGCCTCACCATGGCCGAGGCACTCCGTGACGAAGGTGACGGCAAGGACGTCCTGTTCTTCATGGATAACGTCTTCCGCTTTACCCAGGCCGGTCAGGAGGTGTCCTCGCTCTTGGGGCGCGTTTCTTCCGCCGTGGGCTATCAGCCGACCTTGGCCGAGGAGATGGGCAAGATGCAGGAGCGCATCACTTCGACCAAGCGCGGCTCCATCACCTCGGTGCAGGCGGTCTACGTGCCGGCTGACGACTTGACCGACCCGGCTCCGGCCACCACCTTCTCGCACCTAGACTCCACCGTGGTGTTGTCACGCCAGCTGGCATCTCTCGGCATCTATCCGGCGATCGATCCGTTAGAGAGTAACTCGTCGGCTCTCGATCCACAGATCGTGGGTGAGGAACACTACCGCGTAGCGCAGGGTGTAAAGCAGACCTTGCAGCGCTATAAGGACCTTCAAGACATCATCGCGATTCTCGGCATCGAGGAACTTTCCGATACTGACAAACAGACCGTGTATCGCGCCCGCAAGATCCAGCGCTTCCTCTCCCAGCCGTTCTCGGTGGCCGAAGTCTTCACTGGCGCTCCGGGCAAGTACGTGAAATTAGCCGATACCGTCCGCGCTTTTGGCGAGATCTTGGACGGCAAGCATGATGATAAGCCGGAGTCGGCCTTTTATATGAAGGGCGGCATTGAAGAGGTCATATAGCCTCATCTGCTTTGTTGCGCTTCGGAAAATAGTGCTCGCTGGACTGTCTTTGTCTCACTCACATTATTTTCCTTGCGCGCCTCGCATCTGAGGCCATCTAACCCCTTCAATCAAATACACTATGAAACTACTCAATCTAACCATTTCCCGCGTCGACATGCCGTTGTTCGACGGCCCCGTAGCCTTTGTGACCGTGCCCGGTCTGGCCGGGGAAATGACCATCATGGCCGATCATGCCGCCCTGATCTCGCCGCTTAAGGCCGGCACTATCGTGATCAGGCGGGAAGACGGGGAAGATGAGAGTCTCCAGATCGAAACCGGAACCCTCGAGATCAGCCATAACCAGGCGACGATATTGGTCTAGGTCGGTTGGAAACAGGCTTCGTTATCAACGCCGCCGCCCGTAGGGCGGCGGCGTTTTCGGTATAATAAAAGGGTATGCACCAAAGACGCGCCGCGTTTATCGGCGGTCTCAGTCTTTTTCTGTTAGTGTTGGCGATCTGCTTCTGCGTTGGCTTTGTTTTTTCAGCGCGTCAGACACCTGAAGAGAACGCGGTGAGTTCCGGTGTAGAAAAGGCAGAGCCGGTCTCGTTCTCTCCTTGGCGGACTCTCTTCTGCGGTCTGCGCTCGCTTGTCCTTTGGCCTTGTGCTGAACCGACTTCTCTCCCAGAACCTTCTATGCCCGCTCCAACCACTTCCATTGAGACGCGGCCGGTTCCGGCAGTCGATCTAGATGTCGCTACCACCTCTGCTTCAACCACGTCTTCTTCACCCTCCACCCAATACATAACTAACGAAACCATAGTCCGCCCCCTCGAACGCGAAATCATCCGCGAAATCACCATCCGCGACCAGGCCGTCGACACTTCCCGTTTCGTCACCCGTACTGAATATGATAGGCAAGTAGACGCGCTTCTGCGGTCCATTGAGAGTAAAGGTGGTAGTACCACTATAGTGGATCAAGGTGGCGGTGGAGGAGGTCCTGAAACCGACCCTGTCTTCATCGCTTCCGCCGCTTTTACCATTACTGGTGGTGATCTTTCTGATTGGAATCAGGCTTTTGGATGGGGTGATCACACCCAGGCTGGTTATCTAACTTCGTTCACCGAAAATGACCCACTTTTCTCCTCGTCCACCGCCGCTTCCATCACCAATACGGATGTCTCAAATTGGAACCAATCTTTTGCTTCTTCAAGCGTGCTATCTATATCAGTGTCTGGTCTCATGGCGTCGTCGAGCGCTTGGGACCAGGCTTTTGGGTGGGGCGACCACTCCCAAGCCGGATACCTCACTTCGTTCACCGAACTCGACCCCATCTTCAGCACCTCACCGGCCTTCGGCATCAGCGGCACCAATATCAGCAATTGGAATAGTACGTACACCACCGTCACCGCCTCCTCTTCACAGTGGGGAAGCGCGTACACCTTGGCCACTCTCTTGAACTCCGCTTCCTCCACCTGGAACCAAGCCTACTCCTGGGGCGACCACTCCACGGAGAACTACATCCAACAGAACACCGACGCCACTCTCGACAACGCCACCACCACCAACCTCACCACCAACACACTCACGCTCTCTGGAGCGCTCAAGACTGGTCTCTCAGACGGTTGCGTTGAAGTAGCTGGCGGTGTCCTCACTTCTCTGGGAGTGGCATGTGGCACTGGCGGCGGGGGACTGACAAACCTCAATGGCCTCACCTCTTCCTCGCAATCTTTCGCCACTTCCACTTCCGGCGGTCTTTCTCTTAACATCACCTCATCGGGAGGGGTACATACGTTTTCTGTGGGACTGCAGGCTGGTCGGACCCTGCCGCTTACCGCTAGTACCACTGAGTGGGCCAACATCAGGAACCTGGTCAACGCCTCCTCTTCACAATGGGGAAGCGCGTACACCTTGGCCAATCTCCTCAACAGCGCCTCCTCCACCTGGAACGCCGCCCATGCCTCCACCACCGCCCTCACGCCCTCGTACCTCCGCGGACTCTTCAATGCCGGTACCGGCCTCTCGTACGGCACCACCACTGGCACCTTCACCAACACCGGCGTCCTGTCGATCGGAGGGCTGAGCGGGAGCGTGGCGACGAGTTCGTTGGGGCTTGGTAACAATAGCTTCATCGGATTGTCCGACACCCCAGGTTCATATAACGCCGATCGCGTCTTGTTCACCAATGCTGCCGGCAACGCTTTGACCGACTCCGCCAACTTCACCTATAACGGCAGCTCCGAGTTGCTGACGATCAGTGGCAACCTCGCCACCGGCTACGGCATCTCTTTGGGGTCTTCCGGAGGCATATATGCCAGTGAAGATATCCTGACCGCGGGCAACGGCATCAATATCATCGGTACCGAACACGCGGTTTTAAGGACCGGTAACGCTTACGTCTCTCTCACTGATGATGGAATCGATACTTTTGCCAATATTGCTGGTGATGGTGTCCAGCTCTACTCCCATTTTGATGACATCACCCTTCATTCCACTAATAACATCATTCTCACCGGCATCGGCAACGTCGGTATCGGCACCACCACGCCATCGCACAAGCTGACGGTGGCAGGAAACACTCTTATTGCTGGGAATGCCACTACTACGGGCAACCTAGTGGTGCAAGGGGCGGACATCGTGCTGGGAAACACTGGCATGGGTTACATAAGTAGTGCTTCAGGTGGAGTCTTGATCCTGGGGGGCGCCTCTAACGGTACCGGTGAAAATCTACGTTTTGATTTTGATATCAGTACTGGTCTTGATTTAGATGTGGTAACAGTAAGTTCTGGCACCGGTGCTAATCATTTGTTATTCCTCATGGGCCTGGAGACGATGGGAAATCTTAAGGTCGGCGGCAATATCACCGATGCTACCTGGCAGGGAAATGATATCGACATCTCCGACTACACCAACCTCGGCGTCACCGCCACTGGTCTTTCTCTTTCTGGAGATAACATCGCTCTGACTGCTGGCTATTCCATACCACTCACCTCTTCCACCTCAGAATGGACCACAGCGTATTCCTGGGGCGACCACGCCACGCAAGGCTACTTGACCGGCCTCGGCACTTCCACCTTCAACGGCAACATTTCGATGGCCGGACATATCATTCCGGCGGCCGACATCACCTACGATCTCGGTTCACCCACTAGCATGTGGCGGGACGTCTACATCGGTCCGGGTTCTCTCTATATCAATGGCAAGAAGGTGTTGGAGGACGTGTCGGATACCATTACGTTGCGTACCGATCACAACCAGAATCTCGCGGTGCAGACCAGCGGTATCGGCAGTATTCATGTCAATGCTTCATCCACCGGCGGCATCACCATGGAGTCCATCTCAGGTAATATCAACATCACCTCCGCCTCTGGCAACCTCAACATCGGCACCACCGGCAGCGGTCAGCTCAACCTCGGCACCATTAACCAAGGCGTCTGGCACGGCACCGACGTCGACATCTCCGACTACACCAACCTCACCGTCTCTGCCACCGGCCTCACTTTGAACAACGACGCCATAGAGCTTGCTTCCGGCTATGCTATTCCACTCACCGCCAGCACCACTGAATGGATGAGCGCTCGCACTGACGTGCTCGCGCTCACGGCCTCCTCCACCCTTTGGGATTCTTTCTACAACACCCCTTCATCCCGCCTCACCGCCGGCACCGGTCTCTACTGGAGCGGCAATACTCTAAACGCTTCGTCGTCGGCTGACATCAACTACTGGACGTTGTCGGGAGGCAATGTTTATAGGGCTTCCGGCAATGTGGGTATCGGGACTTCCACTCCCGCTGCTAAGCTGGATGTTCAAGGTAGCTGGTTGCGTCTCCTTAATCCAAGTGGGGGATCGAGCATAACCTCGCAAAGCGTAGGAGGGGAGGCTATTTTCGCGGCGCGCAATTCGGCCAACGCTTGGACCTCCGGTGTAAACACCAGCGGACAGTATTTTATCTACGACGAGACCAATGCCAGCATACCTTTCCGTATCTATCCTAGTTCTGCGAACAGTGTCATGTCAATCAATGGTAGTAATGTTGGTATCGGCACTACGACTCCGAACTCTAAGCTTCACCTAGCCGATGGATACATGCTTGTAACGCGCTCAGAGACCGCTAGTCAACCTAACTTTTATCAAGCCTTGAACTCCAGCGGCAGCGGCTTCGGTCTTAGATATACCGAGGATGCTATCGGAAACATCCCGGCAGATGCCTGGCAGTTCAGATTATCCGGAACCAACGTCAGCCCGCTCATCTTCTCAACTTTCGACTCGACTCCGATCCTGACCATGGCGACTTCCGGCAATATTGGCATTGGTACTACGACGCCTAACGCGGCGTTGGACATCAGTTCCACAGCTACGGGGGCTGTCACGGCAGCCTTCTTTAGATCGAACCCAGGTGGTGCTGGGGCGGCGAATCAAAATACGATTGTGCTCGATAACCTGCAGGGTTCCGCTAACTTCAAAAATTCCATCCGACTCGCCAGTAACGGGGCTTTGAAGTGGTCATTCGGAAATGATTACTACGGCGCTGGAGAGCAGAATTTCTTCATACATGACGCGGTATCCAACGCGGCGCGTCTCTTGATAGATCCGGACGGCAACGTCGGTATCGGGACCACCAGTCCAAACAGTATCTTGAATATCAACACCGGCCTCTCCGGTTTTATGGGCCTTCCCGCACACGGCAGTGTAGGCTTCGGTAATTTCAGTTCTGGTAATACGGCACCTAGCATGATGGCCCGCTCGGATAATTCGACGGCCCTCCGTCTAATTAGCTTAGCAAGCAATAGCAACACTGACGCCGACATGAACTTCGATGTCCGTGAGAACGACAACACCGACTTCGCCACCTTGACCAGTCAAGCGTTCAGCTTCAGCCGTTTTGGCAATAGCCTACTCACTATCCTACGCAGCGGCAACGTTGGCATCGGTACCTCGACGCCCAGTGCGAAGCTTAGTGTACAAGGCACCATTCGGGCAGAGAGTGTCTCATCCATTAGTACAGGGTCTGGCGTTGAAATCAACTACAACACCGGCACCGGACTCGGTAAGATCCAAGCCTATGATCGAGACGCAAGTACTTTTAAGGACTTGTGGCTAGATGGCTCTACGCTCACTCTCGCTACTGGCGGTGCTTCTCGCGTGACCATCCTTCCTTCTTCAGGAAATGTCGGTATAGGAACCACTACTCCTCAAGCTACACTTCATCTCGGCACTTACGGCGCCACCCTCCGCCTCAATAGCCCAATAACTGGTTCTGGCATATACGGATACAATGACGCTAGTGGCGGTTTAGCTTACTCCTTCACGCGTCAATCCAACGACCTTCATATCACCGGCGCGACCGGCATCGGGTTCCAGTCTAACGCAGGTTCAGGCATAAATACTGCTAGCACCTCGATGTATATCTCTTCCGCCGGCAACGTGGGCATCGGCACTACAACCCCAGCGAGCAGATTAAGCGTGTTTTCAACTGACAGCGTTATCGCGGAATTCACCGCTTCGTCATCGGCAGCTACTCGAATGAAGCTAAATACCACAGGTTCCAATAAAAACGTGGGACTTAGTCTGGCAATAGACGGCATTACTCGATGGACCAACGCCGCCTATCTCCCGAACGGGACTAACTATGACTACACGATATGGAATGACGCACTTAATAGTCCAGCCCTCCTCATTGACGGTGACACGAACAACATCGGTATCGGCACCCTTAGTCCTGCATACAAACTCCATCTGGCCTCCGGCACGACGACGTTGGCCATGGTACCGTGGCAATCGGATGATCTGGTAATACAAGGAGGTCTGGCAGAACAGAACGGCATCTCCATAGTCAACGGCTCCAATAAATACCTCACCTTCGTTGATGACAACATCGGCATCGGCCAGATCGGCTATTACTGGAACGGCAACATGAACTTCCTCACCGACGGCACGGAGCGAATGGTTATTAATGCCACCGGCAACGTCGGCATCGGGACCACATCACCACTTACGAAACTCGACGTGAAGGGCTCGATCTTGATCGATCAAGGATCGAACGGACGTCTCATATTCAATAATTATACTTCTTTGTCAGATCATGGACCATATATCGGCTACTCTACAGGTAACAATTCCATGGACATCGTGTCCGGAATGAACCCCAATGCCAATGGCGTTGGCACGGGTGGTATCCGCTTCGGTCGAGCCAGCGGTTCGTCGTGGGCCACGACCATGGTCATCGACGGCTCCGGATTGGTCGGTATAGGTACCTCAACACCTACACACAGTCTCACCGTAGGCGCGGTCAATTCGACCGTTGATCGGATTATCCGGGTCGTATCGCAAAATAACGTTGGCCTTATCCTTGAAGCCGATACGGATAATCTTACCGAGACACATAACCCGTACGTGAAGATGTCGCAAGACGGTGGGGCGGTGGCTAGTATCATGGGTATGACCGGTGGTGCCAACATCGATCCTGAGGGTAATACCTTCACCGGCGGACACGATAATGCCCTGGTCTTGATCAACCAGTATGCCGGTTCAATACAGTTGGGTACTAACGGAGCTCCCCGGCTCTCTATCGTTTCTTCGGGTAATGTCGGCATCGGCGCCTTGTCTCCCTCCGCCCAACTCCACACCACCGGCACCGTCCGTTTCGCCAATTTCGGCGCCGGCACCCTCCAGACCGACGCCTCCGGCAACCTCTCAGTCTCCTCAGACACCCGTCTTAAAGACCTCGAAGGTACCTTCGACCGCGGACTCGAAGCCATCTTAGGCATAGAACCCATCATGTACCGCTGGAACGCCGCTTCCGGCTACGACCGTTCTACTCTATACGCCGGCTTCTCCGCCCAGAACGTGGAAGACTTCATCCCCGAAGCCGTGGGTACCAACCCTGACGGTTTCCTCTCGTTGTCTGATAGACCGCTCCTGGCGGCGGTGATCAACGCGGTGAAGGAGATATACGGCCAATTGACGACTTTGTCCGATAAGATCGCTGGCTTTGCCGACAGCTTTATGTCCGCCAGCATCACCGCCACCGACAGGATCTGCGTGGGAGACACATGCGTTACCGAAGGTGAGTTGAAGGCCGTGTTGGATATGGTCGGTAGCAATGGTGGAGGCTCTAACGATGGAAATGGCAGCTGGGGCGGATCTTCCGGCGGCGGCGACACCACGACCGGTACTTCGACCGCCTCCACCACGCCGCCGGTTACCTCGACCTCGACACCGCCCGCCACTCCCGTATTAGGCTGTATGGACCCTCTGGCTTCGAACTTTGCTCCCGCGGCCACGGAGGATGATGGTTCGTGCGTATTTCCGCCCGCGCCGCCGGACGAGTCGGCCACCACCACTCCGGCGGAGTGATGTGGACAACCGCCTCAGGACCGCCACTATAGGCGTTATCATGATCGTATAACCAATAAAATATGGAAATCGCATATATCATCAGCATGATCGTCATGTCCTTCGCGGTATCGCTGGGCGTGGGATGTTCGACTGTCGCCGTCACTCAGTTCTTCGCGGCCATCAAGGACGGCGGCATCAATGAGGCCGAGCGGAAGATGTTGGGCGTGGTGTACTTCCTGCTTAGGGTGGCCATGGCTGGCATCTTGCTTACCATGATCGCCCAGGGAGCGATCGTCTATTACATCTCCGGCAACTTCCTCTTTATCTCGCCGTTCTTCATGGCTCTGTACACCGTGGTGGGCGTGTTGTTCCTCAACGCCATCGGTATGACCTGGCGCTTGATACCGAGCTCGCTCGGACCGGCCATTCAGGCCTCGAGCTGGTATTCGCTCGGCTTCCTCATGGCCCTGGTGCCGCTTGGGCTCACGGCCTTCACCTACACGCAGTTCCTGCTCGTATACGCCGGCGTTATGCTGATCACCATCGCCGCTCTCAATATATTGATGGGGTATCTAAGAAAGGACTAGGGAAAGGATAGAAAAAGCGGCGGGGCCAGAGGCCCCGCCGCTTTTTATTCCTTGTTATTTCTTAGTGGCCTCTTTCGCCAAATGCCGGTATGACAGCAGCGGGATAAGCACCAGCGTGAGGAGGGTGCCGTAGATAAGGCCAAAGGCGATGGTGTACGCCAGAGGCGCCCACATCTCGGACACAAAGACCAGCGGCACCATGCCGATCATGGTGGTGATGGTGGTGAGCAGGATCGGACGCAGGCGGCTTTCGGCGGCCGCTAGCACGACCTCCTTCGGTCCGCGAGCCGATCCATCCGCCTGAAGATTGTTAAGCACGTCCAGAAGCAGGATGCCGTGATTGATAATGACGCCGCCGAGCGCGATGATACCGAGGAAGGCAGTCAAAGACAGTGGCTGTCCCATGAGGAAAAGTCCGATCAGGACGCCGGTTAGCGAGAGCGGAATGGCCAAGAGCAAGCGGAGCGTGGTCCGGAAGGCATTGAACTCCAGCACCAGCACCGCGAACATGAGCACTAGTCCGGCCACCAAGGCGACCATCATTTCGGTGAAAGTGCGTTTTATCTCCTCGTCGTCGCCACCGTAGGTGAAACGGACCCCTTCGGGAACATCGAGCGCCTCGATCTTGGCTCGGATCGCGGCCGTTACCTCGATGGCGTTGGCGCCTTCTTCCACTTGAGCGCTCACCGTACCGATGCGCTTACCATCCTCATGGCTGATAGCGGCGCTGGCCCGGTCAGCCGTGACGTTTATGAGAGAGCCGAGCGGTATGATGCCGCGAGCGGTGTTGATGGGCGCTCTGGAAACGGCGTCGATGTCGGCGATGCTGGCGTCTTCCGGCTGGATGTAGCCTGGATTTAATCCCGCGATCACCCGGACCGAAAGATCGTCGCCCGCCACGCGGATCTTGGTGGCTTCGGTACCGGAGATGGCCGCGCGCAGGGCGAAGGCCACGTCCATGGCCGACAGACCGTATGACGAAGCTTTGGCCCGGTCGATATCGATCTGGATCTCGGTGCCATCACTGGAAAGGGAAGAGGTGACGTCGCGGGCTCCAGACTCGGCCGCCATCAGCCGTTCCACCTGCTCAGTGGCGGTGGCCAGCGTGGTGGCGTCGTCGCTCCAGACCTGCACCACAATGGGAGCGCCCGAAGGCGGTCCGCCGGCGGTCTCGGAGACGGTGACGCGCGCGCCGTTCATGCCCTGAAGCGGCGCTAGACGTCCGCGCAACCTATCGGCTATGGCCATCGAGGTCTCTTCCGTCTCCCGGTCTTTAGAAAGATTGACCGTGATATTAGCGATCTTGGCGCCAGAGTTGCCGCTGCCGCTGAAGGCGCTGCCGGCGCCGACGGTGGTGAGATAGGACTCTACTGACGGCTCAAGGGCCACTATCTTCTCGATCTCGCGAGCGACGTCGTCGGTCTTAGACAGGGTCGAAGCCTGCGGCAATTCGATCTCGATATAGAAGAAATCCATGTCCGAAGGCGGAAACATGATCGACTTCAGCAGTCCCGTGGTCGGCAAGAGCAGGGCGGCGATAAAAGAGACCGTCAAAAAGGCGTAGAAGATCTTTTGCATGGGGCGGCTATCCAAGAGCCGTTCCAGACGTTCCCGGTACCAGCCGCTGACCGAGCGCCAGAGTCTCTCTCTCAGGGCGGCGAAACGGCTGACCTCATGCTTCATGACCCACATGGCGATAAGCGGCACGAAGCCAAGCGCCACGGCGATGGATGCCAAGAGGACGACGATGATGGTGAAGGGGATGGCCTTCAAGAATTGACCCATGATGCCGGTAAGGAAGAAGAGCGGCACGAAGACGGCCACCGTGGTCATGGTGCCGGCAATCAAGGGCCAAGCGAACTGCCTGATAGCCTTTCGAGCGGCCGCAAGTTTGTCCAGGCCCTTTTCGCGGTTGGTATGGATGGCCTCCACCACCACGATGCCGGAATCCACCAGAATACCGATGGCGATGACCAGCGCGAAGAGCGAGATGAAGTTGATGGAATTACCGGTGGCCCACATCCCCAAGAAAGCGATCATGAAAGAGAAAGGGATCGAGAGGGCTGACACAATGGCCTCGCGCAGGCCGACCGTGAGGAAAAGCACCAAGACCACGAGGATGATGGTGTCGCGACCGGCGTGCAAGAGCTCGGAAATGCTCTTCTTCACCTCCTCGCCGGCGTCGTAGATGATGACGTGATCAGAGCCAAGCAGCAGGGTATCGGAAAGCTCCTGGAGGCGTTCATGGACGCGCTCGCTGACGGAGAGGATGTTGCCGCCGGAAGATTTGTAGACGTTGAGGTTCAGCGCGTAGGCCGGCTCTTCTCCGGCGTCGGAAAGCCGGGAGATGGTCATGGTGGGCGAAAAGCCGTCGACGATCCTGGCCACTTGATCGAGGCGGACCTCGCCGCTAGGAGTACGGACCGGTACGGCGGCCACTTCTTCGACGGACTTCAGGTCGCCGTTGAACTGCACCGGGTATTCGATCTCATCGATCCGCAAAGCGCCGGCGGGCACCGAGGCGTTGGCGCTTTGTAGGGCGGCGACGATGTTGGAGGTGGTGATGTTATGGGCCGCCAGGGCTTGCAGGTCGACGACCACTGAAACTTCCCGGGCGCGGGTGCCGGTAACGTCTACCTTGGAGACGTCCGGCAAGGTAAGCAGATCGTTCTGTAGATCCTGACCCAATTTGGTGAGGGTCTCTGGAGCCAGATCGCTCGAGATGCCGATCATGAGGACCGGTTGGTCCTGGAAGTCGATCTTGGTCACGGTCGGCACTTCGGCGTCGGACGGGAGTTCGCGCCGCGCGCCTTCGACGGCGTTGCGCAGATCTTGGATGGCGGTCTCGATGTCGGCACTGGCGATGAACTGGGCGGTGATCATCGACACGCCCTGGCGGGAGCTCGAGGTCACCTTGTCGATGTCGGGCACGTTCATCACGGCCGGTTCGAGCTTATCGGTCACCAGGCGCTCGATATCGGCGGCGGTGGCTCCAGGCAGCACCGTCGTTACTATGCCGATGGGGATGACCACTTCAGGCGTGGATTCCTTCGGCATGGACAATATGGCCGCCGTACCCGAGGCCAGCAAAGCCACCATCAATAGGATGGTGAAGGCGCGGCGGTCAAGAAAGAAGTTCCAGAGGAAATACATAAGTTAGGGTGAAGGGTATAGGGTAAAGGGTAAGTGGGGTTGGTGAGATCGGGGCGCGGCGGCTTCGCCGCCGCGCCCCGATCTCTTATCGAACCGTTACCGTGTCGCCGGCCTTGAGACCGCGCACGTCCTTGACTATCGTTTCGGTGCCGGTTAGACCGCTGACGCGCAAAGATCCGGCGGTGACCAACCCTGTCTCGACGGCCACGCTATTCACCTTGCCATCCTCTCCCAATGTGAACACGAAGGCGCCTTCCGGAGTGTATTTGACGGCGGACAGCGGCAGGTCGAAATAGCTCTCGGTCTCCGCTCCGTTGTCAGGAACGATGATGGCGACGTCGGAACCAGGGTTGATGAAATCTCCGACGATGACGTTGAGGGAAGAGATCTCACCGGCAAAGGGAGCGCGGACCACGGTCTTGTTGTAGGCGTTCTGCGCGGCCCGATAGGCGCCAAGCGCTTGTTTTACCTGGGCGTCAGCGGCGGAGACGGCTCCGCCAGTGCCACCGATCTCGGCGCCTCGAAGATTCTCCTCGGCGCGGGTCAGGGACACCTGAGCGGCTTCCAGACTGGCCCGCTGCGCGTTTAGGGTGGCGCGAGCGCCAGCGAAGCTTGATTGCAGGCGACCCAACTCGGCGGTCGAGAAGACGGCGTCCGGCTTATGAAGTGGCAGCAAGGCGATGAACCCATCCACCAAGCGGATGAGCTGATCGACCCGGCTGATGCTCTGACCGAGGGCGGAGATGAGCGCGCTGCTATTCTGGTCGGCGCTGAGGCGAGCGCTATCGCGCTGCCAGACTTCGAGAGCTTGGCCCAGGGCGACCCTCTGTGCTCCCAGTTCGGTGGCGGCACCAACGGCGTCGATGCGCACGCCGGGGTTGCCGAGACGGGGATTGGAGAACAGCTCGTCGACGGTGTTGAAAAGCACCGAGTTCCAAGCCGTGAAAGCGGCCTGGTCGGCGCTGACCGCTCCTTGCTTGGCGGAGGTTAGGGCGGCTCCAGCGTCATCGACGCCGATATCGCTGCGACGGGCGGCGGCCAAAGCGGCCTCGTAGACGCCCTCGGCTTGAAGTAAGGCGGCCCGCTGTGCCGCGTTGTCGATCTCGGCGATCACGGTGCCTTGAGCCACTCTGCCGGAACGGCCGACGCGATCCACGCGACCGCCGCTTTCGGCTCGTACCACGAAGGAACGTCCGTCAGCGGTAGGGGCGGCGATACCCAGGGCCCCGCTCTGATAGTCGGAAACGTTCAAGACCTCGACAGTTCGGACGGCCTCCTTGGCCTCTTCCTCGGATCCCTCGCCGCCGGTGAACAGCCAAGAGACGATCAGTACCAAGGCCAATCCTAAGATAAAAGCGACGGCCCAGACCGTCCTTTTTCCGAACCTCCCGTAAAGCTTTTGAAGCATAAAATTATTCGATGAGTTTAACCGGGCAATATTACCACAAATTTGTCAAAAAGCAAGAGGTTTTGAGGCGGCGACCCTGCAACCTGCGCCAGGCTCCTTCTGGTGGTACACTGGCCCTCAGTCAGCTCTTAGGAGGCAAGAATGTCGATGAAAGAGTATTGGGCCCAGGCCTTGGCTATCGGTCTAGTCGTGGCCGGCCGGATGGCCGTCGCTTACGGGCGCGTAGTGGTCGTGGGCCAAAGCCGGGCCGAGGAGGCTTTGAGGGCCGGTGGCGTGCTGGTTTTGTCCAACCACCCATCCTTGGCGGAAACGGTGGTGCTCCCGAGTCTATTCTGGCATTGGAGCACCGGCCGGTATGCCTCCAAGGTTCCGTGGAGCGTGGCCGACGACCAGCTCTTCGGCGATCGTCCGTGGATACTCCCGGCTTTCCGCTGCATTCCGATCAGCCGGCGCGACCCTAGCGCCTATCCGACAGCCCGGATCATGTACCAACGGCTGCGTGATGGCGGGAACGTCATCGTCTATCCGGAGGAAGGGAGAACCATCAAGGGGGAAGCTTTTGTAAAAAAAGGTGATCGCCGGGTGCGGCTTTGCCGTGATAGCCCGTTGCGGGTGGCGGCGCTCGCTAGGGCTCTTATCCTTCCGGTTTGGATCGACCATCCGGCGGCCGACAGGCCGCGTTCGCTCTTTCGGGACTACCGACTCTTGTGGAGCGGGGCGACAATGAGGATCACTTTCGGTGTCCCTGTGCGGATCGGTCAGAACCTCGATGAATACGATGTCGCGGAGCTCTTGCTCGATTGCGGCCGAGGCTAAAGATCAAAAGACCGGCGCGAAGCGCCGGTCTTTCTTTTAGGTCGGGTTGAGCTATAATGCGAGGCATATGTTTGGAAATTTGAAGAACTTCGCGATGAGGAAGCTTTTAGAACGGCAACTCAAGAACGCGCCGCCGGAGCAGAAGGAGATGATCACCGCGCTTTTGGAGAAAGATCCGAAGCTCTTCGAACAGATCGCCAAGGAGATGCAGGAAGAACTCAAGAAGAACGGCAATAACCAGATGGCGGCCGCCATGAAGGTTTTACCTAAATATCAGACCGAGATCATGGGCGCTATGACCCCGGAAATGCGAGAGAAGCTTCTTAAGATGCAGGGAGGAGCGGCCGGCCGCTTCAATCCGAACGGCACCATTCGACGCTAATTTGAGTATCAACAGGACCGCGTCATTGATACGACGTCTTTTCTGTTAGACTGTATTCATCGTTAATTTTGATTTCGAAATTGATTCAAAATTGAGAATTCAAAATTAGAAATTGTTTCATATGTCTAAAAAAATCCTGGTGCTGCTCGGCCATCCCGACAAGGACACCTATTCCGGCCAGATGGCCGACCGCTACGAGCAGGCGGTCCGGGCCGCGGGTCATGAAGTTCGTCGAGTCAATTTAGGGGAGATGCAGTTCGATCCGATACTCCATAAGGGATACAAGGAGATCCAGGCCCTGGAACCGGATCTGGTAACGCTGCAGGAACAGTTCCGGTGGGCCGAACATATCGTTATCGTATATCCGAACTGGTGGAATACCATGCCGGCCCTGCTCAAAGGCCTCTTCGACCGCATGTGGCTCCCCGGCTTCGCCTTCAATTTTGACAAGGAGACCAAAAAACTGATCCAGCGTCTTGACGGCAAGACTGCCAGAGTGATCATTTTGGCCGGCACGCATAGCCCATTCCAGACGTGGTGGAAGTTCGGCGACTACACCAACGAGATCCAATACGGCATCCTGGAGTTCGCCGGTATCGAAACCAAGGTCTCGGCCTTCGGCCCTTGCGAAAAGGTGGACGGTGTCTGTCGCGAAAAGTGGTTAGGGCAAATCGAGTCACTAGCGAAAAGGGGTGCGTAAAGCCGGTTTTTCTGATACTCTCTGCCGTTATGCAATTATCCGTAGGCATCGTGGGCCTTCCGAACGTGGGAAAGAGTACGCTTTTTAATGCTTTGACCCGCAGCAACGTTCTGATCGCGAACTACCCCTTCGCCACCATCGATCCTTCGGTGGGGGTGGTGGCCGTGCCCGACCATCGTCTCGAGACGCTCTCCAAGATCTCCGGCAGCGAGAAGATCATTCCAGCCGTGGTGGAGTTCGTCGATATCGCCGGCTTGGTGAAGGGAGCTTCGGCTGGCGAGGGTCTCGGCAACAAGTTCCTCCAGAATATTCGCGAGGTTTCCATGATCGCGGAGGTGGTGCGCATTTTCGACGACGAAGAGATCCATCACGTGGCCGGTGCCGTCGACCCCCTTGGAGATATCGAGGTCATCAATTTGGAACTCATGATGGCTGACGCGGAAACTGTTTCTAAACGATTGGCTAATGTCGAGCGGGACGCCAAGCGGGGTGACAAGGCCGCTGCGGCGGAGAAGGAAGTCCTGGAGCGGATGTTGTCGCACTTGCAGGACGGCAAGCTGGCCAATTCCATGGAGATGACTGACGAGCAGCAGAAGCTCGTCAAGAACCTCCACCTGCTCACAATGAAGCAGTTTCTCTACGTCTGCAATCGCAAACAGGGAGCTTTCAACTTCGACGAACAGAACGATGATCGGTGGCAGAATCTTCTGCACTTCTTTGAAAGTACCGGTTCCGAATACGTGGTGGTGGACGCCGGGATGGAGCATGAGCTTAAGGATATGGAAGAAGATGAGAAGCTCGAGTTTCGCCGCGAATATGGCGCGCAGGACAGCGGTATCGAGTCTTTGATCCGCGCTTGCTATCATCGCCTGGGCTTGATGTCGTACTTCACCACCGGTGAAAAGGAGACTCGCGCTTGGACGGTAGAGCAGGGTTCGACCGGACCGGAGGCGGGCGCGGCTATTCATACCGACTTCCAGACCAAGTACATCCGCGCGCAGGTGGTTTCTTTTGCTGATCTGGTGGCCGCTGGCTCGCTTGCGAAAGCTCGCGAGGTTGGTAAACTGCGCACAGAAGGCAAGGAATACATCGTCAAAGACGGCGATGTGATTGAGTTCATGGTCGGTTAGAAGGAGGAAGTCATGCAGTCGCATAGTCTGCTATTGAAAAGATTCGGAAAAGGAATTTTGTACGCCACCTTTTTCACTGGTGGTTTAGTCGGAGCGCTTATCGTCGCGATGAGAGTGACGCGTTTCTTGGTTTAAACGTTTAGACGCGCCCCGGCCATCGGTCGGGGCGCTTTTTAAATGGTATAATTCTGGGAGATGAAACGGCACGGAGGCGAAGCCGCCGTGCCGCCAAGACTACGTTCTACGTACTAATTACCACTAGCTAAATCTATTTATGGCAAAAAGTTTCGTGTTGCAGTTGGCGGCCTTAGCGACACTTTTCGTGTCCTTGCCCGCTTTTATCACGCTCTTGTTCTCCATCATCAACCTGCAGTTCCCGGATGCCACGGACAATTATTGGCAGATCGAAAGCGCCGAGTCGGCAATCCGCTACTCCATCGCCGTACTGGTCATCTTCTTCCCGGCTTATCTGGTCCTGACCCGGAAGGTGAACGAGTCCCGCCGTCATGAAGGTGAGCTCTACCACACGCTGACCCGCTGGCTCATCTACCTGGCCCTCTTGGTGGCCGGCATGATCATGCTCGGGGACCTGGCGGTCGTGGTCTACACCTTCCTTAACGGCGAGATCACGGTCCGCTTCATCTTGAAGGCCGTGGCCTTGTTGCTGGTCATCGGCGGAGCTTCCTATTACTACATGCTCGACGCCAAGGACCATTGGAAGAAGCGGGAAAGGATCTCGATGCAGATCGGCGGCGGGACTTTGGCCATCGTGGCGGTATTCGTCATCTATGGCTTCACTCTCATCGACGCTCCAAGCGTGGCGCGCGAGGTACGGCTGGATCAGACCCAAGTGAGCGATCTCCAGGATATCCAGTGGCGCGTGGAGGCTTATTATCAGGAGACCGACTCCTTCCCGGCCAACATCGACATGATCTACCGCGACTTGCCGGCCCCTAAGGCACCCGAAGGCCGAGAGGCGTACCAATTGCGGACCACTGGCCGCGATACTTACCTGCTTTGCGCCACTTTCGCCCATCCCACCCCGGCGAGCGATCGCATCGTGGTGAAGCCGATCGGGTCCGGCAATGACGCCTATTTGCAGAATCAGAATTGGGAGCATGGAGCCGGAGAAAAGTGCTTCGAACGCAAGATCATCCCGCTGAATAATTAGAAATTGTGAAGAGCATAAAATATGAAAAAGTATTTGGTGTTGGCTGTAGTGGTTTTGGCTGGTGTTGTCCTAGCGTCTTACTTCATTAAAAGTAATGGAAGCTCTGTGCCATTGGTGAAAAATCAGGAAACTAGTGCCGCCCAGTTTTCTTGGGATGTTGTAGTGGACAGATCAGCATGCGATAGTCATATGTGCGACTCAGATCTTTACCTGAATTACGGTGAGCACCGTTTTCAAATCAATGACTACATCCGGTCAAGGATGATTGGGCAATGTGGGTCGTACGATGGTGCGTATGCTGATTTGCGAGAACAGAATCCACGTTCTAATTTGCCAACCGAAGATAGCTTAGTAACCTACAAGGATTGTCTGGTTATGGGAGGAGGCAGCTTGTATTATGTATTGGACCAAGGTACAGGGTATCAGGTGATGGAGAAAGAATTTAGCGATGCGGATTACTCTAGTGAACCAAGTAACCCAAGGGTCATATTTGTAATAGAGAAATAAAGCGTTGCTAACGACCAGGTTGAACAATCATGATAATCACTGCATAATGACTTCCATATCGGAGGTCATTTTGCTTATATAGTCCTTAATTATGCATAAAAAGTTCGATCATCAGGCCATAGAGAAGAAATGGCAGGAAAAATGGCGGGAGAGCGACCTCTATCGGACCGATGGCGATTCCGCCAAGGAGAAGGTCTACGTGCTCGACATGTTCCCGTATCCATCCGGCGAAGGCCTCCATGTCGGACACCCGAAGGGCTACATCGCCACCGACGTCTACTCACGTTTTAAAAAGATGAGCGGCTTCGAAGTGCTGCACCCGATGGGTTGGGACGCTTTCGGCCTGCCGGCGGAGAACTTCGCCATCAAACACAAAGTGCATCCGCGAGTAGCGGTGGAGAAGAACATCGCCAATTTCAAGGAGCAGCTGGCGCATCTGGGCTTCAATTACGATTGGTCGAGGGAGATCAACACCACCGATCCCGAATACTACAAGTGGACGCAGTGGATCTTCCTGAAGCTCTTGGAGAAAGGTCTGGCCTACGAGTCGCGCGAGCCGATCAACTGGTGTCCTGGCTGTCAGACGGGCCTGGCCAATGAGGACCTTGAAAGCGACGGTACTTGCGAGCGCTGCGGCTCGGTCGTCGAGAAACGGCCGATGCGCCAGTGGGTCTTGAAGATCACCGCCTATGCCGATCGGATGCTCGAAGATCTGGAGACGCTGACCGCCTGGCCCGAACACATCAAAGAAGCGCAACGCAACTGGATCGGCCGTAGCGAAGGCGCCGAGATCGACTTCAAACTTACCAGCGGCGAGACCGTTACTGTTTTCACAACCCGGCCGGATACGCTCTTTGGCGCTACCTACCTGGTGCTAGCGCCCGAGCATGAATTGGTTGCTAGATTAGCGATCGAAAACAAAGACGAAGTGGCGGGGTACGTGCGAGCGACCGCCGAAAAGACCGAGATCGATCGCACCAACGCCGAGAAGGAAAAGACCGGCGTGGAATTAAAAGGCGTCAAGGCGATAAATCCAGGGAATGGCGAAGAAATTCCGGTCTTTATCGCCGACTATGTCCTCTCTCACTACGGCACCGGTGCCATCATGGCCGTCCCGGCGCACGATGAGCGTGACGGCGCATTCGCGCGGAAGTTCGGTTTGCCGATTAAAGTGGTGATCGCACACGAATACGTCAACATCAAAGAAGGAGTAGAGACATTGGAGCGTGGTGATGTCGTCGATCTCATCATTGAGCACCCCACGAACGGTACCTTTTTGTTGCAACGTGAGAAAGATGAACATGGGCCAGATCATGTTCACTTTGTAGGCGGCGGTACGGAAGGGGAGTCGCATGAGGACGCCATTGCCAAAGAGTTAGTCGAAGAAACTGGTTTCCAGAATTTTGAGATCATTGGCACGCCAGTAAACGTGACCAACGCCTTCGCGTATCGGCACAATAAGAACAAGAATCAAAAAACCAGAAGTCACTTCTACTATATAAAGCTGAAAAATCTGGACCAGATCCCTTCTGAGATCGAGGAAGGTAAACACACGATCGAGTGGGTATCGAAAGAACAGCTGGACAAGCTGATCACTTGGGACGCGCACAGGGCCGCCTGGAATAATTTTATTGGCAAGGAATATCTGACCAAGAGTGGGATGCTGGTCTTTTCAGACGAGTTTTCTGGTATGGATTCTGAAGAGGCCAAGAAATCTATTGTGGAGAAGGTGGGCGGACGGATGACGAATACCTACCGTTTAAATGACTGGGTGTTCTCACGCCAGCGGTATTGGGGCGAGCCCATTCCGGTGATTCACTGCTCCAATTGCGGCGTGGTGCCGGTTCCCTATGACCAACTGCCGGTGAAGCTGCCTGAAGTGGAACATTACGAGCCGACCGGTACGGGAGAGTCGCCGCTGGCGGCTATCGACGACTGGGTCAATGTGGACTGCCCGAAGTGCGGCGGCCCGGCCAAGCGCGAGACCAATACTATGCCGCAATGGGCCGGTTCTTCGTGGTATTACCTCCGCTTCATCGATCCGAAGAACGACCAGGATTTGATAGACCCGGAGAAGGAAAAGAAATGGGCGCCGGTGGACGTCTACGTGGGCGGCGACCACGCCGTCAGGCACCTGATCTACGCTCGCTTCTGGCATAAATTCCTCTACGATCTGGGCGTGGTTTCCACCATCGAGCCTTTCATGCGGTTGGAGTTCCTGGGCTTCATCCTGGCCGAGGATGGACGCAAGATGTCCAAGCGCTGGGGCAATATCATCAATCCGGACGATATCGTGAAGCAGAATGGCGCGGACGCTTTGCGCGTCTACGAGATGTTCATGGGTCCGTTCGAGAACACGGTGGCCTGGAGCACCAATGGCCTTGTGGGAGCGCAACGTTTTGTCGAGAGAGTGAACGGTCTTTCCGAGGACATCACGGAAGCTGAACCAGCCGAGACCTCGCGGCTGCTGCATAAGACTATCAAGAAGGTGCGCGATGACATCGAATCGTTCAAATTCAACACGGCGGTGAGCGCCATGATGATCTTCGTGAACGCGGCGGAAAAGAGCGGACTATCTCAGGGATCATACGAGACCTTCCTGAAGCTCTTGGCACCCTTCGCGCCGCATCTTTGCGAGGAGCTGTGGGAGGCGGCCGGACACGGGACGTCGATCCATCTGGAAGAATATCCGAGCTTCGATGCCGCTTTGGCTAAGGACGATCTGGTGACCATCGGCGTGCAGATAAACGGCAAAGCCCGCGGATCCATCACCATCGCGCCGGAGGCGGATGAAGCGGCCGCGATCGCCGCCGCCAAGGAGGAACCCGGCTTGGCGAAGTATCTGGAAGCGGGGGAGTTGAAGAAGGTGGTCTATGTTCCGGGTCGCATCCTGAACCTGATCGTCTGAACGGACGACGGTCGCATTGGACAATGTAGTTGACGTATTTGAAAGGTAGTGGTAGTATGCTGATATTCATTAATTCAAATTATGATCACCTTTAAACCGAAGCAGATAACCAAGAAGCTCTTGTCATCCCTTCCGGACCGGGCCCGCGACGTGCTCGAGAAGCGTTACGGACTGGGCGCTGACGCCGAAGCTTATACTCTAGAATCCATCGGCCAGGCCTACGGCATCACCCGCGAACGCGTGCGCCAGATCGAGGGTTACGGCATCGGTTCCATCCAGAAATCTGATGCTTACAAGGAGTTCGCTCCGGTCTTCGAGGAGCTCCACCGGCTGATCGGAGAGCTCGGCGGCGGCGTCATCGCCGAGGATCATCTCTTGGACATGCTGGCCAAGGATCAGTCGACCCGCAACCACATCTTCTTCCTCCTGGTAGTGGGTGATCCTTTCTACCGTTCCAAGGAGAACAACTCCTATCTGCACCGCTGGTTCACCGAGAAGAAGATCGCTGACGCGGTCGAGAAGGCTCTCAAGAACGTGCATCAGTCCTTAGAGCGCGACCAGCTCATCACCGAAGAGGAGATCTTGACCCGCTTCCGCGACCAGCTCATCGAGATCGCCGATCGTCATGACGAGGATATCTTGAAGCGGTGGCTCCTCATCTCCAAGGACATCGCCCGGAACCCCCTCGGCGAATGGGGTCATGCCACCAGCCCGAACGTGAAGGTGAAGGGCATCCGCGACTACGCTTACCTGGTGGTGAAGCGCCACGGTTCTCCCATGCACTTCCGCGAGGTGGCTAAGGCCATCGAAGAGCTTTTTAATCGCAAGGCCCACATCGCCACTACCCACAACGAGCTCATCAAGGACAAACGCTTCGTTCTAGTCGGCCGCGGACTCTATGCTCTCTCCGAGTGGGGCTACTCCGCCGGCGTCGTTAAGGACGTGCTGCGCGACATTCTCGAGAAGCACGGTCCTCTGACCCGCGAGGAGATCATCGACAAGGTCCGCAAGGAACGCTACGTGAAGGACAACACTATCATCGTCAACTTGCAGGACACCAATCTTTTCAAGAGACTGGGGAACGGCGCTTACACGCTGGTGACCGAGTAAGGTAGAGGCGCGAAAAAGGCGGATCATATGATCCGCCTTTTTCGCGCCCGGCGCTCACTTTGCCGAAAACAGGTGTGCTATCATTTAAAGACAAATTATGGCCGAAAAGAAAAAACCGCCATCCTCTCTAGGTCTGCTGCTTGACGGCAAGTTCGTCAGCGATGATAAGAAGAAAAAGGTGCCGATCATCGGCGGCCCGCTTAATTGGATGAGTGGCAACGACATGGATATCGGCCCGGTGGTGGCGCTCTTGGCGCTGTCCCTGCTTCTTATCGGTCTCTTAGTCTTCGGTGTCTCCACCGGCCAGGTACTGTCGGTCTTCTTCGCGCTGACACCGATCTGGCTGCCGATCGTGCTGTTTTTGGTCTTCTTCGAGAAATGGATGGACATGGTGGGGGCGGCTTTCGCCCTAAGTCAAGGACGGGCCACGATGAGGCTGCGCCTGCCGCCGGAAGTGTTCAAGTCTCCCGAAGCGATGGAATTCGTCATTTCGCAGATCCACAACACCGCCAACCCGGACAACCTCTTCCAAACCTACATCGATGGCAAGCGCCCGCTTAACTTCTCCTTTGAGATCGTCTCCATTGGCGGCGAGGTGCGTTTCTACGTGAACACGCAGCGCAAACCGACCAAGGATGCCATCGAGGCCAACTTGTACGCTCAGTACCCCGGTATCGAGGTCATCGAAGAACCGGTCGATTACGCCGCCGAGATACCGCTTGATTTCGAGGACGAGTACGAACTCATGAGTTTCCACATGGGCAAAAAGAAGGATGGCGAGATGCCGATCAAGACCTATATCGACTTCGGACTCGATAAGCTGCCCAAGGAAGAGGAGAAATTGGACCCGATGACGCCGATGCTCGAGGTGCTTTCCACGATCAAGCCCTACGAGCGCGTCTTCATCCAGATCGTGGCTAAGTCCTTCAGGAAGAGCAGTTTCAAGAACGGCCAGTTGCAACTCAGCGAGGGTGACGATTGGACCAAGGCCGCCGCCGCCAAGATAAACAAGATCATGAATCGCGATGGCGAGAAGAAGACGCCGCTCGGCATGAAAAGCGGCGGAGACGAGGACGACGAGCGCGGGCAGATGG
The DNA here is from genome assembly GCA_964608605.1 of uncultured Candidatus Saccharibacteria bacterium. GTDB lineage: Bacteria > Patescibacteriota > Minisyncoccia > Phycocordibacterales > UBA918 > OLB19. The sequence goes on from CAZSOS010000001.1 coordinate 154,306, forward strand.
CCATGCTCACCATGGGTGAGAAGGACGACATCGCCGCCATCGAGCGCAACATGACCAAGTACGCTTTCAGCACCTCTATTCGCTGGGTCTATGTCACCAAGAAGGGCAAATTCAACGGCGCCATCATCAATCCGATCATTCGCTCCTTCAGCCAGTACGATATGATCGGGCGTAATGAGATCGGCGTGCGCTGGCGCACGGACATGGGTTACAAGGACTATATCCCTGGCCAGAAGAAAGCCATCGCCGGATTGAAGAAGCAGGAATGGAAGGAATATCGCCGCCGGGTCATCTATCCGAAGAACAAGGCCGGTGAGCCGAAGATCTTTACGGCCGAAGAACTGGCCACCATGTTCCATATGCCGGGTAAGGTGGCCTTGACGCCGACCCTCGACCGCGTACCTTCGACTCGAGGCGAGGCCCCGGCCAATCTGCCGATCGGCGAATTGCCGCAATAAGCCTAAAATGGCGAATTTCGTCGTTGTGCTGCGGCATTTCAACACTCGCTCTATGGCTCGTAGCATTCGTGTTAAAATCCTTGCACGTCCAGAATCTCATCCATTTTTAGACTTATTGTATCGCTAGATAGAATGTAATGATCGAAACGTTTGAAGTACGGCGACCGCGGAGGTACGCGTGGGTGAAGGCGGGCGGGTTTGCCTTGTTTCTTTTGGTGGCTATTTTTAGCGCGCTCGCATGGCAAACCCGCCCGCCCGCCGACTTCCCGGTCAATGACGCGGTTGTGATCACTCGCGGTCTGTCGGCCTCGGAAATAGCCGATCTGATGAGCGAACGCTCCGTCACGCGTTCCAGCCTGTTCTTGTATCTGACCCTGGTCTGGCGACATGACCCGAACAACATCCAGGCCGGCACGTTCCTTTTCGATCGGCCCTTGAGCGTTTTTGAGGTGGCCGAGCGCATCACCACCCTTGGCGCCACCGAGAATCTGGTGGTACTGACCCTCCCCGAGGGCTACACCGCCAAGGAATTCGCTTATCTGGCGGAGGGATCATTGCCGAATTTCAATGAAGCTGAATTCGCCGCGACCGCCAAAAGCAAGGAAGGTTATCTTTTCCCGGACACCTACTATCTGCCCGCCGATTTTACCAATGTCGAACTGCTGGAGCTGCTTTTAGAAACATATCAGCAAAAAACCGCGGGACTGCGAGAGAGAATGATCGATCATCCTCTTGGTGAACGCGGAGTGCTCATACTGGCTTCCCTGATCGAGCGCGAAGCCAACACGGAGGAGTCCATGCGTTTGGTCTCGGGAATACTGCAAAACCGTCTCAACGAAGGCATGCGCCTCCAGGTCGACGCTTCCATGGAGTACGTGCTGGAGCGGCCATTAAACACTCTAGGACCGGAAGATCTGGAAAGTGACACGCCGTATAACACTTACCTGTACGGTGGTCTGCCGCCCACGCCGATCGGCAATCCTGGTCTGCGCGCCATCGAAGCGGTGCTGGAACCCCTGGACAGCGATTATCTCTATTATGTCACGGACGCGGAAGGAAAGTTCTATTACGCCGAGACGTTCGACGAACATCGGGCAAATATTGCACGCTACTTGCGTTGATCGTGTTATTATTTTAGGTAATGAATACACTTATTTTCGTCTTGATTTGTGGTTTGGCATGGCTCGGCGTCTGGATTTTTACCACTTTTGTCCTTTGGCGTTTGGCGAATCGGATACTTAGAGCCAAACAGCTTTTATGGAAATTGGCCCTGATCGTTCTCTGCACCCTGTTTGCGTTTGTCTTGTCGCTAGTTCCTGTTTTTCTAGTGAAGGTATATATTTTAGAACCTTTCATTGTCGCTGGTAATACTATGGAACCTAATTACCGGAACGGAGATTTTTTGATCATCAATAAATTTCATCGTAACTTTGATCGTGGTGACGTTATTGTATTTTGGCATCCGACAAATTCGAGATATCACATCAGCCGTATCACTGGCCTGCCGGGAGAAAGCGCCGATGTCAGGCGCGTTACAGGAAATGGAATCATAGGGCTTAACACCCAAGATTACTCAATTACACTTGAGCATGACGAGTATTCAGTTCGAGCCGACAATCGTAATTTTCCTTATGACGGAATTGATTGGGAAGTTCTGACGTTGCCTGCGGAAAACATTGTCGGAAAGATACTTCTTCAGGATAAGCTTAAACCTTTAAACCTCAATTCTTTCTAGACCAAACAATCGATATTTGGTAGGCTCGCAACACATGAAGAGACAAAAAGTATTCGTGGGCCTCTCCGGCGGCGTGGATTCATCCGTGGCCGCTTTGCGCTTGCTGAGGCAGGGTTATGAGGTGGTCGGCGTCTTCATCAAGGTGTGGCAGCCGGATTTTTTGAAGTGTGACTGGGAACGGGAACGCCTTGACGCCATGAGGGTGGCCGCGCATCTTGGCATCCCGTTTTTGACCTGCGACGCCGAAGCCGAATACAAACGGCACGTGGGCGATCACTTCGTGAACGAATATCTGGCCGGCCGCACGCCGAACCCCGACGTGCTATGCAACCGTTTCGTCAAATTCGGCGCGTTTTGGAAGTTCGCCCGCGAAAGGGGCGCGGATTTCATCGCCACCGGTCACTACGCGCGGACACTTAAGACCGAAGACCGTTTAGAGCTACGGCGCGGAGTCGATCAGGCCAAGGATCAGTCCTACTTCCTCTGGACGTTGACCGAGGAGGATCTACGCCACGTCCTGTTCCCCGTTGGCGACAGCCCTAAGGCGGAGATCAGACGCGAAGCCGAGAAGGCCGGCCTGCCCACGGCCGTCAAGAAGGACAGTCAAGGCATCTGCTTCTTGGGACATATCGACATTCCGGAGTTCATCGGTCATTTCACCGACCTTTCGCCAGGCCAGGTGTTCGATGTTCATGGACAGGTGGTGGGGGAGCATCGAGGATCATTGGTCTACACGTTGGGACAGCGACACGGGTTCACCATCTTCGGGGAGAACGCCAAGCAACCGTATTTCGTCGTCAGCAAGGATCTGGCATCGAACACGCTCATCGTCGACGTCAAACCTCCCTCGGTCGGAACGAAAAGCGATATCGAGCTGACCGAGGTCAACTGGATAAGTGGCCGACCCGAAGGGGAGAATTTCACCGCCGTCTTCCGCTATCGGGGAGAGGCCGTGCCGGTAACTGTGGCGACGGAAGGGGGAAAGGAAAAGCTATCGCTAGGCGGCCAGACCGATAAGCCCGCTTCCGGACAATCGGTGGTTTTCTACCGTGATGAGGTTTGTCTCGGCGGCGCCGTGATAAGATAGTGTCAATGCTGTGGTTCTACGGCCTGGCGGCCATCGTGGTGTCTAGCGCGCTTCTTTACATGGCCGGAGGCTTCTTGGTCGCTGGTCTGCTCCGGCTCTCCAGACACTTCAAGGTGACGGAGTTCGTGGTGGCCTTCTTCGTCATGGCCTTCGCCACTTCCTTGCCGAATCTTTTCGTCGGCGTCACTTCGGCCCTGCAGGGGATACCTGAGCTGTCCTTCGGCGACATCATGGGCAACAACATCCTGGTGATGACCGTGGCGGTGGCCTTAAGCGTCTTCTTCGCGCCGCGCCGCGAGCTGCCGGTCGAGACCGAGACCACTCTCGACACGACCTTCCTGACGGCGGCCGCGGCCATCCTGCCGCTCATCCTCATCTCCGACGGACTGATCTCGCGCAGCGATGGTCTAGTGCTGATCCTCTTGTTCATCGGCTACGCCTACTGGCTATTCCTGCGGCGCGGTCGTTTTTCGCGCACGGTCACTGATGAGACCGACACTTTATCTAGAGAAGCTGTCCTCCTCGACATGGTCAAGGTGATCGCCGGAGTGGCCCTCCTGACCCTGTCGGCGCAAGGTGTCGTTTATGGCGCCTCGCTCCTGGGGACCGCCATCGACATGCCGCTCGTGCTTATCGGTATCCTGGTCACCAGCCTGGGCGGCGCTCTGCCTGAGATATACTTTTCGATCATCTCCGCCCGGCGCGGCGAGATCGGCCTCATCGTGGGCGGCTTGCTCGGGGCGGTCATCATTCCGGCGACGCTGGTACTGGGACTGGTCGCCATCATTCATCCCATCCAGAACGACATCTTGGCCTTTCCGGTCATAAACCGGCTCTTTCTGGTGGCCATCGCGCTGTTCTTCCTCTACGTCTCTCAGGCCCGCAGCGCCATCGCCTGGCGCGAGGCCGGCATCCTGCTGGGTTTCTATATTCTCTTCCTGTTGTCGCTTTTCCTGCTGTGAGTCGTGATAACATGAGCGCATATGCTTATCACCAAGGCCGACGGCACCGTTGAGGAATTCGCGCCCGCCAAACTGAGGCGCTCGCTGAGGAGCGCCGGCGCTTCCGGACGTGAGATCGACGGCATCGTGCGGGAGATCGAAGCCACCGTGCGCGAAGGCACGCGCACGCAGGATATCTACAAACAGGCCTTCGCGCTCCTTAAGGGCGCGGAAAGGTCCGTGTCCGCTCGTTACTCGCTTCGTCGCGCTCTCTTCAACCTCGGTCCCACCGGCTTTCCTTTCGAAGCTTATCTGGGAAGACTTTTTAGACATCAGGGCTACGAGACGAAGACCGGCATCGTCATGAACGGTCGCTGCGCCGTTCACGAGATCGACCTGGCTGCTTACAAACCGGATCACGCTTTCATCGCCGAAGCCAAATTCCACGCCCGGCCCGGACTCAAATCGGACCTGCAAGTGGCCATGTATTCCTACGCGCGGCTGCTCGATCTGTCGGATCAGAAGATTTGCGCCGAGGACATCTGCGGCGTGAAGAACCTCAAGCTCATCACTAACACCAAGTTCACGCTGGCCGCCACCAAGTATGCCGCCTGCGTCGGCGTCGATCTATTGAGCTGGGATCATCCCCAGGAAGGGAACCTCTATGAGATGATCGAGAAAAGCAAGCTTTATCCCATCACGGTGCTCCAAGGCCTTTCGGTCAGCCAAAAACAGGCGCTGCTGTCGCAAAACGTGGTGGTCTGCCAGGATATCGTCAAAGAGCCGTCCTTGCTTTCCGGTCTCAACCTGGCCCCACGGCGGCTAGAGGCAGTACTTTTCGAAGCCCGTCAACTTTCACCGGAGAGCGTCTAGCCTTATAATTGGCGGTATTATCATTACCGTAAATGTTTGTTATGGCAGAAGAAAGCAACATGTCTGAAGAGAACAAGAAAACTATCATCGCCTTCGTCGCCGGTCTGGTGGTCGGCGGTCTATTGGTCTTCGTCTTTGGCGGCACCGCGGCCGTGGTGTCCGACGAAGAGCGCGACACTGACGCGGAAGTATCGACGGAGATATCGTCCGAGCTAGAAGCGACGAACGAGGAAGAAGCTACCACCTCGATCGTGGTCCGGGAACCGGAAGCAGAGACGACTCGTCCGACCGTCGAGGTCGGGGAGGGCCGCCTGTCGGTCGGCGATCAGCCAGCTGGATCGGTCGTGGCGTTCACTGACGCGGAGTTTCCGACCAACGAAGGCTGGGTGGCCGTCAGGGACTATCGCGACGGGCAATTGGCTGGCATCCTCGGCGCCGCCCGCTGGAACAAGTCGACCTGGCTGCTTCCCACGGAGGTGAAGCTGCTTCGGGCCACTGTCCCGGGAAATACATACGCTATCGTCTTCTACACCGATAACGGCGACCGGACCTTCAATCTGGCCACCGACGTGCAGATGTCGAGCGTCATGGAGACCTTCAGGGCGGAGTAAAGGAAAGCGCGGGCCGGCCCGCGCTTTTTCGAATGCTATAATCAGACACATGGAATTCGCCAAGAGATACAATCCCGACCGTTCGCCCGATTGGAACTACGGCGGCCAGAAGTGGCGGCTGTCGCGTTCCAAGATCGATCTGTTCATCGAGTGTCCGCGCTGCTTCTATATCGACAACAAGCTGGGGACCAAGCGTCCGGGCATGCCGTCTTTCAACCTCAACATCGCCGTCGACGAACTCTTCAAGAAGGAGTTCGACGTGCATCGGAAGAACGGCACGCCGCATCCGATCATGACCAGGTACGGCGTCCAGGCCGTGCCGTTCTCACACCCTAAGATGGACGAGTGGCGCGATCCTTTCGCGGGCGTGTCGCATCTCCATGAAGCCACCGGGCTCGTGGTCTGCGGCGGCGTCGACGACCTCTGGCAGGCGGCCAACGGGAAGATCATCGTGGTCGACTACAAAGCCACTTCCAAGGCCGAGCGCATCGAGAAGCTCGGCGACTCGCCCTGGGAAAAGCAGTACCAGCGCCAACTCGGAGTCTATCGTTGGCTGCTGGAACACAACGGCTTCGAGGTCGAGGACCTGGGTTATCTGGTCTATGCCAACGCCTCAAAAGAAGAGGACGCCTTCGACGACAAGCTGACGTTCGAGACCACTTTGGTGGAATGTCCCACCATGACCGACTGGATAGAGCCCACCCTGGCCAAGATCAAGTCCTGCCTCGAGGGTGACGCGATCCCGCCTTCGGGAGACGGCTGCGAATATTGTCCTTATCGAGAGGCCTCGGGAAAGAAGCTCATGTCTTTGCATCTCCAGGCTAAGAAGTTAAAATCAAAAGGTTGATCAATATCACTTAAGTTCGCCACATGTCTATTTCATCAATACAAGCCAAGATCGAAGCGGTGGAAAAGGATCTAAATAAGGCCGAAACCGCCGTTACCAGCAAACAGCAGGAAGTATCCGGCCTGAACAGTGAGATCACCGCTTTGGAGCGCTCCGTACATGACGCTCAGGGAAAGCTATTGGACCTGAAAGAGGAGTTGCGGAAGGCCGAGGCCGCGGCGGCGGACGAAAAAGCCCGACGAGAAGCCCGGACCAGTTAACCTAGACTTTCGTGTACTCCTACCGCCTCGAGCAAGCCATCCGCGCCGCGGCCGTCCTGCACCAGGACCAGCGTCGGCGCGGCCGGGTACCGCTACCTTACGTGACCCACTTGGCGGCCGTGGCCTGGCTGGTCGGGGATTACACCAAGAACGAGAACGCCATCATCGGCGCTTGGCTTCACGATACGCTGGAGGACACCGAGTATTCGGCCGAGGAGCTCGAGGAAGATTTCGGCGAGGAAGTCAGGAAGATCGTCGAAGCGGTGACCGAGCCGAAGGAGAAGAACGGCAAGAAATTGAAGTGGGAGGACCGCAAAGCGGCCTATCTGGAGCGATTGAAGGTCGGACCTGAAGCCGCGCTCATCATCGCCGCCGCGGACAAGATCCACAACATGCGCAGCATCGTCGAGGAATATTACGACAACCATCAGGGCTTCATCAAGGATTTTTCAGGTTCGTTGGATGAAAGGGCCATGCGGTATCAGGAGCTTTCCAATCTGCTGAACCGCAAACTGTCTAATGATATAATCGCCGAATTCAATCACGTTTATTCCGAATATAAGAATTTTCTAGCCCATGTCAAAAGATCAGTCGAAGCCAAAAAATAAGTCTTTTGACTATCGAGCCGTGAATACCATTCCCAAACTAGGAAAGTACAAGCTAGAATGGGATCTCAAAGGAATCTACTACAAAAGCGCTAAAGATCCGCGCATCGAGTCCGACTTAAAGAGCGCGGAAGCGGCTTATGCTGATTTTGCGAAAAAATGGTCAGATAAGGATCTGGCAGACGGAACGATCCTCTTAAAGGCTTTGACCGAATACGAAAGCTTGGCCGGAATGCCAGCTGTCACTCGTCCTGGTCGGTACTTCTCGTTTCGTAAGTGCTTAAACGTCAATGACGCGGAAGCTGATCGGGCACTGGCTTTAATGTCTAAGCGTTTGCGTCAGGCTAGTGATCAAATACTATTCTTCACTTTGAAACTGGGCAAACTGCCTACGCCTGAGCAAAAGCGTTTGCTTAAAGAAGATGCTTTAAAGCACTTCAGGTATTTCTTAGAAAGGATCTTCGAAGGCGCTAAGCATGATCTTTCCGAACCAGAGGAGCGGATCATCCGCTTGAAAGCCCGCCAATCTTCGGGCATGTGGCACGAGGCCGTGGAGAAGATCCTGAGTAATCGCAAGATAATTTTTAAAGGAAAGGAACTGCACTTGCCTGAAGCTATCGAAACGATCGACTTACTATCGGTAAAAGATAGGGTTAAGCTTTGGGATTTGATCATTAAAGAGTTGAAACAGATCAGTGAAGTGGCTGAGCATGAGATGAACGCCATCATCAGCGACGCGCGGGGCGAAGATGAACTTCGCGGTTTCAAGAAGCCTTATAGCGCCACCGCTCTATCTTATGAACACGACGAGAAAAGTATCGAGAACTTGGTCGCGACGGTCTCCAAAGAAGGCTTTGAGCTCAGTCAGAAATTCTACAAGCTTAAAGCCAAGTACCACGGAGTTAAAAGCCTGCATTACACCGAGAAGTATCGCTCCATCGGCCAGGAACTCGATATCAGTTTCGAGGAAGCCATGGAGATTTGTCGTGATGTCTTTTACGGACTTAAGGTCGAGTACGGTGAGATCTTTGACAAGATGTTGAGCAATGGCCAGATCGACGTCTTTCCAAAGAAAGGAAAGCAAGGAGGGGCTTTTATGTCTGATCAGACCGGACATCCGGTCCACGTATTCTTGAATCACGTGCCTAATTTCAAATCGCTAGAGACGTTGGCGCACGAGATGGGCCATGCCATCCATGCCAGTCGCAGCGCCCAGAACTCGCCTTTGTACGATGGACATTCTATCGTTACCGCCGAAACGGCCAGCACGCTGTTCGAAAATCTAGTGTTCGAGGCTATTTACGCGCAAGTGAACGAAAAGGACAAACTTACTCTGCTTCATGATCGGATCACCCGCGATATCGCCACTATCCAAAGACAGATCGCCTGCTTCAACTGTGAACTGGAATATCACAGAACTATTACTGAAAGAGGTGCCATGGCCAATGACGAGTTTCGGGAAATAATGGTGAAGCATTTAAAGTCGTATCTAGGTCCTGGTGTTGATGTTTCCAGCGACGATGGTTACACCTATGTGTATTGGTCACATTTGCGTTATGGATTTTACGTTTACTCCTATACTTTCGGTCTTTTGATGAGCACGCTGATGAGTCAAAGCTATAAAACAGATAAGAGCTATATCAAGCAGTTGGATAAGTTCCTATCTGCTGGCTCTTCCGACACCGTGGTGAATATCTTTAAGTCGATAGGCATAGACACCACCAAGGAGAACACCTTCAAGGAAGCGTTGAAGAATCAAGCCGCGGACATCGCCACCTTCGAGAAATTGATCAGTCGCCGCTAGTTGGCAAATGATCGCCGTTCTGGTTAGATATGGTTTGGGAACAAAAAAGGAGGCGTCAGTGACCTACGCGGTGGACTTCGAGAGGTACTACGACAAAGGGGACTTTCGTTACTGGCTGCGCCGCACGCGGGACGGCACGGTGGCGGTCAGGCAGCCGTTTTACAGCCCCAAACTGTTGGACCACTCCTCCGGCGAGACATCGGTCGATCCCCGGGACCTTCCGGATGACCTGAAGGCTCCCTTCAACATCCTCTGCGCCGGGGGCATTCCCGCTGTCGACGCTTAGGACATTATAAGAGCGCTCGCGCTCTTTAAGGCCAAGTACCCTTTGGGGACTTGGCCTTTTATAAAATCTCAAGAGTCTGCTATATTAGCCGATATGTCAGGAAATGAGATCCGCGAGAAATACCTGAAGTTTATGGAAGCGCGCGGGCACGCCATCGTGCCTTCCTCGGCTCTGGTGCCGGAGAATGATCCGACCACGCTCTTTACCGGCTCGGGCATGCAGCCGATGCTGCCGTACTTGCTTGGCGAAACACATCCGAAAGGCACGCGCATTGTCGATAGCCAGAAATGCTTCCGCGCCGAAGATATCGATGAGGTCGGTGACAACCGCCACACCACGTTCTTCGAGATGTTGGGCAATTGGTCGTTTGGCGACTACTTTAAAGAAGAGCAGATCGAGTGGATGTTCGAGTTTTTGACGAAAGAAGTCGGTATCGACCCGAGTCGTTTGTATATCACTGTCTTCGGCGGCGATGACAAAAACAACTTGCCGAAGGACGAGGAAGCACCACGGATCTGGCAACGGTTGTTCTCTTCCGTGGGCATCGAAGCCGGAGTAGCTGATATCGGTAGCGAAGCGGCCGGCTATGAGCGCGGCATCAAGGAAGGCGAGCGCATTTTCTATTACGAAGCCAAGAAGAACTGGTGGTCGAGGGCCGGCGTGCCGGATAAGATGCCGATCGGCGAGCCGGGCGGCCCGGACTCCGAGATGTTTTATGATTTCGGCACGCCGCACGACCCCAAGTGGGGTGGACATTGCCATCCGAACTGCGATTGCGGCCGCTTCATGGAGATCGGCAACAACGTCTTCATGCAGTATGTGAAGACCGGTGAAGGGCAGTTTGAAGAACTCAAAAATAAGAACATCGACTTCGGCGGTGGAATGGAGCGTATGCTGGCGGCCGCGCTCCATAGTTCGCAAAACATCGATGATGTTTTCAAAACCGATGTGTTTACACCGATAATCCGTCAAATCGAGGAGTTGTCGGGTAAAAAATACGAAGAGGCGTTGACCGCTTTCCGTATCATCGCCGACCATATCCGCGGCGCGGTCTTTATGATCGGCGATGGCATTCTGCCGTCTAATTCCGAACAGGGTTATTTCGCTCGTCGGCTGTTGCGCCGAGCCGTGCGTTATGCCGATCAGTTGGGTGTGCCGGATGGTGAGTTGAAAAACTTGGCAGAGGGGGTTATCCACATCTATAAGACGCCTTATCCCGATCTGTTGGACAAAAAGGACAACATCATGGATGCCATCGCCCGCGAAGAGGAGCAGTTCCGTAAAACTCTCGAGAAGGGCCTCAAAGAGTTTGAAAAACTGGCCGCTCAAGGACAACTCTCCGGTGATGACGCCTTCGTGCTTTTCACAACCTATGGCTTTCCGTATGAACTGACCGAGGAGTTGGCCCGCGATCGAGGTTTGACCGTGGATAAGGAGAGTTTCGAAAACAAGATGAAGGAACACCAGGAGTTGTCTCGTTCCGGGGCTGAACAGAAGTTTAAGGGCGGCCTGGCCGATCATTCTGAGAAGGTGGTGCAGTACCATACGGTCACGCACCTGATGTTGGCGGGCTTGCGTAAATACCTGGGCCACGGCGTGCACCAGGCCGGATCCAATATCACCGGCGAACGTTTGCGCTTCGATTTCACGCATCCGGATAAAGTCGAGCGTGAAGTGCTGGATATGGTTGAGGAGTTCGTGAATAGCGCTATTCAAACCGGTGGTGACGTAACGATCGAGATGGTGCCGAAAGCTCAAGCTGAGAACGATCCTTCCATCGAAGGTAGCTTCTGGGACCGATATCCGGACGAAGTTAAGGTCTATACTGTCACTGGCCGTAATGGAGAGGTCTTTTCCCGCGAGCTCTGCGGCGGTCCGCATGTGGAGCAGCTTGAGGACATCAAAGGCCGGTTCAAGATCGTAAAGGAAGAATCCTCTTCGGCCGGAGTGCGACGGGTGAAAGCGGTACTGGAGTGAACAAAGAGCGCGGGGCCGAAGGCCCCGCGCTCTTTGTTCAAAACTCGCTTCGTGTTTTCGCCATCACCCCGCTATAATAGGGGCATGTTTTTCGCGGGTGCCAAAAGGAAGGCGGCCGATGACCTCGGCGTGCTGCTTGATATCGAGAGTAACGGCGTCACCATAGCCATAGCGCTCTCAGGCGAGCAAAGCGGCCAGCTCCGCGTCCTTTGGTCCTACAAGGAGGAAGTGCCCGTCACCGATCCGGGCCTGCTCGAGCGTCGGCTGTTCGTGGCCATATTGAACGCCTTTACCGAACTAGGCAGCCAAGGCCTGCCGAGCTTGCGCAAAGAGGGCCGTTTCGACCTGCCGTCATTGGTGCAAGTATCGATGGCGGCGCCCTTTGCCTATACGGTCGGTCGCAACGTCTCCCTGAAGGACGAAAAGCCCTTCCGGATCACCCGCAAACTGGTCAAAGAACTGGAAAAAAAGGCTATCGACGAAGTGCGGGCTCAGGCGGAGAGCGAGCTGTTCTCCAAGAATCTCAAGCTGGCCGTACTATCGGACTCGACTGCCGCCCTTAGCGTCAACGGCTATCCAACCTACTTTCCTTTTCGGAGCACGGCCAGGGAGATCACGCTTTGCCAAGTGGTGGCCATCGGCCAGAGCGACATAGTGGAGCACGTCAAACGGTGTCAGGAGAAGATCCTGCCCGAAGCCAAGATCGACATCGACTCTTTCATGTCTTTGTATCTGCGAACGGTGACGGAGCTGGCACCGAAGGCCGATGACATGTGTCTGGTGGCGGTGGGTGACCACGTGACCGAACTGCTGACCCAGCGTGACGGGTTGCCGCAAAGCTCCGTCTTCATGCCTTTTGGCGACGCCGATCAGGCACCGCGAGGAGGGAGTGCCAAGACGGATTACCAAAGCGAGCTGGCTAAGCTCTTCGCGCGGAACAACGACGGATTGTCGCTCCCTAAGAATGTCTATCTGTTGTCCGACAAAGAGGTCGGGCACTCCATCGCTCGGATCGCCCAAGCCGCCTCCAGGGAGGCCACGGGGACGCATCACCAGATATTCTCGGTGGCGGCCGCGTTCTTCAGCCGGCTCAACATACAAGATGCGCGGCTCTGTTGTTTGGTTTTCGCGTACGGCCGCAAGCTGTATGAGGATCGGCATCTGACCGAATTAGAGGATATGATAAAATAGTTCGCATATGGATAAGAAGTGGAATCTGCAGGACATTAAACCGTCTGAAAAAAGACGGACGACCTTAAGACCCTCGCCGCGGCAGGCGGAGCGGAGGAGCGAAGAGTCGCCCACTGTTTCCGAAGCTGGCGAAGCCAAAAGACGCCCGGCCGCGAGGAAAGAGCGTCGAGGATCGAAGAAAGGGATCGCGTTGGCCGCACTAGCGGTGGTCTTACTGGCTTTCGGCGGCGTTCTTTTCTCGGCTCTGACCAGCAAGACCGTCGTGACTGTCTTCCCGCGCTGGCGCGAACCGACTGTGAACGCCGTCTTCGAGGCGAAAAGGGACGCGTCCGGTACCGAGTTGGCCTATGAGATCATGTCTCTAGAGGCCCAGGGAGACCGTGAGGTGACGGCCACCGGACAGGAAGAGGTGGAGGAACAGGCCACCGGACGAGTTACCATCTATAACACCTCCAACGCCTCCCAACGGCTTATCACCAACACCCGTTTCGAGAGCGCTGGCGGACTCATATTCAGGATCAAGGATTCGGCCGTCGTACCGCCGGCGGCCGGCGGTACTCCTGGTTCCATCTCCGTGGAGGTATTCGCCGATCAGGCTGGACCGGAGTATAACCTCCCGGCCAACACCCGTTTCACCGCTCCCGGACTTAAAGGGTCGGACCTTTATGAATCGATCTATGCCGAGAATCCCGCGGCCATATCCGGAGGTCATCGCGGCCCTAAGTTCATCATCGATAACGCCGAACTGGAATCGGCCACGGCCTCCTTGCGTTCGGAGCTGCAGCAGGCCTTGGCCGGACGAGTAGCTTCGGAGAAGCCGGCCGGCTTCGCTACCTTCGACGCGGCCATCCGATACGCCTTCGAGGCTCTACCAGCCGAGGACCTCGGAAACGGCAAGGTCAAGATCCGGGAGAAGGTGACCTTACAGCTGCCGATGTTCAAGAACGAGGATTTCGCCTCCTTCATCGCTGCCGCCACCGTGCCCGGCTACGAAGGGGAGCCGGTGCGGATCGAGAATCTCTCGGTCTTCACCTTCGAATATGCTGGCGAACCCGATCTTTCGGCCGGAGAGCCCATCACCTTCAAATTGCTAGGTCGACCCAAGGTCATCTGGGCCTATGACGCCGAGCAGCTGAAGCGTGATTTGGCCGGAGGCGCCCAAACCGCCCTCAACACCGTGCTGGGTGGCTATCCGGCCATCGAAAAGGCCAATGCCACCATAAAACCCTTCTGGCGGAGGTCCTTCCCGGAGGATCCGGCCGGTATTACCGTGGTCGAAAGCCTTACGACCGAATAATAACTTGACGTTTGTGGATACTTTTGCTAAACTCTTCCCCGTTTGATGCCGGGACAACAAAACGAAAACCTCGTCTACGGAGTTGTGGAGGAGGCGCTGCCTAACGCGCTCTTTCGGGTTGTGCTCGACGATACCAAGGAGACGATGCTCACGTATCTTTCCGGTAAGATGCGGAAGTTCCGTATCCGCGTACTCGTCGGCGACAAAGTGGCCATAGTGCCAGACCCGTATGGAGGCAAGGGCCGGATAACCAAACGAATGTAGAGCTATAGAATATGAAAGTAAAATCTTCCATCAAAAAACGCAGCCCCGACGATATCATCGTTCGTCGCCGCGGCAAGATCTACGTCATCAACAAGCGAAAGCCGCGCCATAAGCAGCGTCAAGGATAAATTTCTATGAGAATTTCAGGTATCAACATCCCAGATAACAAGCATCTCTCGTTCGGACTGACCGCCGTTTACGGCATCGGTCGTACCCGCGCCAAGGAGATCCTGGCCGAGCTTAAGATAGACCAGTTCGCCAAGCCGGCCGACCTGTCCCCGGAATTGGAGAACTCCGTTCGCGAGAAGGTGGAGTCCTTCACCATCGAAGGCGAATTGAAGCGCAAGGTGTCCTCTGACATCAAGCGTCTCAAGGACATTCAGTCTTACCGCGGATCGCGCCATCAGAAGCGCTTGCCGGCCCGCGGCCAGCGCACCAAGACCAACGCCCGCACCTTGAAGGGCGTCAAGAAGACGATGGGTAGCGGACGCCGTAAGCTCGAGAAAACCTAAAAGTTGAAACTTGAAATCTCAAAATGGAAAATTTTCAACTTTGAGATTTCCACTTTAAATTTACAAATTTCCTATGGGTAAGAAAAGAATCATAAAAAAAGGTGGAGGATCGGACGTGGCGGGTACTTCTCGCGCGCTTAACCGCGTGCCTAAGAAGAAGGTCGTCTCCGGCCGCCTCAACATCCTGGCCACCTTCAACAACACCATCGTCACTCTGGCCGACCAGAAGGGCAACACCCTGATCGCGGCTTCCTCTGGAGCCATCGGTTTCAAGGGTTCGCGCAAGTCGACTCCGTTCGCCGCCGCCAAGGCTGGTGAGGTCATCGGCGAGAAGGCCAATCAGATGGGTATGCGCGACGCCGAGGTGATCATTCGCGGCATCGGCGCCGGTCGCGAGTCGGCTCTCCGGGCTTTCGCCGGCAAAGGCATCTCCGTCACCAAGATCATCGACATGACCCCGGTGCCGCACAACGGCCCGAGGGCTAAGAAGCCGCGCCGCGTCTAGTCAGCTAAATCGTTTACTGTTTACTTATGAAAATCGGTCCAAAATTCAAGATAGCCAAACGCCTCGGAGCTCCCATCTTCGAGAAGACGCAAACCCAAAAGTTTGCGGCTTCGGCGGCGCGTACCGGCGACAGAAAGAAGAAGAACGTCCGTCCCGGACAGATGAGCGACTACAAACGTCAGCTGATCGAGAAGCAGAAGATGCGTCTTACTTACGGCATCACCGAGAAGCAGCTGCGCAAATACGTGGACGAAGCGCTTCAGAAGAGCGAGCAGCCGGTTCAGTTCTTGATGTCCCGCTTGGAATCTCGTTTGGACAACGTGGCCTATCGCCTCGGACTCGCTAAGACCCGCCGCCTAGCCCGCCAGATGGCTTCCCACGGCCACCTGACCGTCAATGGCCGCAAGTTCACCATCCCGTCGCACCAGCTCCGCGCCGGAGACGTGGTTTCCGTCCGCGAAGGCAGCCGCAACTCCGTGCTCTTCACCGATCTTTCCGAAAGACACTCCGGAGTCGTCCCAACCTGGCTGAAGTTCGATATGAAGAAGCTGGAAGGAAAGATGGATGGCCAGCCGGCCTATGAGCCGGCGGAGACTTTGTTCGATCCCGAGCAGGTGTTCGAGTTCTATAGCCGCTAGAACGGACGCCTTTCTGAAATTTATTAAAGGACCTTTAACATCACCACTATGTTAGAAACCAACGTCACGCTACCGAGCAAGCCTCGCGTCGTCAAAGAAGAAGAATTTCAGGGGATCTACGAGATCGACGGCCTTTACCCGGGATACGGCCACACTCTCGGCAATAGCCTCCGCCGCATCATCCTATCCTCATTGCCCGGAGCGGCCGTGACCCACGTCAAGATCGACGGCGTCAAGCACGAGTTCGACGCCATCGACGGCGTTCGCGAGGACGTCATCACCATCCTCCTCAACATCAAGCGTGTTCGTCTGGCCCTTCATGGCGAAGAGCCGGTTACCATGACCTTGAAGGCTGACAAGATGGGCGTGGTCACCGCCGGTGACATCAAGGCTCCTTCCCAGATCGAGATCCTTTCGCCGGAACAGCCGATCGCTGAGATCACCGCCAAGGGCGTTTCTTTGGATATCGAGATGACCGTGGCCCGCGGACTCGGCTACGTCCCTCGCGAAGTGCACCAGAAGGAGAAGATGGACATCGGCGCCATCGCCATGGACGCGGTCTTCACTCCGATCCGCCGCGCCAACTACGAGGTAGAGAACATGCGCGTCGGCGACCGCACCGACTACAACCGTCTGCGTCTCTTTATCGAGACCGATGGCACCATGAGCCCCAAGGAAGCTCTGGAAAAGTCCGTCGAGATCATGATCCATCAGCTGAAGGCCGTGACTGGCTTCAAGGAGATCAGCGAGGAATCGGCTCCGGCCGAGACCGCCGCCGACACTTCCTCTGAGGTCGATCCGGACGTCCTCAAGACCCGCATCGAGAACCTCGAACTGTCGGCTCGCACCATGACCGCCCTCGGCGACGCTTCGATCCGGACCATCGGCGGACTTGTGAAAAAGTCAAAGGATGATATCCTCTCGCTTGACGGAATCGGCCCTAAAGGTCTTGATGAGATCGTCTCGCTCTTGAAGGAGATGGGTCTGTCCCTGGCCGAGTAAGTTAAAAAGTTCAAGCAGTTACCATGAATCACGCGAAATCAACCAGAAAACTCAGCCGAACCCGCCGCGGGCGCACCGCTCTTTTGCGTGGTCTGGCCGCTGACCTGATCTTGAAGGGCAAGATCAAGACCACCGAGGCTAAGGCCAAGGAACTTCGGCCTTTCGCCGAGCGTTTGGTCACCTACGGCAAGCGTTCCACCGTGGCTTCCCGCCGCCTGGCCGCCAGCGCGCTTGGCGAGCCGCGCGAGGCCGTCATCAAGAAGCTGTTTGACGACGTGGCCGCCAAGTACCAGGACCGCCAGGGCGGTTACACCCGCATCGTCAAGATGGGACGCACCGAGGCCGGCCGTGACGAAGCGGTAATCGAATTTGTATAATATGGAAAAGGAAACCACTAACAACGAGTACGTGATCGACGCCGCCGGCAAGCGCCTCGGTCGCGTGGCCACCGAGGCCGCCAGCGTGCTGCTCGGCAAGAACTCTCCGGACTTCTCCAAGAACGAGATCGCGGACGTGACCGTGAAGATCGAAAACGCTTCCAAGATGGACATCCCGGAACATCGCGAGAAGGAGATCTACCAGAGCTATTCCGGCTACCCGGGAGGCCGCCGCACCGAGACCTTGGCCCACTTGGGGAAGCGTCTTGGATTCGCGGAGGTCCTGAAGCGCACTATCTCCGGCATGCTGCCGAAGAACAAGCTGCGCAAGCCGACCTTGCATAACCTAAAGATAACCGAGTAATTTATGTCAGCCACTACTAAAGAGCGATACAACGAAGGCATTGGCCGCCGCAAGACCGCGAGCGCTCGCGTTCGTCTGACTCCGGCGAAGTCGACCACCGTCACGGTGAACGATAAGAAGCTCGAGGACTACTTCAAGCATCAGGCGCAGATCAATCGCGTCATGGCGGTGCTTTCCACCAAGGAACTCGGCCTTGGAGATTACACCATCACCGTCCAGGTATCGGGTTCTGGTCTTTCCGCCCAGGCTGACGCGGTGAAGCTTGGTATCGCCCGCGCACTTTTGAAGGAGAGTGGTGAACGCCGCGGCACCCTGAAGAAGGAAGGTTTCCTTAAGCGCGACTCCCGCGCCGTGGAGCGCAAGAAGTTCGGCTTGCGGAAAGCCCGCCGCGCGCCACAGTGGTCAAAGCGTTAAGAAAAGAGCTCCGTTTGGAGCTCTTTTTAGCTTTGACGGCCGGAGCGTTGTGATTTTGCGGCTAATTCCTGCCGCAAAATCACCGCGAGGCGGGCCTGCGAGCGCTTAGTAGAATTGGAACGAAGCGAACAATTATACTTAGCGACTCGATGGGGAAACGCTAGAAGATAAAAGCCCCAAAGGGGCTTTTATAAATTCGTTAAACTTTACTCTACACCAAATTAAAGAAAGTCGGTATAACCCTGATTATTCGAGTTCCTATGTCGACCTCTATCACGTTCTTTCTTTTATCTATACTTGAGATCTTGCCGGTAATCTTACCATCAGTGACCCTGTCACCAACCTTTAGCATCTTGGCTTCCAACAGCTGCGCCCGCTCCAACGTCTCCTTCTTTATTCTTTTGCGGACTTCAACAGCTGACAGCTGCCGCTTCTCGTCCTTTTCTTTATAAAGTCTCCCGTAGTTCGTCCCTATGTTCAGGACAGTGCCGGCGACCTTCAAATGACGTTTGATGCGCTTAAGATCCCTAGAGACCATCAGATCCTCCTCAAGGTTCAATTCAAAGGATAAAATACCACGTTTGTTATTTTTGACAACAACGTTCTTCACCGTTATAATGCGGGAGTTATGGAGGAAAGAGATGATATAGACATGGAGATGACGGAAGCGGAAGAAGCCCCCATCGAAGACACTGAATTGGAAGAGGAAGAGGCCATGTCGAAGGACAAGCTGAAGCGACTGAGAGACAAACTGAAACGAGCCGAGGAGGAGAAGATGACCGCGCTTGAAGACCTCGCTCGGGCCAGGGCCGACTTCCTCAACGCTCGTCGCCGGATGGACGAAGAAAGGATATCCGACCGGGAGCGTACCAAATTAGGATTCGTGGAGGATCTGCTGCCGCTTTGCGACAGTTTCACCATGGCCCTCAAGGACGCGGCTTTCGAGGCTTTGCCGGACCATCTCAAGAAAGGCATCCTCGGCATCAACATGCAGCTTTCTTCCATACTTAAAGGCTATGGAGTTGAGGAGTTCGGAAGCGTCGGCGACGAGTTCGATCCGAACCTCCACGAAGCCTTGGCGAACGACGGTGACGGACTGGTCTTGAAGGAGATCGTACAGAAAGGGTACAAAGCTGGAGAGAAGGTGATCCGTCCGGCCAAAGTCATCGTCAGCTGACAAACTTACTAAGAGCTAATTGCTAATAACTAAGAGCTATCTATGGCAAAAATAATCGGTATCGACCTGGGAACGACCAACTCGGCAGTGGCTTTCATAGAGGCTGGCGAGCCGAAGATCATCGAGAACGCCGAAGGCGGACGCACCACCCCTTCGGTGGTGGCCATCTCCAAGACCGGAGAACGCCTGGTGGGCCAGATCGCCAAGCGGCAGGCCGTCACCAACCCCCAGAACACCATCTACGGCATCAAGCGCTTCATGGGCCATTCCTTCAAGGAAGAGGCGGTGCAGAAAGATAAGGCTATCGTGCCTTACGAAGTGAAGGACGGAGCCGACGGAGGAGTTCTGGTCAAGATGAGCGACAAGGACTACCGTCCGGAGGAGGTATCGGCCATGATACTCACGAAGCTCAAGGCCGACGCCGAAGCTAAGCTCGGAGAGAAGGTGACCGAGGCGGTCATCACCGTCCCGGCCTACTTCAACGACGCTCAGCGCAAGGCTACCCAGGACGCCGGCAAGATCGCCGGACTGGAGGTCAGGCGCATCATCAACGAGCCGACCGCGGCAGCGCTCGCCTACGGTTTCAATAAGAAGAAGGACGAGCAGCTGGTGGTCTTCGACTTTGGCGGCGGCACCTTCGACGTCACGGTGCTCGAAGTGGGCGACGACGTGGTGGAGGTGAAATCCACCGATGGCGACGCGCACATGGGCGGCCGCGACATCGACCAGGAGATCGTCCGCTGGTTGATCGCCGAGTTCAAGAAGTCCGAAGGCATCGACCTCGGCAACGACAAGTTGGCCCTTCAGCGCCTGGATGAGGCCGCCGAAAAGGCCAAGCTTGAGCTCTCATCTTCCATGGAGACTGAGATCAACATTCCGTTCGTCACCTCCGGTGCGGACGGGCCGAAGCATCTTTTGATCAAGCTGACCCGCGCCAAGCTCGAAGAGCTGGCCCACGAGTACGTCGATCGTGCCATGGAGATCACTAAGCGCGCCTTGGAGGCCTCTCCGTTCAAGAAGGAAGACATCGACGAGATCATCATGGTCGGCGGCCAGACCCGCATGCCGATGATCGTGCAGATGGTGAAGGAATTCTTCGGCAAGGAACCGAACAAGTCGATCAACCCCGACGAAGTGGTGGCGCTCGGCGCCGCCATCCAGGCCGGTATCTTCCAGGGCGACGTGCAGGACATCACGCTGGTGGACGTCATTCCGCTGTCTTTGGGCATCGAAACCATGGGAGGGGTCAACACCAAGCTGATAGAGAAGAACACCCACATCCCCACCGCGAAGTCCCAGGTGTTCTCCACGGCGGCCGACAACCAGACCTCGACGGAGATCCATATCGTCCAGGGAGAACGAGCTTTGGCCGCCGACAACAAGTCGCTCGGCCGCTTCATCCTCGACGGTATCCCGCCGGCTCCGCGCGGCGTGCCGCAGGTGGAGGTTACCTTCGACGTCGACTCCAATGGCGTTCTCAAAGTGACCGCCAAGGACAAGGCCACCGGCAAAGAGCAGTCTATCCGCATCGAAGCTAGCTCCGGACTCTCGACCGACGATATCGAGCGCATGAAGCAGGATGCTGACGCTCACGCGGCCGAGGACGCCAAGAAAAAGGAGACCGTGGAAGCCCGCAACTTGGCCGACCAACTCATCTATACCGCCGAAAAGGCGCTTAAAGACCATGCCGAGAAAGTGTCTGATGAGATAAAGACCGGCATCGAAAGTAAGATAACCGACCTTAAGAACGTCAAGGACAAGGATGACGCGGCCGCCATCAAATCAGCTACCGAAGCCCTTTCGACGGAGCTCGGCAAGATCGGCGAGGCCATACAGCAATCGGGACAACCAGAAAATCCCGCGTCAGAAGACACAAGCGATAAAAAGGAGTAAGATGCAAGCAATGCGTGGCGGCGAAGCCGCCACGCCACTCAACCCTGAACCCTAATCCCTTTACCCTATGCCCAAAGACTACTATCAGATCCTAGGAGTTGAAAAAGGCGCTTCCAAGGAAGACATCAAGAAGGCTTTTCGCAAATTGGCGGCCCAGTATCATCCGGACAAGAAGACCGGGGACGAATCCAAGTTCAAGGAAGTGAGCGAGGCCTACGCGGTCCTGGGAGACGAGAAGAAGCGAGCCGAGTACGACACCTATGGACGAGCCTTCAATAACGGCGGCGGAGGTTTCGGCGGCTTTGGCGGTTTCGATTGGTCGCAGTCCGGTCAGATGGGCGGCATGAACTTCGACATCAACGACATCTTCGAGAATTTCGGTGAGATGTTCGGTGGCGGCTTCGGCGGCCGCCGATCGCGGCGGGGCAACGATATCTCGATCGATATCGAGCTGCCCTTCCGGGAATCGATCTTCGGCACCACCCGCACCGTGGTATTGACCAAGCAGAACGTCTGCGACACCTGCAAGGGCAGCGGCGCCAAGCCCGGGGTCGGCACGGTCAAATGCCAGACCTGCAACGGTCAAGGCAAGATCCGCGAAGCCCGCCAGAGCATACTCGGGAGCTTCACCACGGTTCGCGAGTGTTCCGATTGTTTCGGCCGCGGCGAAGTACCGAAGGAGAAATGCCAAGACTGCGCCGGACATGGCGTGAAGCGCTCGCAAAGCGAGATCGTCATCAAGGTGCCGGCGGGCATAAACGACGGAGAGGTGATCCGCATGGCCGGCCAAGGCGAGGCCATGCCGGGAGCCCAGTCGGGCGACCTCTACGTCAAGCTTCACGTCCGGCCCGACGCTCACATCAGACGAGAAGGCTCCACCTTATACCGGGAACTGTCCATCAAGCTTTCAGACGCGCTCCTCGGGGCCACCTACGGCGTCGAGACCTTGGACGGCACCGTGGATATAAACGTGCCGGCTGGGGTAGAGCATGGCGAAGTGCTCCGCATCAAGGAGAAGGGAGTACCGGTCTCTGGAAACCGGCGCGGAGATTTCAACGTTAAGATCGTGCTGCAGATGCCGCGCAAACTCTCGCGTCGAGCCAAGAAGCTCATAGAGGAATTGAAAGAGGAAGGGATCTAGCAAAATAGGGAAGAGGGTTCAGGGTGAAGGGAGTAGGGAACAAGGCCGGCGCGAAGCGCCGGCCTTGTGGTTATCAACCCTACTTTACCTTCTCGTCACTTCGCGGATGCTAAAATTCCTAGCATGGAAATAGACGCGGTGCTCTTGCTGCTTCGGGGCTGGGCCTTCATATTGATCACCTTCGGAGTGGCCCTGGGGTTCGCCATGTTCAAGGGCCGCCAGAACCTCATCAACGTCATGATGGGCGCCTATGTCGGCTTGCTCCTGTATCAACTTTTTCCTTTCAAAGACCGGCTTACCGAGTCCTTGGGCAACACTGAAGCCGAGGCCGGTGCCCTGATCGCCGTCTATGTCATCTTCGCCGGTCTCGGCACTTGGCTATTCGCCAGGCTCATGCCACGAGAATATTTCGAGTCCACCTTCGAGACCATGGGAAAGAAGCTGCTGCTAGCCTTTGGCGCCACCGTGTTGGTCATGACTCTATGCCAGCACTATCTGCCCGTCAGCGAGATCCTCAACACCGGCACGCCTCTTCCAGCATTCCTCCAAAACACCGACCTCGCCTACCTCTGGCTCCTTCTCCCGCTAATTGGTCTTTTTATTCTCTAAAGGCCAATTACCACATCAAATGACAGGTTGCATTACTGGAGCTAAATAAGGTACATTAGCTATAGATTGACATATGTGGGAGAAGGAGTGCTCAGATGAACTTTTTCACATGGATCAAAAAGGTTTTTCATGGCTTTGTCAGATACTTAGCCCAAAATAAGGTTGAGTCGGTGGATGCCTATTTGGAGCACGGTGAGTGTTTTGAGGAAGATGATGTGATGCAGAAGGTTGATACCTACTACGATGAAGATATCCGCCCGAAACACTTCAAAATCTAACCAGGAAATAACCCCTCTTGAGAGACTATTGTACAAATTATTATCTTGTGTTATGGTCCTATCCGGAGGGGTTTTGCATCCTCAACATCCATGAGTGGGAGAAAACAACATGAACGCGCAGTTTCTAACTGATGGCAACACGAAAGTGGTCGCCGTTCTCGATCCGACGCTCATGGACAAGGTCCTGGGCTATCAGAATCCCGAGTTCATCGAGCGGCTCAAGCACAAGCTCGGCCTCTCGCACGAAGACGCGGAGGTGCTGTTCCACGACATGAAGCAGTTCCTCTACCTCTGCGGGACCCGACCGGGCGTATGGAGTCCGACCGAGCAGATCGACGCCGCCTGGCACGAGTTCATTCTGTACACGAAGGACTATGCCGAATTCTGCAAGGAAATATTCGGCAAGTTCGTCCATCATGTGCCCAACTCGTACCTCACGAAGGAGGCGCAACTCGTCGGCAATACCTGGCGCACCTACAAGGTTGCCTTGCATCACTTCGGCGAGCTCAGCTCGAACTGGCACGTGCCGGAAGCACAACGGCCGAGGGACAAGCAGAAGTTCGATAATGTCGCTGTTCTGGAGTCCGACGCCTGCGATTCATGTGGTTGCAATTCCTGCAATTCCTGCGGGGGAGGCAACGGTTGCAGTTCGGACTGATCTGCACCCAATTCGAGTTCTTGGCGGGGAGTGAATCTCCCCGCTTTTTCTATGATAAAATCCTGTTTAAGAATATGCTGAGTATTAAAAATGTTTCTTTAGACCGATTAACTCTAAAGCTCGAAGATGACCAGGTACAAAAAGGTCTTCTGGTGATGGATCAAATCAGCGGCAAAAAAAAACCGCTTGTTGTGTACATCCACGGACACGACTTTAGAGGCTCTTGGTCAGGATTGTCATCACCGCTTCGCTTTAAAGTATTTTCTGGTGAGTATCACTTCCTATTTCCAACCCAAATGGGTTATGAAAATTCTGGTGACCCCGATTTCTGTGGGCCACAAACTGTGGGGAGGATACAAAAATTGGTAAAAGACTTAGTAACGAAGTACGAGTCTAGTATAGACCTAGAGAATATTTACTTAGTGGGAGTGTCGCGGGGGGCCATAGTAGCAGCCATGCTTGTCTGTCGCTTCCCGGACACTTACGTAAAAGCGGCATTGATAGCTGGAGCTTATGATCTGGAAGTCGATTATAGGTGGGAGCAAAAAGATCCTGCGATAAAAAAGAATATGGAAACGGAAATGCGGACACTGAATTCGACTGCTTTTGCAGAGCGAAGCGCATTGTATAATGCTGAGTCAATACAAACACCGTTGCTTATAATGCATGGTACAGAGGATACGACGATTGATTCTCAGCAAGCGGTTAAATTTGGTGAGCAACTGACGCTCCTCGGGAAAGATCACAGTCTTGTGTTAGTAAATGGCGCCGATCACGGAGTAGGGAACCCAGCAACTTTTAATGCTCATATCTGGCCGTTTTTCGAGAAACAGAAAAAGGGTGGGTAAATCAAACCCACCCTCCTAATTTCGTCATAGCCGATCTTGAACTCTGGCCAAAAATGCTTCCAGATTGTTCATCCCATAAGCATAATGGGATGTGGCATCCACGACCGGCTCTTGAGAGAGGCGATGCATTTCTTCCATACGACCTGGGAGACCTGATAAGACCTCACACAACTCATCGGGAACTACCGGATTCAGTTCCAATATCGCCGCTGACTTGCTATTAATTATATGAGGGTATTTGGCCGCTATCTCTCTCGTAGTTATGAGTAGTCGGCCACACGCCATCACTTCATAAGGAATTACCGGCGTATGGATACCGATTCCAAAACTGTTCTCTAAATAGAGAACAGCATGTGAATCTCGGATGGTGTCTGCGATCTGCCAATGCGGTACGTAGGATGTTGCGTTGACGGTTTTCTCCAATCCGAGGGATTCAATTCTTTCCCGGTACTTTTGGAAGTATCTCCCGCCCCAATGTGCCGTCAAAGATATCGAAATATCTTTGACCCGAAACCGATTAATTGCTTCGATCACTTGCGGCGTTCCTTTGTGGCGACCAGTTTTTCCATAAATTGCCAGACGGACAGTTCTGTCAGGCTTGGGTAAAGGGGTAGCAAAGAAAACGTCTGGCGGATAAGGGCGAAACCCCACCATTGCAAGCCGGTCTGCTTTCACTCCGACAGATGTGAAGTAGTCGTGATGACTGGGACGAGTGGCCACCAGGACAGCTTCAGAGTACACCCGCTGATGTAGAGTACGCATCTGCGGCATCAAGCCGAGTTTGCCAAGATCACTGCCTGCATGCCTGATAACAAAGGGTACGCCAGTGAGCTTTGACAGCATAAGTGCGGTCACGCCATAAGGCTCCATATAGTGGGCGTAAATGAAATTCGGCTGAAACTCCTCTACCAGCTCGAGCCCTAGGCTAACAAGTTTGGTTGTATATGGCTTCGATTGAGGAATGAATATTTCTTCGACATCGGCCTTGGTAGAGATCACCCGGACAGTTCTCGGCTTATGATAGCCAGAGAGGCGAGGTTCATTACCTTCGGCCAAATGAATTCGAAACTCATCCTCCACCTCGTCCGCGTTTGTTAACACCACAACACTATGCCCTAGAGCACTCATCGCTTGCGCCAGCCAATAATTCTGAACGCTCACTCCCCCCTGGATAGGGAGATACTTCGTTATCATCAGGATGCGCATCACCATGTTCCTTCTAGTGTGTAGAACTAAACCTTTCTAAATAAACATCAATGTAAGTAATAAGTCAATAGCTAGTGGGGAAGCGGTCTGGAAATAAAGAAAATTATACCTCCGTTATGGGGATAACATCCTCGGAATAACCCCTTTGACTTTTATAGGATCGATATGTAGAGTGTGTATCGGTATCAACCTTTCTCACGGAGAAAAGAGATGCGTACTTTGATAGCTTATTTCAAGCTCGCTGGCGTCGCTTTGGCGCTGGCGGTTGGTCTGGCCTTCGTCCATACCTCTGTCGCGGCTCCGCTCAAACAACGCGACGCGGACCGGGAAAGGCACACTTCCTTCGTCGAGGATATTCAGGAGTCCCTCTACATTCTCAATTACCTGAAGATCGACGACGTCGACGGCACGGCCGGCCCCAAGACCGCGATCGCCATCCGCCGCTTCGAGTCCGACCATGGTCTCGTCGCCTCAGGCCGACTGACCGACGAGTTGCGTCAGCTTCTCATCGACATGGCGTTCCCGGATCTGCCGACAAACCTCGAACTCGTCGGCGCGATCAGTGTCGCGGGTGACGGCAAGTGGGGAGCGGCCTTCGGCCGTTATTCCACGGAAGTGGCTAAGGCCTCAGCCATCCGGCGTTGCCAGCAAAGGTCCCGCTTTTCCAAAAACTGCGCGACCCATGTCGTGGTCACTGCCGGTTTTGACTGGTTGGCAAGCGTCAGTTGTGGCCGACTCTACGCATCGGCGACTGGCAAAACCCGAGAAGAAGCTGAAAGGGAAGCCGTGACCACGGCCAGGGAAGGTGGCAGTCGTAGCAACTGCAGTCTGATCGTGCTAGTCAACGCCACCTTCGGCGAGATCATCGATACCGAGGAGGAGTACCTGCTCTCTCGGCCCGTGGTGAATGTTCCGGCACCGACCCCGCGTTCTCGCACCGGCATCTGAGCAAATGCCGGCGCGTCCCAAATAACGGCCTGGAAATCCTTTTTCCAGGCCGTTTTTCGTTCCAGCGGGGATAATTCCTTGCGTTTTTATCCATTTTGTGCTATAATGGAAGAAGTACGGCTCGCAATGGTGCGAGCCTAGTTAGAACAGGAGACCCAGAATGGTCGCCGATTTCTTCACTCACCTTCAGGATGAGTTGTCGATCGCGCTGGCCTTTGGGTCAATCGCGTTCGTTTTACATATCATTGGGTACACGTGGTATTCCGTGGAGATCCTGCGCGGACATACCCGTCCCAACGCGGCAACATGGATGATGTGGCTTCTGGGTGCCTGGGTTGAATGGTATACCTATGACGCCATTGAATCCCACTGGTCCACGTCGGCACTACCACTAGCCTGTCTGATAGGAGTCTGTTCGGTCGCTCTTGTGACCAGCATGCTTCAGTTCAGGGTCTTGCTACGGAATGAAGAGAATGTCATCTTTGAACCATCTGATCCACGCGACTATTGGCTGGTCGGGGCAGATATCGGAGCTCTCATCTTCTACTTCCTGACCGAAGAGGCCTTCTGGGCGAACTTCATAGCGGTCTCAACCACGATCGTGACCTTCTGGCCGATCTGGAAAACCACTCTGAAGAACGGTTATGAACGTCCAGGTCCCTGGGTGGTGTGGTGTTTGGCCTACTACTTCATGTGGCTGGCGGTTCTGGCCGAGGAGAACAAGACAGCGGATCTGGAGCTTCAGTTCTACCCGCTGTATTATCTTCTTCTGCACGTGATAGTGGCAGTGCTAGCCTTCAGGACGCCGCGAGCTTGGTTGGCCAACCTGATAATGCCGAAGAGCAAACTTCACCCGGCAGAGTAAGATGCCGAAGTAATAGAACCCTGCGCAAGTTTCGACTTGTGCAGGGTTATATCTTTTTTAAGGTTTACAAATCTTGTATAATAAATATATTAAGTAGAAATGAAACACATATATCACGCTAACAGCGACATTGAGGGTCTTGGACTCCGGATCGGGGAGGATGCGAAGCGCGGAGACACGATTTTTATATTCAAAGGTCCTTTAAAATTCAAGGTGAATAAGAACAAAAAGGACGCCCTGGACAATCCTGACTGGGTCGGTGTCGACAAAGACAAGTGGATAGATCCGGCCAAGCCGTACAAATTCATAAATCATTCCTGTAATCCGAACACCGGCATCAAAGGAAAGGTTACTGTCGTGGCCCTCAGAGACCTAAAAGAGGGAGACGAGATCACTATTGACTACTCGACCATAGAAGGAGATCCGCTATGGGAGATGAAATGTCTCTGCAAGGAAAAGAACTGCCGGAAGATCGTGCGATCCATGCAATTCTTGCCGGAAGAGCAGTTCAAAAAGTATCTTCCATACGTTTCAACTTACTTCAAAAAGTTATACCTAAAGAAGGTGTAGCAAGTTGCCATTACATGACTTCCTCAACTTTGATCAAATGTTTGTGGGTTTGGGGAGTGGTCCTTTCGATCGGCATGTCTTACCACGTGATGGTGAATCAGCAAAAATTCGATGTATTAACCAATGAAGACGGGCTTCCTTCACTGGAAGACGAATGATTATGGATTTCATCGACCCTACAATTTGCAACTGGGATACCGAGACGCAATGGTTGATATTTTCCGATAACGTCTTTGGGAGTTTTATATATTATTCCCACCTACTGCCAATCTTATGTTCAGTTTTACTGGTAGGTATATTGTGGTGGCAGAATAGATACAATTCCACTACCCAAGCCCTGATGTTCATGACGTTCATGTTCACCGCTTGGAGCCTGTCTGATCTGGTGCTTTGGGCCACGGCTGACCCTGTCCAGACAATGTTTTTTTGGTCGATAATACTTCACTTTGAAGTCCTGATCTATGTCGGCGCCCTATATTTCATCAACTTCTTCATAAATAAGAAGCCGCTCAGTTGGAAACAGGATCTGCTCATCTTCGGCCTATACCTGCCCTTAATTGTTCTGTCGCACACTACCGTCAATCTGGTCGGGTATGATTACACGAATTGTAATCGAGAGGCTGTTGAAGGTCCTTTGGTGGGATACGCCTACATGTTAGAGATATTCATTTCGTTATGGATATTATTCGTCGGCTTTAGATTTTTGCAACTTAACAAAAAGAGCGGCCGTTTTAAGGAAGTACTTTTGGGAACTATCGGTACCTCATTATTCCTTTTATCATTCTCTTTAGGGAATATCGTTGGCACCATCGGTGTCGATTGGGAACTTGGTCAATATGGTCTTTTTGGACTACCGTTGTTCGTGGCGTTGCTCGTCTATTTAACTATTCGTTACAACAGCTTGAACGTCAAATTGTATAGCGCCCAAGCTTTGATCACCGGTATCTTCGTTTTGGTGGTCTCGCTGCTCTTCATTCGCTCGACCGAGAACATTAGGATAGTGACCTTGATAACTGCACCGGTCGTGCTGCTTTTGGGATATTTACTGACAAGAAGCGTTAGGCGAGAGATCGAGCAGAAGAAGCTGGCTCAGCAACTAGCCACCGAACTGGCAGGGACGAACGCGAAGTTGGAACGATTGGATAAGATGAAGTCGGAGTTCGTGTCGATCGCTTCGCACCAGCTCCGAAGCCCTTTGACCTCGGTCCGTGGCTACATCTCCATGATCATGGAAGGCTCCTATGGAGACATTAACCCTAAAGTGCGCGAGGTGCTGTCGCACGTGTCGGACGCCGCCCGGCACATGGCCTTTTCCATCGAGGATTATCTGAACGTCTCGCGCATCGAGGCTGGCAACATGAAGTACGACCTCACGGACGTCGACATGAGCAAGATGACCCAGGACATAGTGACCGAAATGCTGCCAGTGGCGGAAAAGAAGGGCATTCCGATCACCTTCAAGCCTGAATTCCAGGAAGCCGCCTTCGTCAAACTAGACGTCGGCAAAGTGCGGCAGATCATCCAGAACCTCATCGATAACGCGCTCAAGTACACCAAGGAGGATGGTTCGATCACGATCTCCCTGCGAAAGGGTCAGGACGGCAAGACCGTCTTCGTGGACGTAAAGGACCAGGGCATAGGCATCGCTCAAGAAGAGCTAGTAAACTTGTTCGCCAAGTTCGAGCGGGCCAAGAACGCTAACCATATCAACGTTACCGGCACCGGCCTCGGACTCTATATCGCCCGCACCATGGCCCGAGCGATGAGCGGCGACATCACGGCCGCTTCTGAAGGGGAAGGCAAAGGTTCGACCTTCACCGTCTCTTTCCCGCTCAACGGCATCGAAGCCAAGTGGTCTTCGGAGCCTAAGGCCAAGGAACCAAAGACTTCATAAATCCAAGTCTTTCTGATAGTATCGTGGGTATGAATCCCGTACGAAATAGCCTTAGCTATGGCCATATGGGTCAAAGAATCAAGTAGTTTTACTAACCACTAATTTCGTACGGGATGAAAAAGCGCTTGCTTTCGGGGGTGAAGCCGACGGGAAAGCCTCATTTGGGCAACTATTTCGGTGCCATGAAGCAGTTCGCCGACCTGCTTAACTCTGATGATCATGAGGCTTTCGTCTTCGTGGCCGACTATCACGGACTGAATTTCATCCAGGACGCGGCGCTGATGCGGGAGTTGACGATCGAACTCGTGAAGGACTACGTGGCCATCGGGCTCGATCCCGAAAAGGCCGTGCTCTTTAAGCAGTCGGACGTGCCGGAACACACGGAGCTCTGCTGGATCTTCGACACCATCACCACCATGCCGTACCTGATGCGGGCCCACGCTTTCAAGGACGCGGAGGCGAAGAGCAAGGAGATCAGCGTCGGCACCTTCAACTATCCGATGCTGATGGCCGCCGACATCCTGCTCTACAGCCCCGATGTGGTGCCGGTCGGCCAAGACCAAAAGCAGCATATCGAATACGCCAGGGACACGGCCGAGAAGTTTAACCGCGTCTTCGGCGAGACCTTCAAACTACCGGAGGCGGTCATCCCATCAAGCGTGGCCACCGTACCGGGGACCGACGGCCAGAAGATGTCCAAGAGCTACGACAACACCATTCCGCTCTTTGGCACCAAGGATGAGATCGCTAAGGCCGTGATGGGCATCGTCACGGACTCCGCGGGTGACGTGCCGACGAACGTCTACGCCATCCACCGACTCTTCAAGAACGAGGCCGAGCTGGCGCCACTCTATGAGGCTCACAAAGGAAGCTACAAGGCCCTGAAGGAAGCCCTGGTGGAGGATATAGAGACCCTGGTCGCGCCGATGCGCGAGAAGCGGGATTCCATCACTGACGAAGAAGTGAGGCGCGTCATCAAAGCTGGCGGAGACAAGGCCCGAGCGGTGGCAGCCGGCAAAATGGAGGAGGTTAGAAGGAACATCGGGGTAAGCATATAAGTTTTTATCATGGAAAGGACACTGATAGGGGAGTTAAGGAGCAAGATCGGTCAGGAAGTGAGCGTATTCGGCGTAGTCGAGGTACGTCGCGATCAGGGTAAGATGGCCTTTTTCGACCTGCGCGACCGCTCCGGCGTGGTACAGGGAGTGGTGTTCGGCAAGCCGGAGGTTCTGGAAGTGGCCAAGACGGCTTCCCCGGAATCTGCCGTGGAGATCACTGGCATCGTCAATCAGCGGCCGGAGAAGATGGTGAACGACAAGGTAGACAACGGCGACATCGAATTGGAAATAACCTCGATCAAGGTATTGAATCAGTCAGAGCCAATGCCATTCGATCTCAGTGGTGAATTGAATCTCGATACTCTGCTCGATAACCGCCCACTCACTCTGCGCCGTCCGCGAGAGCGCGCCATTTTCAAGGTGCAATCCGAGATCACCCGAGCCTGGAGAGAGTATCTAAATCAAGAAGGCTTTACTGAGTTTCAGGCCCCTAAATTAGTGGGTGGAGATGCTGAAGGTGGTGCCGAAGTCTTCAAAGTTGAGTACTTCTACGGCCAAAACGCCTCATTAGCTACCAGCCCACAGTTATATAAGCAGATCATGGTGGGAGCTTTAGAGCGAGTCTTTGCCATCGGGCCGACATTCCGAGCCGAGAAAAGCGCGACCACGCGCCACTTGAGCGAAATTTCCATGATGGATCTGGAGATGGGTTTCATCAACGATCATACCGACATCATGGATCTAGTCACCGGTTTGATGCGGCATATCTGCGCTTCCGTCATCAAAAACCGTGCCAAAGAACTGGCACTATTAGGCATGGAAGCTCCGCTGGCTCCAGAGAGGTTCCCGACCATGACGCTGCGTGAAGCTCAGGAGCTCATCAAAAAGGAAACAGGGCAGGATAAGACCAACGAACCAGACCTTGAACCGGAAGACGAGCGTTGGCTGTGCGAATACTCCAAGGAAAAGCTCGGCAGCGACTTCGTGTTCGTCACTCATTTTCCGACCAGCAAGCGCCCATTCTACACCCATATTGATCCGGAGCAGCCGGAATTTACCCGCAGTTTCGATCTGTTGTTCCGCGGACTTGAGATGTGTTCTGGCGGACAGCGCGTGCATCTGCATGACGAGCTATTGGAGCGGATCAAATCAAAAGGACTTGATCCTGACAAGTTCCAATTTTATCTCCAAACCTTCAAGTACGGCGTTCCGCCTCATGGCGGCATCGGGATGGGTTTGGAGCGTCTTACCGCCAAGCTCTGTGGCCTCCAGAATGTCAAAGAAGCCACACTCTTCCCGCGCGACATCAACCGCATCGACACGCTGCTTTCCGGAGAGACCGACGCGTAGGAAAATAGATCTCCCGAATTATTTGGGAGTGAAAGAAGGATCCTTCTTTCAACCACCGACATCCTTTATGATATCATTGAGGATATCATAAAGGATGTCGGGATGCGGGGTGTTCGAGATCCACTCAAAATACGCAAAGCGGGCGGGCCCAAAGGCCCGCCCGCTTTGCGTATTTTGAGTCAGGCCTGATTTAGCGCTATACTTTGCTGATGAAAGAATCCTACACTCCGTCGGACAAGATCTTAGAGAAATACGCCGAGTTG
Organism: uncultured Candidatus Saccharibacteria bacterium; assembly: GCA_964608605.1. GTDB lineage: Bacteria > Patescibacteriota > Minisyncoccia > Phycocordibacterales > UBA918 > OLB19. The sequence goes on from CAZSOS010000001.1 coordinate 187,112, forward strand.
ATAGTGAAGTTCGGATTGCAGACCCGAAGCGGCGAGACCTTGAAAAAGGGGAGCGTGGTGCAATTCGTGGTGCCGGAAGTGGCCAAGCCGATGTACTTTCATCTGCAACGAGCCTTATTGAAGGCTGGACACCACCCCTTGGGAGTTTTTCTACCGTCCAATAGTCCAGAATATAATTTTGATAAGAGTTTTTTCGATCTAGCCACGTCTGCTCAGCTGGATTTCTTTGCCGGGCATTTCCATCGCGGTATCGTCGACCAGATAGACGGCAGCATCTACATATTGGCCCAGACCGACCCGCACGCGCTCATGGAGGTCGATCCCAAAAAAGTGCTGCGCCGATCGCTGGCGCAGAAACGAGCCAAGGACTGGCGCTTCGAAAAGGTCGATGCCGGCCAGCTGTCATGGACGCTGGCTTTGTACGGGACCGAGGCGGCCGCCAAAGAAGCGGGAATGGATCTAAAGGAATTTTGGAACCAGATAGTGAAGGCTTGTTACCTGGACAAGCCGGATCCGGTCAGGGAATGGCGGCGCATCAACAAAGAGGTACAAAAGACTGCTGCCAGATTGTCTAATATGCTAATCAAGAAGGTTCAACTCACCGGGCCGGATATGGATCTCACCATCGGCATCGGTGCCGATCGCGCCTGGCGCGCCGGCGGCGGCAACAATATCCCTTCCTACGAGGTCTTTACCTCGCCGAACTATCGTGAGGTCGAAGGCTGGATCAGATTTAACCAACCGCATTACCGTTATGGCAAGAAGATCGATGGGATCGAACTATGGTTCAAGAACGGCCGAGTGATCAGATCCAAGGCCGCTAAGAACCACGACCTCTTAAAGAGCATGTTGAAGACTCCAGGAGGCGATCGTTTGGGTGAATTCTCACTGACCGACGCCAGAATTTCTCGCATTACTAAATTCATGGCCGAGACCCTCTTCGACGAGAACATGGGCGGCAAGTACGGTAACACCCACGTGGCCATAGGCAGCGCTTATCGTGATTGCTACCAGGGAATCCAAAAGCCTGTTTCTGAGGCTGACTGGGACGCGCTTGGTTATAACAACTCCGTGGTCCACTCCGACCTGGTCTCCACCACCGACCGCACCGTCACCGCTACTCTCGAAGACGACAGTGAAAAAGTGATCTACCGCAAGGGCCATTTCATGATATGAATCTCGACACCGCTAACAGTCATCTATTTCATGATATCATTGATGATATCATGAAATAGATGAAGGCCTGGTAAGATAGATCTATGACACTGGAAGAAACCCGGAAGCGAATACTAGAGGATGATGTCTTCGTGATGAGCGAAGTGGCAAAGCTCCGTTATATATACAAACTTAAAAAAGAGATCCGCTACGCTCAAAAGCGAGAGGAGATATTGGATACCGAGTCGGTGGCCGAGCATATCTTCGGCATGCATGTGCTGGCGAATTACTTTTTGCCACTAGAAGACACGCAGGGAGAGTGGGATAAATTGAAGATGCTGGAGATGATCACCTGGCACGATATCGACGAGATAGAGACCGGTGATACTATTTCTCATCTTAAAACCGAAGTTCATCAGCGTGCAGCCGAGCTGGCTCTGCCCAAAGTAATAGCCAATTTTCCCGAAATTATACGCTCTCATACGGATGCATTGTTGCAAGAATATGAAGCCAGAGAGACTGCCGAAGCGAAATTCGTGAAAGCCATTGATAAGGTGGAACCGCTTTTTGAGGTATACGGCGAAGGTTACAAGACCATACTACATAACAACCATAACACTTTAGATGATCATTTCAGGACCAAGATCCGTTATATCGAGGACTTTCCATACATACTTCGGTTTTTTAACGTAACGACCGATCATCTGGAGCGAAGTGGCTTTTTCTTTTCAAAAGAGTGATAAAATTGCCTAGTGAACACCTTTGCCATCAAAACCGAGGTATTTGAGGGGCCGTTGGAGCTTTTGCTCGATTTGGTGGAGAAACGCAAGCTCCTCATCAACGACATCTCACTAGCCTCAGTGACCGACGAGTACATGGAGCATGTGTCGCGCATGCAGGAGATGTCCTTGCCTGGCACGGCCAACTTCGTGGCTCTGGCGGCCACGCTCCTCCTCATCAAATCGAAGTCCTTGCTGCCGGTCCTCGATCTGACCTCCGAAGAAGAAAGCAGCATCGAGGAGCTCGAAGAGCGCTTGCGTCTCTATCAGATATACCGAGTGGCGGCCACCGGCATACTCGAGCGTTTTGGAGCCAACCTCATGCACGAACGGCAATACGTGCCGGATCGAAAACCGCTTTTTCTTCCCGATCAGTTCTGCGGTCGACAAGCCCTGCACGAGGCCATCTATAGGGTGATAGCCGAACTTCCGATCAAGCCGGAGAAGCCCAAGGTACAGGTGAAGAAGGTGATATCGCTTGAAGAGATGATCTCCAGGCTGCACGAAAGGATCGAGCGCCAGATGAAGATCCGTTTCAGCGAGCTCGTGGCCGACGCCACCGAACGGCACACCATGATCGTCGGTTTTTTGGCCATTCTAGAGTCCGTAAAGCAAGGCTCGGTGCTGGTATCACAGGTCAGCCGCTTCGAGGACATCGAGATCGAGTACGCCCGTCCCGGATTGCCGCGTTACCGGTGAGCGAAGTTTCAATATCAACAGCCATTTTTCGTGGTTGTGGGTTAAAATATCAGATATGGCAAAACTCAAGGTGGCCATCAATGGCTTTGGCCGGATCGGACGTTCTTTTTTCCGACTCTCGGAAGGACGGGAGGATTATGAGATAGTCGCCCTCAACGATCTTGGAGAAGCCAGGAATCTGGCCTACCTCCTCAAGTACGACACGGTGTATGGCCATGCTCCCTTTTCCATCGAGACGGGCAACGACTCCTTGGTGGTGAACGGTCGCGCCATCGCTTTGTCTCACGAGAAGGATCCGGCCGCCTTGCCCTGGGGCCAACTCGGCATCGACGTGGTCATCGAGTCGACTGGGGCCTTCACTAGCTACGAGAAGGCCAAGGCGCATCTGGCCGCCGGCGCGAAAAGGGTGGTGATCACCGCTCCAGTGAAGGACGATCCGGCCGCGGCCAATGTCAGGGGCGCCACCGTCCTCATCGGCGCCAACGAGGAACAGATGAAGACCTGCGACATCACCTCGAACGCTTCCTGTACCACTAACGCCGCCTCGCCTTTGATCGGCATCCTGAAAGAGGCCGTGGGCATCGACAAGGCGGTCTTGAACACCGTGCACGCCTATACCGCTTCACAGTCCCTGGTGGATGGACCGAGCAAGAAGGATCTGCGCGAAGGTCGCGCCGCCGCGCAGAACATCATCCCGTCGACCACCGGCGCCGCCATCGCCACCACCATGGCTTATCCGGATCTTAAAGGAAAGTTTGACGGCATTTCCATCCGCGTGCCGTTGGCGGTCGGCTCCATCGTCGACGTTACCTTCATCGCTTCGCGGCCGACCACGGTGGAGGAGGTCAATCGGGCCTTGACCGAGGCCGCCTCGACGCCCAGATGGAGCAAGGTGTTCGCCGTCACCGATGAGCCGATAGTGTCTTCCGACATCATTGGCGCCCGTTTCGGAGCCATCGCCGACCTGTCCATGACCCAGGTGGTCGACGGCAACCTGGTCAAGGTGCTGGCCTGGTACGACAACGAGGCTTCCTACGCGCACACTTTGATGGAACACGTCGCCGCCATAATCGCTTGATGACATGAAGATATTTTTTGCTGCCGACCATGCCGGTTTCGAACTCAAGAACGCGCTGATGCAATTCGTGGTCAACGACCTTGGCCATGAAGTCGAAGACTGCGGCGCTTTTGAGTATGACGAGAACGACGACTACCCGGAATTCATGAGATCGGCGGTGGCTAACCTCTTGGACGCAGGGCCGGAGGCCCGCGCCATCATCCTTGGCGGTTCCGGACAAGGAGAGGCCATGACCGCCAACCGTTTTCTCGGGATCCGCGCCGCCGTTTATTATGGCGGTCCAGATGAGATCATCACGCTCTCACGGGAACATAACGACGCCAACGTGCTTTCTCTCGGCGCGCGCTTTTTGGGGGAGGATGAGGCCAGGAACGCCGTTGATCTCTGGTTGCGGACCGATTTTTCCGGCGAGGAGCGCCATGTTCGCCGGATAGCCAAAATAGATGAAAGTGTATAACAAAGCCTCGGCCATCGCTGACTGGGTTACAATCAACCTTATGCATACCAAAATCGCGCGCAGAGGATTCACTCTGATAGAACTTCTGGTGGTGATCGCCATCATCGGGATCATCGCTTCCATCGCCATGGTGGCATTGTCCGAAAGCCGAGAGCATTCCAAGAATACCGCCAGGGCCACCCAGATACGCGAGTATCAAAAATCCATCAACTTCTATTATTCGGACAACGGACACTACCCCAGAGCCAACGCTACGACGGCGTCCGCCACGGCTTGCTTGGGGGATTACGATCCCGTCGACGTAGTCAGCGGCACTTGCTGGCAGGTCGGATCCACAGGCATTCAGGAAAGAGCTTGGCTAGTGAACGCGCTCACGCCTCAATACATGTCCCGAATGTCCATCGCTGACACCACCGTGTTCGGAGACAGCCCCCAATACGTCGGCATGTATTACAACTACACCGACTACGGGCGCTCGTATCAGCTTTATTACTTCATGAAGGGCAACAACAAGAACTGCATGGTCGACGATGCCGTCGGCAGTAACGTGGGCGGCGATACTAGGTGCATATTGACGGTCCTACCATGATCCGACCGGCGATCATTCCGCGTTCTCTCGAGGACCTGAAAGGGTCGATCGAAAAGGTGGGATTCGTCTCGGCCGTTCAGATCGACGTGGTGGATGGGAAGTTCAACCACAATGTCTCCTGGCCGTACGACCCCAGAGGGGCAGAGGCCGAAGCGGCGGACCTTCTCGAAGGACTCGATGTCGAGGTAGACCTGATGGTCTACGACGCGGTGTCCGCCGGCCGCGAATGGCTTCTTTCCGGAGCCTCCGGGTTGGTCTTCCATTTAGAAAGCCTCGACGACCCGGAAGACGCTATCTCTCTCAGGAAGGATTTCGACCTCCGATTAGGTTTTGCTATCGCCAACGATACGCCCCTCGACCTTCTCTATCCTTGGATCGAAAGACTGGATTTCGTCCAGCTCATGGGCATAGATAAGATCGGCTCCCAGGGGCAACCCTTCGATATCAGGGTGCTTGAACGCGTGGCCACCTTGCGGCATCTGTATCCGGACCTTTCCATCAGTCTTGACGGTGGCGTCAATGAAAAGACCATCGCCGAACTGGCGGCGGCCGGGGCCAACGACTTCGCCGTCGGCTCGGCGATACTGAAGGCATCTGATCCAAAACAAAAATACGAAGAACTGTTGAAAATCGTCCAATGAACGTTCGTCGTCGGTTATAATCAATAGAAATGTATCATCTGTCAGACACTGACGTTTCATCCCTGGCCCTGAAGGCCAACGAGATCCGCCAGAGCATCATCGAAATGCTGGTGGCGGCCGGCAGCGGACACACCGCCGGTCCTCTTGGCATGGCCGACATCTTCACGCTGCTTTATTTTCACGTGCTCAAGCATGACCCCAAAGATCCCTTGTGGCCAGCTCGAGATAGAGTGGTGCTTTCAAACGGCCACATTTGCCCGGTCCTCTACGCCACACTGGCGCATCGCGGCTATTTCGACGTGGACGAACTTTTGACCCTGCGCAAGTTCGGCTCCCGGCTCCAGGGCCATCCGCATCGTGGATCCTTGCCAGGGGTCGAGACCACTTCCGGTCCGCTCGGCAGCGGGCTTTCCCAGGCGGTCGGCATGGCTCTGGGCCTACGTCTAGACAATCCATATACTTCGCAATACGTCTACTGCCTCATGAGCGACGGCGAGCTGCAAGAAGGGCAGACTTGGGAGGCCGCCATGCTGGCCGGGAAGGAAAGGCTTCACAATCTCATCGTCATCATCGACCGCAACTCCATCCAGATCGACGGTTACACTGAGGACGTGATGCCTCTAGAACCATTGAAGGAGAAGTTCGAGTCCTGGAACTTCGACGTGCAGGAAGTAGATGGCCACAATTTCCCTATGTTAGCGGACGCCATCGGCAAGGCTCAGGCCGTCTACAGCCAGCCTTCGGTCATTATCGCTCAGACCATTCCCGGCAAGGGCGTCGATGTCTTCGAACGCGATTATCGCTGGCACGGAAACCCTCCCGGCAAAGGCCCCGAGGATAAGGTGAAGAAGAGCGAGCAGGGCAAGGTGGCGCTGCAGAAACTGCGCACTCTATCCGGCATCATTAAATCCCCGCACAGCGAATAGTATGAAGATCGCCAATCATTTAAATCCCAATCTATTCACCGACAAGCTCGAATCCAAGGCTAACCGAGACGGCTTTGGTGAGGGTCTTTTAGAGGCAGGCAAGAATGATCCCGCGGTGGTGGTACTGTCAGCCGATCTGTCGGAGTCGACCAGGGCCAACTTGTTTGCTGAGGAATTCCCCGAACGTTTCATCCAGATGGGCGTAGCCGAACAGAACATGGCCTCCGTCGCTTCCGGCCTGGCCGCCGTGGGCAAGGTGCCTTTCATAACCTCGTACGCCATGTTCTCTCCTGGCCGCAACTGGGAACAGATACGCACCACCGTCGCCTACAACGACCAGAACGTGAAGATCATCGGGGCGCATAGCGGCATCTCGGTCGGCCCGGATGGCGCCACGCATCAGGCTATCGAGGATATCGCCATCATGCGCGCCATGCCCAACATGATAGTCATCGCCCCAGCGGACGTGCACGAAGCCAAAAAGGCCACCTTATGGGCGGCCGAGCACGTCGGTCCGGTTTATATCCGTCTTGGGCGCGCACCAGTACCGACCATCACCACCGTGGGGTCTCCCTTTGAGATCGGCAAGGCAATCTGGCTGGCAGAAAGAGAGGGACATCGCCAACATACCGTCGGTATCGTGACCACCGGCTCTTTGGCCTACCAAGGGCTGGAGGCCGCTAAAGAGCTGACCGCCTCCGGTTTTGGCGTTTCGGTACTGCATATGCCGACCATCAAACCGCTCGATACCGAGACCTTGCTGACCTTGGCGGAACATCACGATCTTATCGTCACCATCGAGGAACATCAGGTAGCCGGAGGCCTGGGCGGAGCCGTGGCCGAGTATCTAAGCGAGATCCGGCCCACTAAGATGATCCGTATCGGCATGCGCGATCAGTTCGGCCAGTCCGGAGAACCGGAGGAGCTTTTGCGGCATTACGGCATGGATAAGGAAGCCATAGTCTCGAAGGTCAGATCGGTCTTTTCATCCCAAGATAAAATGCTATGAGATCCATGACGGCCCCAGCCACTTCCCGCGGAGGATTCACCCTGATCGAACTCCTGGTGGTCATCGCCATCATCGGCGTCCTGGCTTCGGTGGTCATGGTCAGTCTAAACGGCGCCCGCGAGAGATCCCGCGACGCGGTCAGACAGGGCGAACTGCGACAGCTCCAAACAGCCTTCAATTCCTACTTTTTGCAGAACGGGCGTTATCCTCCGAACCTGCTCTCCGGACAAGACATTCGCTCGGACTCCGCTCAGTGGACGGCCACGATCCAGCTCTTGGTGGACGCCGGATTCATCAACGGCATACCCAGAGGTCCGAACGGCAATGACTATCGTTACTATGACTACGGGCGCGGCAGCGTTCCTGGGGCCATGATCGTAACCGTTCTGGAATCGGGAGAAGCCACCACCGAAGCAGCTTCCGGCACCTGCCGGCCCTTTACGAACAACTGGTGCAGCTCCACTCAGGCCTCGAGGTACTGGTGCCTGTGCAATCCGTATTAGCGCGCCTTCACCGCCGCGTAAGCGGCGGGAGCGTTCCTAAGATGATCTTCGAGACGCTCTCTAGAAAGCAGACCTTCCTGGGCTCCGATGTGCTGCACTACTGACATGGAATTTATCGGTCCCCAGGAAAGGGCTTCGGCCGGAGACTTACCGAGAGCGATGGCGGCCGTGAAGGTCGATGAGAAAGAGTCGCCGGCGCCAGTGCGATCTACGGGCTCTTTCGGGTCGGGATACATCGGCTGATGCCAGGTGATCCCTTCCTCGTCGGTAACGTAAGCGCCTTTCGGACCATCGGTGATGACCGGCAGTCGAGGTCCGAGAGCGCGAAGACCTTTCAACAAAGTGGGGAAATGGTCTTCCTTGGTCTTCAGTATGGTCTGAGCCTCTTCTTTGTTGCAGAAGAATATGTCGGTAACAGCGTAGACGTCCTTCAAGGCCTCGTGTCCCAACCTGATCTGGAAAGTGCCGGGCTGGAACACCAGTTTGGTCTCGGGATGCTTCTTCACGTACGCGGCCACTTCATGATGGAAGTCGATGCCGGTCTCGCCGATGGAGGAAAAGTAGATGTACCGGGGCGGGGTCTTGAAATCAGGCAGGACATAAGGGAAGACCTCGTGCTTGATCAGGATGGTGCGTTCGGCGCCGAGTCTGAGCACGTAATGATAGTTGGTGCTCTTGCCTTCATGGACCTTCACGTACTCCGTGTTTACGCCCTCCCTTCGGAGGGCCTCCAGACAGTCCTTGCCGACCCGGTCATGGCCGAGATTGGTCACCAAAGCTGCCTTGAGACCAAGTCGATGGGCAGAGACGGCGGCGTTAGGGCTGTTGCCGACCGCGTCGACCACCTTCACGCTCTTGTAAGGAAGCTTGTCTCCGAAGTTCATCTGCAATTGACAAGGCCGACCCTCGATGTCGCACAGCACCCGGGCGTCCTTCTCTGATAATTCTATAAAGGCGTCGGTGACTATGTCCCCGATGGCCACGAAATCGTATTGGTTAGGCATTACTTTCATTATACCCGGCCCGCTGGCAACGCCGCCGATCCGTCTGTTGAAAATGTCTCTTTTATGATAATCTTAAGCATCATCCCTGTGGTAGAAAACGGCGTTTCAGCACGGGGAATTATCAAATGTTTTGCAGGCAGAGCGCGGAGCGCCATGCTAATTTTCACTACAGGATTATGACAATCACATTACAGGTGCGAGAAAGAGCGGAAAGAGGCAAGAAACTTCACAAGCTTCGCCAGGAAGGCGGACTGCCAGCGGTCGTCTACGGTCCCAAGGAAGGGACAACGGCTCTCACTTTGAACTCTAAGGAATTCGACAAGGCCTTCAAAGAGGCGGGTGAATCCAGTGTGCTGATACTCTCAGGGGTAGGGGAAGACAAGGAGGTCCTGGTGCACGACGTGGCCTTCAACGTGGTCCGGGGCAACATCGACCACGTGGACTTCTACGCCATCGAAAAGGGCAAGGAGGTTACCGTCAAGATCCCACTTATGTTCACCGGCGAAGCGCCGGCCGTGAAGCTTGGTGGCTCGCTCACCAAGGCATTGCACGAGGTCGAGGTGACCTGCCAGCCTGCCAAACTGCCGCATGAGATCACTGTCGACATCAGTTCTCTCGCGACCTTCGAAGATCAGATCAAAGTGAAGGATCTTCAGGTTCCGGCGGGAGTGAAGATCGACAACGATCCGGAAGAGACGGTGGCACTGGTGACCGAGGCCAAGGAAGAGCCGGTCGAACCGGTTTCCGTCGACATGTCGGCGATCGAAGTGGAGAAGAAGGGCAAAGAAACGGACGACGCGGAGGCCGCGAAATGATCGAGTATCGAAACTAAGAAAAGCGGCGGGGCCTTCGGCCCCGCCGCTTTTCTTTATGGTACAATCATTCTGATGACGAAGAAGTTACTCGTATCGGTTTTTGTTGTTGCTCTTTTTCTCGGAACGCCGCCCACGTCCAACGCGGCCACGGTGGAACAGTGCGCCCAATTGAACAGCGCCACCGCCTCAGCCGCTGAAAAGGAAGAATGCAAGAAGGTCTTGTCGCAGATCGATCAGCAGATCCTGGAACAGCAGCAGCTGGTGGAACAGAAGCAGGCCGAGCGGCAGTCGCTCGAGCGCGACGTCAGCCTGCTGGAGGCTGAGATCAGGAAGTCCCAGCTTGGCATCCAAGCTCGATCGATCGCCATCCGCGAACTTAACGACCAGATCGGAGACAAAGCGGCGGTGGTATCCGTGCTCGACGAACGTTCCGAAAAGCAGAAACAATCGATCAGTTCGCTCCTGAGAAAGACCCAGGAGATAGACGACAACTCCTTGGCCGAACTGGTACTGTCCAATCGGAGCTTCTCGGAGTTCTTCGCCGACTTCGAGGATTACCGCACGGTCAACAATTCGCTCCGCGAGTCGCTACAGGTGCTTTACGAGATCAAGCGCGACACCTTGGATCAAAAGCAGTCTTTGGAAGAGAAGCAGTCCGAAGAAGCCAGACAGAAGCAGTTACAGGAAGCGGAGAAGGCCACCATCGAAAAAAAAGAGGTAGAAAAGAGTAACATACTTGAGGTGACCAAAGGCCAAGAGGCTATATATCAAGCTCACTTGGCCGAGAGTCAAAGAACCGCCGCCCAACTGCGAGCCGCGCTCTTCGACTTGGCCGGCGGCGGCGGCCGCATTCCGTTCCCAGAAGCGGTGAGGCTGGCCAAGTTCGCCGGCCAGAAGACCGGCGTGTCGCCAGCCTTCATCCTGGCCATCTTGGAGCAGGAGTCGGAGTACGGCGCCAACATCGGTCAGTGCACCTACGATGAGATCCGCAACGGCCGCGCCGCCATGGGTCCGGGCAGCGTGCCGGTCTTCAAGGTGATGGCCGACGTCCTGGGCTTCGACATATCCACCCAGAAGGTTTCCTGTCCACTATCCTACGGCTGGGGAGGCGCCATGGGCCCATCCCAGTTCATCCCCTCCACTTGGGCCCTTTACGGCGGCTACGTCAACACGGGCGACGATGTTTACGTGTATGATTCCTCCAAGGATTCACTGCGCCAACTCTTGGGTATCAACACGCCGTCCAGCCCGTTCCGTAATCAGGACGCCTTCATGGCCACCTCGCTTTTGATGCGGGACAATGGCGCGTCCGCCGGTGGTTACCAGGCAGAATGGACAGCCGCCATCCGTTATTACTCAGGCTGGAATGGTATCAGTAACCCGCGCAACCACTTTTACGGAGACCAGGTGATGCAAAGAAAAGCTCGTCTGGAAACTGAGATCCATACTCTTGACGCTGGGTAAACATAGATGTTATAATATACTAGGTAGGTTCGGGACGTCCCTAGCCCCCAGCTCGGACCATCCGGAGAGGCGCGGGATGGTCGCCGTTACGGCGGCGTAAGTGAAATGAGTCCTGGCTGGAGCTCCCGATGGATTAGACTGCTCCATCCTTCGGACTATGGTTCGTTAGGGACGATACGATGGTCCAAGGACCATCAAAGACACGGACGAATCCAATTTCACGCCGTGGCCCTTGGCAGCTTGCTGCCAAGGGCCTTATTGATTTTTTCAGCCTATCTGTTATAGTATCCGCCACATATGAAACAGGACATTCATCCGGCCAATTATCGTCCGGTCATCTTCCAGGACAACTCCAACGGCGAGCGCTTTTTGCTCGGCACCACTATCGTGATCGAAGGCAACGAGACGGATAAGTGGACCGACGGCCAAGAGTACCCAGTGGTACGCGTGGATGTGTCATCGGCCTCTCATCCTTTCTATACCGGTCAGGAGAAGGTGATGGACACCGCCGGTCGCCTCGAAAAATTCAAGGCTCGCGCCGCCAAGGCCGGTACTCGTTCAAAGAGCGCCAAGAAATAACTTCGTGGATCTGAAAACCGCTCCGGCCGAGCGGTTTTTATGATCGCAAGGTCATGATCTTAAGACTCATAAGCCGCCGCTGATGATATAGTAAGGATATGGACTTCGACGTGGAAAAACTTCAAACGTTCCAAGAACACCCCAAGACCCAGTTCTTGGCGGGTCAATTCGACGCGTATCTGAAGCGACTGCGAGAGGCCGAGCAATTGGCCGCTTCCGATCCCGAAATGGCCGAACTGGCGCAGGGCGAGATCAGCGAACTCAAGAAACAGCTTGAAGATCAGTTCGCCGAAATGGAGCGCATCATCGAAGCTAGCCGCGAGGAGGACGAGAAGCCGTACGGCATCGTGCTCGAGGTGCGGGCTGGCGCTGGCGGCGACGAAGCGGCCTTGTTCGCCGAGGAGTTGGCGCAGGCCTACCTCAAATACGCTTCGGTCCAAGGCTGGCCGACCATGGTGAACCATGAATCAAGGGCGGCCTCCGGCGGTTACAAGGAGGCCAGCTTCGAGATCGTCGGATCAGCGGCCTACGAGGCCTTCCGTTTCGAGACCGGGGTGCATCGGGTACAGCGGGTTCCCGTCACCGAAAAAGCTGGTCGGATACACACCTCCACTTGCTCAGTGGCGGTCTTGCCGCTGCGCCGCAAACCCACCCTGGAGATCAACCCTTCGGATATCGAAATGGAGTACTCGAGGGCCGGAGGCGCGGGCGGTCAGAACGTCAACAAGGTGGAGACGGCCGTGCGCCTTATCCATAAACCGACCGGTATCGACGTCCGCAGTCAGGCCGAACGGAGCCAGTTGAAGAACCGCGAGAAGGCGATGACGCTCTTGATCGCCAAGCTCGAAATGCTGCACGAGGAAGAGGAAGCCAGGAAGAACGCCTCGGAACGCAAGAGCCAGATCGGCACCGGCGACCGTTCGGAGAAGATCCGCACCTATAACTTCCCGCAGAGCCGGATCACCGACCACCGCATCAAGGAATCATGGCATAACATCGAGGAGGTCATGGCCGGCCGGCTGGAGGACATCATGGAAGCCATGAAGACGGCCGCTAACAGCGGGGAAGTTGCGGAATAAGGCTTCATGTGTTAGTATCTGCGGACTTTTTATGTCAACAAATTCAAGCAATTCCGTGTTGGTCGACCGCCTCTTCAAGGCCGGGGCGCATTTCGGTTTCAAGAAGAGCCGTCGTCATCCTTCGATGAAGCCGTTTCTGTTCGGCACCAAGGAGGGTAACGACGTGTTCGACCTCGAGCGCTCGGCCGTTCTCTTGAACGATGCCAAGGAAGTGGTCAAGAAGGCCGCCGCTGACGGCAAGGTCGTCCTCTTCGTCGGCACCAAGGAGGAGATCTCCAAGTTGCTCCGAGAAAAAGTGGAGAAGGTCGGAGCGCCTTTCGTAGTCAATCGCTGGGTAGGTGGCATGATCACCAACTGGGGCGAGGTCAAGAAGCGCATTAACCGTCTTTTCGAGCTCATCGCCATGGGCGAGAGCGGCGAACTCGAGCGCAAGTACACCAAGAAAGAGCGCGTCATCATCAACCGCGAGCTCCAGAAGCTGACCCACAACTTCGGCGGCATCCGCTCGCTTGAGAAGCACCCTGACCTCATGGTCATAGTCGACCCTCGCCATGACAAGCTGGCCGTGGCCGAAGCCATCGAGAAGAACATCCCAGTCATCGGCATCATGAGTTCGGACAACGACATCAAGAAGGTCACCTATCCGGTCGTCATCAACGACACCCTGAAGGCCAGCGTCTCTTTGGCTCTGGATGAGCTCATGGAAGCCTACGCTGAGGGCAAGAGCGCCTTCACTCCGGTAGCGGCCGACACTGCCCGCCGCCGCCGCGCCATCCAGCAGCAGTAACCGTTCTTTCCCGCGGGGAGAGAGGGTGTATTATTGGGTTCTTAACGCAATTTTTAATATGGAGATATCTTCAGCAGCCATCAAAGAACTACGGGATCAGACCGGCATTTCGGTCATGCAGTGCAAGAAAGCCCTGGAAGAAGCCGGCGGCGACAAGGAAAAGGCTCTGATCATCCTGAAGCAGAAGCGCAAGGAGGCCGCGGACAAGAAGTCCGATCGCACTTTAGGCGCTGGCGCCGTCGGAGTTTACACCCACAACACCGGCGAGGTGGCTGCCATGGTGCTTCTGGCCTCCGAGACCGACTTCGTGTCGAAGAACGAGGAGTTCGTCTCCCTGGCTCGAGAGATCGCCATGCACGTGGCCGCGCAGAACCCTAAGTTCATCTCCCGCGAAGAAGTGGGGGAGGAGGCCGTGGCCAAGGCTCGGGAGGTGTTCGCTGACGACATCAAGGACAAACCGGCCGAGATGCAAGAGAAGATCATGGAAGGAAAGCTCAACTCCTATTTCAAGGAGAGTATCCTGTTGGAGCAGCCGTTCATCAAGAACCCGGACACCACCATCGGTGAAATGATCAATGGCGCCGTCCAGAAGTTCGGCGAGAAGGTATCGATAGTGGAGTTCAAGCGTCTGGCGGTGAAGGGATAAATGACCGGCACCGATAAGGCCACGAAAAAGGGCACTAACGTGCCCTTTTTCGTGGCCCGGCAAGTCTCCCGTCTTTGATATTTTTATGGTACAATCCTGCTCGCTTATGGGGATATCCTTTTATCTGATGCTCGGCAGCGGCCTTGGCCTGATCGTTCTGTTCCTGCTTTTCAAAGCTGAGGCCGCCCGCGGCCGCCGGCTTTTTTTGGGATCGTTCCGGGATTTTCTAGACCTTAAGCTGCGCCGCCAACATGAGAGATGGGACGCCTGGAAACAATACGTCGGAGCTTCATCCTTCAGGCTCTTCATGCATTACGTGCTGCACCAACTGCTGGGATCCATTCTCTACCTGACCCGGAAGCTCGAAAGCGGCCTGAGCTTGCTGCGCAAACACAACCGCGAGATCGCCAAGGACGTGAAGAACACCAGGTCGGACAACCACCTCTCGCACATCGCCGTCCACAAGGCCAACGTGGCCTTGAGCGAGGATGAGAAGCGGGATCTGAAGCACCGTTCGTTGCATCATTGATAAGGTCTTTTTTGAGCCGGCTTAGCTCAGTTGGTAGAGCAATGGCTTTGTAATCCATAGGTCCCCGGTTCAAGCCCGGGAGCCGGCTCAAAACAGATCTTGAATATTCGAGAATTTCCCGCGGCCGCCCTTTACAAAGGGCTTTTTGAAGGGTTATAGTGGGCCCTAACTTATCATGGAGGAAAAACAGCATCTTTTGCCATACGCCCGACGAGCGGACTTTCACGTAGGGCGGGCCACCGAACTTTCAGGCCGCGACCGCCGCCTCTACCGGATCTTGGAAATATTGCCAGGCCTGGCTTCCTGGACCACCCTGATCGGCGTCGTCCTCGTTTCCTTCTACGCGCCTTTTTTCGCCGCCTATTTCATTATTGCCTTCGCCATCTACTGGGTCCTTAAGACCGCCTTTCTTTCCTATCATCTTCGCTACAACTGGAAGCGGCTCCGCCACCATATGTCGCTCGACTGGGAGGAGCTGTTGTCCCGTTTCCAATACGATCATCTACATCACGCCGTGATACTGCCTTTTTATAAGGAGCCGGAGGAGGTTATCGACGCTTCTCTCCATTCTTTAAGCCGTAGCCGGTACGATACGAAGAAGATCACCGTCGTCTTGGCCGGAGAAGAGGCCGGAGGCGAAGAAGCCGCCGAAGCCGCGGAAAATATGAGACAAAAATGGGAGGGCCACTTCGGCGCTTTCATAGTCACCAAGCACCCGTCCAAGGTTCCTGGTGAGATGGCTGGCAAAGGATCTAACGCTTCGTTCGCCGCCGAAGAATTGCGCGTTCGCGTTCTCGACGAGAAGCGTATAGCTTACGAGAATGTCCTGGTATCGATCTTCGACATCGACACGGTCGTATACCCCGACTATTTCAACTGCCTAGTATGGCACTTCATGACCGCCGTGCGACCGCTTAAGAGCTCCTTCCAGCCGGTACCGCTTTTCAACAACAATCTCTGGCAGGCTGGAGCACTGTCGCGCGTGGTCGCTATGTCGTCCACCTTCTGGGAGATGGTGCAGCAGGAGCGTCCCGAGCGCATGGCCACCTTCTCCTCGCACTCAGTGCCGTTCCAGGCGCTTTACGAGGTCGGCTACTGGCAGCGCAACATGGTCAGCGAAGATTCGCGCATCTATTGGAACCTGCTATTGGCTAACGACGGGGAATATGACGTCATTCCGCTGTCGTACCCAGTCTCCATGGACGCCAACACCGCTTCCACCCTGTATGGCACCATCAAGAACATCTACAAGCAGCATCGCCGCTGGACCTATGGCGTCGAAAACTTCGTTTATATCGTCTATCATTTCACCAAGAACAAGAACATCTCGTTCGGCAAGCGCCTGAAGATCGCCGCCCAGCAGGCCGAGGGCTACTGGTCATTGGTGACCAACCCGATCATGCTCTTCATCCTCGGCTGGGCGCCGATATTCCTCGGAGGAAGGGTATTCCACGAAACGGTGTTATCATATAACTTGCCCATAGTGGTGCGTAACCTGCTCATACTGGCGATGTTCGGATTGGTGATCTCGGCGGTGATATCGCTCACCTTGATACCGAAGCGTCCGGAGGGCCGTTCTCGCTTTTCCTACGTGGTGATGGCGCTCCAATGGGTGCTGGTGCCGATAACGATGGTAGTGTTCAGCTCCATCCCCGGCCTCGACGCCCAGACGCGACTGATGTTCGGCCGCTACATGGGCTTTTGGGTAACCCCAAAATCTAGGTCATAGTTTTTAGTTGTCAGTTGTTAGTGGATAAAATTGCTTCGCAATTTTATCGGTGCGGCAGAGCCGCACCACACTAATCACTGACAACTAATCACTGACAACTAAATTCATGTCCCCCCAACTACAACCGCTCTCATATAGTCATCGCAACGTTTTCTTCTATCTGCTGGTGGGGATTTTCGCGGCCGCCATCCCTTTTCTTTTTCTTTACGCCAGCGGCTACCGCTTCGACCTCGGCCAGACCGGCTTCGTCTCGACCGGCGGCCTCTACGTGGCCGCGGAGAAGACCGGGGCGCAGATATACATAAACAACGAGCTGGTTCGGGAGACCCGCGTCTTCCGCCGCGCTTTCTACGCCCAAGGACTTGAGACCGGCACCCACAGGGTGCACGTGCAGAAGGCCGAGCACCACACCTGGGTCAAGGAACTGCCGGTCTACCCGCATTTGGTGACCGAAGCGCAGGCCTTCAACCTGCCGCTCGTGCCCGAAGTGAGATTGATAACGCCTTGGCGCACGGAAGGCGGAGTGGCCGTGCTCACCTCGAGCTCCACCGTGCTCCAGAATTCCACCGCTTCCAATCAGTATCTGTTCGAACCGCGCGCCGCCACTTCCACCATGACCGCCAACATCGAATTCGCCGATCTGGTGAAGTACTTCACCGAAGACGGCGAGACCGTGGCCGAGACCGGCATGGTCGAACGGATGCGCACCACCTTGAATCCAGGTGTCGCTACCACTACCGCCGAACTGGCCACCACTACCAAAGAATGGCGCGGAGTGAGGCTGTTCGAAGACGAAGGGGCCGTCTTCGCCAGTTACGTGGGCAACCGTTCTTCGATGCCTTATTATTACTGCGCCGAGACTTTCGCTCCATACCAAGCCGCCACTTCGACCAGACAGACCGGCGGCGTGGCCTTTGGCAGCGTAGCCGAAGCCAGCGCGGGGGCCGACTTCGAGGAATCCATGCTGGAGGTGCAGACCGTCAAGGACGGCGACCCTTGCCGACCCATCATCCGCATGGATGATAACGGAGAGGAAGTGAGCTACTTCGATTTCTTTCCCAACAGCACGGACCTGGTCATCATGGGGCTTCAAAGCGGCATCTACCTGGTCGAGATCGACGATCGTTCCTGGCAGAACCGCCAGCCGATCCTCGTCGGCGAAGGCCTAGAGGCTAGAGTGGTGAATGGCGGGATATACATTTATGATGGACGGGTGATTTATCAGCTGCAGCTTTCACAGAATTGGTTTTGATCATGGAACAACCGGGACACAAACATCCGCTTTCACGCATCGTCAGCGAGGTCAACGCCATCTTTGCCGAACTCGGCTTCGTCTTCGCCGAAGGCCCGGAGCTGGAGGAGATCCGCTACAACTTCGATCTGCTCAACGTCCCCAAGGACCATCCGTCCCGCGACATGCAGGATACTTTCTATATCGAAGGAAAACCCGATCATGTACTTCGTACCCATACGTCGCCGGTGCAGGTGCGCTACATGGAGAGCCACGAACCGCCGATCCGCATCATCGTGCCCGGAAAGGTCTTTAGGAACGAAGCTACTGACGCCACCCATGAGGCCCAGTTCTATCAGCTCGAAGGATTGATGGTCGACAAAGGCGTGTCCCTAGGACACCTCAAGGGTACGCTGGAATTTTTCTTCTCGCGCTTCTTCGGCGGACAGACCGAAGTGCGCCTGCGCCCCAGTTTCTTTCCTTTCGTGGAGCCGGGAGTGGAGGTCGACATGCGCCTCACGGGCGATGACGCTCCGGAGAAACTCCGCGGCCGCTGGATCGAGATCATGGGCGCCGGCATGGTGCATCCGAACGTGCTTCAAAATGCCGGCATCGACCCGTCTGTCTATCAAGGCTTTGCCTTCGGCATGGGCATGGATCGTCTGGCTATGATGAAGTACGGCGTCGACGACGTGCGGCTTTTCTACACCGGAGATCTGCGCGTGGTAAATCAATTTTAAGTATCCACCATGAAAGTTTCCTACAACTGGCTGAATAGCTACTTTGACGGCGGTTTGCCGGCGCCGGATAAGGTGGCCGAAGCCCTCACTTTCCATGCCTGGGAGATCGAGGAGATGGAGCCGGTTGGCGACGACACGGTCATCGACGTCAAAGTGCTCCCTGACAAGGCCATGTGGGCGCTGTCGCATCGCGGCATCGCCAAGGATCTGTCGGTCATATTGGATATGCCGCTCAGCAA
The DNA here is from genome assembly GCA_964608605.1 of uncultured Candidatus Saccharibacteria bacterium. Classification (GTDB taxonomy): domain Bacteria; phylum Patescibacteriota; class Minisyncoccia; order Phycocordibacterales; family UBA918; genus OLB19. Next base: position 205,790 of record CAZSOS010000001.1, read on the forward strand.
AGACCCGCTCAAGGACACGGTCGAACTGTTGCCGGCCACCACGGAGATAGACATCCGGCTGGAGACGCCGAGGTGCCGCCGCTTCGCGGCGGCACTGATCAAAGGTGTGCAGGTCGGACCTTCTCCCGACTGGCTGAAGACCGCGCTCGAAACCATCGGCCAGAGAAGTATCAATAACATAGTCGACGTCAGCAACTACATCATGTTCGATCTGGGACAGCCGTCGCACGCTTTTGACGCCGCGAAACTGCCGGGCGGTCTTTTGGTGCGGTCGGCCAAGGCGGGGGAGAAGCTGACCGCCCTCGACGACACCGAATACGCCTTCACCGAAGCAGACACCCTCATTTCCACACTCGACGGCCAAGCGCTTTCCATCGCCGGCATCAAGGGCGGGAAGGACTCGGGCATATCGCCGACCACGACCGACATCATCATCGAAGCGGCCAACTGGGACCCGGTCGCCACCCGCAAGACCGCCGCGCGTCTCAAGCTACGTTCTGACGCCTCTTCGCGCTACGAGAACGGCATCGTGCCAAAGATGGTGCCTTTCGGCGTTAAGGCGGTGGTAGACCTCATCCTCGAAGTCGCTGGCGGCCAACTCGTCGGCTACGTCGAAAGTCTCCTTGATGCTAACCCTGAAGCTACCCAGACCGTTTCCGTGGAGCTCCAAAAGATTAACAGCGTCCTGGGAGTCGACCTCTCATCCCAGGAGATCCTGTCGATCGTCAAAAGATTCGGCTGGGAACATAAATTCGATAATGACGTTTTGACCGTGACTCCGCCGCTTGAAAGGACCGACCTGGTCATTCCGGAAGACCTGATCGAAGAGATCGGTCGCGTCTACGGCTATGAGCATGTCGCGGCTATCACTCCTTCTCCGATCGCCCTGACCGAGATCAACAAGCGCTTTTATTATTCCGAACAGATCCGCGACGCCCTCATCGGACTTGGTTTTTCCGAGATCTTCACCAGTTCCTTCCGAGACAGGGACATCGTGAAAATGGCCAATGCCTTCGCGGCCGACAAGGGCTATCTCCGCAGTCGGCTCGCCGACAACATGAAGGAGGCGCTCCTTAAGAACGTTCCCAATGCCGACCTCTTGGGCCTGCGGCAGATACGGCTTTTCGAGCTCGGCACGGTGTTCGATCAAGTGGGCGAACGCTACCTCTTGGCGCTCGGCGTCAACAGCCCTTCGGGATATAAAGCGAAGACCGATGATCCGACCCTTAAGGCGGCGATGGCGGCCCTGGGCCTTAAACTCGGCATCGACATCGATGTTCCGATCATCGAGGGAGTGGCAGAGCTCGACCTAGGCAAGATCATGAAGAATCTTCCTGAACCAGCGGCTTATGAGGCCCTGGCGGAATCCTCTAGCGTGTCCTACAAGCCTTTCTCCGTCTACCCGGCGGTAGCTCGGGATATCGCCATGTGGGTGGAAGCTGGCGTGTCCGAGACCGACATAGAAGCGATCCTTAAAGAAAAGGCCGGCGATCTCTGCGTCCGCGTCACTCTCTTCGACCGCTTCCCGAAAGACGGTCGCGTCTCTTACGCCTACCGCCTGGTCTTCCAATCCAAAGAAAAAACGCTCACCGGCGAGGAGGTAGATGCCATCATGCATGACGTCTACCAAGTCGCCCGTGAGCGCGGGTACGAGGTACGCTAGTCGAAGTGCTCGCCAGCGATGAGATGAAGTACGATGCCGCCGCCTTGAGGCGGCCTTTTTGCCGGTCGCGGCCTGGGAATGATGGACCCCGGAATGGTGAACCACATGATCGGTCTCCTAGTTTCTGTCTATCATAAAAATACCGTTCCGGACTGGATAACACAAGGCGGTTTTCCCCAAAATATGCTATAATATAAGGACTTAACAACGATTTTTCATCTATGGCAAAAGGCAGTTACGACGCGTCCTCGATCAGCGTGCTGGAGGGATTGGAGCCGGTGCGAAAGCGCCCGGGCATGTACATCGGCACCACCGGTCCGGACGGCCTGCACCATCTCATCTGGGAGATCTTCGACAACTCCCGCGACGAGGCCATGGGCGGACATGCCAACCGTATCGAGGTAACCCTTCTGCCTGACAACTACATCCGCGTGGCCGACAACGGCCGAGGCATTCCGGTGGACAAGCATAAGCAGACCGGTGTCTCGGCCCTCGAGACCATCCTCTGCACTTTGCATGCCGGCGGCAAATTCGGCGGGGATGAATCCGGCTACAAGGTCTCGGGTGGCCTCCATGGCGTCGGTTCTTCGGTGGTGAACGCGCTGTCGACCCACATGATCGCCGAGGTCCACAAGGACGGCGGCTACTACATGCAGGAGTACTCGATCGGCAAAGCCAAGTACCAAGTGAAGAAAGTGGGCAAGACCGAAGAGCACGGCACGATCATCACCTTCCAGGCCGACGTCAGCATTTTCAAGGAGATCAATTACGACTACAAGCGTATCGTCGCCCACCTGCGCCAGCAGGCCTACCTGGTGAAGGCGCTCCGCATCACCGTCATCGACGCTCGAGAGCTCGACGAGAAGACCCTGAAGAAACTCGACCTTAAAGGCCAGATATACCTAGGCGATCTGGGAGTCGAAGCGCCGTCCATGACCTTCTACTTCGAAGAGGGCCTGCGTTCACTGGTCGCCTTCAACAACCAGCACCAGAAGGTCATCCATAAGAACATCTTCTACGTGGAGAAGCTCGATCCGGCGCCGAACGTCTTTTCCGTCGAGGTGGCCCTGCAGTACGCTGACGATATCAGCCCGCGCGTCTCGGCCTTCGCCAACAACATCTTCAACCCGGAACACGGCACCCACATCACCGGCTTCAAGACCTCTCTCACCCGTACCCTCAATTCCTACGCGCGCAAGAACGGCTGGCTGAAGGAGAAGGACGATGCCTTCACCGGCGACGATGTCCTCGAGGGCATCACCGTGGTGGTGTCGGTGAAGATGCCGGAGATCCAGTTTGAAGGCCAGACCAAGGCCAAGCTTGGTTCCGTCGAGGCCCGTGGCGCGGTGGAGTCCGTCTTCAGCGAAGGCTTCTCCACCTTCCTCGAAGAGAATCCGGACGACGCCAAGGCCATCATCAACAAGGTGATCATCGCCGTGAAGGCCCGCAAGGCGGCCAAGGCGGCCAAGGACAGCGTGCTTCGCAAGGGCGCTCTGGAGGGCATGTCGCTGCCTGGTAAGCTGGCCGACTGCCAATCCAAGCGAGCCGAGGACTCGGAGCTCTTCATCGTGGAGGGAGACTCCGCCGGCGGTTCGGCCAAGATGGGTCGCGACCGCAAGACCCAGGCCGTGCTGCCGCTTCGAGGCAAGATCCTCAACGTCGAGCGCGCCCGCATCGACAAGATGCTGGCCTCCGAACAGATCAAGAACCTAGTGGTGGCGCTTGGCACCGCCATCGGCGACGTCTTCGACCTGGGACGTCTGCGTTACCACAAGATTATCATCGCCACCGACGCCGACGTCGACGGAGCGCATATTCGCACGCTGCTTTTGACCTTGTTCTACCGGCACTTCAAACCTTTGATCGACGGTGGCTATATCTACATCGCTCAGCCGCCGCTTTACAAGATCCAGAAAGGGAAGGAAGTGAGCTACGCCTATAGCGACGCCGAAAAATTCAACATCGTCGGCGAAGAGCCGGCCGAGGAGATCGAAGAGGGTGGAGAAGCCGAACCGGAGGCTGAAGAAGAAGGGGAGGTCGCCGCCAAGAAGAGCGGCAAGGCCCGCATCCAGCGCTACAAGGGCCTTGGCGAGATGAACGCCGAAGAGCTTTGGGAGACCACCATGAATCCCGAGAACCGCGTCTTGAAGCAGGTCAATGTCGATGACGCCGAGGCTGCCGATCGCGTCTTCGACATCCTCATGGGCACGGACGTGCAGAACCGCAAGTCCTTCATCCAGTCGAACGCCAAGACCGCTAACTTGGATATTTAGCACGCTAGGGTGAAGGGTTTAGGGTAGAGGGTTTAGAGACACAAAAGGCCGGCCCCAAGGGGCCGGCCTTTTGTGTCTAATACCAGTCTGACTAGTATATCTGCTAGCGCACGTTCACGCGAGTCCGGAAGCTGTTATTCGAGCGATCGGAGTCAGAACCGCCTTCGACGGTCACGCCGACGTATTCCGAACCACGGGTCTCCGAAGCTCCGAAGACCACGGTCAAGGTGGCGCTTTCCTGAGGCTTCAGGGGGGCCTGCGACTTCGAGGTCATGCTAGAACCGTTAGGCAGCTCGGCAACGAACGTCCAATCGGACGAGGTCTTGGTGCCAAGGTTCTTCACCACGAACTGCATGGCGCCATTGTCGCGGCGAGACAGCTCGTCAGCGGCGACGAAACGGCCGGCAGAGTTCATGTAACCAACAGCTGAGAAGCTTACCGAAAGATCGGTGTGGCCCTTAGGATCGGAAACCGGGGTCTTGTAGGTGACCACAGTCTTCCACTGCACCGGCGTGGAAGTAGCGGGCTTGGAAACGACCGGAGTGATCGGGGCCGGAGTGGTGGTAACGGTCGAGGTCGCCGTCACTGCCGGAGTAGTGGTGGTAGCGGCCGGCGGGTTGGTGACCACGATCTCATTATCGCCCTCGATCACGACAGTGTCGTTATCGTCATCATTGTCGGTCAACCGATCTTCATAGTCGCGCTGGTTGGCTTCGAAGATGTTGGCCAGGGAAGAGAAGGCGGTCGGGAGAAAACGTACTGCCTGCACGGCCAACCAGGCCAAGAGGCATACCATCACCACGAAGCCGATCACGGCCATCACGCGAAGCATCTGCTCGTTTCGTTCGTTGTTCATAAATAAAATTCGATTAATCCTTATATGATACATGTTTTTAATGATTTGTCAAGGACGCTATCGTCGCGTTAAGTCAATGCCCGGCGGGTGGATATCCACCATCGCTTGGGCCCGGAGGGTAGGGGGCAGGTGGTCAGACGCGCCACCAACCTTGACAAATTACCTATTTCGTGTATTATATAAGGATCAAACCTATGGATCTCTCCCGATTCTTCAACGAAATAATGCCGCGAATGAGCGCTTTCTTAGGCGTCTTCTTCGTGGTCATGATGATCGGCTACGGCTTTCTCTATTTCATCGACTTCGTGCCCGAGGCCCCGACCGATAACGAGGCCAAGAAAGCCGAGGAAACCGCTTCAGTCATAGAGGAAGAACCGGCGGCAGCGCAGCCGGTCATCGAGGAAACCCCTACCGTGGCTATAAATAACGATCCTTTCCCGATCAGTATCTCTCTTAGCCCTCTAGATCGCACCGTGACCGTCCTTAATCCCGCCTCCCGCAGCGTGGCCGATCTGGATGCCGCCTTGCTTAAGGGCGTGGTGCGCCACCCGGACTCGGCCGATCTCAACGATGAACAGGGAAATATCCTTATTCTCGGCCATTCCAGTTACCTAAAGAACGTCTTCAATAAGAACTACCAGGCCTTCAACGGCATCCAGAACCTCAAATGGGGCGATACCATCACCCTCAAGTCGAGCGACATGGAATACACCTACCGCGTGGATAGGGTATACGAGGCCAAGGCTAGCGCCGTCATGGTGCCCACCAAGGCCAGCCAGGCCAAACTCACTCTGGCCACCTGCGATACTTTCGGCGCCAAGGAAGACCGCTTCATCGTCGAAGCCACTCTGGTATCCAAAAAGCCCCTATAAACGGGGCTTTTTGGATGCTTGACAAAAAGACCCAAATATGCTAAGATGGTAGATAAGTAGGTTTCGGGAGTATAGTGCTTCCAAACCACCTCGTACCTTCATCAGTTCCTCAGGATTCGGTTCAAAACAGAAAGGAGCGCGTCATGCGCCACATCATCCTCTCCGCCTTCGGCCTCCTGGCCGCGCTCATCATCTTCGCCTCATTCGGCGGCATCAACACCGCCGAAGCCGGACAGTACTGCAAGTCGGCCTCCACCTGCAAGGCGGAAGTCGCAGCCCTGACCAGAAGCCAGGACGCCGCGGCCCGCGGCGCGCAGTGGAAGGTCGGCCAGTCCAGCTGCCGCTCGGCGGCCGAACAGCAGAAGGCCAATGAGCGCCGCTGCCGAGCCTTCGACGCCAAATGGGGCGGCAAGACCCTGGAAGAATGCGCGCGCTGCTATCGGCAGGTCCGTGAGGACATCCGCCGGTGGGAAGCCTGCCACAAGGCTTCGGGGGGCATCGTCCCGCCGCCGCCCGCGGCGATCTACGCTTCGCTGGCTCGCCTCGGCCAAATGGCCGGTTCGTTCTGAACTGAAAAAAGTGGTCGCGGATGATTCATCCGCGACCACTAAAACATTCATTATGGATGTTGGCGACGAAACCATGTTTCGTCTTCATTATCCGGAATGATCCGGTAGTTACAAATTCTATCAATTATTTATGAAAAATTTTATCAATACCAAGGTATTCCTCTTTGGCATCATCGCTGCCTCTACCGCAGCGGTCATGGTTTTTGTGGTCATACCTCAGTTTCCTCAGGTTAACAGTTCTATCGATGGCCTCAGCACTTCTATCGACAAGGTAGAGGCCTGGGGTGATTGGTCTGGTTCCGGAGACTACGGTTCCGGTTGTTGCGACTATACCGGTGATAGTTATGATACTGGATGGGGCGACTGGTCTGGCACCGGCGACTATGGTTCCGGTTGTTGTGACTCCACTAGCGGTGGCGGCTACGGCGGAAGTTACACTCCTTCCACCCCCTCTACTCCAGACACCCCGACTTACACGCCTCCGACCTACGTTCCGCCTCCGACTCCGGCAGCCGTCTGTCATTATTTGACAGCTAGTGCCTCGTCGGTGAAGTACGGCGGTGATACTGTCTACCTCTCATGGAGCACTAGCAACGCTGGATCGGTCTCGATCAGCGGCATCGGTAGCGTGGCCGCGAGTGGTAGTAACCACCCGGTATCCGTCAGCTCTGACACCACGTTCACTCTGACCGCCACTTCGGCCGGAGGCAACGGTTCTTGCGCCGTCACTATCACGGTTCAGCCGCCTTTGGCCGCCGTTTGTAACTACCTTAATTCCAGCCACGTGAACGTGCCCGTCGAGGGCGCTACCGTGACCCTCTCCTGGTCGACCACCAACGCTAGCTCGGTCTCGATCAGCGGCGTCGGTAACGTCTCTCCAGTGAATCAGGGACAGGTCAATGTCTTCGTTAGCGGTAACCGCACCTTCACTCTGACCGCGGTCGGAACCGGAGGCAACGGTTCCTGCACCGTCTCTATCGGTACGAACATCACCAATAAGGATATCCCTCGCTGCGAATACCTGCGCGCCAACGTTGGCAACAACGTCAAGCGTGGCGATCGGATCACCCTTACTTGGGCGACCACCAACGCTGACATGGTCCACATCAGCCCGATGCCGGGAGGCGTCTCCCGCAACGGCTCCGAGACCGTGATCCTCGAGAACGACGTCAACACCTTCACTCTGACCGCTCGTAACTTCCAGACCAACAACGAAGCTACCTGTACGGTGACCGTGCGCGTCGATAAGGAGGACAAGACCCCTACCTGCGACCTCAAGGTCTCCAAGTCCCGCGTCAACCGCGGCGAGAAGGTAACCCTTTCTTGGAAGACCACCGACACCGAGGGTCTCCGCATCCGCGACGACCAGGGAAAGACCATCTTCGACATCTCGCACTACAGCGTCTCTGAGCGCCGCCACTACAAGACCGGCGAAGTGGACGTCATCGTCAACCGCAACACCGAGTTCATCATGAACGTTCGCGGTGAAGACAACTCCAGCCGCACCTGCCGCGTCGAGGTTACCGTTGGCGGACTCGAAGTCTACGAGAAGCGCGATCAGGGATACGTCATCGCTTTGACCCAGGTGCCTTACACCGGATTCGAAGCTGGCGCCTTCCTGACCTTCCTCTTCTACGCGGTATTGACCCTCTGGGCTCTCTTCATCGCTTACGTGCTCGTCATCAAGAAGGGCACTGTGCTTGGATTCTCTCTCTACGGCGCTACCGCCGGCTTGAGCGAGACCGACGTGGAGAACCGAAAAAAAGTAGAAGCGCTGGTAGCGAAGTACAGTGGACAGAACCAGAAGTAGTCTGTCAGATCCCCACGATCTGCCCGACCAAGGTCTACGAGCTTCCAGCGCCTACCGAGGATAGGCCAGAGCCTTACATAACCTATTATCACGACGATACTCCCCCGAACTTGCCTATAGGCGAGAAGCCCGACTACTTGAAGTAGTCCCACAAGTCAGACTTGTGTAGACGGGCGGGAGCGAGAAAAAGCCGGACCATTTGGTCCGGCTTTTTCGTTTTTGTTCTGTCATGATCGTATCATGAGAATCACTGGGCCATAGATCTTCATGATATCATCAATGATATCATGAAAAGGGCCGAGCAGATCGATCGCGTTCACTGCGCCATGAAAAGACTAGGCGGATGATCTTACATGACAGAATATATTTATAGCACTCATCGTCCAAGACAAAGGCCGGCCCCTTCGGGGCCGGCCTTTGTCTTGCCTCTGTGGCATCCGCTAAAGCGAACGCGCGGATACCTTGACTTTCAAGTAGTCAGCCAGCTCGTCGGCACTGTGCTCCAGCTTGCTGCCATCGCTCATTTCCAGGGTCAACTGTCCAGACTCGGCCTCCTTGTCGCCGATGACCACGAAGGCCGGGATCTTCTGTTGCTTCACCGCCCGGATCTTCTTGCCCAAGGACTCGTTGGCGTCATCCAGCATACATCTTATACCGGCCGCCTTGAGCTTCGCGTAGAGCTCGCGCGCCGGGTCATTGTGCTTCTCCGAGACCGGCAGGATGGCTACCTGCTCTGGTGCCAACCACAGCGGAAAGCGGCCGCCTAAGTGTTCGATCAAGACGGCCGAGAAACGCTCGATCGAACCCATGATGGCGCAGTGGATCATGACGATACGCTCTTTTTCGCCCGCCTCATTGATACAGGTGAGATCGAAGCGCTCCGGCAGGTTCATGTCGAGCTGGATGGTGGCCACCTGATGCTCGCGGCCGATGGAATCCTTGGCCATGAAGTCGAGCTTGGGGCCGTACATGGCCGCTTCGCCAGGAGCTTCGAAGTAATCGGCCTGGCGCTCGCGAGCGATGTCACGGAGCGCGTTCTCGGCGTTATTCCAGATCTCTGGGGTGCCCAAGTACTTCTCCATCTCCGACGGTTCGTGGAAGGAGAGCCGGACTCGGAGCTTGAAGCCGAAGGTACCGTAGAAGGTGTCGACAATGTCCCAGATGCGGAAGAACTCTTCCTTAACCTGTCTGTGACGGCAGAACACGTGGCTATCGTCCTGAGTGATCGAAAGTACGCGGGTGAGACCGCCCAGCTCGCCTGACTGTTCGTCGCGATAGACCATGGTGGTCTCGGCGTAGCGTTGCGGCATCTCGCGATAGCTGTGCGGCTTGCGGTCGAAGATCTGCGTGTGGTGCGGACAGTTCATCGGCTTTAAAGCGTACTCCTTGCCCTCGCGGGTACTGATGCGAAAGAGTTCGTCGGCGAACTTCTCCCAGTGTCCGGAGGTCTCGTAGAGGTCCTTCTTGGTGATGTGAGGGATGGTGACCCGCTGATAGCCATGACTTTCCCGGAGCTCCCAGATGTAGGAATCAAGAGCGTGGCGCAAGACCGTGCCCTTAGTGGTCCAAAGCGGCAATCCGGCGCCGACCAGATCGGAGAAAGTGAAGAGATCGAGTTCCTTGCCGAGCTTGCGATGGTCGCGCTCTTTGGCTTCGGCCAGCTGCTTTTCGTAGGCTTCAAGCTCGTCTTTGGTCTCGAAGGCCAGGCCATAGATACGAGTCAACATGGCGTTCTGTTCGTCGCCGCGCCAATAGGCGCCGGCCACCTTGGTGAGCTTGAAGGACGCCGGGTCGATGTCCGCGGCCGGATTCTCACTATGTCCGCCGCGACAGAGGTCCTCGAAGTCGCCGCTCTTGTAGAGAGTGATGGTCTCCCCGCTGTTCGCGATCTCCTCTATAAGCTCTAGTTTGTAGGGATTGCCCGCGAAGATGGTCCTGGCCTCCTCGGCCAAAACCTCGCGGTGAGAGAACTCCTTCCAGGCCGGCAATAGCTTCCTCATGACCTTCTCGATGGCCGGCAGATTGGCGTCGCCAACCGGTTCGCCTCCTTGGAAGTCGATGTCATAGTAAAAGCCGGTGTCGACGGCCGGACCGATGGTCAATTTGGCGTGCGGATATTTCTGCAGCACCGCCGCCGCCAAAAGGTGGGCAAGAGTGTGGCGTTTATGTTCGAGGTTGGACATGATCGAGAGGATGAATTGATAAATGGGAACGAAAAGCGCCCGGGCAAAAATTCAGGTGTCTGAATTTTTGCCCGGGCGATCTTGATCGCGGTTCCACCGGACTTCCCGTTATACTAGTCAGACTAGTATAACGGCTTATTGGACAGATTAGGCTTAAAAGCGTCCTTCGACCCATGGGTGGTAGCCACGGCAATCTCTGTTGTAAACATCATAACCGCTAGACCGCGGTCGTCAACCCCGTTAGAGGGTACTGGCATATACCCGCAATAGACTAGTAGGTCATTAAGCACCCTGAACAGGGCTCTCTAACGGGGTCAATAGCTTCGCGTTATCTAAGAGGATGGTCGGCTGGTCATTGCGCAGCTGCAACTTGCCCTTGACCGCCACGCAGGCGGCCGGCCGCAACACGTCCTGGAGCGCACGGTAGGTCTCGGGGAAGGCGGTCATCTCGATCTGATGGGTATGATCGACGAGCTGGATAAAGGCCATCTTGTCGCCCTTCTTAGTAAGGAGCTCGCGCACGCTTTCCACCATGCCGGCAGTGACCACACCGCCTTTCATGCGCACCACGTTGATCTCTTCCTTGTTATTGACCGCGTTCACGATCGCCCCGATCGGGATCCGCGGCGGCTTATTGAGCTCGCCTTGATACTGATCGAGCGGATGACCGGACACGTAGACGCCTAGCAGCTCCTTCTCCCAGGATAATTTCTGCGCGTCGAGGAGAGGAGCGACCGGATCGAGGCGGAGGGAGGCGGCGGCGAAGCCGCCGCCGAAAAGCGACTCCTGCGACGCCTCCTTGGCCGAGACTTCCGCCTTGTTGAAGGCGAGCAGATTGTCGATATTTCCATACATGAGACCGCGGTCCTCGAACCGGTCCAAGGCGCCAGTCTGGATCAAGGCTTCAAGCGATTTCTTGTTCAGGTTGCGGTCGTGCACGCGGGAAAGGAAGTCGGCCAAAGAAGCGTACGGACCGTTCCGCTTCCGTTCCTCGATGATGGCTTCGGCAATGCCTTCGCCGAAATTCTTGATGGTGGTGAGACCGAAGCGGATCTTCTCCGTCCCCGGCACCACGGAGAAGTCGGCGAAGGATTCGTTGATGTCCGGCGGCAGGACTTCTAGTCCCATACGCTCGCATTCGTGGATGATCTCGGAGATCTTCTCGGTGTCGCCCGAGTCGGCGGTCAAGACCGCCGACATGTATTCGACCGGATAGTTAGCCTTCATATAGGCCGTCTGGTAGGCCACGCGGCCGTAACTGGCGGCGTGCGCCTTGTTGAAGCCGTAAGCGGCGAACGGCTCGATCAATTTCCACAGCTGATCGGCCTTTTGAGGCGTAAGCTTGCCTTTCTCCACGAAGCCCTTTAAGAGCTTCTCCTTCTCGGCCTCCATCACCTCCGGGATCTTCTTACCCATGGCCTTGCGGAGCTTGTCGGCGTCGAGCCAGGAGTATCCGGCCAGGGTAATGGCCGTCATCATGACGTCGTCTTGGTAGGTGATCACGCCATAGGAGCGATCGAGGATGGTCTCGAGCCGGGGGTCGAGATACGAGACCAGGGCCGGATTATGCTTGCGCTCGATGTACTGCGGGATCGACTCCATCGGGCCCGGGCGATAGAGAGCCACCATGGCGTTGATGTCGTGGATGGTCGACGGCCGGAGCTGCTTCAAGAAGGCCGTCATGCCGGTGCCGTTCAGCTGGAACAGGCCCATCGTCTCGCCGCGCGCCAGCATCTCGAAGGTCAGCTTGTCGTCGAGCGGAATGTTCTCGATGTCCACCTCGATGCCGCGGATCTTGCGCACGCGCCGGACGGCGTCAGCCAGGATGGCCAGGTTCTTGATACCCAGGAAGTCGAACTTGAGGAGTCCGACGCCGTCCTCGCCGACCGAGCGCATCTCGTATTGAGTGATCAGCTTGCCGGTCTTCGGGTCGGGCTGCACCGGCACGAAGTGATTCAAGGGTTCCGGCGCGATGACGACGCCGGCGGCGTGCACTCCCAGGTGCCGCACGCGTCCTTCGATCATCTTCGCCAAGTCGATCACCTCGCGCACTTCCGATTCGCCCTTGTATATCTTAGAGAGCTCCGGCTCGATCTCCAGAGCCTTCTTGATGGTCATGGGAAAGCCCTGGCTGCCCATGGGGATCAGCTTGGCCACCCGGTCGCCGACCGAGTATGCGTGGCCCAAGGCTCGGGCCACGTCGCGCACGGCGGCACGGGCCATCATGGTGCCGAAGGTACCGATCTGCGCCACCTTGTCCTCGCCGTACTTCTCTTTGGCGTACTCGATGATCTCGTCGCGCCGATTATCGGCGTAGTCCATGTCGATATCGGGAGCCGAAGGGCGCTCCGGGTTCAAGAACCGCTCGAAGGGAAGCTTGTATTCAAGCGGATCCACGTTGGTGATGCCCAAGACGTAGGTAGTGAGACTGCCGGCCACCGAACCGCGGATGGTTGTCAGGATCGCGCGTTCCCGCGCCTCGCGCAGCAGGTCGCCCACCACCAGGAAGTACTTGGCGTAGCCCTTCATCTTGATGACCTCGAGCTCGTAGTCGAGGCGGGTCTTCACCTCAACATCATCGAGTGACAGCCCGCGCCAGGCGACTCCTTTGTAGGCCAGTTCCTTCAGCTCATCGTCCGGCTCCTGGCCGCTCTCGATGATGTAGTTAGGGAAGTACCAGACCGTGCCGATGGGGATCTCCACGTTGCAGGCCTCGGCCACCTTCACCGTGTTAGCGACCGCTTCCGGCACGTCGGCCATCCGCCGCTTCATCTCCTCTTGAGTGAGGAAGGAAAAGTCCTCGGCCTCATCCAGCGCGCCGCTTAAGTCCACCACGCCGCCGTTTTGGATCTTCACCATGGTCTCGCGGGCCACGCGGTCTTCCGGACGCAGATAGTACACGTCGTGCGCCGCCAAAAGCGGCACGCCCGTCTTCCGGGCTAGTTCCTTTATCCTCTCCTGATTCTCGTTATGATCGAGGATCTCCGGATGGTTCGTGATCTCCAAGTAGCAATCCTCGCCGAACACTTGCCGGTACCAATCCAGGCGCTCGCCGGCTCTCTCGGCGTTCCTATCCTTCAAAGCCTGCGCCACCTCGCCGGCGAAAGAGGGAATGATGGCGATCAGGTCCTCCCGGTGGCGTTCCAGAAGCTCTTGGTCAAGACGGGGTCGATAGTAGAAGCCGTCGATGTAGGAACGGGTGACCAGCTCGATCAGATTACGGTAGCCGTTGTTGTTCTTAGCCAAGAGGACCAGGCGGCCGCGCGGCTTGTCGATGCCCGTGTCCTTATCGAAACGGGTGCGGGGAGCCAAGAAGGCGTCGATGCCGATGATCGGTTTTATCTCCTCCGCTTGGCAGGCCTTATAGAAGTCGATGGCACCGTAAAGGGCCCCGTTGTCGGTGATGGCCAAGGCGTCCTGGCCGTCGGCCTTGGCCGCCTTAGCGAGCTCTTTTGGCGTCGGCAGGGCGTTCAGAAGGGAATAGTGGGTATGGACGTGGAGGTGGACGAATTCAGCCGTCAGCGGTTTGCCGTTCATAAGTGATATTATTGTAGCAAATTATGAAATGGTTGGTTGGTGTGGATGAAGCTGGACGCGGGCCTTTGGCCGGGCCGGTAGCGGTCGGGGTGGCGGTAGTGCCGGCGGATTTCGATTGGTCCCTGGTGCCGGGGGTGGGGGACTCGAAGAAATTGAGCGAGGCGAAGCGGGAAACGATATTTGCCAGGGCACATGAACTAAAGAAAGTAGGGGCGCTGGATTTCGCGGTCGGACAAGCCGCGGCCAGTGTCATAGACAGCCGCGGGATCGTGGGCGCCGTCGCGGCGGCGATGGGAAGCGCTCTTAATAAGCTAGCCCTGACTCCCGAAGATTGCGAGGTCCGCCTCGACGGCGCCCTCCGCGCCCCGACCATCTATACTCGACAGATCACCATCATCAAAGGCGACGCGCTGGAGCCGGTCATCGGCCTGGCGTCGATAATGGCGAAGGTGACCCGTGACCGTTACATGGCGCGAATGGCGGCTTCGCCGCCATTCGCGCCATACCAATTCGATATCCATAAAGGCTACGGCACCAAAGCCCACCGCGAACTCATCAAACAACATGGCCTATCCGATATCCACCGCCGAAGCTTCTGCCGCAATTGCCTGTCCGATTAAAAGGGTGTATGGTTCTAGCCAGTACGTAACCAGGAGAGACTGAAAGTGAATGAACCATCCTTGGCTGGCGCCATAAAACCCGACCAGAAGCCGGCGGAGCCTTTGAAAGGCAAGCTGGCCCTGATCGAAGAAGCCCGCAAATGCCGTTTGGCGGCCACGCCGATCGACCAGCGACTGCTGGAGCTGCCGCGGCTCATGCGCCAGGTGGCCTGACCGGCCCTAGGCCCACCCGGAAGGGTGGGCCTTTCCTTTTTTAGAATATCTGCTATAATAGCCGCCATTATGGTAGTCCGAATGAGACATACGCGGTCGCACACCGCCAACCGCCGCAGCCACCACGCTCTTAAAGCGCCGGCTGTCGTGTCGTGCAAGAACTGCGGCGCCGGCCACCGCCCGCACCACATGTGCCTGGAATGCGGCTTTTATAACGGCCGACAGATCATCGACCTGGCCGGGAAGAAGGCCGCTCGCGAAGAACGCATGAAGGCTAAGCGCGAAGCCATGAAGGGTTCGGCTTTCGGAGACGAATCCGCCGCCACCCCGACCGAAGAGAAGAAATAATCAGTCGTAGGCTAAATTTTGAATGACGAATTTTGAATTTCGAGTCAATTTCGAAATTCAAAATTCGAAATTTGTAATTCAGCCAGTAATCCCCACATGTTCTACTCCAGTGGACATGATGGACAAAGAGTCTGTTATTATAAATGACAGCACATCTCGCTATGGCTAATCGGCACCTTTCCAGATCCATCATCCTGCAGACCCTCTTCGAGTGGGACCAGAACAGCATCGCCAAGGAAGATATGGCGGGCGTGCTCCGTCGCAACGTCGACGAGTTCGCCAAGAACAAGAGCGACCTGGCCTTCATGGAACGAGTGCTCGACGGAGTACTCCAAAAGCAGAAGGAGCTGGATCTGGTCATCGAGAAGGCCGCTCCGGAATGGCCTCTGGATCGCATCTCTCCGGTCGACCGCAACATCCTGCGCCTCGGCCTGTTCGAACTGCTTTTCTCCGACCGCAAGGAAGTGCCGGCCAAGGTGGCCATCAATGAGGCCATCGAGCTGGCCAAACAGTTCGGCGGGGAGAATTCCGGCCGCTTCGTGAATGGCGTCCTCGGCGCCGTCTATAAGGAGATCGGCGAACCCGGCAAGGACGAGATCACTAAAAGGAAGAAGGACGTGCCTTTCGAGAAGATGCCGGTAGTGCGTCTGGCTGGAGCCGTGGTCTACGCCGTCCATGAGGGCGAGATGTATCTAGCTTTGGTGCACGACATCTTCGGCCATTGGACCCTCTCCAAGAGCAAGGTGGCCGAGAGCGAGACCTCGGAAGAAGGCGCCACCCGCGCCCTCAGGGAAGAGGTGGGACTCGACATATCCATCGAGGCGGAGCTCGGTTCTAACGAATACGTAGCCAACAAACCCGACATTGGCAAGCACCGCAAGCAGGTGACTTACTTCCTGGCCACCGCGCCGTACGTCGAGCTATCCATGGAGAAGAAGGGTGGGCTCGATGACGCCAAATGGTTCAAGGTGGCCGAGATACTTGACTTGAACTTCTACGAGGATATATTGCCCATAGTCACTAAGGCAGTGACTATCCTGGTTTCCAAGAAACTGGCCTAAGAAAAATTATTAATTTCGAGTTTTGAGTTTCGAATCAATTTTGAATGCCTTAAGCATTCTAATTTTGGAAATTGATTCGAAATTCGAAATTCATAATTCGAAATTGAATCATGGACCACGACCTATCTAAACTCGAGCGGCTTTTAGGAACGACCTTCGAGCATAAGGAATATCTTCTGTCGGCGATCACGCACCGCTCTTATCTGAACGAACATCGCGGCGCCACCCAGGAGCACAACGAGCGCTTGGAGTTCCTCGGCGACGCCGTCCTGGAGCTGGTGGTCACCGATTATCTCTTCCGAAAATACCCAAACAAGCCCGAAGGCGAGCTGACCGCCGTGCGCGCCGCCTTGGTGAACACGGTTTCCTTGTCGGACTCCGCTCAAAAGCTGGGGCTCAACGACTTCATGCTGATGTCCAAGGGCGAGGCCAAGGACACCGGTCGGGCGCGACAATACATCCTAGCCAACGCCTTCGAGTCCTGCATCGGCGCCATCTACCTCGACCAAGGCTACGAGGCGGCCGAACGTTTCATTGGCGATCATTTGTTCTCCAAGACCGATCGCATCGTCGAAAAGCGCCTGTGGCAAGACCCTAAAAGCCGTTTCCAGGAATTTGCCCAAGACAAGGTCTCTATCACTCCGTCCTATGAGCTCCTGGCCCAGGAGGGTCCGGATCACGACCGGGTCTTTACCGTGGGCGTCTTCCTGAAAGGGGAGAAGGTGGCCGAAGGCCAGGGAAGGTCCAAGCAAGAAGCTGAGCAGGACGCGGCCGAGAAGGCCATAGAAAAGAAGGGCTGGATGTGACGTAGTGATCAGCTGTCAGTTTTTATTTGTTAGTAAACGGCGGCGGGGCTTTGCCCCGCCGCCGTTCACCTTCGGTCATGCACATGCCCGCCCTGAACGAGACCCGAGAATTGCGATACAATACAAGCAATGAAAAGCAAACTAGGAACCGGCCGGGGCTTCACCCTGGTCGAGATCATCGTGGTTATGGCGGTTATAAGCGTTTTGATGATGGTAGTTTTTGCTTCGTTCAGCGAATCCAGGAAGAAAGCCAGGGACACGGCCAGAATAGCCGACATGCAACAGCTCGCCGCCGCTCTTCAAGTCTACGCCGCTACCTATGGCAAATACCCCTCCGCCACCGAAGGCGCTTGCACTTGGCAAAACAGTTTCAACAGCGGAGGCTGCCTGCGAGTGTTGGTGACGACCGGATTGCTTCCCGTGCTGCCTACTGACCCCATTAATGAAGCGACCAACGGCTCGGTCAACCGGCATCACTATTTTTACGATAACTGGTGCCAGGGCACGGGTACTTCTAATAAAAGTTACAGAATGTGGACATTGGGGGAGACGCCCCAAGGAGGAATAGCCAAGAATTGGTGGCATGAAAACACCATTGGCATGACCACGTGCGCCGATCCGTCATGACATAAACTGAAATTCATTCTCCGTGTATCTAAAACACCTCACTATCAACGGCTTCAAATCCTTCGCCAAGAAAGGCGAGTTGGAGTTTTCCGCGCCCATCACTTCCATCGTGGGACCGAACGGTTCGGGAAAATCGAACGTGGCCGAATCCTTCCGCTTCGTGCTCGGAGAACAGTCACCCTCTAAGATGCGCGGCAAAAAGGGCGAGGATCTCATCTGGGGCGGTTCCGACCAGGTGTCCCGCGGCAATCGGGCCTCGGTATCCGTTACCCTCGACAATCAGAAGCGGGTCTTCGGTCTTGATTTCGACGAGATCGTCCTCGAGCGCGTCGTCCATCGCGACGGCCAGAACGAATACCTCATAAATGGCAGCCAAGTGCGTCTTAAGGACGTACAGGAACTTCTGGCTGCCGCCAACATCGGTCCCTCCGGCCACCACATCATCTCTCAGGGCGAGGCCGACCGTATCCTTTCAGCTAGCCCTAAGGAACGCCGCGAGATGATCGAGGACGCGCTCGGACTCAAGGTCTATCAGCTGAAGAAGGGCGAGGCCGAGAAGAAACTCGACAAGACCAAAGAGAACATCGAAAGGGTGGAAGGACTGCGCCGCGAGGTGGCCCCGCACCTGCGGTTCTTGGAGAAGCAGGTGAAGAAGCTCGAGCGCGCCACGGAGACCCGCGAACGCTTACGCGCCACCTACGCCGAGTACCTGAAGCGGGAAGATATCTATCTGGCCGCTTGGCAGGACCGCGTCAAGAACGAGCTCGAACCGCTTAGGTCCAGCCTTAAAGACATAGAGGCTTCCTTGGCGGAAGCCCGCGACGTTCTGGAGTCCAAACAGCAGGACGAGCAGCGCGGGGCTTTGGTAGCCGCCGAAAGGGAGTTATCGGAAGCCCGCCAGGGTCGTCAGGACCTGCTGAGAACGGTCGGCTCTTTGGAGGGACAAATAGCTTTCATAGAGCGGCGTGTCGAAGAGGCCAAGCGCCGTGAGGGGCAGGGAAAGGACGTCAAGATCGCCTACCTTGACCTGGACAAGGTGGTGACGGTACTCGAACGAGAGGCCGAGCGCGCCGCGGCGGAAAGCGACGTCTCGAGATTGCGCCGCACCATCGCCGATTTCGCCCGTACTCTGCGGCAGTTCTTGTCCCAGGCCGCGCGCGTCGAAGATCCTTCGACCGCGGCCGAGGAGAACGAGCTGGTCCGTTTGCGCGAACAGAAATCGACAGTGGACGTCAAACTGAAGGCGGCGGAGAAGCGGGAGGCCGAGGCCGAGGCCGCGTACCAAAAGGTCCGGACCGAGATCGAAAAGGACCGCGACCAGAGCCGCGAGGCGGAGCGCCGGGTCTTCGCTTTGGTCAACGAACGCCGCGAGCTCGAATCCTCCCTGACGCGGCTGGAGTTCGAAGAGACGGCCCTGTCCCGCGACCGCGACGAGTTCAAGCGGGAGCTCCAGGAAGCCGTGGCGCTTCTGGGCCGCGGCGCCACGGATTATCTGGAGCATGACCTCGGCGAACCCAAGAACGCGGTAACTTCCGAAGATCGCGAAAAGCAGCGCGACCGCCGTCGGGAACTGGAGAAGATGAAGATCCGCCTCGAAGAGCTTGGCGGCGCCAACGCCGACCTGGAAGCCGAATACAAGAACGTGAAGGAGCGGGATGACTTTTTAGTACGTGAGATCAACGACCTTAATACTTCGGTTTCCAAGCTCGAAGAGCTTATCGGGGAGCTCGAAGCGCAGCTCGACGCGCGTTTCGGCAGCGGTATCGAGAAGATCAGCGCTGAATTCAATAAATTCTTCGCGCTCATGTTCGGCGGGGGTACCGCCGAACTGACGCGGGTGAAGCTGGAGACCCGCCGGCGCAAGACGAGCGAAGACGAAGAGCTGCCGGAGGAGGAAGAGGTCCCGACCGCCAAGGCCGAGACCGGCATCGAGATCGGGGTGAAGCTGCCGAACAAACGGGTCAAAGGGCTCGACATGCTTTCCGGCGGCGAGCGGGCGTTGACCTCGATCGCACTCATCTTCGCCATGAGCCAGGTCAATCCGCCCTTGTTCATCATCCTCGACGAGACCGACGCAGCCTTGGACGAGGCCAACAGCCGCCGTTATGGCGACATGATCGAGGCTTTGGCGAAGAAGTCCCAGCTCATCCTCATCACCCATAACCGTGAGACCATGAGCCGCGCCGGTATCCTCTACGGCGTCACCATGTCCGGGGACGGCGTTTCGAAACTTCTTTCAGTGAAACTCCAGGATGCTCTGGCCGTGGCCAAATAAGACCTTCTTAAGGACACCTGGCTTGGGATATACTCTCTAAACAAAGTGAGTCGGCCTTAAAAAAGAAAAACCCGGACAGGAACGTGATGCTTGTTGGCATGCACGATCGCGTCCGGGCTGGTCGTAACGGCTGATGGCGATCACGACACTTCCTCCTCGTGCTCGGTATGAAAAAAGTCGGCCTTGAACCTGTGTTCAACGGCCAGCTTCTCAAGATCCGGCAAGGGCAGGCCGGAATCGAATCGAAACCAGGCGCTCGTCTGCATGTGGCTAACCCTGATATTGTCAGCTCGCGCTTGATCTATCAGGAACCGTCTGAACCTGTCAGTCTCGCCTCCCCGGAAGGGAGTAGAGAGGTTGGCAGTAAAAGTGGGCAATTTGATCACCTCCTTCCTATCTGTTGCAACAATAGCAGAAACGAGAAAGTTGCCGTGATTGACTTTTATCTTTAAATATGATATACTGTAAGGGTAACGTACCTTCAAGGAGAACTTGATTTGCTTAGCATCGCGTTGAAAGACCTGCCAGTCCGCAAGCATTGGAAGAGGAAGCTACCGATGGCATTTCGCGCCAGACGACGGCCCCACCCGACCGAGTCGACACGCGTCGTCGTGCAGAAGCCCGAGCATGATCCCATGCTCGTCGAACTCGAGCGGGACGCCGCGATCGCGGCGGCCAAGATCAATCGCCTCACCGAGCAGCTCGCGCGGGAGCGGAAGAAGGCCGCCAAGATCGAAAAGAAGATCAGGGAGCGTCAGAAGGCGCTTGGCATCGAGCCCAAAGAGGCATGACACAGGCCCGCGGGAATTCAGGATCACTCCTGAATTCCCGCGGGCCTTTTCCTTATCGACCGTGCCCTTAACGCTTGACCACGATCTCGTAATCCAATTGTTTCTCCTCCAAGTTGGCCCTAACTACTTTGAAACGCACGGTGTCGCCTAAACGATAGACTTTGCCATTCCGCTGGCCCTTGACCGCGTAGGCGCTAGCTAGGTGCTCGTAGTAGTCGTCGCGCATGGAAGACAGGCGCACCATGCCTTCCGACTTCGACTCCTTCTCCTCGACGTAGATGCCCCAGTCGGACACGCCGGAGATGACGCCGTCGAATTCCTGTCCCAGCTTCGGGGCCATATATTCCACCTGCTTGTATTTGATCGAGTCGCGTTCGGCGCGGACCGCCTCCATCTCCCGCTCGGAAGACTGCACCGAGAGCCTCTCGAATCTAGCTACCTCTTGCGCGCTGATGATCGAACCGTCGAGATGGCGGCGCAGCAAGCGGTGGGCCATCATGTCGGGGTAGCGGCGGATCGGGGAAGTGAAGTGGGTATAGAACTTGAACGCCAGACCGAAGTGGCCGATGTTCTTGGTCGAGTAGATGGCCTTGGCCATGGAGCGGATGGTGGCGGTCTTGATCAGAGCCTCCTCCGGTTTGCCCTCGATGTCCTTGAGGAGCTTGTTGATGTCGCGCGCGTCCACCACCCCCTCCTTGGTCGCGAATTCGTATCCCAACGCCCGGATGAAAGTACCCAGTTCCTCGATCTTCTCGGGATCCGGCAGGTCGTGGATGCGATAGACGAAGGCGGCGTCCCGCTTCCGGCTCTTGGCCAGTTTATGAATATACGTAGCCACGCTCTGGTTGGCCAGAAGCATGTAATCCTCGATCATCATCATCGTCTCGGTGCGATGCTTCACGTAGGCGCGGATCGGGTAACCCTTTTCATCGAGCTCGAACTTCACCTCCGGCTGCTCGAAGGCGATGGCGCCTTCCTGGAAGCGTTCAGAACGGATAAGCCTGGAGAGCTCCATCATCTTAAAGAGTTCGTCATGGTGATCGCCAGCGCCTTTGTCGAGCACTTGCTGGGCCTCTTCATAAGTGAAGCGCCTATCGGAATGGATGATGGTCTGACCGTACCACTCGCCGACCACTTCGGCCCGTTCGTTCATCTCGAATACCGCCGAAAAGGCCAACCGGTCTTCGTTCGGCCGCAGGGAGCAAAGATCGTTCGAGAGCACCTCCGGCAACATCGGGATCACCCGGTCCACCAGGTAGATGGAGGTGCCGCGCTCCTGCGCTTCTTCATCGATCGCGTCGCCCTCGCGCACGTAGTGCGACACGTCGGCGATGTGGATGCCGATCTCGTAGTTACCGTTGTCGAGCTTCTGGAAGGACAGGGCGTCGTCGAAATCCTTGGCGTCCTTGGGGTCGATGGTCATGGTCAGCACCGCTCGCATGTCGCGGCGTTTCGGGTCCGCTTCGGCCTCCGCAAATATCCGCTCCTTGTCGTCGTACAAGGCCTTGGCCGCCTCCGATACCTTGAGAGGGAAGTTCTCGGAGAAACCGCCGCCCCTGATAATGGCCTGCATCTCGGTCTCGTGATCCCCGGCCTTACCTAAGACTTCGGTGATGGCGCCCAGCGGCTCCCGAGAAGGGTCGCTCCACTTCACCATCTTGATGACCACCTTCATGCCCACCTTATCGGCCGCGTCGTCAGGTAGCGCGAAGCGGGTGTGGATCCTCCGGCTGTCCGGCTGGAAATAGTAGCGGCTCTTCTCGGCGTTCTTCTCGCGCAGAAAGTGATTGGAAATGGCCTTGGTCTCCGGCTCACGGTCCTTGACCACGCCGACGAACTCCTCTCGGGCCGACTCGATGACCTCCAGCACCTTTCCTTCGCGGCGTTTGCCCTCGGTGGCTGGCAAAAGGGCGATCTTCACCAGGTCGCCATCGAAAGCGAAGCCCACATGACCGCTTTCTATCAAAATGTCCTCTTCATGTCCCGGCACCGGCACGAAACCGGTTCCCTTACCCCTAATGGCGATGATACCCTCGACGATCTCCTGTTTTGACATAACTAAGTTCCGATAGCGTAACACAGGTTGACAATTAGCGCTATTTTGGTATCTTGGTGCTCACTATATATGTTAAAGATGAGATTACAGCGGGTTGGCCGCAAAAATGACCCCTCCTACCGAGTGGTGGTTACTGATTCCCGCAACGGCCCGAAATCAAGCAAGGAAGTTGATACCTTGGGTTCATACAGCGCCAAGAGCAACGTTTTCGCCGTTGACGGCGAGCGGGCTAAGGACTGGATCGCTAAAGGCGTCCAGGTCTCTCCGACCGTTCACAACCTGCTCGTGACCAATAAGATGGTAGAAGGCAAGAAGATCAACGTCCTCCCGAAGAAATCTCCGATCATCGACGAAGAGAAGCTGAAGGCGGAAGCCGAAGCTAAGGCTGCAGAGGAAGCCGCTAAAAAGGCCGCTGAAGAAGCGGCCGCCGCTCCGGCTCCGGAACCAGCTCCCGAGACCGCTCCTGCCGAAGAGACTCAGGCCGCCTAGTAACTCACAGCGCTCAATTGCGCTTTAGGTGGCGGTTGCTACCATTACCTAAGCAGCCGGACATACCGGACGCTTTAACTCAGACTAACTAATTTCAAGATATGCACGAAGACCAGCAATTTTTAGAGATGCTCGTGAAGGCACTGGTCGACCACCCGGAAGCCGTGAAGACGAACCGTACCGTGGATGAAATGGGTGTCCTTCTCACTCTCGACGTGCACGCCGAGGACATGGGCAAGATCATCGGCCGCTCCGGCAACACCGCCAAGGCCATCCGCACCCTCCTTCGCGTCGTCGGCATGAAGCACGACGCTCGGGTGAACCTCAAGATCAACGAGCCGGAAGGTGGTCGGGTCTCCCGCGACATGGCCGCTTCCATGGAGCCTTCAGCTGATGAGTCTATGCCAACTGAGCCCAAGTCTCTCGACCAAGCCATCGACGACCTGAAAATTTAAAGTTGAAATTTCAAAATGGAAAATTTCGCTACGAGCTGGAAAGTACGTAGCGAAATTTTTCATTTTTAATTGTCATTTTGACTTTTGAGATTTGCATTTTACATTTATTCTATGAACTTCCACGTTATCACTCTCTTTCCCGAAGTCTGCCAGGCGTACACGGACGCCAGCGTGCTTGGCCGCGCCCAGAAGACCGACAAAGGAAAGGGGGCCAAGATACGGGGCAAGAAGATTTCCGTCAGTTACTACAATCCGCGCGACTTCACGACCGATAAACACCATAAAGCCGATGACCGTCCGTATGGTGGCGGTCCGGGCATGGTGATGAAAGCCGAGCCGATCTTAAAGGCTTGGGATAAAGCCGTTGGCCGCAAGAAAGGAAAGGTGAAGACACTCCTTATGTCGCCACGTGGCCAGAAGTTCGACCAACAGATGGCCAAAGACCTAGCGAGCAAGTATGAACACGTAGTCTTGATCTCGGGCCGTTACGAGGGTATCGATGCTCGGGTAAAGGAAATACTAAAAGCTGAGGAAGTATCGGTGGGAGATTACGTGCTTACCGGCGGTGAATTACCGGCCCTCACCATCATCGACGCCGTGGCTCGCGAAGTCCCCGGCGTCCTGGGCACCTTTGAATCCCTCGAAGACCAGCGCGTCTCCTCCGGCGAAATGTACACCCGCCCGGAAGTTTTGGAATATAAAAAGAAGAAGTACGAAGTCCCCGAAGTATTTTTAAGCGGAGATCATAAAAAGATCCAGAATAAACGTCGGGAAAAGTAAAACCCGGACCACGATGGTCCGGGTGCCCATTTCTCGGCGCAACCTGCCGTCCTTGAAGGATCAGTCACCTGCAGCCTATGGGGACCTCGCGAGTCGTACCAATTATCGAGCTGACCGGTCCATGGGCCCGATTATCATACCTTTTAATATAATTGAAGGCCATTATCCCCAAAAACCCCTTGCCAAAAATCCTATTTTCTGCTATGTTTTATCCACTTGCGATTTGGGGGTGATTGTGTTGCGGTTGTCCGCTTCCAAATCTAGGTGGGTGGGGGACGGAAAGATCATAGGCCTATGATCTTTCCGTCCCAAGATAGACATCTGGGGAATGTTTATTTCTATAAAATAACCGCAAAAAATTAACTAACGGCACTTCGTGCCGGCTTTTGCGTGTTATAGCCTCGTTTTAATAAATTTATAAGCGTCACAGCAAGATATGGAGAAACAACTCAAAAGCGCCATTCACGAAGGCCAGCAGGTAGGCAAGCTGCCGGCCAAGGTCTTCTCGAAGTTCCGCGAGCCGATGGTTCCCGTCCCGAACCTCATCGAGCCGCAGCTTCTGTCTTATAAATGGTTCACCAGCGACGGCCTCCGCGAGGTCTTCAAGGAATTTTCGCCAATCGCCGACTACTCGGAAAAGAAGTTCGAACTGCTTTTCAAGAATTTCGAGGTAGGTGAACCAAAGACCACCCCGGAACTGGCCAAGGAGAACAAGCAGACCTACGACGCTCCGCTGCGCGCCACCATTGTCCTCAAGAACAAGACCTTCGAGAGCGAGAAGGAGCAGGAGATCTTCCTGGCCGACGTGCCGGTGATGACCGAGCATGGCACCTTCATCATCAACGGCGTGGAGCGCGTGATCGTGCCGCAGCTGGCCCGTTCCTACGGCATCTTCTTCACGTCCGACGAGAACAAGGGTCGTACCTTCTTCGGCGCCAAGATCATCCCGGCCCGCGGCGCCTGGGTGGAGATCGAGTCTGAGATCGACGGCTGCATCTACGTGAAGATCGACCGCAAGAAGAAGTTCCCAGTAACTTCACTTCTGCGTGTACTCGGTGCGGAAACCGAAGAGGAGATGGTGAAGCTCTTGAAGGGCGTGGAACGAGGCGAAGAGTACGTCAAAGCCACTCTGGCCAAGGACCCCGCCAAGACCACCGATGATTCATACATCGAGATCTACAAGCGCCTTCGCGACGGCGATCTAGCCACCGTGGACAACGCTAGGGAGTTCGTCGACTCCATCTTCTCCCCGGAGCGCTACGACCTCTCCGAGATCGGCCGCCATCACTTCAACGAGCGCTTCGGCCGCGCCACCAACAAGAAAGCAACCGACGAGCGCACCGTCTCCATCGAGGACATCAAGACTATCCTCACCCATATCATCGAGCAGAATCACACCCCGGGAGCTCTGCCTGACGACATCGACCACCTGGGCTTCCGCCGCGTCCGCTACTTCGGCGAGATGATGCTGCAGCGCGTGCGCGTCGGCATGACCCGCATGAAGCGCAACATTCAGGACCGGATGTCGACCATCGAGGCGGAAACTTCTCTCCCGATGCAGATCATCAACCCCCGCCCGCTGCAGGCCGCCATCAAGGAGTTCTTCACCACCAACCAGCTGGCGCAGTTCATGCCGCAGCAGAACATCCTGGCCGAGCTGGAGGGTCTGCGCACCCTTTCGGCTCTTGGTCCGGGCGGTTTGACCCGCGAGCGCGCCGGCTTCGAGGTGCGCGACGTTCATCCTAGCCACTACGGCCGCCTCTGCCCGATCCACACTCCAGAAGGACCGAACATCGGTCTCATCCTCCGTCTTTCCATGTACGCGCGCGTCAACCGCTTCGGCATCATCGAGACCCCTTACGCCAAAGTGGAGAAGGGCGTCGTTACCGGCGAGGTGGTTTACCTCAATGCTCACGAAGAAGAGCAGTTCAACATCGCGCACGCCGCGGTGGAGATCGACGAGAAGGGCCGCATCAAGCCCGACCTGGTAGAAGCCCGCAAGAACGGCGACCCTCGTACCGTGCCGAAGAACATGATCGACTACATGGACATCGCCACCAACCAGGCTTTCTCCGTGGCGACTTCGATGATCCCGTTTTTGAATCACGACGACGCCAACCGTACCCTCATGGGTTCGAACATGCAGAAGCAGGCCACGCCTTGTCTCATCCCCGAGGCGCCTTTGGTGTCGACCGGCATCGAGAAGATGGTGGCCACCGATACCGCC
Source organism: uncultured Candidatus Saccharibacteria bacterium (assembly GCA_964608605.1). GTDB lineage: Bacteria > Patescibacteriota > Minisyncoccia > Phycocordibacterales > UBA918 > OLB19. Next base: position 232,301 of record CAZSOS010000001.1, read on the forward strand.
CGCGTGGTCATCGCTGAGGAGGCCGGCGAAGTGGTGGCCGTGGACGCGCGCCACATCGTCCTCAAGAACAAGGACGGCAAGAAGAAGGAATACCCCCTCACCACTTTCCAGCGTACCAACGATTTCTCCGCTTTCTATCATCGTCCGGCAGTGACGATCGGCGACAAGGTGAAGCGCGGCGGACTCTTGGCCGACACTTCCTCGACCGACAACGGCCAGATCGCCGTCGGCCAGAACGCTCTCGTAGCCTTTATGAGCTGGTCGGGCGCCAACTATGAGGACGCCATCGTCATCTCCGAGCGCTTGGTCAAGGAGAGCAAGTTCTCGACCATCCACATCGAGGAGTTCGAGGCCGCCGTCCGCGACACCAAGCTCGGCGCCGAGGTGACCACCCCGGACATTCCGAACGTTTCCGAACTGAAGCTCCGCAACCTCGACGAGAACGGCATCATCCGCATCGGCGCCGAGGTCCGTCCCGGCGACATCCTGGTCGGCAAAGTGACCCCGAAGGGCGAGACCCAGCTATCTCCGGAAGAGCGCCTCTTGCGCTCCATCTTCGGCGAGAAGGCCAAGGACGTGAAGGATACCAGCTTGCGGCTCGAAGCCGGCAAGCGCGGCCGCGTCATCGGCGTCAAGGTGTTCTCCCGCGAAGCGGGCGATCAGCTTGAAAGCGGCGTCATCAAGCGTATCCACGTGACCGTGGCGCAGGTCCGCAACGTCTCGGTCGGCGACAAGCTTGCCGGCCGCCACGGCAACAAGGGCGTCATCTCCCGCATCCTGCCGGAGGAAGACATGCCGTACACCGAGGACGGACGTCCGATCGACGTGCTCTTGACCCCGCTCGGCGTTCCTTCCCGTATGAACCTGGGTCAGATCCTCGAGCTGCACCTCGGCATGGCTGCCAACACTCTCGGCTATCAGGCCGTAGTGCCTCCTTTCTCCGGAGCCACCGAGGACGACGTCAAGGCCGAGCTCAAAGCCGCCGGTCTGCCGGAAGACGGCAAGATCCAGCTGCGTGACGGCCGCACCGGCGAAGAATTCGCCAAGAAGACCGCCGTCGGTTACATGTACATCCTGAAGCTCCATCACATGGTGGAGGACAAGATCCACATGCGCTCCATCGGCCCATACTCACTCATCACCCAGCAGCCATTGGGCGGCAAGGCCCAGGTGGGCGGTCAACGCTTTGGCGAGATGGAAGTCTGGGCGCTTCTCGGCTACGGTGCCGCTTATACGCTCCGCGAGATGCTCACCATCAAGTCCGACGACATCGTCGGTCGCTCGGCGGCCTTCGACGCCATCGTTCGCGGCGAGCGCATCTCGCACCCGCACACGCCGGCCGCCTTCAACGTGCTGGTCAATCAGCTGCGCGGCTTGTCGCTCGACGTCGATCTGTCTCGGGAGAGTAACGAAGGGAATGATTAATAGCCTCACCATTCATATATAATCTTATGGAAACAACAAACACGAATTCCGCCAGCCGTCCGCCGCGCCGTCCGCGGACGCCCCAGCAGTTCACCGGCGTCGGCCTCAAGCTGGCCAGCCCGGAGCGCATCCTGGAATGGTCGCATGGTGAGGTGACCAAGCCCGAGACCATCAACTACCGCACCCAGCGGCCGGAGAAGCACGGCCTCTTCGACGAGCGCATCTTCGGCCCGGTCGAGGACTACGAGTGCTCCTGCAAGAAATATCGCGGCATCCGCTACAAGGGCATCGTCTGCGAGAAGTGCGGAGTGGAGATCACTAGAGCCATCGTGCGCCGCGAGCGCATGGGCCACATCGACCTTTGCGTGCCGGTGTCGCACATCTGGTTCTTGCGCGGCGTGCCTTCCCGCATCGCTCTCATCCTCGGCATCTCCGCCACCGACATCGAGAAGGTGATCTACTTCGCCGGCTATATCGTGACCAAGGTGTCTGAGACCGAGCGCGCCCGTCTTTTGGCCGAGCTCTCCACCGAGTTCAAGGCCAAGTCCAAGGAACTCAAGAACGAAGCCGCTCTCCTGGAACTCAAGGAGCGCATGGACGAGGTGAAGAAGGAGATCAACTCCATCCAGCAGGGCACGGTGCTCGACGAGAACAAATTCCACAAGTTCTCCATCAAGTACGGCACTCTCTTCGAAGCCAAGATCGGCGCCGAGAGCGTGTACGAGCTTTTCAAGCATATCGATCTGAAGACCCTGGAAGCCCGTCTGGTCGAGGAACGCGAGACCGCCGGCGCCATGGAGCGCGCCAAGCTCGACAAGCGCCTCGGTCTGGTGCGCGGGATGCTTCACTCTGGCGTTCGCCCGGAGTGGATGTTCCTCAACCGCCTGCCGGTCATCCCGCCGGCCCTGCGGCCGATGGTGGCCCTTGAAGGCGGCCGTCACGCTTCTTCCGACCTGAACGACCTTTATCGTCGCGTCATCAACCGCAACAACCGCCTCAAGAAGCTGATCGACATCATGGCGCCGGACGTGATCCTCAGGAACGAAAAGCGCATCCTGCAGGAGGCCGTCGACGCCCTTATCGACAATTCCATCCGTCATGGCAATAGCGCCTACTCGATGATGAGTCAGGCTCAGCGCCGGCCGTTGAAGTCCCTTTCCGATTACCTCAAGTCCAAGCAGGGCTACTTCCGCCAGAACCTTCTCGGCAAGCGCGTGGACTACTCGGGACGCTCCGTGATCGTCATCGGTCCGGACCTGGACCTCGACCAGTGCGGTCTCCCTAAGCACATGGCGCTCGAGCTCTTCCGTCCGTTCGTCATCTCCGAGCTTTTGCGCCAGGAGTTGGCCTACAACATCCGCGGCGCCGGCCGTCTAATCGAAGACGGAGTACCCGAGGTGTGGGCGATCCTCGAGAATATCATCAAGAACAAGCACGTGATGCTGAACCGCGCCCCGACCCTGCACCGCCAGGGCATCCAGGCGTTCCGCCCGGTCCTGATCGAGGGTAACGCCATCCAGGTGCACCCGCTGGTCTGCCGCGCCTTCAACGCCGACTTCGACGGCGACCAAATGGCCGTGCACGTGCCGCTCTCTGAAGAGGCGCAGCTCGAGGCCAAGGAGATCATCTCGGCCAACAAGAACATCCTGAAGCCAGGCTCATCCGAGCCGGTCGTGTCCGAGAAGCTTCTCGACATGGCGCTAGGCGCTTACTGGATGACCAAGATCATCGACGGCGCTAAGGGCGAGGGCAAATTCTTCGCTTCTCCCAACGACGCCATTAACGCCTACGACTACGGCATCATCGATTTCCGCGCCCGCATCAAGGTGCTGGCGACCGACACCGATAAGTACAAGCAGTTCGATAATAAGATCTTCGAGACCTCGGTCGGCCGTCTCTTGTTCAACAGCGTGCTACCGAGCGACCACTCGTTCATCAACGACGTCGTGGTGCAGAAGACCCTCTTCAACATCATCATCGACATCATCGACGACCGCGGCGCCGACGCCGTGCCGCCGATCGTGGACAAGCTGAAGAAGTTCGGCTTCAAGTACGCCACTCAGTCGGGCACCACTTGGGGCATCGACGAGGTGGTGGTTCCAAAAGAGAAGGAAACCATCATCGAGAAGGCTCGCGTGGCCGAGCGGGAAGTGTTCGCCCACTACGACGAGGGTCTCATCTCTCGCGACGAACGTCGCCGCATGATCGTGGAGATCTGGCACCGCGCCAAGAGCGAGCTGGAGACCATCCTGCCAGAGACCCTGGAGGAGACCGGTTCCGCCTTCGAGATGTGGAAGTCCGGCGCCCGCGGTTCTCTGGGACAGATCGGCCAGATGGCCGGCATGAAGGGCCTCATCGTCAACACTCGCGGCGAGACCCTGGAGTTCCCGGTCCTTTCTTCGATGAAGGAGGGCATGACCCCGATCGAGTACTTCATCACCACTCACGGCTCCCGCAAAGGTCTCGCTGACACTGCGCTCCAGACCGCCAAGGCCGGTTACCTGACCCGCCGTCTCTTCGTGGTGGCCCAGGATGCCATCGTCACCGAAGAGGACTGCAAGACCAAGCAAGGCACCAAGATCAGCCGCGTCTCGGCTTCCGGCATCGAGATCGCCTTCTCGAAGGCCATCAAGGGCCGCGTGCTCGTCGAGGACGCCGTCGACGCGAAAGGTAACGTCGTCTTTAAGAAGGGCCATCTCTTGTCCCGTCGCGACGCCGTGGCGCTCGAAGGCACCACCTGCAGCTCAGTAGTGGTTCGCTCGCCGATGACCTGCGCCACTTTGCGCGGCGTCTGCCAGCAGTGCTACGGACACGATCTCACCACCAATCAGATAGTGGACATCGGCGAGGCCGTTGGTACCGTGGCCGCCCAGGCGATCGGTGAACCGGGAACCCAGCTCACCATGAACACCAAGCACGCCGGCGGCGCCGCCTCAGTGGGAGGCGACGTGACCCAGGGTCTGCCGCGCGTCGAGGAGGTATTCGAGAAGCGCCAGCCGAAGATCCCGGCCGTCGTCTCTAAGACCGATGGTGTGGTTACCGACATCCGCCGCGAAGGCAAGGAGAAGGTGATCGTGGTCACTCCGGTCAAGGGCGCCAAGTACGCCAAGAAGACCTCCGACAATCTGGAATACGAGGTCAACTACCGCCGCGTCGTCACCGTCTCGGTGGGCGAGGAGGTGAAGGCCGGCCAGTTGATGACCGACGGTTCTGCCCACCTGCCGGAACTCTTCAAGTACGGTACTCGCGAAATGACCCAGGACTACATCATTTCCGAGATCAACAAGATCTATGAGCTCCAGGGCGTGACCATCGCCCGCAAGCACATCGAGCTGATCGTCAAGCAGATGATGAGCCGCGTGAAGGTTACCGACGCTGGCGACACTCACTTCGCCATTGGCGACGTGGTGGAAGAATGGATCTTCGCCGAGGCCAACAAGAAGATGAAGGAGGAAGGGAAGGAAGGGGCTAAGGCTGACAAGCTTATCCTTGGTATCACCGAGACCTCGCTGTCCCGCAAGAGCTTCCTGTCGGCCGCTTCGTTCCAGAACACCACTCGTGTTCTCATCAACGCCGCGGTGAAGGGCAGCCAAGACAACCTCTCCGGACTCATGGAGAACGTCATCATCGGCCGCCTCATCCCCGCTGGCTCCGGCTTCAAGGGATCGAAGAAGTACGACATGATCAAGAAGGTATCTGTCGAAGAATAGTTAAAAAAATTATACTAGTCAGACTAGTATAAGAGAAAGAAAAAGCGGGCGGCCCCTTCGGGGCCGCCCGCTTTTTTATGTAAATTACCTATAATCAAACCAGACAAAAGAAAACCCCGGCGATGCCGCCAGGGCTTCGTCGGGGTCATGACGCTTGAACATGCGTCTGTTTTTCGGTATCGGCCTTCTCGGATAATTCCTTATCAGTTGCCTTGAGCAGATCTCCTAGAGCAAGGCCGATCCCAATAGGACCGAGAGCAAGACCCACCAGCATGGAATAGATCAAAGCGAATAGTCTCTCCATAAAGCTTTTCGGATTTACCGCTTGCTTTAGATAGCTACCCAAGGCAATGCCACCGATCACTCCGCAAAACAACCATAGAACCCCCACAAGCTCGTTGGCAGTCATTTATTAGTCCTCCGATCTTTGAATTTACTTGTCCCAAAATAATACAGAATATTATATTAGTCAAGTATACTTTTGCGAGGTAAAATAGAGCCAAACTATGGCTAGTGACTCGGTACAACGAATAAAGGAACGGCTCAGCATCGTCGACGTGATCACGCCGTACGTGGAGCTTCATAAGGCTGGGAAGAACTTCAAGGGCAAGTCGCCGTTCACCGCTGAAAAGACTCCCTCTTTCTACGTGTCACCCGATCGCGGCATGTACTATTGCTTCTCCTCCTCCCAAGGCGGCGACATGTTCACCTTCGTGGAGAAGATGGAGGGCGTGGACTTCAAGGGCGCTTTGAAGATCCTGGCCGAAAAGGCCGGCGTGGAGCTAGTGCCGGAAGATCCCAAAGCGCGCGACTGGCGCGACACGCTCTATCAGGCCCTGGAAGAGGCGACCAAGTTCTTCGAGGTCGAACTCACCAAAACCAAAGAGGCGGAGGAATACTTGAAACGGCGCAAGGTCAACGATGAGACTCGGGCCGGCTGGCGTATCGGCTACGCGCCGAATGATTGGCGGCAATTGAAGGAATATCTAAATAAAAAAGGCTTCGAAGATAAGGTCCTACTGGAAGCCGGGCTGATCAAGCAGGCGGATCAAGGAAAGCAGCCGTACGATGTGTTCCGTGATCGGGTGATGTTTCCGATCCGCGACCCGTCCGGGCGAGTTATTGGCTTTTCCGGCCGCATCTTAAGCAAGGACAGCGAGGCCCCGAAGTATGTGAACAGCCCGGAGACTCAGCTATTCAACAAATCTGAAGCACTCTTTGGCTACGACAAGGCCAAGCACGGTATCCACAAGCTCGACTTCTCATTGATCGTGGAAGGACAGTTCGACGTGGTGCTGTCGCATCAAGCCGGCTACAAGAACACGGTGGCCGTCTCCGGCACGGCGCTGACGCCAGCGCATGTCTCGCTCCTCCAGCGACTCTCCAACCGCGTGGTCTTGGCGCTCGACTCCGACCGCGCCGGGGTAGCTGCCGTGAAGCGGGCGGCCGAGCTGATGCTGGCCCGCGGCATCGACCTCAAGGTCGCCCGTTTGCACGGCGGCAAAGACCCGGCCGACCTGGTGGCCGAAGACCCATCTCTATTAAAGAAAGACATCAAGGAGGCCAAGCACGTCATCGAATTTCTGCTCGACCTGCTCAAGGAAGAGTCGGGCGACGCGCGCAAGTTCAAACTGCGGGCGAGGGACGAGATACTGCCGTACCTGCTGCAGATCGAAAGCCACATCGAACGAGAACACTTTGCCGGTATCGTGGCCGATGCCATTGAGACCAACATCGAGTCGGTGCGTCTCGAGTTGGCCCGCCTCGAAACGACCAAAGCCAAAGAAGGGGAGCGCCAGCTTCGCGAGCCACAGCCGGAGACGGCCAAGCCGTCTCCGGCTCCGTCCGGCCGCAAAGAAAACGTACTGGGATACCTTTCGGTCATCGAGGACATATTAGAAGGGGAGGAGAAGTCGGCCGTGCGCGAGCAGTTCATCACCGTCGTCGGCGAAGCACCAGACGTTATTCGGACCTCACTGCCATCAGAATTGGTCAGCCAACTGATCTTCAAATTGGAAACCCACGTGTCCGAAAATCGACCCAAGGTCGTCCGCGAGGAATGGGAAGGGAAGATGCGGGAACTCAACGAGCTGCTGGTGAAAGAGCGGATGATGGCCAGCAGAGCGGCGCTCATCGAAGCCGAACAAAAGGGAGACGAAGAGGAGGTGCGTCGACTGCTGTCCCAGCTAGACGAGTTGAAGAAGCGGTTATAGGCTCCGGAAGCTCTCCGTGTTATACCCAACGGCTCATTGACTAAACCGTTGAATAATGTATAGTTGCGGAACCGTATGGTTGCGAAAAAGAAAAAAGCAACGAAGAAGGTAAAGAAGGCGACCAAAAAAGTCGTCAAGAAAGCAGCAAAAAAAACGGCCAAAAAGACTCCGACCAAGCGAGTCACGGCATCAAAAAAGAAAGCTGCGAAGAAGCCGGCGGTGAAGAAGGTCCAGAAGGCCATCAAAAGACCCGCCAAAAAAGTTACCAAGAAGACTCCCAAAGCCGCGCCGAAGGCGACGCCCAAACAGACCAAATTCACTCGCGAACGCGAGACCAAAGCGGCCGACCTAATGAAGATCGGCCGTGATCGCGGATACGTCACTTATGACGATATCCTAAAATACTTTCCGACCATAGAAAGGGACGTGGAATTCCTGGAAGAGCTCTACGATCGCCTGCATATCGCCAACGTCGACGTGCTCCAAAGCGGCGGTCTCTTATCCGATGACCGCAGCGAAGAGCTGTTGGCCCAGAAGAACGCCTACAAGCGCGGTGAATCGAGCTACGACTCGATCCAGATGTACCTGCGCGAGATCGGCCAGTACCCACTACTGACCGCCATGGAGGAGCGTACCCTGGCTAAGCGCATCGTGGACGGCGACGATGAGGCGCGAAACCTGTTGGCGCGCGCCAACCTGCGCCTGGTGGTATCGATCGCCAAGAAGTACGTGGGCCGGTCACCCGACCTGACGCTCTTGGACCTCATCCAGGAAGGCAACCTGGGCCTTTTCAAGGCGGTCGACAAGTTCGACTTCACCAAGGGCTTCAAGTTCTCCACTTACGCCACCTGGTGGATCCGCCAGGCTATCACTCGCGCCTTGGCCGACCAGTCGCGCACCATCCGCATCCCGGTCCACATGGTGGAGACCATGGCCAAGTACAAGCAGGTCTCGCGCCGCCTGGCGCAGGACCTGGGCCGCGATCCGATGCCGGAAGAGATCGCCACCGAAATGGGCATCGAAGTGGAGAAGGTCTATCAGATCGAGAAGATCAGCCAGGACACCATCTCGCTCGAACTGCCGGTGGGCGACGACGACGACCGCTCGCGGCTTTCGGACTTCATCGCCGACGACAAGATCACGGCGCCCGACCAAGAGGTAGCGCACAGCATCCTGACCGACCAGATCCTAGAGATACTGGACACTTTGTCGGAAAAGGAACGCAAGATCCTCGAGATGCGCCACGGGCTCATCGACGGCACGTACCACACCCTGGAGGAGGTGGGCGCCGAGTTCGGGGTCACCCGCGAGCGCATCCGCCAGATCGAAGCCAAAGCGCTCGAAAAGATCCGCCAGCACGAGAAGGCCCGCCGACTGAAGAGTTACTAATATGAACATGATAAAAGGCCGGAGACGCTATCGCGTCTCCGGCCTTTTGCTGACCACCGGTTAATGGAACTGGAACGAGCCAGCGCGCTCGAAAACAGGGAACGCGTGATGCGCGCCGATACCCCAGAGCACTGAGAGCGCGAACGTCCAAGCACCGATCTTCTGCACCATCGTCATGGAACACCTCCGTAAATCAGCGGACAATCTACCACGAAATCGGTCGGCTTGTTAAGTGGTTAGTCCGATAGACTTAAGAGCCTCCTCGGTCCGAGCGGTGAAACGGCCAGACTCTTTGACGCGGGTAAACTGCGGCAGCTCTTGAAGCTCATGCCACACCTGCTCGCTGGCAGAAGAGACGTACACCTTCTTGCCGCGCCGTTCCAGCTCTTCGACAGCCTCGCCCAGCATTTCCTGACCTTCGAAATCAGCGGCCAAAAGACCCCGCAGGCGAATGATGACATACTCCACGTTCTCAGCGCGGGCGATGCGGCGGAAGTTGTCAGCGTGACGGCCGCTATCGACGTAACCCAAAAGACCGGAGATGCTGTAAGTCAGAATCTTGATCGATCGATCAGACGGGATCTGGAGACTCTTGGCTCCGCGGACGGCAGACTTCGAGCCGTCAACGTAATTGAAGACGGCGTCGAAGCGACCGCGGCTCACCTGATCGGTGAACCAGAAGAGGGCCATGACGGCTCCCAAGACCACTGCAATGCCAGCGTCCTCGAAGACCGTTACCAGAACCACCGTGATGGCGATGACGAAGCTGGGTTTTTCGGAAACGTAGAATTCCTTGAACTTGTCCACCTCAATTAGACCAAGTGCGGTGTTGACCAGAATGGCGGCGATGACCACCATCGGTATATAGATGAAAAGCGGTAGCACGATCACGGCTACTACGGCAGTGGCCACGGCGGCCACGGCGGCCGACATCTTGTGGGTGGCGCCAGCCTTGATGTTGGCTCCGGTGCGAATGAAGACACCCGTGGCTGGCAAACCGCCCATGGCGCCGGAACCGAGATTCGCTAACGCCAGGCCAAAAAGCTCCTTGCGGCTGGACGACTGCGTCTTGGTGATCTTGTCGGCGATCTTAGCGGTGATAAGGGTCTCCAAGACCGCGATAAGAGCGATGGTACCGGCTACCTTGAAGAGCCAAACTATCATTTCACCATCGGACAGTATCCGCGAAAGAGCGTCCCAGGCCACCGGCATCATGAGGGCGCCCGATACCGAACCGAACTTATCGCCAAGCGATATCAACCCTAGATCCAGATACTGCGATTCGAAGTAACCAAAGAGGATACCGACGACCGAGATCGGGATGACCGCCGGGAGCGCCTTGATGTAGCGTTTCCAGATCAGAATGGCCGCCAGGAAGACCGCGAAGACGACGACCGACTCCAGGTGAGTCTCCGCCGCGTGAGCCACGTATAGCTTGATATCACCAAGGAAATGGCCGGTGCGCTTGAGAGCCGAGAGGCCGGTGGCGTCAAACAGCTGCGAAGCGGCTATCAGGAAGGCTACGCCGGCGGCGAAACCGTACATCACCGAAGAAGGAATGAAATAAAGATACTTATCCAAACCCAAAAGCCAGATGAGCAGGATCAAAAAACCGGTGGCTAGCGCCAGAAGCGGCAGCACGGCGGCTCCCAGGCCTAAGGGCGCGGCCAAAGTAGCGGCGAAAAGGACGGTCGTCAAAGCGCCGGCGGCGCCGATGATGTTGTAGTTGTTGCCGCCGAAGATGCTGGCGATCAAGGTGGCCCAGATGCCGGTAATAAGACCAGGGATCGGACCAGCGCCCGAAGCGATCGAGAGCGCGATCGAGAGCGGCACGGAAATGAGCGCCACCGTCAGTCCGGCGCGCCAGTTCTGCTTTATCAGTTCGGAAATTTGGGCTGGATTGGGAATGGAAAAGGATTTCATGGCGCGTTGATTAATTTTATAAGAAGATCCCCCGGATCCCTGGACATGGTCCAAGGATCCGGGGGCAGCGAGCGGCCTTAGGCCGCGACGCGGTTTGCCGATCTTTCGACGAGACGTTCTCCGATCATATCGACGACGGAGTTGAATATCTCGTCCAGGAAACGATAAGGCTCGAAGATGACGCCCACCTGGCCGGTTTCCGGCTTGAAGTAGTCGGTGATGATGCGTTCCTCCTTGCGAATGAAAGCATGGCACTTCTCGACTGACAGATCCGGCATCTCGCGTTGCAAGTAGTCGGTCATGGCGTCGATATCGGAACGCGTGATGAAGTACTCGGGTGGGCTGATGCCCTGCTCGAGAACCCGCAGCCTGACCAGGCCGTGATGCATGCTGATCGCCGCTTCGTCATCCTCCCGGTTCTCGCCGATGACCGCGGTGGCGTAGAGCACGCCATTGAGGCCATACCCATCGACCACCACGACGTCATGCGCGCGCAAAGCCGGCAGCAGCCGCTTCATGTTGAACTCGTTGAGCATCTTCCAACAGTCGATGAGCCGACTGGTGGGCTCGAGCTCGCGCTCTTGGTGCGCCCACAACAGCGGGTGCGGCAGGGCGCCGAACGGGTCCTCAAAAAAGGCGAATGTGTGATCCCTGAAAATTCCAGGGAGCGCAGATTCGAGTCTCTTGAAGAGTCGGGTGCGGCCAGAACCCCTCATGCCGGAAATGGCGAAAAAAGAACAATTATTCCCCGACAATGTCAACCTCCTTGGGTTTGTCGTGATTCTGTCGATACCTTTCGGTACCGACGGTGAAGAATGATACTCTTCTCAGCGCCGCTGTCAAAGGCGGTTGTGCACAACCCTGCCAATACCCTGGCCAAAAAAGTAGCGCGGACTGGGTGTTATAATCATGAACATGAAACACCAAGCCTCGAAGTCCGTGGTGGTGGCCGGGATCATCACCGATGAACAGGATCGAGTCCTGATAGTCAGGCCCGCCCATAAGGATGGTTGGATATTCCCAGGCGGGTACGTGGAAGTAGGGGAAGCGCCCAGCGAGGCCTTCGAACGAGAGATGGAAGCCGAACTGGGAACGAAGCCCGCGCGGCTGCCGCGGCTTCTAAGCATCGATTACCGCGGCGATAACGAAGAGTACGTGATGTTCTTGTTCGACGGCGGTGTCTTCACGGCTGATATGATCGGTAGTATAGTGTTGCCTCCGGGTTTGCTGGAACATAGGTTCGTCACCCCGGAAGAAGCTTTAACAATGCTGCGTCCGAACAGCGCCCGACGTCTCTTGCCCACGCTCGAGGCTCGCTCGCGTACCGGTATCGCGTATCTGGAAAATCAAGAACTCCTGTAAGTCGTTTCGATAATTGATAACGTATCGAATGGGTTTGTGGGTGTTTTTGCCTTCTGGGCGAATAATCTAATCAAGACTCGAAAGTCTATAAACGATCAAATCTTATGGCAGTCATAGCTGGCATCATCTTCGTGGTGGGTTACGTCCTGATCACGCTCGAGCATAGTTGGAAGATAAACAAGTCCGTGACGGCTACCGCCTTAGCGGCCATCTTATGGGCCCTGATAGCCTTCTCTGGCATAGACGCGCACATGGTCGAAGAAGAGCTGCATCATATTTCCGGTGAGACTTTTTCTCTGGTGGTGTTCCTGCTGGCGGCCATGACCCTGGTGGAGATACTGGTCCACTACCGTTTCTTCGATCTCCTGCGATCCAAACTCTTCGCGCTTGGACTCCAGGACACCGGTCAGCTGGTATTGATATCGATCATTACTTTCTGTCTGTCAGCCATCATCGATAACCTCACCACGACCATCGTGATGATCCAGATCGCTCGTCGATTCTTTAAAGGAACTAACCTGCTGGTGGCGGCCGGATCCATCGTGGTGGCCGCCAATGCCGGGGGCGCGTTCTCACCGGTCGGCGACGTTACCACCATCATGATCTGGCTGGCAGGTAAATTTACCGCTTGGCAGGTGATGTTATGGGGGATACTGCCGTCAATAACCATCACCGGAGTGGCCACGTATCTATTCACCCGGCAAATTACTGGCACCACCGACGATGAACGTCCCACGGACGAAGTCGTGAACTTGAATCTGTCAGACAAGGTCGTCATAGCCATGTCCTTTGGATCTTTCGGGCTGCCGCTCATGGCTCACCTAGCCGGACTGCCACCTTTCATGGGTCTTTTATTCGGCGTCGGTCTGGTCGGTCTGACGATCGGTCTCTTCGCCAACGCTGGAAAGCGGCGCGAATCACATCTATCCATGGAGATCGAGAAACTACTTGGCCGTGTCGACATCACCAGTCTGCTATTCTTCATCGGTATCTTGTTCGCGGTCGGCGCGCTGGGATTCCTGGGAATACTGGATAACATCTCGCAGACCCTGTTCGGTGAAGACCCGTCTGATCTTCGTTTGATCGCCGGCAGCGTGCTTCTAGGAGCTTTTTCAGCGCTGGTCGATAACATCCCCCTGACTGCCGCAGCCTTGGACATCCTTCAAACCACGGACTTCCGTCTATGGGTTTTGTTGGCCCTTTGCGTCGGCACGGGCGGTTCGATGCTGATCATTGGTTCGGCGGCGGGAGTGGTCGCCATGGGCATGGTCAAGGAGCTGACCTTCAAGCAGTTTCTTAAGATCGCCACCATCCCCGCCGCCCTTGGATACGTAGCGGGTATCAGCGTGTGGTACGTCCAGTATCTAGTGCTTTAAGGATCGACACTGTCGTTTCGGGACGACTACCAGACGGCTTAATTTGTTATACTGACCCAATATGCAAAGAGAGCGGGAGGCGGGCGCAGCGTTCAATGAAGCGTACGCTTCATTGAACGCTGCGCAGAAACAGGCGGTGGACGCCATCGATGGCCCCGTCATGGTCATCGCCGGACCAGGGACAGGGAAGACGCAGATATTGGCGCTTCGGATCGCCAACATCCTCCTTAGGACCGATGCTCGGCCCGAGAATATCCTAGCTTTGACCTTCACCGACGCGGGTGCCAGCGCCATGCGCGAGCGGCTCCGCCGCTACCTGGGAGAAAGGGCCTACAAAGTGGCCATCCATACCTTCCACAGCCTCGCGGGCGAATTCATTCGGCGTTATCCCGATTGCTATCCCGGCATCATCGGCGGTCGGCCGGCCACCGACATCGAAAGGTTCTCCATCATCGAGAGCATCATCGAAAGCGGCGGCTTCGTGGCCCTCCGGCCTCAGGGGGACCCGCTTTATTACGTGCGCAAGCTGCCAGGCGCGCTGGCCGATCTGAAGAAGGAGTACGTCACCCCCGACGTGCTGGCCGCCAGGATCGCTCATCTGGAAGAGCGTCTCGATCTGATGCCGAAATTCCACGAGAAAGGCGCCCACAAAGGCAAGGTGCGCGGCGAATACGGCCGGGAAGAGAAGCGCGTCATTAAACTAAAGGAACTGCTTCTGGTCTACCGCGCTTACCAAGCCGCGTTGCGAGAAAGGCGGCTCTTCGATTTCGAGGACATGATAGTGGAGACCGTGCGGGCGCTTCAGGACAACGAGGACATGCTGCGCGACCTGCAGGAGAGCTACCAGTATATCCTGGCCGACGAACATCAGGACGTGAACGAGGCCCAGAACAAGATCCTGGAACTGCTGGCTCATTTCCACGACCGGCCGAACATCTTCGCCGTCGGCGATGAAAAGCAGTCCATTTACCGCTTCCAAGGCGCCTCCCTCGACAACTTCCTTTACTTCGAAGACCGTTTCCCTGGGACCGAAGTCATAACCTTGACGGAGAACTACCGCTCGACGCAGCCGATACTAGATCTAGCGCATCGGCACATCAAGAGCGACGACCCTGACCTGGCCAAACTGCGCGTGCCGCTTCAGGCGGGCCGCAGCTTCTCCTCCCCGGGCCGCCAGGAACTTCGCCGTTTCTCTCACGAAGCCGTCGAGGACGACTGGCTCATAGCGGAGGTAGAGAGACTCCTTAAGGCTAGGGTGCCAGCGGAGGAAATAGCCGTCATCGTCCGCTACAACCGAGACGTGGAGCATTTCGCCACGCTGTTGCGCCAACGCGATATCGACGTCAGCGCCTCGGCCGAAAGCGACATCCTGGATCATCCCATCACTAAGTCCACGGAGCAGCTTCTGATCGCCGCTTTGGAGGTGGACAATGAGACCGCTCTGTTCGACACCTTGCTAGGCGGCTGGTGGGGGCTTAAAGGAGGCGACCTGGCTCTAGCGCTCAGCGCCCGCTCCCATTCCCGTCCGCTGCGCCGCGTCATCGGAGACGAAGCGCTGCTCCTAGAGCTCGGCGTCGCCGACCCGGCCCCGATCCTCAGGGTCTCGCGCGTCCTCGAGTCCGCTAGAGATCTGGCGTCCACGACCGCACCGCACCATTTGCTGCAGTCCCTATTTGAAGACAGCGGCTACCTCGACCACGTCATGTCGATCGACTCCATCGAAGGTGCCCGCGTGCTGCGCCGGCTTTATGACGACATCGAATCCATGGTGGTCGAGGATCGCTCGACCACCGCGCGGGAAGTGCTTCGGCAGCTCCGCTACCGGCGCGATCATGGCTTAGCGCTCTCGGCCCCGTACATCGACGTCGACCAGACCGCCGTCCGGGTCATGACCGCCCACAAATCGAAAGGGCTCGAATTCCATACGGTGCTCATTCCGCGCGCCACCGACGCCGCTTTCGGCGCGTCCGACAAGAAGGACTATTTCAAACTGCCGCTGTCGGCACGGGAAACGGAAAGCGACCTGGAAGAGGAGGACGACCGTCGTCTGTTCTATGTGGCCATGACCCGCGCCAAGGAGAACCTGCTCATCTCCAGCTCCGAGACCGGCATCACTGGCAAGCACTGTGCCGCTAGCCGCTTCGCGGAAGCGCTGCCTCAAGGATCGATAGACGCCGTCTCCACTGCTGATGAAGAGGAAGACTTCGACCCGCTGCAGGCCTTGAAGGTCGGCCGACCCACTTTCACCGTCGAACCCAAGTTCATCAAACAGCTCTTTCTGGCCCGCGGGCTGGCCGTCACCCACCTCAATAACTATCTGGAGGATCCGTTGAAATACTTTTACGAGAACCTGCTGCGCCGACCGCAGCCGCAAAGCCTGTCTCTTATGAAAGGGAACGCCGTGCATGAGGTCCTGGACCAGGCCATGAGGCGGTTCATCCGGGAAAAGGAGTGGCCTGACACCTCGACGATCGCGCGCGCGCTCCATGACGCTCTGGCACGGCTACCGATCAGCACGGTCGACATCGCCCGCACCCACGAGACCTCTCTGGCCGCCCTGACGGTCTACCTAGAAAGGCTGCGCTCATTAGCCGACGAACATTCGCGTCCGGAGTCGTCCTTCAAGGTCGCGCTCAGGACCGACGACCCAGAACTGCCGGAGATACCGCTGACCGGCAAGATCGACCGCGTGGACTACGACCCAGAAGGCCGGGTCCTTCGGGTCATCGACTACAAGACCGGAAAGCCCAAAAGCCGCAACGAGATCGAAGGCAAGACCAAGAACGCCACTGGCAACTACAAGCGGCAGTTGGCTTTCTACGCTCTGCTTCTAGAACTGCAAGGTCTGGAGACGGCTGGAGTGGAATTTGTCCTGTCCTTCGTGGAACCTAAGGAGAAGACCGGGGAGATCCTCGAACATTCGTTCACCATCGAGCGGGAAGAAGTAGAGACCTTGAAGGCGGAGATACTGCGGGTATCTAAAGAGATAATCTCCGGAGAAAGATTCTAGATCATTTACACAAGTCAGACTTGTGTAACGGGCTCAAAGGCTCGAAAAGGCCGGCCCTGGGGGCCGGCCTTTATGGCACTCATAGAGTAATTTATCGCAGCAGTCCGTCTATCAGCAACTTCACGGTCTCATAAGGCTGCGCGCCGTCGATGGCCGTCTTCTGGTCGCCGACGATCACCACCGAGTAAGGGGTGCCGATGGCGCCGATCTCAGCCGCGTTCACGGCGTTGTCCTCGATACCCTCCCGATGCCGGCCGCTGGCCACACAGGACTCGTAATCAGCCTTGGACACGCCGACGGTCTCAGCGAATTCCGGCAGGCGCACCAGATCGGTGCTGCCGGTCGAACCGCGCTCGCCGAAGACCAGGTCGGCGAATTTCCAAAAGGCTTCGTTGCCTCCCAGCTCCGCCACGCACTCCGACGCCTCGGCGATATGACCAGCGCTCGGATGCAGGGAAGTAATGGGCCAATGCCGATACACCCAGGCCACCTGTCCACCCGGACCGTACTCGTCCATGATCTTCTGCATGGTGGTGTGGAAGCGCTGGCAGAAAGGACAATCGAAGTCTGAATACTCGACTATAAGAAGCGGCGCGTTCGGGTTGCCGCGGATATGATCGTCGGCCGTGATGGGATCGACCTTCGATAGGTCGGCGGTCGGCGACTGGTTACCCAGCCCCGGAGCGACCGCTGCTTGCTTGCCACCGCTGAGGTAGATCGACGCGGCGATCAGACCGAAACCGATAATGATCGCGGCCGGAATAGCCAGAGGGGAGCTACCCCTAGGCGCTCGCGCCACCGCGTTCTCAGTGTTTGTTTCATTCATATGGCGAAATTATATCATGCTATCATGGAGGCATGGATGCTCTGAACAGTGCGTTATTCGGCCTGCTGCAGGGACTGACGGAATTCCTGCCGGTCTCCTCGACCGGGCACCTGGTCCTGCTTCACGAAGTCTTCGGCGCCGGAGACAACGACATGGCCTTCGACGCCGTCCTGCAACTGGCCACCGTCCTGGCGGTGGTGATCTACTTCCGCCGCGATATCTTCGACATGGTGAACGCCGTGCTACGCCAGCTTTCCCGACTGCCGGTCAATCAGAAGGAGATCACCCTGGCCTACGCGCTTTTAGCCGGAACCATCCCGGCCATCATCTTCGGCCTGATGCTGGAATCATACATGGAGACCATCTTCCGCAGCCCGCTTTTCGTGGCCGGAGTGCTGGTCGCCGGCTCGGTGCTGTTCATGATCGCCGAGTGGGTATACATCACCAAGAAGCGCGACGACAAAGTGACGGTGATGAAAGGCTTCAAGATCGGCCTCTTTCAATGCCTGGCCCTGATGCCCGGATTCTCCAGAAGCGGCGCCTCCATCGCCGGCGGCATGATCTTGGGCCTGACCCGCGCCGAAGCGGCCCGATTCTCATTCTTGCTGGCCGTGCCCGTCATTCTCGGTAGCGGCCTGAAGAAATTGTTGGACCTGATGATGGCCGGCGGCAGCGTCGCCTGGGGCGACCTGGCCGTGGCCGCCCTGGTCGCCTTCCTGGCGGGACTTTTCGCCATCCACTTTATGCTGTCCTTTGTCCGCCGCCACACCCTTTGGCCCTTCATTTGGTATCGTCTCATCCTGGCCGGCATCGTGCTCTTCGTCTTCTATTTTGGACAGTAGAACACAACATCGGCGCATCGGCTGCCTGAAAATAGATGAGATGCTAGGAGCGCTAGCAAAATAATGCGAATGGGACGATCTAGTCCAGTGAGTATTGTTTTGCGACGCGCGACAACGCAGATCGCAATTTTCAGACAGCCTAAAACGGCAACGCGTGGGTCATTGAAGAGTCTTCTTTAGTCAGCCAGGTGGATGTATCAAGTGGAATTTCGCGTTTGCGCGAGCCGTCTTTGAACTTCACGTGTCCATTCGCTAAGGCGTAGTCGAAAACCTTTTTGGTCACCTTCACGTCTTGGGTGCAGTATTTCTTGATCTCCTCGATCTTGCCCTCGCGCCACCAGCGGACGGCCTGCAGGCCGTCCGCTGACTTCTTGGCACCCACGGTGGCCTCGGCCACCGAATCGAGCCGCAACCGGCGGCCAAGCGAATTCTTGATCGACTCCAGAAGATCGATGCTTTTGATGGTCCTAAGGTCCCCGGGGTAGTACTTATTCAAAAGCGGGATATCGAAGTGGTTGGAATTGTATCCGACCAAGGCGTCGGCTCGTTCCAGTATCGGCCAGGCTTGCGCCAGTTCATCGATGGTCAAAGCGGTGTACTTGTCGGTCTCGCTGTCATAGAAACAACCGACCGAGATATCCAAACCAGCCGGGTCACTGCCGCCGACGTCTGAGAAGATATTCTGGGTTTCAAGGTCAAAGACGACGTATCGCACGTTGCAAGTTCAAAAGTTAAAAGTCAAAATGGAAAATTACAGGGAAAAATTAAAAAATTCCAATTTTAACCTGTCATTTTGCATTTTGAGATTTGCATTTTACATTCTTTATGCAAATCTGTCTGTAATTTTATCCAAATTGCCCGACACTTCTGTGCCATCTGCAAGATTCCTGAGCACGTACTCGCCGCGTGCCACTTCGTCCTCACCGACCACCAGAATGTGTCCGGCGCCGGAATGATCAGCCGCGGCGATCTTCTTGCCAAGCTTCTTCGAAGAGATGTCCACCAGCACGGCCACGCCGGCATCCCGGAATTTCATCGCCGCCTTCTCGGCATCGAGGTTGAAGCCGGCTTCGGTCGGGATCACAATCAATTGCGCGCCGGCCTTCCTTTGCGGCAACAACCCGTGCGTCTCCAGGAAATCCCGCATGGTCACGTCGCCCATGCCGAAGCCGACGCCACCAATCTTCTCCTCTCCGAACAAGGAAGTGAGGTTGTCATAGCGGCCGCCGCCAAGCATCGAGCGATTATTCTTGGGGTCAGTATCGAATACCTCGAAGATAGTGCCGGTGTAGTAGTCGAAACCACGGGCCAAAGACCGATCGATCCTCACGTTGGTGATGCCGAGCTTCATCAAGGCTTTGGTGATCTCGTTCTCTGAGTCATCGGCACCTTCCACGAACCGCAAGATCTTGTCGGCCGCTTCGGGAGCCAGAGCCCGCAATCCTTCCAGATACTCGGCCCTCTCGATCTTATGGAAACGGTCGTTAAGACGGGTGATGGCGGTCATGGTGTCGACATCCTCCACGCCGACGCTTTTGTAGAAATTCGCCATCTCGCGCCGGTCGTTGACGGCGATGGAGAACATCTCCGGACGAGCGCCGAAGTTTATCAGTGTCTGGTATGCCAGCGCGATAATCTCCACGTCGGCGGCGATATCATCCGACCCGAAGATGTCACAGTTGAGCTGCCAGTGCTCGCGCACCCGGCCGCGCTGTGAGCGCTCGTAACGGAAAAGATTCGGGATCGAGTACCAGCGAGCCGGGAAGGCCAGTTCCTTGTGGCGACCGGCGATCATGCGCGCCACTGTCGGCGTCATCTCCGGCCGCAGCGTCACTTCGCGCTCGCCGCGGTCCAGGAAGGTATAGGTCTGTTCATTGACCATCTCCTCGTTCTCGGCACCCTTGCTCTTGTAGAGTTCTGAAGGCTCCAGGACCGACGCGTCATAGCGCTCGAAGCCGAAACTTTCGGCCGTCCGACTCCAAGTGTCAAAGATATGCTGTTGTACCGCCATATCCTCCGGATAAAAATCCCGCACGCCTTTGTACGGTTCGGTAGAGAGTTTAGAAGCCATAATTTAGTAGATTGTATGGTATTAGACCCCAATAAACAAGTTCGAATAACCCCATTGAAATCATTGGTTGTCTATGTATAATTCGCACATAATGAACGGCAAGAATGTTACTGCCGCCGTACTGGTCGCTATACTCAGTGTCGGCCAGATCGCCTACGGAGCGACCGAAATATCTGAAGACATAGAGGGTGATATCACCTGGACCGTTGCCAATAGTCCGTATATAGTCACTACCAACATAGGCTTCAGCCCTATCACTCCCGGCGCGACGCTTACAATAGAACCGGGGGTTGAGGTTAAATTTTCTCCTAATGCCAGTATCAGCATATTTGGCAATCTGATATCGAAAGGGGATGAAAACATGCCCATAAAATTCACTTCAACGGAACCCGACACTGCTTGGAGAATCAATATTTTTGACTCCCAAAATAGTGAATTACTCCATATCATCAACGGCTCCACTCTGGGTGGCATCGCGTCATACAATTCAAACATTCACGCGCGCGACCTCTCCGGCGACAGTGAGCTGATGTTGTTTGACGGAACCTCTGATCTTAAAGATATTTCTTTCACGAACAACAGGCTTTTTATCAACGGTGGATCGACGATCATCAATGACCTAAATATCATCGGCGGTGGCGCGAGTTTTTTCGATACTAACGTCACGCTTCAAAACGCCAATATCAGCCATACAAATTCTTCTCCCGCCATCATCACTTCCGATCGAGCGGTCAGTTTTAATAACGTATACATAAACAACGCCGAGCATGGCATTATCGCCAGCAACGTACCTAACCTACAGCTACATAACGCGGTCATTTCGAACGTTGTCAATAATGGACTGACCTTCGATGGAGGGTTGGCTAATTTGTCCAATGTATCCATAGAAAATTCCTACTATGGCGCCGGTCTTCAGGGCAGTCAGATATCCCTAGACGATCTCCATATTAATAATATCCAAGCCCCGGCGTTGCAGGTTAATGCTGATCTGACCAATATCTCCAATTCTTCCTTCGCGAATGGTGCCAATACCGGCGTGAGTGTCAGCGGCGCGTCAGCCGAACTGCAAAATGTCACGATCACTGGTTTTCCAAACGCGCCAGCGCTATTGCCAAGTACCGCGAGCCTTCACGGCCAGCAATTGACTCTAAAGAACAACCTGATCGGTATTTATAACTACTCATCCGGCACCACCACTATCAGGCAAAGCAATATCAGCGACAATACCCAATTCGGAGCCATTGGCAGTAGAAGTGTATTAGATGCCAGAAATAACTTCTGGGGACACGCGGCCGGGCCGACAACCGGCGACACTGGAAATCCTGAAACCATCATCAAAGGTGACGCGGTCGTAGGCAATGTGATGTATGAACCTTGGTTGGAGGAGTTCTGTGAATCCGCCTGTCATTCTAATATCATGTTTTTGCCGGGGATCATGTCATCTCGATTGTATGATGGGAGCGAACAACTTTGGGAGCCGGGGATATTCACCCGCGACAGAGAATTTGAAGCGTTGTATCTGGACGCGGCTGGCAAAAGCATCCGCGATATTCATACGAAAGACGTGCTTGATAACGGCTATGCCTACGGCAAGCTCGTAGAAGACCTGAATGAACTTAAAGCTGCTGGAACCATCAACGACTACGAGGCTGTGCCGTACGACTGGCGACTGTCGATAGAAGATATTTTAAATACCGGTACAAAGCGTGAAGACGGCTCTATCATCTATGGTAGCGCTACCTCAGAACCATATATTGAGAGCGCTCTCCGTCGCCTAGCCGCCAATTCCAAATCAGGCAAAGTGACCATCATAGCGCACTCCAACGGCGGACTGGTCACCAAAGCCCTAATAAACCGCCTCAACAGTGAGGCGTCCGACCTTATCGATAAGGTTATCTTCGTCGCCGTCCCGCAACTCGGCACGCCGCAAGCTATCGGTGCCTTGCTTCACGGCTACAACGCCGGACAACCCGGCTTGTATCCGTTCATACTATCGCCAGAGCGCGCTCGGGACCTGGCCATCAATATGCCAATGATTTATCAGCTCATGCCGTTCGCTGATTATTACAATAGCGACGGCGCAACTATTTATACGCCTTATGTAAGCTTTGAGGACAGTGCCGCAACACAGTCATTCATAGACAAGTATGGGTACGACGTTAGACACGAACATTTGTATTCTTTCCTCATTGGTTCCGAAGGTCGCTCAACTCCAGCCTACGATGATAGAGAAAATCCAGCCCTAGCCAACGCAACGCTATTGGCCGAAGCCCAAACATTGCAGCAAGTCATCGATTCTTCCTGGACGGTCCCGGAGGGAATTGAGGTACACCAAATCGCTGGCGTTGGTGAGAGAACCTTGGCAGGCATTATCTATCAAACTTTCCCCGACTGCACAGAACGTGATTTCTTATTCCGCTGCCAACAATATGATAATCGTCTTACTTATTACCCAAACACGGTTATCGATGGCGATGGGACTGTAGTAGTACCTAGCGCGCTGGCAATGAGTACCACTAGCGATTCTGTGAAGAGGTGGTGGTTGAACTTACAGTCTTACAATGGAGCAACACCGAGTTTTTTGAGAGAGCAACACTCTGACATACTTGAAGTGGACGAATTGCGTCGTTTCATCATGGAAAATCTCCTTAAAGACGACCTGGCCAGTACACCAATCTTTATATCTTCTTCTGCTCCATACTTGGAACAGGGTAACCGTCTGGTCTTCACCCTCCATTCTCCGCTCGCACTTTCAGCCACCGACGAGCACGGGAATATAACCAACGAACAAGAAACCAGCATCCCCGGCGCTACCTACACCCGCTATGGCGAAGTTCAGGTTATCACAGTACCGACAGGCACCAAATTCACCCTGGTTCTCACTGGCGAAGCTGAAGGATCATTCACTCTGGAAATGGAGGAGTTCGAGGGTGACGACTTGGTGGATATCAGCACCTTCTCGGCCATACCTTCCAGCACCGATACTCTGGCTACCATCTTTTTCACTGATGGTTCTCTGGAAAATGTGGGCGAACTGCAAATAGATCACAACGGCGACTCCATCGTAGACCTCACCTACACGCCGATACTCGGCGAGACAGTAACCGCGCCCGACCCCATCGCCATGATCGTGGAGCGAATTATTTTAGGTGGTAGTAGCGGAGGTTCGCTACCGCTCGGCCGCGTGCTCGGAGTTTCTGATAACACGCTCACTCTTGAACAACTGGCCCATATCGTCAAACAGTTACATATTGTCGTGACTGCACTCTCTCACCTAAGGGGCCAAATACCCGAAGAACAGTATGCGACAATCTCTGGCCAAGTCCTCACGATATTAAGCACACTTGAGATGTTGCTACAGAGTAAAAGTTAGATAGATTATAATGAGATTATGGAATTTTTCTCTAAGAAAAACACTCTCGTCGTTAGCCTTTTAGGTACGATCGTCTTGTCGTCACTGACGATAGTGTCTTTTTCTGAAATCTGCCGCTATAGCCAAGCATGTGTTTCCTTATTTGTAAGGTATGATCTTTGGGATTGGGCAAATTATATCTTGATAACACCACTCATTCTGCTGCTCTCTCTTTTGACTTACTGGCTTAATCAGAGAGTCTTTGAATCCTGGAAAAAGTTTGCTGTGATTGGGGTTCCTATTGTGCTGGTTCTGACATACTTCATCACCCGTCCGACCGGCGGCAGTAACTTTTTTACGATGGATTGGTCGTTGTATTTCTTAGCTGTTATTTACGGTCTCTTTTTCTTGATCTCCTTGATCATCATTATGGTCTCCGTACTTCGGAGTCGACGCTAAAGAACTCATCGAGCATCTGGTCGCGACTCCACAGCGTTCATGATCTTGGCCTTGAGGGCGCGAGGGTCGGGAAGGTGGTCCATATGGAATTCTTCCTCGCCGTGGCCGGCGGTTTCAGCGCGGAGTGTGCCGAAGTCGAGCAAGGTGGGCAGGATGCCATCGATCTCCACGTTCACTTCCTGCAAGCGCTCCAGGCGGAAGCTGGCGAGACTCCGACGCCAAAAGCCTTTTTGATTGGCGATGATCAGTCGGTGGTTGGTGATGACCAGAACGTCGAGATAGTAGTCGGTCCAAGCGGTAAAAGCAGCGATCCAGGTAAACAAGATCCACACCGCGTAGCCGTAGATCAGGTGCGGAGTATACGAAGCGAGATCAAAAGGGAAGACAGTTTGATTGCTGCTCACAAATATCAAGAGGATCGGTGGGATCAACGCCACCAGGAAGAAACCCGCCAATTGCACGATGATAAGAAACTTGTGGCGGCGTGTGACCGCCAACACCTCCTCTCCAGCTTCCAGGTTGACGCGGTCAATTAACATATTGCAGACTTAAAAACATCACGCCAAGACAAATGATGGCACCGCCGAGGAAGATCAAGAGCGCCAAACTAGCGTGACCTTGCTTGGTGCCGTACTGATACCAGTGATAGCCGAAGATCCAGGCATAGCCGACAGTGAGCGGCAAAACCGCATAGAAGAATAGGGTAGCCACCAGCGGTATCAGGGTTTCCATGCGGATATTATGACATGAGTACACTGAAGCGTTCGATGCCGTACTGGTCGGGGTGGGTGGAGGCGCGGAAGCCTTTGGCTTCCGCGCTTTGTCGTATGGTCGTCGATTGTTCAGGCTCATGCTCGATCCATAGCTGGCCGCCGGGATTCAGATATTCGGCAGCGGTGTTTATGATATCATTGATGATATCAAGACCATGTTTCCCCCCATAGAGGGCCAGCCGTGGTTCAAATTTTTTCACCGAGGTTTCCGCTCGGTCCAATACTGGATCAATGTATGGAGGATTGGTCAGGATAAAGTCATATCGAAACTCGCGGAAATGGCGATCTTCTTCGTTGCGGGTCCCCGACGGCTCCTCACCATATAGCGCATATGGCTCCTTCTCCGTCGTACCCGCGCCTTGAAGCTCATCCATTTCCGCGAGTTTCGGTCGTGTCTTGGGAACGTTTTCAAAAAGATCGCCTCCGAAGACGCGCGAGCGTTCACCGTCGATACCGTTCATCTCTAAATTTTTACGGATAGTGGCGTGATGGCCCGCGTCGATCTCGGCGAGATCGACGCGGGCCATCGGCACGGCCTTAGCGACCGCCACCCCGACACAGCCGGAGCCGGCACACAGATCGAGCACGCGGGAGTTCCGTCTAGTCTGACGAGCCGAGATCGTGGCGATAGCTTGTTCCACCCAATACTCGGTCTCGGGGCGGGGGATAAGCGGTTTAGAATCCAGGTGAATGCAACAACCGAGAAAGGGGACATGGCCGATGACGTAAGCCAATGGTTCGCCAGATCGCAGGCGCTCTAAGTCGGCTCGGAAAGCTTCACTTTCCGCGCCTTCATGCTTCTCCGAAAGCAGCCATCTTTCTTCTTGATTTAGACTCATTTTCATGATATAATCATAGATAGAGACCTATTGTCAATGTCAATTGCGGAGAAGCATCCATGACGACCATCTTTCTCAACCTCGGTCCTCGGCAGAGCGGTGGTGAACTGCTTGCCGACGCGCCGTTCAGAGCCTTCGTGAAGTTCAAAACCGCTCACGTAAAGGATGGCGGCGTGGCGGTTTTGAAACTGAAAGAGGGCGAAAGCCACATCGGTACTGCCACCATCGACTGGTCCGAGGCCGAGGCGCGGAGACATCCGAAGCAAGGCGGCAAGTATCTGGTCGGAAACGGATCCCTCGACGAGTTCGACCTGCAAACAAAGCGCGTGTTTCGTGACTGGCAAGTTGCCGACCTTATCGCCAACTCCATGAGCAAGGCTGGGTGGATCTACCACTGCTATGACCACGGCATCAGCGACAAGGAGAGCCATGACATGTTCGAAGCATGGATCGAGAAAAACCTATGAACAAACCCCGTGGTGCTCAGGCACCACGGGGGTTTATCTTGACCCCGAGCTAAGCGGAGATGGATTATTGTTTGATTTCTATATGAATTCATGTTATAATAGAAACAGATAGGCTTTTTCGAAAGGGAGAACGCCATGGGTCTGTTGCTGGACATTCGCGGACCGAAGCTGGATTCTACATTCCGAGTCTTCGCCAACGTGCCGACCATCCTGCCGATCCGGTCTGATGGCGGTTCGGTCAGGATCGACCTTTATCACCACAGTTTCGAACAGGGATATGCCCTGATCGACTGGGGGCAGGTCAGAGAAGCACACAACGCGCTCATCGGTACCTACGTCTTCGCTGACGCCGCCATCACCGAGCTCTACACCCACAAGGATGAGTCCGAGAAGCAGATCTTGCCGCTTCTCATGGGGGCCATGCTCAACTGCGGTTGGCATCCCGAAGTGGGGTCGGTGAATTCGACCAAGCATAACAACGATCCGGATTTCCAGTCCTGGATCCGGCGACATCTGGCGCGACCTCGTCACGCCAGAGCCATATGAGAGATCCCCCGGCGCGCTAGCGCGCCGGGGGATCATTTCGTCTTAAAGCCGAAATCGGCCCATCGTGCTATCATCTTAACCTATGGCAAACAGCACGCTGGCCCTGGAGATCAAGCATCTCACTAAAAGATACGGCGATAAAACGGCAGTAGACGACATCTCCTTGACCATCAACAAAGGAAGCTTTTTCGGTCTCTTGGGTCCCAACGGCGCCGGAAAGTCCACCACTATCCACTGCATCACCGGCATCGCCCAGCCGACCGAGGGGCAGATCCTGATCGACGGCACGGACGTCGTCGAAGACTACAAGCTGGCCCGGACCAAGGTCGGCCTGTCGCCGCAGGAGTTCAACGTGGATATCTTCGCCACGCCGGAGCAGCTCATGGACTACATGGGAGGCTACTACGGCATTCCACGAGAACGACGCTCCGAACGGATCAACGAGCTGATCGCTCGTTTCGATCTTGAAAAACACCGCCACGTGAAGTTCCAAAAACTCTCTGGCGGCCTCAAGCGTCGAGCTATGTTGGCTCGCGCCTTGGTCCACACTCCGGATCTACTCATCCTGGACGAGCCGACCGCCGGCGTGGACGTGGAGCAACGCCACGACCTTTGGGCCTACCTCAAGGAGATGAACGAGCGCGGCAAGACCATCATCCTCACCTCCCACTATCTCGAGGAAGTGCAATATCTCTGTAACGAGATCGCCATTATCAACCATGGAAAGATCGTCGCCGAAGGCACCAAGGAGGAATTCATGAAGGAAGGGAAGTCGGTCGAGCAAACTTACCTGGAGGTAATTAAAAATGAAAATCTTAAAATGCAAAGTGACAATTTAAAGTAAAAAGTTTGGCTCGCCGCTTCGCGGCTCGCCAACATTTTCCACTTTGAGATTTTAACTTTAAAATTTTATGAACTGGATAGGACTTTACACGATGCTACGCCGCGAAGTCACCCGAACCTTCCGGGTGGTGGTGCAGACCTTGGTCGCTCCGGTCATTTCGGCAGCCTTATACATCTTTATCTTCGGCACGGTGATCGGCACTCGTATCGATGACTTTGCGGGCGTGCCGTACATATCGTTCGTCTTTCCCGGTGTGCTAATGCTTTCTATCATTAACGCTTCTTTCGCTTCCGCCTCGAGCTCTCTGTATTTCATGCGCTTCACCCGGGGTATCGAAGAAATCCTGATCGCTCCGTTCTCTTACCTGGAAATGCTCTTTGGATTCGTCGGTAGCGCCGTCACCAGGGCGATGATGGTGGCCTTCTTGATCTTGGGAGTTGGTGTGCTTTTCGGCGCCGTCAGCTTGGTCAATCCACTGATGTTCGTGGTCTATGTGGCCGCCATCTCCGCCATCTTCGCCATGCTCGGCATCATCGTCGCGCTGTGGGCCGAGAGCTTCGAGCAACTCCAGGTATTGAATACCTTTGTTATCACGCCTTTGACCTATCTCGGCGGTATCTTCTACTCCATCACCTTCCTGCCGCCGCTAGCCCAGGAAATTACCCGGCTCAATCCGTTCTTTTATTTCGCCGATGGTATCCGCGGCAGTATGATCGGCTATCACGAGGCTAACTCGCTTATCGGCGCGGTGGTTATCTTCGGTCTGGTGATCGTACTAGGCACCCTGGTAACGAATCTGTTCCGGATCGGGTGGAAGATACGAAATTAGGGTAGAGGGTTTAGTATCAACACGCGGGAGGGCGAAGCCCTCCCGCGTGTTGATATAATCAAACGATGGAAAAAGAAGCTCTCTACAGGACCGCGAAGCTGTTGATGTCGCCAGGAAAAGGTATCCTAGCGGCTGATCAGAGCGTTACCACCATGGACAAGCAGCTCCAGGCCATCGGTGCTCCCGCCGATGCCGAGTCCCGCCGTCTCTATCGCCAGCTTCTTTTCACCGCGCCCGGCATCGAAAAGTACGTCACCGGCATCATCCTCTATGACGCCACCATCAGAAATCACACCGACGACGGCACCGCCTTCGTGGATTTCCTCATCGCCAAGGGCATCATCCCGATCATCAAGGTCGATAAGAGTACCGTGCCGTTTGAAGGTTTCGAAGGTGAAGTGGTGACCGAAGGACTCGATGGCCTCAAAGAACGTTTGGAGGAATATCACAAAATGGGCGCCCGAGCCGCCAAGTGGCGGGCGGTCATCACCATCGGTGAAAACCTGCCGACTCTCGATAGTATTAAGTTCAACGCCATGCTGCTGGCCCGCTACGCTCGTCTCTGCCAAGAGACCGGGATCGTGCCTATCGTCGAGCCGGAAGTTATCTATGAGGGTGCTCACGACCTAGCGCGCGCCGAGGAGGTGACCGCGCTCACCATCAAGACCGTCTTCGCGGTCTTGATCCAATACCGCGTGGATTTGAAGGCCGTCATCTTAAAGACCAGTATGGTCTTAGCCGGCAGTAACAACGAAAAGGCCAGCACATCGGAAGAAGTAGCCGAAGCCACCGTACGAGTCCTGGATTCGGCGGTGCCAAGCGAGGTGCCGGGCGTGGTCTTTCTCTCCGGCGGCCAGACTCCCGAACAGGTGACGGCCAACTTCAATGCCATCGGAAAAGTGGAGAAGGAAAGAGGCGGACTGCCATGGCAGCTAGCTTTCTCCTTCTCCCGCGGCATCGAGCAGCCGGTCCAGGAAACCTGGAAAGGACAGCCGGAAAATGTAGCGGCGGCTCAGCAGAAACTGATAGAAGTGTTGGAAAGGAATTGTAAGGCGGATCAGGGACAGCTGTAGTTACAAAGTGGCAGAGTTTCAGAGTTACAGAGTCAAACCCCCGCGGGCCTTCGGCCCGCGGGGGTTTTGATATTTATAAAAATAAAAAGGCCCTGCCGTGCGATAGTCGCGCAGCAGGGCCTCCATGACCATCATGTCCCGCTCTGCGGGACTTTTGGTGACCGGTTGTTGTTGATCAAAGAGCGAGCCGCGAATGAATCTGGTCAGAATTCCATCCGGCTGGGGGTTCTGTCACACTGACGGCAGTTACGAACATTCGGGAACCATCCCAGTTCACATTTATGTCACGAAGGACAGGTCGTGTGCTGGGTCGTCGGTCGGTCACCTCCATTGGAACCAGCGATTAGGCTTCGAGCTGGACTGCCCGCGACGGCGGACTAGATGCCGACCTCGTCGCCGAGGTCCTGGATCGCGGTGGTGCCGAGGTCGACGTAGACGTCGCTCGCGGCGCCGACCGGCGTGATGCGGATGTTCAGCTTGTTGGCCTTGGGGCCGAAAACAAAGGTCTTGTTCTTCACTTCCTGCATAGGATTCCTTTCCCTGCTGGTTGAAGTTACCCATATAGTATACACAAAATAGGGTAAAAGTCAAGTGGTTGGGGGATAAAAGCGGCGGGCCTTCGATCCCGCCGCTTTTAACTTCCAAAAAACAAAGAAACCCGCCGATTTGGCGGGTTTTACTTATTTCTTCTGGGTGTAGACCACGTGCTTCCTAAGCTTCTTGTTGTACTTCTTGAGGGAAAGCTTCTTGGAAGGGTCCTTTTTGTTCTTGTTATTGTAACGAGTGTAGTACACGTCGGCAGACACCCCGGTATTCGGGTCGGCCTTGGATACCAGCTTGATAAGTCTATCCTGTGACATAGTGGCTAGAAAGATACCAGAAAATGCCTTTTTGGTCAATCAGGGAGGGACACAGGCTCCTTATATCGGATTCTCAAAACCGCTTCCGCCAAAATCCGAACCCGAAGGGCAGCGGGCGATAGATTCCTATCGTAGAGCGGTGGATGGAATAGGCCAGTCCGTCCGTACCCAACCGTCTGGCGATCTCGCCAGCGAGCGAACGCATGTAGGTGCCGCTTGAAGCCACGCACCTAAGGCGAGCTATCTGGACCCGCTGGCCTTTGTGAGCCTCCAGCCAGGCCTGCCACGCGGCTCGCACCTCGTGGCGGCGGAAATCGCGGCCGAGCGCTTTACTCTCTTCGGTGACCGGCAAAATGGAATCGATCCGGGCCAAGGCGTCGTCATAGACCTGTTCGGCCGCGACTTCTCGAAGCGAGAGGAGCGACAGATTATGAATGACCGTATGGGCCATGGGGATCTCGATCTCCGCCAGTCGTCCTTCCAACGTCCAGACATGGAGCGGTTTGCCCTGGACGGTGCGGGCAGAGAAGTGGGGATAGGGAAGGGAGAGTGGGCCGGTGAGGCCGCGCGCGGCGGCGCGAAGCGCCGCCGGCCCGATCCGTGTCGAGCCCACGCCTTCGATCAAGCCGAGGATGTCGCCGGTGTCAGACCGGCTGCCGAACAACACCTCGAATTCGTACTCCTTATCAAGCCCATGATATCGGGCTTGGCGTTTGCATTCCTCGCCGATGAGGACGAGAAGCTTGCCCGAAGCCATCGGATCGAGGCGACCAGCGTAGGCAAGTGGCACGTCGGCCAGCTGGGGATGCTCTTGCTGATAGCGCCGGAGGGCCTGGAGCGGTGTCTCGCCGATCC
The DNA here is from genome assembly GCA_964608605.1 of uncultured Candidatus Saccharibacteria bacterium. GTDB lineage: Bacteria > Patescibacteriota > Minisyncoccia > Phycocordibacterales > UBA918 > OLB19. The sequence continues at coordinate 263,345 of CAZSOS010000001.1, forward strand.
GCTTTTCTAGCACCACGTATTTCGGTAACTCATTCATCACCGACTAGATATATAGGCATTCACTATAAGAAGCAAGATGAAGCCGAGGATCCAGGGCAGTAGGGTTTTTAACATCAGAATAGTATACCGCAAAGAAAAAGGGCGGCGGGCCATTGGCCCGCCGCCCGATGAAGGGGATCGTCTCACTTTTTCCAGCAGTGCCGGGAAGCCTTCCAGGGTTTCGTGCCTTCGGTGCGATAGAGGTGACGTGCGTAGGCCAGGTTGCCCTCAAGCTTGTGGATATCGAACCCTAGCCTGGCCGCCGGCCGCCGATGTACCGATGACATGATCTGCATCACGCCGGTGGCGCTGGAGGCCGGATTCTTGAGCACCCTTCCTTTATCGTCGAAATGGCGCATCCCCGATTCGCACTTGGCGATGGAAATGAGTACCGGGTGGGAGGCGAAGGTTTTCCTCACCTCCTGTTCCGTGTACGACCGGGCATGTGTCGTGGTGGCGGCCGTCATCATAACAATGGCAGTCCCCAACAAAACGCATATCAGACCCTTATTTTTCAACGTTCAAACTCCTTTGAACCATTGCGGTGTACCGCCCGAACACTAAGACGCATAGCGGCGGGATTTCTTTCAGGCCACTGAAAGAAATCCCGCCGCCGTTCGTCTTTGGACAATATGGCAAAGATAAAGATACTAATAGGAGTATTGATACTCGTATTATTCACCCCGGCCTCCTTGGCCTCGGCCGCGGCGCTGGAGGTCGGAGGCTGGATACCTTATTGGCAGGACACCATGGGTACCGAAAGTGCCTTTAGGCAGATGGACAAGCTCGACACCGTCTATCCCTTCGCTTTCGAAGTATCGTCGGTCGGCATCCCCGTGGACAAGGCCGATCTGACCGAACGCAAATGGCAGGACCTGTTCAAGGAAGCCCGCCAGAACGACGTGGAGATCATCCCGACCATCCTCTGGAATAACGGCGCCGAGATACATCGGGTGCTCAGCAATCCGATCTGGCGGGCCGTGCACATTGAGATCATCGCCCGCATGGTGGAAGCTGGTGATTTCGACGGCATCAACATCGACTACGAATCCAAGCTGGCCGAGACCAAGGACCATTACTCCACCTTCCTCAAGGAACTTAAGGAACGGCTGAACGGTAGATCTCTTACTTGTACCGTCGAAGCACGCATGCCGCCTGAGAGCCGCTGGCGCGAGATCCCGGCCGTCATCGAGTACGCCAACGACTACCGCGCCATCGGCCAGCACTGCGACGTCGTGGAGATCATGGCCTACGACCAGCAGCGCGCCGACCTGCTCTTGAACGACGCCCGCAAAGGCGAGCCGTACATCCCGGTCGCCGATACCGAGTGGGTGGAGAAGGTGGTGAAGCTGGCGCTCAAGGACATTCCCGCCTCCAAGATAATGCTCGGAGTCCCCACCTATGGCCGCCAATGGACCCTGACCGTCGAACCGGATTGGTTCAAGGAATACCAGAGCGTCGGCGCCATCAACCTGCCGGACGCCGAGGAGCTGGCCGAGGACTACGACGCCCCGATCGGCCGCAACAGCGCCGGCGAGGCCAGCTACACCTTCTTCCACCAGGATTCCATCTTCAGCATCCTCAATGTCCTGCCGACGCCGGACGGCACTAAGCCCGGCTTCGAAGCCGCCGCCAAGGCTCTGCTCTTTGCTAACATCGCCAAGATGCCGGTCCAGGTGAACATCGTCTGGTACTCCGACGCGGTGGCGATCGCCGAGAAGGTCGACCTGGCCGAGAAGCTAGGCCTCAAAGGCATCGCCATCTTCAAGGTCGACGGGGAAGAGGACCAAGATATCTGGGACCTGTTCTAGACCTAGATCATCTAAGAATCAGTCAGCAAAACGAAAAGAATAAGCGGCGCGGGACTTACGTCCCGCGCCGCTTTCATGTTGACAATCCCAGCGATCGCGCTTCGATCCTGGAGGCTGGCGACAGCCAATCATACCAGTGGCCTTTGGAAGGTATGGGCTTGCTCCGTATCAATTTGAGCATCGCTCGATGTTCCTCCGGTATGTGCTGATAAGACAGTCTCCACGCGCCCAGACCACCGACCCAAGGGCGGACCACGATCCGTCCGGCCCGGCTCGGATAGAGCCAATACGGCGCGGTCGGATTGAGCGGGTGGACCACTACGATATCGATCGGCGTCTTTCGCCGGTCAGGATTGGCGTCGAAAATAAGATAACCCGCCTTACCGAGCAATCTCCTCAGCAAAGTTATTCGTCCCCTCATCTCCAAACTATCGGAAATAGGGAGAAGCGATGAATGTACGTTCATGGAAACACTCCTTCTTCTGTCACTATCTAACTACGATGAACGCTACCAGTCAATCGGTTCCTTCCCTTGAGAGACAAGATACTCATTTGCCCGGCTGAAATGCTTGGAACCGAACCAGCCGCTATGGGCCGATAAAGGCGAAGGATGCGGCGCCTTGAGAATCAAATGCTTCGAGCCGTCGATGAGCGCGGCTTTGTTCTGAGCATAGCGACCCCAGAGCATGAAGACCACGCCCGCTTTCTGATCGGCCACGACTTTGATGGCCGCGTCAGTGAATTCCTCCCAGCCCCAACCCTGATGCGAACCGGCGCGGGATTCGAAGACTGTCAGGGTAGCGTTTAGGAGCAATACGCCCTGCTTGGCCCAGCGTTCCAGGTTGCCGCTCGCGGGAACATCCTTGCCGAGATCGCTTTTGATCTCCTTATAGATATTTTGGAGCGATGGCGGAATGGCTACGCCATCCTGGACCGAGAAGGAGAGGCCGTGCGCCTGGCCGTGGCCGTGGTACGGATCCTGGCCGATAATTACCACCTTCACCGCGTCGAAAGGACAAAGATCGAAGGCGTTGAAGACCTGCTTCGGGGGAGGGAAGACATGGTCAGCAAGATAGGCTTCGCGCACCTTGGCGGCCAACTCCTGGAAATACCCCTTGCCGAACTCCTCTTTCAGAGCCTCTTTCCAGCTAGGTTCGATGGAGACGTTCATAGGGCGATTTTAACACGACGGGCCAGGAGGGGCGGCGGCTCCGCCGCCGCCCCGTTTGCCTATCCTCCAAAAACCAGTATATTTCGATCAGTTTGATCAAATTCGCAGGAGTCTAAAATGCTACGGATAATGTTCCTTAACACCTGGGGCGGGGAATTGTGGGAGGAACTGCGCTGGTACGTCACCACGCAAGTACAAAAATTCGACGTGATTTGCCTCACCGAGGTGCATCATTTGCCCGGTGCCAAAGACGCGTTCATAACCCCAACGCTTCCCGGTAGCCGTAAGAGCGACATATTCGCATGTCAGTTCGAAGCTCTTTGCAAACTGCTGCCCAAGCATGTCGGCTACTACACCGCGCATGGCGAATTCATGTTGCATGATCTGGAGCGTCATGAGTCTCCGATAAAATATGGCAACGCCATGTTCATCTCGCGCCATTTGTCCCACTTCATCAGCACCGGCATGGTGTTTGGCCAATACAATCGGTCCTCGGCCGGCTGGCCGGCGCCTAGGTCGATACAAGGAGTGACCTTCAGGAAAGGAAACGACGCGTACGCGGTGGCGCACTTCCACGGTGTCTGGACCGGAGGCCCAAAAGAAGACACCGAGGACCGTTATCGCCAGTCGATAAATGCCGACGCCTTCGTCACCGACCTTGCTCTCAAGTCGCGGAGCGTGTTCAATATCCAACCAAAAGTGATCATCGGAGGCGACTTTAACCTCACTTCGAAAACCACTTCGCTCCGCATGTTGGCCAAAAGCAAGGCATTCGACCAGCGAGGCCGGATACTGAACCACGAGTTCGGCGTCACGGACACCAGGACCAGCCACTATGCTAAAGAGGTCCGGGAAGCCGACTTCGCTCTGGTGTCTCCAAGCGTCAAAGTTTTTTCCTTCACGGCACCGGCCGAACCGGAGATCTCCGATCATCGGCCGCTCATTCTCGAGTGCGAGTGATCAGACGCCAACTGGCGGCCCACCTGGGCCGCCAGTTTTCTTCTTCTCAGTTCAGGATTTATCTGCTATATTTGAGCGCATTCTATCGGGCCCATAGTATAGCGGTAGAACGCCTCCATGGCATGGAGGAGGTCGGGGTTCGACTCCCCGTGGGTCCACGCGGTTATGGTATTTCGGTGGTAGTGTTCGCGATTCGAGATAAAACGCATTGTCGGGCCGTAGCATAGTGGTAGTGTTCGCGATTCGGGTTCGCGAGGTCCGAGTTCGATTCTCGGCGGCCCGACAATGTGTTGTATCGGAAGTCCCGGGGACTTCCGTGGCTACAACGAAGGTGTGGTCCGAGTTCGATTCTCAGTGGGCCAGCATCAGATTTTGATGAGTCCTTCATGTATTTCCATATGGCAATTAGCACACACGAGGATACACTTCTCGACCTCAGCCTTTGTTTTTTCCCAAGAACGAGTCAAACCTCTGGACGATAAACCGAAATCTTTTTTGCTAGGGTCGGTGTGGTGAAATGATAAAGCACGTTTACATTTCGCATAACCACACATTCGGCATTTACCACCTCCGTACTCAATAGCCATATCCTTGAGTTTCTTTCGCCTCTTTATAACGGCCGCTTTTATATATTCGGCCCTGTCCGCATAAGTTCTTTTTTCAATTCTTCGTGGCATATACACATGTATTCTACCACAATAATCATGCTTGAATATTGAAAGAATGTGGATTTTCTGTAGAATAGACGCAACTTGGTCGATATCGCCGATCCAAGTAGTACATTCCCCTGTAGCTCAGCGGTAGAGCAGTCGACTGTATGTATTGCAGCTTCCTAGGGAAACCTAGGTCGAAAAGAAGGTGAATTGTCCGAAGCGCGCAAGCGCAACGGATCCGGAACCGCAAGGTTCTAGGACTGGAAACCCAAACGTGTAGTCGTGGGCAATCAGCAGCCAAGTCCTCAGAGTAATCTAAGGAAAGGTTCAGAGACTATCCCTAACGGGAGTAGCCGAGCAAGAAATTGCTCCAGGCGAAGCGCCTTCCACCCCTTTCGGGTGATGATATAGTCCACGCCCTTTGGAAACATCGGGATCAGTGTAATCGATTGGTCGCAGGTTCGAATCCTGCCGGGGGAGCAAATGAAAAAGCACCGTTTTGGTGCTTTTTCATTTGCGAGCCCGGAGAAAGTGCCAGTGGCACTTTCGTCAGGATTCGAAGACCTTGCCAGATATTTTGTGACGCAAAGAAACAAAATATCGACAAGGTGTACCGCCCATGTAATGGGAGAAATTCCTGCCGGGGAGCTGAGGTATAATTTTATATGTTAGGTTTTGTATCTATGGAATTTTTAATACTTTCCCTCGTAATACTAGGAGTAGTGGTACTGGCAGTAGTTACATTAAAGCTCTTTTCAATATCAAAGACCGACCAACCACTCCCTTACCGAGCTAAACAATATTTCTTTTCTCGCTCGGAGCAAGAGTTTCTTAGAATTTTAAACGAATCACTCGATAGGCAACGCTTTGTGATTTTTCCAAAAGTGAGACTTGCTGACTTTATAGAAGTGACTATTAGAGGACGTGAGTACCAAGGTTGGTTGAGTAAAATTAAATCAAAGCATGTCGACTTTCTAATTTGGGATGTTAAAAATCACAAAATAGCCTTAGCAGTTGAGTTAGACGGTAAATCCCACAACATTGAACCTATGCAAACAAGAGATGAGTTTGTTAACCGGCTATATGACAAGGTGGAAATAAGATTAGTAAGAGTCAAAGTAGGTAGCAATTTCTTGACAGAAGCAAAAATTATATCTGAATCTTTAAGTTAATTAGACTGAGGCGTATACTAAGCACAATAAAACTTCTGGCTGATGAAAAAGGAATTCCCTGAATTTTATAGTTTAAGTAAAGACGAGATAACCGCACTATGGGAGGGGTGCATATTCGCTTTTGATGCAAATGTCCTTCTTAATCTCTACAGATATTCTCTAGACACTAGCGATAATCTAATCTCAATCTTAAAAAATTTCTCCGACCGCATTTGGATGCCACACCAGTTCGCTCTTGAGTACCAAAGGAATCGAATGGTGGTGATAGAAGGTCAGCGGGTTAAGTACATGGGGAGTATAAAGAATATTCTAGGTGAACTGGAGGTCGTAGAGGAACTCCTAGGTAACTACTACGGGAAAATGCCTTTTGACATCAAGAAGATAAAGAATGATTTGTTGAAGTCTCAGGAAGAGTACCCTGGATGCACATCAGAGGACAAAATGCGGGAGGAAATCGACGCACTTTTCGAGAATAAGGTAGGTAGTCCTTTCGACGAAAAAAGAATGCTCGCAGTGATAGACGAGGGCAAAGAAAGATACCAAAAAGAAATGCCGCCGGGTTACTGCGACGCGTTAGAAAAAGATAAGAATGATCCCACTAAGACTCGGAAATATGGAGACCTTATTGGGTGGCTTCAAATGATCGAGAAAGCTAAAACCGAGAAGAAACCCCTTGTATTTATCACCAGTGAGCGAAAGGAAGACTGGTGGCAAATCGTAAAGGGAAAAACTGTTGGTCCTAGGCACGAATTATTGAAAGAGTTTCAGAAAGAAACTGGAGAAGCATTTCATATGTATGATATGAAACGCTTTCTTGACTATGCGAAAGAAAAACACACAGTCAAAAAGAAAACTATTGATGAAGTTATAAAAATTGATGAAGTGTATAATAACAGCGTCGCAAGTGAACTTGGGGTAGTTGTTGGTGGTGATACTCCCACTTTGTCAGACTATCTAGTGAACCCTGTAGGTTGGCCAATTACGGAAGCATCATCACAAACTTCATCTGTGGAAAAGGAGTCCGCTTGGATTATTGTGCCAGAAAATGATGACGGCACAGGAAATCTGGCAACAGGTGACAGGGAACAATGAATCTATGAAGACTTATTTGATAACATACGACTTAATTAAGCCGGAAACTAGCGCGGATTACGTAAAGCTTTTCGCTAATATAAAATCACATCTTGGCTGGGCCAAGCCCATGAGATCAGTCTGGTTGATAAAAACTAACAGGTCTAGGGATGAAATCATGAAATTGTTGAGATCAGCAGGTGACAGCAATGATAAATTTTTAGTGATGGAAGTTACAAGGGAATGGATAGCTTTTAACCTTCCAGCAAGTGTCATTACATGGATGAAGGATGAGATTAAATAATTTATTAAGATTTTAGTTGTTTATAAAAGTTCTAACGTCCTCCCAAGCGGTGAGCCAATAAAATCACCTTATTTTACAAGGTGATTTTTTGATATCCAAATAGGGTTCAGAACTGATATAATAAAAATATGAAATTAGATGCAATAAGCGTAACCAGCACAGACTTAGAAAAATCAGCCAAGTTCTATTCCTTACTAGGTTTTACTTTCCCTACATTTGGGAAGGATGAAAAACATATAGAACCCCAAACAAAAAATGGCGAGGTGAGACTTATGATAGATACTGCTGATTTGATTGAAAGTATCACTGGCTCAAAACCAGTGCCTCCAAATCATTCTTCGTTTGCAATACTGTGTGAGCAACCTTCAAAAGTAGACGAGGTCTGTATAAAAATAAAAAATGAAGGGTTTGTTGTCATAAAAGAACCTTGGGATGCATTTTGGGGACAAAGGTATGCAATTGTTCAAGACCCAGATGGTTATATGATTGATTTATTTGCACCGCTAGAAAATAGTACCACTTAGTTCTGAAGAGCAATCTCCGAAAACATTTCAGAAATCTTAGAGTACTCAATATCTCTTTTAATTTGAACCCAATTGAGAGTTCTGAATGCGTCCACTAGAGGGAGCTAGTGAAAAAGACCCTTACAAAGGTCTTTTTCGTTTGCTCCGTGGGAGAGAATCCTCTCGGAAAGTTTTCATACGTGTTACCAAACCGCCGATATTTCCCCAAGAAATACTTACCGAAGCTGAATCCTTGCCACCCTGAAGTGTTAAAATAATTAACAATGAAAGATATCTTTAAACTCGCCGCCGCCATCGCGATCTCCGAATTCGCCGGCATCATCGGTTCGGCGTTCACCGTTCCGGCCATTCCGGCGTGGTATGCGACTCTCAATAAGCCCGCTCTCAACCCACCCAGCTGGATATTCGGCCCGGTCTGGACGACACTCTACGCCCTAATGGGAATCGCGGCATTTCTGGTATGGAGAAAAGGTTGGGACCGCAGCGATGTACGCAGGGCCCTCTCAGCGTTTGGAATTCAACTCATTCTCAACGCTCTTTGGTCTATTACTTTCTTCGGTCTGCATAGCCCGGCCTGGGCCTTTATAAACATTGTCGTCCTATGGCTCGCGATCGTCTGGACTATGATTCTTTTTTATAAGATATCAACACCGGCTATGTGGCTGCTCGTGCCATATATTCTCTGGGTAAGCTTTGCGGCATATCTGAATATCTCCATTTGGATGCTCAACTAAAATGTGAGATCATAGTCCCATGAAAGGTTATGTTGCAAATATCGAAACGCTCGCGCTTGAGAATAATAATTTTAGAAAAGTTCTCTATACCGACACCAACAGCCAGCTGGTTTTGATGTCGCTTTTGCCGGGAGAAGAGATCGGTGAAGAGATTCATGATGTCGATCAGTTCTTGCGCGTTGAAAAAGGCACCGGTACCGCTATCTTGAGCGATATTCCTCATGACCTGGCCGACGGCAGCGTGGTTGTCGTACCAGCTGGCATCAAGCACAACATCGTCAATGCCGGTTCGGACTCTATGAAACTCTACACGCTCTACATGCCGCCGCATCATCGGGACGGGGTCGTCCATGCCACCAAGGCCGAGGCCGAGGCCGACACCGAGCACTTCGACGGCCAGACGACGGAGTAATTTGGCTCAGGGCTGCCGACTCGCGCGCCGAGGCAGGGAATCCCAAGGGGGTATGCCGGCCCAATGAGCCTTTTTATTTAAATTTTATTATTTTTGTTGCAATTAAAGCAGTGGGCAATCTATTAAATAAACTGCCTATTGCTTCTATGCCATTTTGCTAAGCTTAATGCCTTGCATGCATTGCAACTCCTCCAAAATTGGAAAAGTTGCTTTACTTTGGCCAAAATCTGTCCTGTAAATAAATGTGGTACTATGCTCACATGACACTGAATGGCTTCATAGCATACATCCAAACTCCAGAAGGTGCACTCACGTTGAGTGGTATTTTACTAGCTCTTGTAACGGCTTTCTTTGGTGGAAAGAAGATCATCAAAAAGCAACGCAGTGGTCATAACAGCACCAACATTCAGGGTGATGATATCAATATAAATGCTGGAAACTAAAAAACAACAATCTGGAGACGGTTCAACAAATCTTCAAGCAAACACCATAAACGTGAACCAAACGGTCAGCCTTACAGTTGGTTCAGTGGAGGAATTGTCAAAAGAACTACTGAACTCTGTTTTTGGTGAACTTCCAGATACTGTCAAAGAGCAAATCGCAAAAAACCAGTCTTCTTTTTTAGGTACATTAAAGGATGTGCTAGCGTCTTATGTTTCTGATTCTGAAATAGTCAGAGCAGTCATTAACAGTCCAGATTTTCAGTACATCACCAAAAGGGCTGCCATTTCTGCTAGTCGAAGTAGTTCTCAAGAACTGCATGAGAACTTGGCTATTCTACTTGGAAAGAGAATTGCCAGTGACAATGAGGATATTAAAAGAATTGTCTTTAATGAATCCATTGAAACAGCAGATAAACTCACTAAAGATCACCTCAACATACTATCGTTAGTTTTTATTTCAGGCTACGCACTTAACACTCCTGTTCTTAGAATAGAAGACTTTGACACTTTTATCGAGAAAATGTTACTTCCGTTTATAGGAACATCACTAACCAACTCTCAGTTCCAATATCTTGAATACACTAGATGTGCAACTTCCTCTGCCTTGAGCAGAAGTATCATTCAGATTTTTCAAAAAAACTATACCTTGGCGTTTATGCGAGGACTAGAGAAAGATAAAGTTGATATTGAATCGTTGTCAGAAAATGCTAAAAGACTTCTTATTGATAAAGAGGAGGGCTTTGTAATTATTGGGGCACAAAACCAAAAAATTTTAGAAGATCACCTTTCAGATAAGGGCTTTTCTGACGAGGATAAAAAAGTATTGTTGGACCTTTATGGGAAAATGATGCCTTCAAATGCTCAAGTAGAAGAAGACATTAGAAAAAGAACAAAGTCTGGTGCAATCATTCTCGATGCATTTAAAAGTACTTCATTAGACAAATTACACCTCAGCGCAGTAGGTATAGCAATTGCGGCTACTTATTTTGAAAAGGTAACAAAACAAGAATTAGACATAAGTGTTTGGATTAATTAAATTACTAACTATATGTGGCTCGCTTACACAATCGCACACTGCTTCACGATGGCTCTCGTTAACTATATTGACGAGTACCTAACTAGCAATAACAAAGTTAACTTAGAGGCAAGTATTCATAAACGTATTGGTGGTTTGATTTTGATCTCAACATTATTTAGTTCAATTACAATCGCTTCGCTATATATCTATCTTGGTGATATATCGATAGAAGCAATGCCGATGTACCTAGCACTCGCTTCTGCGATTCCAATGGTCATTATGTGGTGTTCGTATTTTTATTTGTTTCTTCTTTATCCAGCCCACCAAGTCGTACCGCTCTTTGGCCTCAGTAGCATTTGGTTAGTAATTATGGAGACCGCTTCAGGATCACCCGTATCACTAATTGCATTGGCTGGCATTGGAGTTTTGGTGTGGGGAGCATATCTACTAGATGCTGGTACGTTCAAATGGAAAATACCTACTAAACTCTTTCTGATAATGACAGGAGTCTCCTTTATGTGGGCCTCTTCACTCTTTTTGATGAGAGTAGCATCGGAATCAGCAGACATAGTTACACTGTTCTTTTACCAATACATTGGTATCGGTTTAATAGGCTTAGTTCTATTAAGTCTCGTTAAATCCTATAGAGACGGTTTAATCTACAGACTGAAGACCCAAGGATTCAACTTTGTCGGCTTTAGCCTAGTGAACGAGTCACTGTCTCAAATATCATTTCTCTTTGTAATGTTAGCCATTTCACTAGCACCTTTAGCCGCTTACGTTACCGCCATGACCGGCATTCAGAGCATATTCGTCCTTATGCTTTTCTTTTTCTTTCCTCTACACGCCAGAAATAGAATTACTCATATTCAATGGCTGGCCATTGTTCTTATTGCTATAGGCATTTTCATTGTTGAAGTCTGGAAGTAGGGAAGGAGGGCATAAGGATTAGAGTTCTAACATCCTCCCAAGCGGCGAGCAAATGAAAAAGCACCGTTTTGGTGCTTTTTCATTTGCGAGCCCGGAGAAAGTGCCAGTGGCACTTTCGTCAGGATTCGAAGACCTTGCCAGATATTTTGTGACGCAAAGAAACAAAATATCGACAAGGTGTACCGCCCATGTAATGGGAGAAATTCCTGCCGGGGAGCTGAGGTATGGTTACGCCTATGTACAAAAGTTCTAACCTCCCACACGCGACGAGCATAGCTTGACAAAATAAATACTTTGTGTATAATTAACACTAGTTAGATTGTCGGTAAGGAGACGAAACTATGCCAAGATCAGCATTTGCTTCGACCAACCACCTTGGTGGTGGCGATTCACTGGCTGACCAATTGGTTCGCCAGAACAAATCGGAGCTCGGCGACCTGCTCGCCGCCGGTTGGAGGATTAAGTCCGAGAACGGACGCCAGGTGGTTCTCGAACGTGACGGCCAAACCGTCACTCGCTACTGCCCGAAGAAGTAGTGGTGCATATCGCCCAACAGGTCGCCTGACCTAGTTGGGCGATTCTGTTCTATAAAAAACTTAATAACATCCCAGGTAACGCGCACAACTAGAGACGCATATATTGACCGCTTCAGTTCCTTGGCTTACATTACGACGAGACCGCTCTCAAACCCAAGGAGGGAATGTTGCTGAGGATCAAGAAAAAACCGACGACGCGAGCCTGGGTCAAATATGACTGCTGCAACGTCGTCTGGTCACCTTCCACCACTACCAGGCATGGACGGCCAAAGCGCGTATCGTCGGTCTCCGACACTGCCGCCGAGATCATCACTCACGCCGAAAAGTTCGGTGCCTATCACGATCTGGAGAGAAAAGGCAAGACGCTGAGACTGTACGCGGTAGCGATCGCTGACCAGAAGCCGAGCTTCTACTCGAAAGACGCCCTGGAACAGCGCGTGCGTCTCGCCATGCTTCGCCAAGTACTCGATGGCACCGAAGTCGTCATCGACATCGGCAATAGCAAGAAGCAATACGGCCTGGTCCGCGGCCGGATCACAGCCATCGATCGCAGATGCGTTTTGATCAGCATCCTCCAGCTCAGCTACCCGGGAGGTGATCGCATCAAGCGAAAGGAAGCGGTTCGATCGACGCTAAGCCTCTGGAAGATCCACAAGATCACTCCCGCCGACCAGCTCTAGACCCAAGCCGTCCACGACGAAAAGTCGCTTCCGGGCGGCTTTTCTTTTTACTTCTTCTTCGCGGCGATCCACTTCTGCGTCTTGTTTAATTTCTTGTCTTTCCGATGCGGACAGCCGCTCCAGCAACAGGGGCGGCGTTTGCCAGCGGCTAGTTCTTCGATGGCTCGTTCGACGTGCTCTTTCCTGGTCTTCTCCAGCTTGACGCTCACCGTCCAGCAGATCCATTCGTTGCGCGCCAGCGGGCTGATGTCCTTCCACGAAGCCAGCGCTGCCCTGGAAGCCAGCAGGGCTTTCTTGAGGTCTATGGGCAACGCGTGTGCCGTGCCGCCGGAAATGGTTTTCGTCGACATATATTTATTCTAACAGAAGTGGCCTTGTTATATGCATAGTTTGCCAAATAGCCCAAGGAGCGTGTAAGATTGCCGGTATATGACCTGGCTTCCAACCCTAAACTTCGTTCTGGCTACCGGCGGACTGGCCCTGGCGGCCGTGACCGTGTCGCTCTACGTCGACTACTTCGTTTATAAAGGCAGATACTTGGCCGACAGGGTCAAGGAAGCGATGTGGCCGATCATCATCGCCACCACGGCCGGCACGGTGGCATTAACGCTCCTATACTCGGAATATTTCAAATTCGTGCCTTGCTCGCTCTGCTGGCTACAACGTATCGCCATCTATCCGCAAGCTCTGATGGCACTGATGGCCTGGAAACAAGGCGACGAACGGTGGTTTCCGCTCTACGGCATCGGCTTGTCGATCTTCGGCCTTGGCGTCGCCATCTACCAGTACATCTACCAGCTCATTCCACCAGCCGCGCGCGAAGGGTTTGCCCCATGCCTCATAGACGGCTCGAACGCCGACTGTGCGGTCAAAGTCATCGACGAGTTCGGTTTCGTTACCTTTCCTTTTCTCTCCGCGGTCACTTTCGCGTTCTTGATCGTGATCTATCTCTATATGCGCCGACTATAAAAAAGAAAGGCCCGCGCTTCGCGCGGGCCTTTCTTTTTTATTGTTACTGATAATTTGTCGCCCGGACCGCCGCGATAGTTTCAGAGAATTGCTTGGAGTCTTTGGCGTCGACAATGATGAGATTGCCGTGTGAAGCGGCGTTGGTGATGGTGTCCAGCCGGTTGGTGTCGGTGAGGAAGGTCATGGCCTGTTCGGAAGAGAGGCCCGACTTGCGCATGGTCTCCATGGCCTGCTCGAGACCGCGAGCCACGGCCTCGCGCATCTGGGCCATTCCCTCACCCTGGAGTCGCTTACTCTCGGCTTCAGCCTGGGCCACTCCGACCAGCTTGATGCGCTCGGCGTCAGCTTCATTTGAAGCCGCTTCCTTCAAGCGATGCGAGGCGATGACCCGGTTGAAGGCGTCGCGCACTTCGGCGCTTGGCTGCGGTTCATCCACCAGCACGTTCTCGATCATGTAGCCGTAGCGGGCGAAACGCTCCGACAAAGCGTCCTGCACCTCGCGCTCCATGGCATCGCGGTTCTGATAGAGCTCGATCATGTCCATGCCGGAAGCGGTTTGGCGGACGTTGTTAAGGACGTACGAGGTGATCTGAGTTTCCGGATTCTCCAGCTCGTAGTGGGCTTTGACGGCGCCGGCCGGATCGTCACTGGCTCGATACTGCACCTTGACCGGCAGCATCATGAAGGCGTTGTCCTTGGTCTTGATCGACACGTCGGCCCGGATCTCCTGCAATTGCAGGTTGACCCGAGCCCGCACGATGGTGAAGGGCCAAGGTAGTTTGAACTGAAGACCAGGCAGGCGGGCACGGTCGTGCGGCTTGCCGAAGGTCTCCAGAATGCCGGCGGTCTTGCCGCGCACGATGAAGATCGAAGTGAAGACGATCCATAGCGCCGCCACCGCCATCAAGATGGCGAGCCAAAAGCGGGCGGCGACTGATAAGGCGGTGAAGAATTCCATGAGTTAAAGGCTTAATCTGCTAAGCTACCTACGCAGTGTAGCAAAAAGGGCGGCTTGGCGCAGCCAAGCCGCCCTTTTCATCCCTATAACGCTGGGCGGAAGGTCTCAACGTTCTCCGCGCCGCAAGCGGTCAGAACCGAGGTGGGGTCCAAGTTGTCCGGGGCGTAGACCGCCAGCAGGATATTGCCGGCGGTCACCCGGTCGGCGTAGCGCTGCGCCTTCTCCTCGCCCACGCCGAGATTAGCCAGCGCGCCGATGAGACTACCGGCGGCCGCTCCGGTCAGCGCGCTGGCCGCGGTGGCGCCCAGAGCGCCGCTGCCGACTCCGAGCGCGGTCAATAGCGGTCCGGCCGCGAAGATGGGACCGATGACCGGGATGACGCCGATGACAGTAGCGATGCCGGCCAAGGCGCCGATGGAGCCGCCGATGACCGCGCCGTTTTTAGCGCCTTCGGATGGGGTCGAAGAGCTGATCTTCTCGGTATTCACTTCCTTAGTGTCGCCGTCGGTGTTGCGGTAGACATAAGAGATGTCGTCATGTCCGATCTTGAGTTCGTTATGCAGCTGATTGATGGCCTTCTCCGCGTCTTCACGCGCGGGGAAGGTCGCGAGCGTAAGATTTTTCATGGCATTTTGAATGTTACTCGGCTAATGACTCCAAGACAGGGAAGAAGCGGTTTTGTTACAGCCAGCTAGCGAGCAGGGGAGAAGGTGGTGGCGATACGGTCGATCAGGTCGTCAGGGTCGAAGCCGGCCTGTTCCCGTTCGCAAGCGGCTCGCGCCGGTTCGTCGTAGTTGCCGCACTGCGGGGAGCGGGTAGAAAAGGTGAGGATGGCCGTGCTGCTGGTGCCGGAAGCGAAGGCGTAGGCGTATTGCCGATAGACGCTGCCGGCCGCGCCTTCGGACACGACCGTGCGGCAGTAATCACGGCCGGACACGCTCACCTCCTCGGTACGTCCCGCCCTCGCCACCTCTTCGCCGCCCTCGGTGCACGAGAAAGCTTCATCGAGGACCTGCGCCTCGGGCGGCCAATCCACCAGATCGACATAGGTAAGGCCGATATCGGTCGGATATCGGAGGGAGTACTCAGTAGTGGTGGCCAGGCGCCATTCTTCCGCGGCTCCGTCATCATTATCCGGTCTTGGAGTTACCGGATTCGGCGGATCGTACACGATCTCTTCCCGCGTGTAGTCGTAGAAGAGATAGGCGCCCACGGCCAGCAATATTACGACCACCAAGAGGATGAATGTTACGCGATTATCGGTCATAGGCAAAAATATTATGTTCGTAAGATCCCGAAGCAGACATTAGCATTACTATATCAGCCGCCATGCTTCTTATGGTTCGGCAGATTGCCCCTTTGGGTCCGAGCCAGGTCCTTCAGTTCCTTTTCGTTCATCGAGTCGTACATCTGCCTCGACGCGCCTTTCAAGGACGCGACCGACGTTTCCTGACGCTTGGCGGACAAAGCCGCTCCAGCGGCCATCTGCTGTTTCTTTGATCTCGCGGGCATACGCAAAAAGTTAACTGCTAACCTCTTTAGTTGGTACGCTCGAACGACTTACATTATTGCGTCCGAAAAGCTTTCTCCGTTATACCCTTGACAAATAAAGGTATACGGGTTATTTGTATCGCAGCCTCGGCGGATCCACCGCCGACCGCAATCAAGGAGTTCTTTCATGCAGACCACAAAGCCGCTGCCCCAGCTGCTTATTTCAACGATCAGGACCATCGACGGGTCGGCCCAGTCTTCGCTCGACCAGGGCGCCCGCGCGGCGTGGCTGGCGACCAAAGGCGCCATTTCTCCCGAGAAGATCCCGGAAGTGCTGAAAGCCGTCGACGAGCAGATGCGGCTCGTGACCGAGCACGACGACGTCTATTCCGATCAGGCGTATCGCCAACTGGAGCTGGTGCGCGCCGGGGTCTTGGCCCAAGCCCGCGCCGCCAAGGCGATGTTCGACAACGTCCGACTCGACGTGGATGGCAGCACAGCCCCTTTCGATGAAGGACTGCCGGAGCACGCCATCACCGGCCAGTCGTTCGCGAAGCCCGCCAACGGCCACGCCGATCCGCTCCGCCGGTAGCCAAGCGGCCCTAGAGAAAGGCCCCGTCCAAGCAAAGCTTGGACGGGGCCTGATTTTTATATCTCTACTGGCATTTCAACGCCGCTTTGCATTGATCGCGGGCGGCGCCAGAGGGAGCCATGTCGCAAGCGGCGCACTGATTCATCGCCCCGGGAGCATTCATCTGTCCGGACGCGGCGGCCGAGAAGTCAACGAACTCGACGTCGGCCGGGACGGTGAACTGACTGTCATCCTTCATCCACGGCACGCAGTCGAATTTAGTGTCTTCGTCGATGGCTGCCTCGCCATCGCCCGAGAACAGCTCGTCCTTGTTCTCTTCGGTTACGACCATTTTGATACCTTGCTCGTAGAATGAGCCCCAGACGTAATTATATCCATCGGCGCGCAGCACGTGCCCCTTCATCGGCCCGGCCGCGCTCCGCTCGATATCGAAATCGACGCGCAAACGGTCTCCGCCTTCGGCCAGATAGGCCGTTCCTGAAGAGCGGTTCGTGCCATCGTCATGAGCAAAGACGCAACGATAATCGTCTCCGAGCACGAAGAAGTCCTTCAGGGTCAATTGGCGACTTTGGGTCTCGGTTTTAACGGCCGCGCCATTATCGATGGCGTCGTCACTGAAAAAGTAATATCCGCCGCCGGCCGCCAATATCACGGCCAGCGCGATCCAGATCCACGCGTTATTCATGTTCGTTTTGCTTAGGTGATAGGTCCGCGCATATTATACCGCGGCGGCACGACGGACGAGAAAACCTTCCCGGATTAGTTGAGGATCCAGATCATGTAGTTGAGATACGAGGCGAAAGACACCCACAGCAGATACGGCACCAAAAGTAGGCCGGCAGGGCGGGAGATCCGGTAGAAAAGCAGGATGTTGGCCCAGATCAGGATCCAGAGCGAGCCGATGACCAAAAGGCCGAGGAACGGATCCTGCAAACCGAAAAAGGCGATGGACCAAAAGGCGTTCAAGGCTAGCTGCAGGTGGAATACCAGCGTGGCCAAACGAAAGTCGTCACGGCTGGGTTTCGCTCTCCAGACCAAGAAGAATGCCACGCCCATGAGCACGTAGAGGGTGGTCCAGGCCGGAGCGAAGACGTAATTCGGCGGCGTCAGCGCCGGCTTTTCCAGGAAAGCGTACCAGCCGGGAATGGACTTCATGGTGAAGACCGAACCGATCAACCCGGCCAGCTGAGGCAATCCCAGCGCCACCAGTAATCGAACATACTTGTTTTTCATATATAGAAATGAGGTTAGTGATATGATAGCACCACATGCATCCACACGCCGAACTACTGGCCTTCGTCGCTTCCTACGGTTATCCGGCCATATTCGTCGGCGCTTTGTTCGAAGGGGAGACCATCGTCATCCTCTCCGGCCTGTTCGCCCACCAAGGCCTCCTATCGGTCGTGCCGGTGATCCTGCTGGCGTACGTCGGCACGGTCATCGGCGACGGCTGGTGGTTTCTGCTCAGCCGCTACCGTTTCCCGCGCTTTCTCTATGAAAGCGCTTGGTTCAAGCGCGTTTCCGCCCGGCCGCTCAAGGCCATCAATGGCGACCCTGAGACCTTGGCCCTCACCATGCGTTTTCTCTTCGGTTTCCGCACCCTGATCCCGCTCGGGCTTGGACTGTCCGATATCTCCACCGCCCGTTTCTTCGCGCTGCATTCCATCGGCGCCATCGCCTGGGTATTGCTCTACGTCAGCATCGGCTTCTTCTTCGGAGGCTTCCTGGAAGCGCTGTTCGGACGGATCAGATACGGTGAACTATTGCTCATCGCTACCGTAGTCCTCATGGTCGTGACCTCGATCGCCATCGCCAAGCTCGTCCGGTCGCTGCTGCGGAAAAGGATCGACTCCGGGCCGCGCTAAAGCAGCAACCAGGTGGCGGCGCCAAGGAGGAAGAGATAACCGCAGACGTCGGTGGCGGTGGAGATGATGATCCCAGCGGAAGTGGCCGGATCCTTACCTAATCGCTTCAGGACCAATGGCGTCAGCGAACCGAACGAACCGGCCACCACTAAAGTGGCGATAACCGAAGCCGCCGCGATCAGCACGATGCCGATATCGACGCCGAAGATCAAAGCCACGGGGATCATGATCAGGCTGACCGCCAAACCATTGATTCCGCCGGCCAGCGCTTCTCGAACTATGGCCGGGCGGCAGTTCCTGATGTCGATCTCACCGACCGCGATACCCCGCACCATGACCGCCAAGGTCTGGGTGGCGGCGTTGCTGGCCATGCCGCCCACGATCGGCATGAAGACCGCCAGCATCACCAGCGCGTCGATCGTGCCTTCGAAGTATTTGACCACGCCGGCGGCGGCGAAGCAGGTGACGAGATTGACCAGTAGCCAGCGATAGCGGCCGCGCACCTTGTCCCAGACGCCGTCGAAAGGGCGCTCGCTCGATTCCACCGCCGCGAAGCTGTACAAGGTGGAGGCCGGCTGCGAGTCCAAGAGATCGATGACGTCATCGGAATAGATGACGCCGAGCACGCTGCCGTCGAGGTCCATCACCACCACCTTGCCGTGCGGTTCCGCCAAGAAGAGCGCCAGCACCTGTTCACGCGGAGCGTTATAAGGAAGACTGCTGACCGGTTTCACGAAATTCCTGAGCTTGCTTTGGTTGCGTTCGCGGACCAATCGGCCCAGCGACACTTCGCCTGAAAGCTTGCCGTCTTCGGAGACGAGAATGGCCGGGACCTTGCCGGTGGTCTCAAGATGGTCTTCGATGATGGCCGCCGAATCGCCGATAGTCGTGCTGCCGGAGAGGTAGACGTAATTCAGATGCACGAGCGCGATCGAAGCGTCCGGATGGAAACAAAGGAAGTACTCGAGCTTTTCGTAACGGTCGCTCTTGAGCCTGGAGACGAATCGCTCCTTGCGCTTCTGATCCTTCATCCGCGACAACACTTGATGGACCCGCAGAGGATCGAGATGATCCAAGAGTTCCAAAGCCTCGGTGAAGCTCATTTCCTCCAGCACCGCCTGGCGCAATTTGGGCGACAAGATATTGAAGACCGCGCTGCGTTCCGGCAGAGGCAAAGAGCGTAAAACTACCATGCGCTGCTCCTTGTCAGCAGTAACGGTCCTAGCTAGACCATTGATATCAAAGTCGACTTGCTGTTCTCCGTCCATTGCGTACTATGATAGAGCCAAATCGTTGAAAATGAAAAGGAAAAACGGTAGTGCGGCGGCTTCGCCGCCGCACTACCGTACCTTTTCGTTTTTAGATTTTAATTTTTCATTTGAAACATGCCAGAACTACCCGAAGTTGAAACCGTACGCCAGCAACTGTGGCAGCGACTTAAAGGGAAGACAGTGGAGAGCGTGAAAGTACTGAATCCCAAGTCGACGCGGAACGATAAGAAGTTCGGCCGCCGACTCACGGGCCTGACTCTCAAGGATATAGATAGGGTGGGGAAACTGCTGATACTCTCCTTCAAGGAAGACCCAGATCGGCTCCTCTTGGCGCATTTGAAGATGACCGGCCAGCTCTTCGTCGTCGATGACCAAGGGAAGGTGAAAGCTCAAGGAGGGCACGAAACTCCGCTCGACCACACGCTGCCGAATCGACACACGAGAGTGATCATCAATTTTAGCGGCGGCACCACGCTCTATTTTAACGACCAGAGGATCTTTGGGTATTTGCACCTGACCGACAGAGCGGGCGGCGCAGCCGCCCGCGCCCGCTTCGGCCCGGAGCCGCATGCCGATGATTTCGACCTCAAGTACTTCACCAAAGGCCTCCAAAAAAGTGGCCGCAATATCAAGGCGCTGCTGCTAGACCAAACCTTTGTGGCCGGACTGGGGAATATTTACGTCGATGAAGCCTTATTCCGCGCGGCCCTTCGGCCCGCGCGCCTCGCCCGCACCCTCACCCCGGAAGAAACCAAAAAGCTGGCCCGCGAAGCCGGCAAGGTATTAAAAGAGGGGATCAAGCACGGCGGCACCACCTTCCAGTCCTTCAAGGATTCCGCAGGTAACAAAGGCAATTACACCAAAAAGCTCAAGGTCTTCGCCCGCCACGGCCAACCCTGCCTTACCTGCGGCCACGCTATCATCAAGACCCGCGTCGCCGGCCGCGGCACGCATTACTGCGAGAGTTGCCAGAAGTAATCGGTTAGTACGAATTGGAATCAAACATACTCTAGTACTCTACTTGTATATTTAAAACAAAACTCGCCCGGGTCGAAACCCGAGCGAGGTGCTGAACCTGGAAAGGTCAGCAGATCTTGAAAGTGCCTCGACGACTTCCGTCGTCGCCACGCAACCAGTACCGTGCTTCGAACTGAGTCTTCATGATGGGGTCACCATCGATGATTTCTCCGGTGATAGTCCAGTTGCGACGATCGGAATCGTGGCAGCGGACGCTCCAGATACGAAGCGGGGGATTCCTGCGATGACCTTCAAACTTGAAGTACACGGTCGTGCCCTCAAACAAGGCAGTCATCAGAGAAAACCGATCGGGTCCGTTGACGATGATGGCACCATCATAACGCTCCCGATCCTTCTCGGTCTTGTCTTTCGCTTGTCTTTCGCTTATTTCAATAAGCGAGGCAAGATTGGTCATTACGACCTCCTGTTTTCAAGATCCGGAGTGGCATTACGCCCGTCTCCACATCCGCAGGTGCGGAATGCGAAATATATATTATAACGTAATACATGCTATGTCAACTAGTAACTCCGATCAAAACCAATTAACGCCCATATTTCAATAAGAAGCATGTTACAATTACTGTGTATGAGAAATGCTTACGCATTGCTCGGACTCTCCTTCATCATCGTTTTTGTTGGCGCTTATCTGATATTTCAAAAAGCGCACGCGCCGACGGAGCCGCGGCCTCCGGCCGCGGCTCCGTCGGTGTCCCCGGACGGCAACCCCTAAACACAAGTCAGACTTATGTTAACCCTGTATTACAAAACCACCTGTCCGTTCTGCCATAAAGTGATGGATTTTGCCGCGGCCAATAACATCGAACTCCAATTGAAAGACATCTACTCCGACCCGGTCATCATGGAAGACCTGATCGAACGCGGCGGCAAGCGGCAGGTGCCATACCTGGTCGACGCCGACCGTGGAGTGGAGATGTATGAGTCCGACGATATCGTGAATTATTTACGAGAAAACCATGCTAGTTAGGGTTTACGTCACTCCAGACTCCAGAAAAGAATCAATCGAGAAAGAAAACGACACTACATTTCGTATAAAGGTTAGGGAGCCAAGAGAACGCAACTTGGCCAACAAACGCGTCAAAGAGTTGCTAGCCGCCGAGTTCAAAACGACCGCCAAACAGATAAGGATCATGACCGGCCACAAGTCCGGCGCGAAGATGTTCGATGTTCCTTCATTATTATTGGATAAGACGTAAAGAAACATGTCATTCCCAATGATCAATTTTAAGGCGACCAATACCGAGGTAGGCGACCATTTGAAAGATATCACCGAGAACAAGCTGTCCAACCTGACCAAGTTCATCGGTGACGCCCCGGCCATCTGCGACGTCGAGTTCGAGCGGATCACCAACCACCATCAGAACGGTAATATCCACCGCGTGGAAGTGAATCTGGAAATAAACGGCAAATTGTATCGTTCGGAAGCCACCAGCGAGACCTTCGAGAAAGCCATCGACGAGGTTCGCGACGACCTTTATAACGAGCTCCAGAGTCGCCAAGGCAAACGCGAGACCATGGTGCTCCGCGGCGCCCGCCGCGTGAAGCAGATGATGCAGTTCGGTTGGTGAGAGGATGAAAAAGTCCCCCAAAGGGGGACTTTTTTAATTATGGTATTCGATCTCTTTTCCACCCTCAGGAACCACTCGTTCGATGAGGAATCTTCCGTCTTGATATGAGGCTTTGGTAATCTTGTAGCGTTTGCCGTCCTTGAAGAAATAAGTGCCCGGAGAGACCGCGAAGGCTTGGTATTTGCGCCAGTTTGAGAGCGAATCAGCAGACAGATCCAGTTCGCCCTCGGCCTTAGAGAACTTCGGCGCGTGCGTGACCAGAGACTCATCTTGCGGTATTGGAACGATACCGCCCTCAATATACTTCGGCAAAGTTTCTAGCAATAACTCAGCGCCTAGTTCGATCAGCCTGGGTCGCAAAGTGGCGGTGGTATCGTCTGGCAATATCTCCATCTCACGCGCTGCGACCACGTCGCCCGCGTCGAGGCGCTTCACCATCTTCTGGATGCTGACGCCGGTCTTGGCGTCGCCGTGCAGTAACGCCGATTCCACCGGGGAAGCGCCGCGCCAGCGGGGCAGGAGAGAGTAGTGGATGTTTAAGACGCCTTTCGGGAAAGAGTCGATGAGCGATTCTGGGAGTATCTTGCCGTAGGCGACGACGACAGCGAGGTCGGCGCCGTAGGCGCCGACCTCTTTTTGAAACTCATCGTCCAATTTTTCCGGGGTCAGTACCGGAATACCCAGAGATTCAGCCAACACCTTGGTAGACGAAGGTGTCATCACGTGCCCGCGGCCTTTTGGCGCGTCAGGGTTGGTGACCACGGCGGCGGGGCGTAGCCCCGCCGCCGTGAGCCGTTCCAGCGTCTCACTCGCCACGTCCGGTGTTCCGAAGAATATGTAGTTCATTTCGCTTCACTTAACTCAAGCTTCTCCAACTCCGGCTTATCCCATACCTTCTCGGCCCGATCGACGAACAGTATGCCGTCGAGATGATCGCACTCATGCTGAAATATCTGCGCCAAAAGGCCGCCAGCGCCGCGTTCGTATTCGACCCCATGTTCGTCAAGTGCCCTCATGGTGGCGTTCGAGTGCCGCTTCACCGCGCCGTAGCGATTCGGCACCGACAGACAGCCTTCGCCGACCACCTTACTCCGCTTCGAGAGTTTAACGATCTTAGGATTGATGGCCACCAGGGTCGGTACCGATCCATCATCACGCTCCTTGCTTTGATCCTCCACCAGAAAGACGCGCTTAGCGACCCCGATCTGCGGCGCGGCGATAGCCACGCCGACGAAGCCGTCGACGTTATAAGTCCGAAGCGCCTCGCGCATCTTCTTCACCAGCTTCGCCACCGTGCCGTCCCTAAATTCCTCAGGGGTAACCTCCTCGGCGATCGCGTGCAAGGCTTGATGATTTTCCGCCACTAATTTAGCCATATATGCCTCAAAATGTAGCAGACCGCAGACCCTTTCACAACCACGAAATCCGACCAGGAAGAACAAGGGTCATGATATCATTGATGATATCATGACCCTTTATGGGTGGTCGATGGAAGAGACTCAGACCAATTTATCCGGATCGATCTCCACTCGCACCGAAGGCGGCAACGCCCGCAAGCGATGGATCAGTTCCGGTTTTGGCCACTCGCTGATCGGCACGCGTGATAGCCCGTATCGGGTCGTGTTGTCCGGAGTAGAGTCAGGGGAGCTGTAGAAAGAGAAACCATGTGAAGCCAGCGCCTCCGACACCTCCGCTTCCAAAAGCTTTACGGCGTCCTCTTTGCCCTTCATCGTCAGATGAGCCAACCTAGAAAAAGGCGGATAGCGCAGATCTTCCCGCAACGCCAGCTCGTCGGCAAAGAACTGATTCAACTGGCCGGACCTAAGATAAGCCAAAAGATCGTCAGGCTCGTGGCGGCTTTGGATGACCAGCTCTTCTTCTACCGCTTCCCGCAGCCGGAGCAGTAGTCCCAAGCACTGCTCGTCGGCCCGCCAGGTCGGCGCGGCCCGCAGCGCGTCGAAGGAAACGACCGCGCCCAGCGCTACTTTGCGGTTCAAGTAGGGTAGAGCCATGGCGGTGCCGAGCAGGATGGCGCCCTTGGTCTCGTAAAAGCCGGCCATGATGGCCGCCGCCTTGCGCTCGGTCGAAGCGGTAGTGTGATCGAAGATGAATAGCGGCTGGCCGGGAAATTGCTTCTTCACGTCGTCCTCGATGTACTGGATGCCGATGCCCCGCTCGCGGAGCCGCCACGAGCCGCAATGCGGACACGTCTCGGCCGCCTTCACCCGGCGGCCGGAAGTGCTCGACAGGAACCAGCGCTTCTCTTCGCCGTCCTTGAAGGTGCGGAACAGGGAAAAAGGCGTGTTCGAATGCGGATCGCGGAAGATGTGCCCGCAGTCGGCGCAGGCCACGGCCGGAGCCAGCCCGCGCCGAGCCGCCAGCAAGAAAACATTTTGCCGCTCCTTCAATGTTTTAGTAATTGAAGCGGTTAGTTGCGTAGATAAAAGCTTGAAGGGCACTTCGCCGTCCGGCTTGTCCTTCGGAGTGATCACTTTGACCGAATTCTGGAAGACCACCCGATAGAACTCTTCACCCTCGGTAGCATAGATATCCTGCCGGCGCAGATGCTCGTCTTCGCTCCGATGCAGCAGGTCACCAAGGAGCACGCGGCGGCCGGAGATCTCCGCCATCTTGATGAGCGCGCGCTTGTGGTCGAGGTACGGCCGCTGGCGGCCGCGGTAGTGCGGGCTCGAGGCTTCGTCGATGATGATGTCGGTGATGTCATGCCGATCAAGGAAGGCGTAGGCGGGCGTCGTGATGATGAGTTTAGAAACGGACAGGTCCGCGAAGTGTTCGTAGGCCTTGCGGCGGCTCTTCTCGGTCAAAGCCTGGGTGAAGATGACGGCGCGGTCCTTGATGCCCTGCAGCAATTTCTCGGAAACTTCCATGGCCAAGTGGGCGGTCGGTGCTACGAAGAGGACCGATCCGCGATGAGCAAAGGCTTCGCGCACCCGGCTTTTGTAGGTAAGGAAACGATTCTCCATGGTGTCGGTCAGGACCGACACCGAAGATTCTTTAGAGAGCGGTACGTTGTCCGGCGCGGTCGGGTAGGAGACATCGCCGTCGCGCACCTCCGGCGGCAGGAGCGAAAAGAGGATCGAGCCAAAGCTGGCCGGCACTTCGTTTTGGAGCGCCAAAGCGGTGGCGACCAAGTTGGTCGAGAGGCCAGAACCAGAGACCTGCTCCGGTAGCTTACGCAAACTGAAGGTGGCGGCGCGAACCGCGGCTCGCGCCGCCGACACTGGTTTACAAGAAAGCACCAGTCCGGTGGCTTCCTTATTTCGGACCGGGATCTTGAGGAGCGTGCCGGGTTCGTAGGGGATCGCCGAGTAGTACGAAAGCGACTCCAAATTAGCCCCCTTCAAAAGTGGTGAGACCTCGACGATGAACATTGTTACTAGGTTATAGGGTTTAGGGTTTAGGGTCTAGTGGGTAAGCAACCAGGCCACCAAAATCGGCCTTGAGACACTTGCAAATCAATGTAAAGTATGCTATAATTAATAGAGTCGGAGGTACCTACAATGGACCAAAAAGTGGAATCAACTTCAAAGACCGGATTTGTGTGCCCAGACTGGGCCATTCCGTACTGGAACCAGACGGAATGCACTATCACACCCTGCACTGACGGTACCCATGTTGTCTTGGACCATTCGCTGAATGGCGTCGAGATCTTCATCGGAACCCGGAAGGAATGCGCCAATTTCCTCAATCCGCCTATGCAGTAGATATTGTGCCGCCCATCGAAAACCGCCCATCGGTTTTCGATGGGCGGTTTTCTTTTTAGCTCTTCTTATGACTAATGATAAGAAAAGCATTTGAGTATCATTAATGATACATAGAGCGACGCGGGCGAAGCCCGCGTCGCTTCTAAACCCTAAACCCTTTCCCCTATACCCTAAATCAAAACTCATCCAGGTATTTAATGTCCGCGCCTAGTGAGGATAGTCGCTCCACAAGTTTTTCATACCCGCGGTTGATGGAGTAGATGTTGCGGAGGACGGACCGGCCAGACGCCCCGAGCATAGCGATCAGGAGGATGGTGGCCGGGCGGAGCGCAGGAGGGCAAACCAGCTCGGCCGCTTTCAGCGGCGTCCGGCCGTTGATGTAGATGCGGTGCGGGTCGGCCAGCAGGGTATCGCCGCCGAGCTTATCAAGCTCCGTGAAATACAAAGCGCGCTTTTCATACATCCAGTCATGGATCAAAGTTTGTCCTTCGGCCTGGGTGGCGATGACCGCGAAGAAGGGGAGGTTGTCGGCGTTGAGTCCCGGATACGGCCGCGAATGCACCTTCTCCGGAGAAGCCGTCAGCTTCGATGGTTTGGTTTTCAAGTCAACCAACTTAGTTAGACCATTGTGCGACAGGTAGGGTTTCGACTTTTCATACTTAAATCCCATCTTTTCGAGCACCAAAAGCTCCAGCTCGAGAAACTCGATCGGACAGCGGGTGATGGTGATGGACGAATTGGTGACGATCGCCGCCGCCAGGAAGAACATCGAGTCGGTTGGGTCTTCCGAGAGCGTGTAATCGATCTCGGTATCCAGTTCCTCGATACCATGCACGGTGAGGGTAGTGGTGCCCACACCCTCGATCGACACGCCAGCCGACATCAGGAAAGCGCACACCTCCTGCACCATGTAGTTGGCGCTGGCGTATTTGATGACGGTCAATCCAGGGGTCAGGGCCGCGGCCAGCAAAGCGTTCTCGGTCACGGTATCTCCCGATTCATACAGAACAACCTCCTTCGCCTTCTTTATACCAGTCTGACTGGTATTTACTTCAAAGGCATCCTCGGTGGTCTCGATATCGACGCCGAAGTGCTCGAGCGCGTAGAAGTGGGGACGCACCGTGCGACTGCCGAGCTTGCAACCGCCGGACTGCGGCAGGCTGAAAGCATCGAGGTAGTGCATCAAAGAACCGATGAACATGATGATACTGCGCGTGCGCGCGGCCGCCATCTTGTCGATCTTATTAAGATCGAACTTACGCGGCGGCGTGATGATCACGTCGCTACCTTGCCAGACCACGCTGACATCGATCGATTCCAGAACCTCGATGATACGGTGCACTTCTTCGATCCGGGGCATGCGGCGCAGGATGGTCTTGCCGCGGTTAAGCAGGGAAGCGCACAAGAGGCCGACCGCGCCGTTCTTCGACGTGTTGGTCTCGATCGTGCCTTCGAGTTTTTTGCCGCCTTCGATCTCTAAGGAGAGACTGCCCGGGGAAAGAGTGAGCACGTTGCGCCCGAGCGCCTGCGACAACTTCTTCAGGGTGTCGGTCGAGATGTTCTGTTTGCCGCTTTCGATACGGGCGATGGCGCTTTGGGTCGTCTTCAGTTTTTTCGCCAGCTCCGCTTGGGTCATGCCCGCCGCCTCGCGCAGATCGGCTATTTTGGCTCCGATGTTATTCATAAGTTAAAAAGCAAATCTCAAAATGCAAAATTACAATGCAAAGTTTAAAAACTTCGCTACGCAATTCATCATAGCATATATGCTATGAATGGCACTGAGGATAATGTTTGGTATGATTGGAGAAACCGGGCGGCGGCGAAGCCGCCGCCCGCAACTTTACATTTTGAGATTTACCTTTTGATTTATTTATGTTTTCCCGCTTCACGCCCAAGATCGGCATCGACCTCGGCACCACCAGCGTCCTGGTGTTCATTCCGGGGCAGGGAGTGGTACTGAACGAACCGTCGGTCGTGGCCGTTTCCGACGACAATCAAGTGCTGGCCGTCGGCACCAGGGCCAAGGAGATGATCGGGCGCACGCCGGATTCGATCCGCGCCTACCGCCCCTTGCGCGACGGCGTCATCGCCGACTACCGCGTCACCGAGATCATGCTTTCATACTTCATCCGCGAGACGCTCGGCAAATGGAACTTCTTCCGGCCCGAGGTGCTGGTATCGGTGCCGGCCGGCGTGACCTCGACCGAAAAGCGAGCGGTCGTCGAAGCCGCCATCAAGGCCGGCGCCAAGAACGCCTACGTCGTCAAGGAGCCGATCCTCTCGGCCATCGGCGCCGGCGTGCCCATCTATGAACCGCAGGGGCACATGATCGTGGACTGCGGCGGCGGCACTATCGACGTGGCCGTCATCTCACTTGGAGGGATCGTGGCGGCCAACTCCGTCAAATGCTCCGGCAACCGCATCGACGCCGCCATCATCGACCACGTCAAGAAGACCCGCAATCTCTCGATCGGCGAGAAGACCGCCGAGGAAGTGAAGATCCGTATCGGCTCGGCGCTGCCGCTTCAGGAAGAACTATCCATGGAAGTGAAGGGCATAGATCTGGTGACCGGACTGCCGCGCGTCACCGAGGTGAAGACCAACGAGGTGGTGAACGCCATCGGCAAGGAACTGCGCGAGATGGTGAAGGCCATCAAGGACGTCTTCCAGAACACGCCGCCGGAACTGGCCTCTGACATCATGGATGGCGGCATCATCATGACCGGCGGCACCTCGCAGCTGAGGAATTTCCCGGAACTCATCCGCCGCCGCACCGGCGTCTCCGCCACTCTGGCCGATCAGGCGCTCTTCTGCGTCGCCAAGGGTACCGGCATCGCGCTCGAACACTTGGATACCTACAAGAAGACCATCATCGCCAAACGATAAGTTCGGCGTTCGCTTACGATCCTTGAGTAGTTAGGATAATTCACACAGCGTCGAGTATCTCAAAGCACGTCGATGGTACAATTCAATTGATATGAATGTCGCCGTTCCTTCGGGAGGTTTAAGTGTCGACATGTTCGCCGATGAGGCAGCGCTCATCAAGGCGCTTTCGGTCGTGCGCCAGGCGGCCATCGACCCTGGCGGACGCGACGCGCTCCGAAACGACATCCTGGCCTATGCTGGCGAAGCGGATGGATCGAAGCGGGACGAATTGAAACGAAAGATCCTAACTAAGATCTCCGAGTATCCGGAGCTGGCCGCTCTGTCGAACGCGGCCCCAAACGCGGCCGGAACCTCCATGGCCGGATCGGCGATTACATCGAAACTGGGACAGACCCGGCCAGCTCCGGCTTTCACGGTGTCGGCCACACCCGCGCCGACGACCCCAGAGGTTCCCGCCGCGCCCGCGCCAGAGCCGAAGCCCGTGCCGCCGCCTGCACCATCGGCTCCAGCCATGGCGACTCCCGCCCCGGCGCCGGTAGCAGCCGAGCCAGTGCCGATACCCCAGACGCCAGCCACGCCGGCTCCGACCGCGCCCACGGTCCCCGAACCGATGACGGCGGCAATCCCGCCAGCCAGCCCGAACGCCCGCGCTCGCATCGACGAGATCAAGCGCGACATCAACAGCCGCGTGGGCAATCCGGTCAATTTGATAAATGCCGATGAGACCATCGGTCGCGAATATATGTCGGCGCTCTTGGACGCCATGAAGAAGACGGCTCAAGGCGGCGGAGCCGACGCCATGGTCCGGCTGGAAACCGCCTATCGAACCGCCATCGATCTGATCGCGTCCAAGGGCATGGGAAATGGCACAGGAAATGTCATGGGGAACGCTCCCGTGGACACTACTCCGGCCGCCGCTCCCGCGATGACATCATCGCCGACGATGACAGCCAGTCCCGCGGCGGCGATGACAGAACCTGCTTTACCACCGACTCCGCCCACTCCTCCCGTTACTACCTTAGAGCCAGAGCCGCTAAAGCAACCTGAGCCAGAACCGACTCCCGCTCCGGAGATCATCATGCCGCCGCCTTTGCCGGTCCAATCCGAAGGCCTGTATCACCGACCGACCGATGAACTGGAAGACCCCGAGCGGCACGCGGCGCCGGTACTAGGCATCGCTTCATTGGCCGAGAAGCTATTCAAGGCCGATACCAAACAAAAGGAACCGGACAAGTCTCCGGCACCGGAGAGCCGGGCCGTACCGAGTGTACGTAAAGTGAGCGTCGGCATCGAAGCCGTCAGCGCGCCGGCCGAGGCCCCTAAACCGGCCGCCACGGCAGCCGAGCAGAAGCTCAAGCCGCTACAGGACACTTCGGCGGCGTTGCCGGAGAAGATGGCCTCCATCAAGGCCGAGGCCGAGAAGCGCGACCTTGAGGCCAAGAAGCCGATCACCGACCTTAACGCGCCGGAAATAGACGAGGGTCTGCGCCAGCTTCTTTCCGAGTGGGTGCTGTTCAAGAAGAGCGGTTTCCTCGGCACCGGCCCCGCGGGGATCGAGCATCCTCTATATAAGAAGCTGGCGCCGCTCCCCATGGCGGCCGTGGTGTCCGGACGCTTCGAAGGCGTGACCCCCGAGATCAAGCGCCATCTGTCCGACTACATGACCGGCTGGCGCTACGAACAGGGCATCGCCCACGAGATGGGCGAGAACTTCGAACACTACCTGCGGCGGGTGATCAAACAGATCCTGACCAAGCAGCGGATGTCCATCAAGACCGACGCTCGGTAGCGTGATAAAATGACGACATGGAAACCCATGCCCGTCTTTTGATCGCCCCTTCGCTTGAGACCGCGCCGATCGACGACCGCCTCAAGCATGAAGGGGCCGACGTCCGGCATCTTTTGACAGCCATTTTGGGCATCGATGATGCCCGGCGATTGATCGGCGATAGCAGTCGGCGCCCCGTCAGCGGCGACTCCCACCACTTCGTCATCGTCGCCAAGAGCATCACCCTGGAAGCGCAGAACGCGCTCTTGAAACTCTTTGAGGATCCGCCGCCGGACACGGTCTTCCACTTGGTGGTGCCGCACGAATCCGTCCTCATCTCCACCTTGCGCTCTCGACTCATAAAAGAAGGCGAGTCCGTGAGGGTCCAAGGAGGATCGGCCGCCGACTTTCTAGGCCAGAGCATCAAGGACCAACTCGAAGAGATCGCCAGCCTCTCCAAGAACGCTCCCGAGCGCCTCGGCGAACTGGCCAAGGAACTGGCCCTGTCTCCGACAATCTCGGACCGAAGAGACCTCAAACGGTCATTGCTCCAGACCCTCGGCTATGTTTATAATCGGGGGGCATCGAGAAAGATGCTCATGGAGGAACTAGTACTGACTTTACACGCCAAAGACAATAGATGAATTTTTTATGGAAGATCTCGCTAAAAAACTCGAAGCGGCCAGGGAATGGCTGGTAGCGGAATACACCGGTATCCGTACCGGGCAAGCCGCTCCGGGATTCCTCGACTCGATCCGCGTCGACAGCTACGGTGCCAAGGTGCCGATCAATAACGTGGCCTCGGTGGGTATCGAGGACGCGCGGACCCTTCGCGTTTCGCCGTGGGATTCGAGCAACGTCTCCGCCATCGAACGCGCCATCGTGGACGCCGACCTGGGAGTGGGCGTCGTGACCGACTCTTCGGGACTGCGCGTCACCTTCCCGGAACTGACCGGCGAACGCCGAGCGGCGCTCTTGAAGCTCGCGGGATCCAAGATGGAAGAAGCGCGCGTGCGCGTGCGCGGTGCCCGCGAAGAAAGGATGAAGGGTCTGGACGCCCTGGTGAAGAGCAAGGAGATGGGCGAAGACGAAGCGCGCCGCGAGAAGGAAAGGGCACAGAAACTAGTCGATGAGGCTAATCAAAAGCTCGAGGCTTTATACGCCCAAAAAGAGAAAGAGATCAACAACTAATTTCGAAAGATGAATTTTGAATTTCGATTCAATACTTGATCTTAAAATGTTGAAACATTTAAATTCATTCGTACATTCAAAATCGTATCGAAATTCGTAACTCATAATTCAAAATTAACTCATGACCATCGTCCTCTTTATCGCCGTTCTCTTCTTCCTCATCCTAGTCCATGAGCTGGGGCACTTCGTGACGGCCAAGTGGGCCAAGATGCGGGTGGACGAGTTCGCCATTGGTTTTCCGCCACGCTTGTTTTCCATCAAGAAAGGGGAGACCGAGTACTCGGTCAACCTGCTGCCGATCGGCGGGTATGTGAAGATATTCGGCGAGAACGGGACCGATGAGGTGGACGGCCCGCTCGTCCCGTACGAGGGTACGAATGATGAACCTTCAAAACCGAATGCAAACAACGCAAGCAGTGGGGAGCACCCTCGTACGGGACGGGCCTTCAATTCGCGGCCCCGCCTCCATCAGGCCATCGTGCTCCTGGCCGGTGTCTTCATGAACATCCTGGCCGCCTGGATCATCTTCTTCGCGGTGGCCATGATCGGCACGCCCACGGCCGTCGACGAAACCGATACCGACTTAGATTCTTTCTTAAATTCAAAGTTGACCGTGATCGCCGTGGTAGAAGGTTCACCCGCGGCCAAGGCCGGTATCCCGACCGGAGCCGTGATCACTAACGTGCAGACCCACGCCGATGGTCAAGTGATCGACAAGCTGACTCCTTCCAGTTTCACCAGCATCATAGCTAACAGTGGCGACAGTGAGGTCAAGATCTCATATTCACACAAAGGGTCAGAGCAGACCGTGAACTTGAGACCCGAAGCTGGATTGATCGAGTCCGACCCGGACCGCGCCATCGTCGGCCTATCCACTTCGCTCATAGAGATCGCCCGCGCCAACCCCCTAGAAGCGCTCATCATCGCCAGCGAACGCACCTGGGGAAGCCTCTCGGCCATCACCGTGGGTCTGGTATCTTTCCTGGCTTCGGCCTTCACGCTCTCGGCCAACATCGAAGAAGTGACCGGACCGATCGGCATCGCCGGCATGGTCGGAGAGGCGGCCGAGTTCGGCTTCACGTCACTTCTCATCTTCACCGCCTTCATCTCGCTCAACCTCGCCGTCATTAACCTGCTGCCGATCCCAGCGCTTGACGGCGGCCGACTCCTCTTCGTACTAGCCGAAGCTATCATCCGTCGCCCCATCGACCCGGAATGGATGGCCCGCGTCAACTTCATCGGCTTCGCCCTCCTTATATTGTTGATGGTAGCGGTGACTTATAATGATATCCTACGTTTATTCTAGGTATTTGACATTATGTTTAATTTGTGCTAAGATTAAAAAATAAATGAGTTCCGTTTAGCGAAGGAGAGGAAATTGAGCCACAATCTTACACTCATCCTGCTGATTGTTTTTTCGGCAGGGAACACGGCCTTGGCAATGCTGAAGCATCCTAGCTACAGATCTCAGCCGCTCAATGCCGCGGCGGCAGTCGCCGCCGGCTTGGCTGCCCTGATCATCTCGATGCCGAACTGAACTCTGGGTCGGGACAAACTAATGTCGGCAAGGCCTCGGTAGAGATACCGGGGTCTTTCTTTTTGCGCTTTAGAGGTGATAATGTATATTCAAATCAATAAACTTTATGAGACAATCACGACTATTCACCAAGACCAGGAAGGAAACGCCGGGAGACGAAGTGGCTAAGAACGCGGAGCTCCTGATTCGCGGTGGCTATGTCCATAAGGAGATGGCGGGCGTGTATTCATATCTGCCTTTAGGTCTTAAGGTCCTCTCCAAGATCGAGAACATCATCCGCGAAGAAATGGATCATATCGGTGGCCAAGAGCTTCTGCTCTCGGCGCTTCATCCAAAGGAGAACTGGCTGGCCACTGGCCGCTGGGACGGTCTCGACGTCTTGTTTAAGCTTAAGGACGCCGGAGATCACGACTACGCTCTCGGCGCCACGCACGAAGAGATCATCACGCCGTTGGCGCAGGACTACATCTCTTCGTATCGTGATCTGCCATTTTCTGCCTACCAGATCCAGAACAAATTTCGGGCGGAACTCCGTGCCAAGAGCGGCATCCTGCGCGGCCGCGAGTTCATCATGAAGGACCTCTACTCCTTCCATCGCGACCAGGCCGACCTCGACCGCTTCTACGACATCGTCACCGAGAGCTACAAGAAGATCTTCGAGCGCGTCGGTATCGGCGATCGCACCTTCTTCACCTACGCCTCCGGCGGCACCTTCTCGAAGTACAGCCACGAATTCCAAACCCTGACCGACGCCGGTGAGGACATCATCTACGTAAATCGAGAGAAGGGTATCGCCGTCAATGAAGAGGTGCTGGAAGAGGAGACGCTTCAGAACCTCGGCGTTACCCGCGATGAACTCGAAGCCGTCAAAGCCGCCGAAGTCGGCAACATCTTCAAGCTCGGCACTAAATATTCCAGCGCGTTCAACCTCACCTACAAGGACGAAAACGGCGAGTCTCAGCCGGTCATCATGGGTTGCTACGGCATCGGCCTTGGCCGTCTGATGGGTGTCGTCGTCGAATCATTGGCTGACGAGAAGGGCATCGTCTGGCCGGAAGCGATCGCGCCGTACCAGGTGCACTTGGTTGGTCTCAACTCTGACGACGGGGAAGTTAAGGACTTCACCGATGGTATCTATTTGTCACTAAAGGAGCGCGGTGTAGACGTGCTCTACGACGACCGTGACCTCCGCGCCGGTGAGAAGTTCGCTGACAGTGATCTCTTGGGCCTCCCGTACCGCGTCATCGTCTCGAAGAAATCCAAGGAGGAAGGAAAGTTCGAGGTCATTACCCGCGCCACCGGCGAAGTACGCCTGCTGACCGAAGAAGAACTCTACGGCGATTTCGATTCTGACGAAAACACTTAGTGCCCATCAGCCCACAGTTCATATTTGACATTGATAATATCCAGTGTATAATCAAACAAATTGTACATCACACCTGAAAGGACGTCTCAATGTTTTCACCGGAAGATCGCGACTCTCTGCGGGCCTACTATTTGGAGCGCAATGAGGTTTTTCTCGGAGAGATAGATGGTGCCCACGCGAATCAGGTCACCATCGACCTCATCAAGGCCAGCGGCGGGGCAAAACGAGTACAGCTGGTCATCGCCAGTCCTGGAGGCGATACTGACGCCGGCTTCCGACTGGCACAATTTATCGAGCAGGAACTTCCTGTCCCGGTCGATGCCAGAGTATGGGGGCAGTGTTCGTCAGCGGCTACTTACACCCTACTTACCTGCAGGCGCAGGATCGCTCACCCTCAAGCGACATTCGTCCTGCACCGCCAGACTTCAGGAATAGAGATGCTCTATAACCTCGACTTCAAGAAAAGGATGCGGGAATGGGTGAAGAATAATGCCAAGACCCATGACCAGCAGGTCAATTTCTACTCTAGGAAACTCAAACTCAGCAAGAAGGCAGTCGAGAAGATACTGCTGAGAGGTAGCGGTATCGATCCTGAAATTCCGGTCAAGAAAGCCCTGCGCCTCGGCCTGATCACCGGCGTATCAGAACTTTAAGGCCGAGCCAGTTGTGTTCATTTAATAAAGCCACCTTCCGGGGTGGCTTTCGTTATTCTAGTTTATTATATCATTGACGATATCAAGAGGATGTTACTGCGTTAGTTATCATATATGATAACTAACTTGAAGGTGGCGGCCGGCCCGAAGGGCCGGCCGTTGCTATACCCTAAACCCTTCACCCTCGACCCTTATTTTTGGCGATTCTGCCGACAGAACTCATCTCAAAACTATCGCCAATTCAAAGGTTGCCAAAATCCGAGTAGAAATTGATGAAAATGAAAGAGCCATAGCGACCTCTGGCGAGTGAGTTTTCATAAATTTATGCCGGATTTTGGCGACCGACAATGGCGAAATAAATTTATCAAACCATTTTTATGTTAGTTTTGAGATGGGTTCTGAACATAGTATGATAAGGCCCAATATGGGTATCACTCGGCTAGTTAATCGTGCTCTCGGAGCTTTCTCATCCGACATCGGCATCGACCTTGGTACCGCCAGCACGCTGGTGTACGTGCGCGGCAAGGGTGTCGTAGTGAACGACCCGACCATCGTGGCCGTCAACAAAAAGACCGGGCAATTGGTAGCCATCGGTGAGGCCGCCAAGACCATGCAAGGGCGCACGCCGGGACACATCGACGTCATCCGCCCGCTCCACGAAGGAGTCATCTCCGACTTCGAAGTCACCGAGGAGATGCTCTCGTACTTCATCAACAAAGTGCGGCAGGACACCAAGTCGATGTTCGCGCCCCGGGTCCTGATCGGCGTACCCTGCGGCATCACCAACGTCGAGATGCGGGCCGCCCGCGACGCGGCTAAGAACGCCGGTGCCAGGGAAGTCCATCTCATCGAAGAGCCAATGGCCGCCGCCATCGGCGCCAAACTGCCGATCGCCAAGTCGGTCGGCAGCATGATCATCGACATCGGCGGCGGCACCGCCAACATCGCCGTCATCTCCTACGGCGGCATGGTCGCTTACAAGAACCTCAAGGTGGCCGGCGACCACCTCAACAACGCCATCGTCACCTACATCCGCGACCAATTCAAAGTACTGGTGGGAGAGCGCACGGCCGAAGAGGCTAAGATCAAGCTGGCCGCGGTCGAGGGCGAGAGCGAAGAGCGCGAGATGGTGGTGCGCGGCCGCGATGTCGTGACCGGCCTGCCTAAAGAAGTGGTGGTGACCGACGCCGATATCCGCGAGGCCATCAGTCCTCTGGTCGACTCCATAGTGGAAGCGGTGCGGTCCGTTCTCGAGCAGACGCCGCCGGAGGTGATGTCGGACATCATGCAGAAGGGCATCTATCTCTCCGGCGGCGGCGCCCTGATACCCGGCCTGGCGCCCTTGCTCGAATCCATCATCCGCGTGCCGGTCATCATCGTGGCCGATCCACTTAGAGCCGTCATCCGCGGCATCGGCATCGCGCTCGAGAATCTGCCCATGTACGAAGCCCTGTTAATCGACCAAAGCGATGAGATCACGCCAAACTTCAAGAATTAGGGACCGCTTCTGGATGGTGGCCGGAGTATTTATCCTCTGTCTGCTGTCGTGGCGATTCTTCCCGACGCCGGGGCAATGGCTGGGAGAGACCCTGTTGCGGCCGCTGCTTTACGGAGAGACTGCGCTCGAACGCTGGACGGGAAAGAACGACGCCTCGATCGAATCGCACGACGCCACTGAGCTGCAGCATCTAAGGGAGGAGAACGCCTCTTTGCGCGCCCTGCTTGGCGACGAAGAAGAACCGCGGGTCGCCGCCGGAGTCATCGGCCGGCCCACGGCCCTGCCGTACGACGTCCTCATGTTGGACAAGGGCGAGGCCGACGGCATCGCCCTCAACGCTCCCGTGTACGCCCGCGAGAACACCGTGATCGGCTTCGTCGTCGCCGTCTACGCGCAAAGTTCGCTCGTCGCCCTCGTGAGCACACCAGGATTCACCTCGACGGTGTACGTCTATGGGCCGAACATCTACACCACCGCCGTGGGTATCGGCGGCGGCGTCACCCGCATCCACGTGCCGCAAGGCATCGCGCTCGCCACCGGCGACCTCATCATCATCCCTTCGCTCTCCAAAGGCGTGTATGGCGCGGTGAACGCGGTCGATTCCGTGCCGGAGCTGCCGGAGCAGTACGGCTACGTCACGAGCGACATACCGATCAATTCGCTCCGCGCCGTCGCTGTCGGCGCTAGAGCGCTATCGGTCGTCGACTTCGAAGCGGCCAGGCTGGAAATCGAAGCCGCCAAGCGCGACTTTTTAATGGTCGACGTGCCCGAAGGCGTCTTGGTCGACATCGACAACGCCACCACCACCGAAGCGGTCGGCGAGGCGGCCACTTCGACGGAAACCTCACCTTGATATGTTCGCCCGCCTCTTATTCTTGATCGGCCTGCTCTTGATGAGCGTCTTCATCACGCCTTTCATATATTTGCCGTTCGTTTTCACGTACGCCATGCGCTGGTTCGCTCCGGAGATCATCGTGGCCGGATCCTTGCTGGACGCCTATTTCGGCGGTGCGTCGGCCTGGCCGATCTATACCATCGGTGCCTTCCTCGTGGTGGCCGCGGCGGAGCTCGGCAAACGGTATTTGATGTTCCGATCGCCCGCCGGTAAGATAGGGTGATGTGGGGCCGCCGCCGGAGATCGAAGGGAGCCGTGGAGTTCGATGAGATCTTCATGGATTCGTCGAACCTGCCCGCCTTCAATCAGGGTCGCATGGAAGGCCGGCTCGAGATGCCGCTGCGACGGCGGGGCATTCTAATGGTCGGCGGCATGTTCGGTCTCATCAGCCTGATCTTCTTGGGGCAGCTCATCAATCTCCAGGTAGTGAACGGCGCCGAATACCGGGAGCGGAGCGACAACAACAGCTTGCACGAGAACCTACTCATCGCCGAGCGCGGCGTCATTTATGACCGCAACGGCGAGATGCTCGCCTGGAACGCCGCCGACTACGAGGAGACCCGCGGCTTTCCGCTCCGCACCTACACCGACCGCGCCGGCCTCGGACAACTGCTCGGGTACGTCAGCTATCCGCAACGGGACAAGAACGGCTTCTACTACCGCACCGACTACATCGGCCGCACCGGCCTCGAGAGCGCCTACGAACATATCCTCCACGGCCAGAACGGCCGGCAGATCATCGAGATCGACGTGGGCGGGCGGGCCATATCCTCCCTGACCGTCGAGCGCGGCCGCGCCGGCCAGTCCTTCACCACCTCGGTCGACGCGGAGCTATCGGAGGCCATGTACCACATCGTCGAGAAAGCGGTAGAGACCGCCGGGTTCAGAAGCGGCGCCGGCGCCATGATGGATGTCGAGACCGGCGAGATCATCGCGCTCACCAGCTTCCCATCCTACGACCCGGAAGTGATGGCCAATGGCGGCGACCTGGAGCTTATCGAGAGCTACAACAACGATCCGCGTTTCCCGTTCCTCAATAAGGTGACCGGCGGCGCCTACACTCCCGGTTCGATCGTGAAGCCTTTCTTGGCCTACGCCGCCCTAGCCGAAAACGTCATACCCGCCAGCCAGAAGATCACCTCCAATGGCGAGCTCATCATCCCGAACCCCTACAATCCCGACCTGCCGACCCGCTTCGGCGACTGGCGGGCGCACGGGGCCACCGACATGAAGACAGCCATCGCGTATTCTTCCGACGTCTATTTCTATATCATCGGCGGCGGACTGCCAGCGATCGCCGCCCCGCAGGCCGGAGTCGGCGAGATGCCGGGCCTAGGGATCGCCCGCATCGACCGCTACATGAAGATGTTCGGCTTGGGCGAGAAGACCAACGTCAATTTCCCGGGAGAGCAGGCCGGGCTCATCCCGACCCCGGAATGGAAGGAGGAGACCTTCGACGAAGAGTGGCGGCTCGGCAACACCTACCACACCTCCATCGGCCAATTCGGCTTTCTAGCCACACCGCTCCAAATGCTCCGCGCCTACGCCGCGTTAGGAAACGGCGGCAAACTGCTGACGCCGACCTTGGTGAAAGGGGACAAGCCGCAATATCTCGACCTCCAGCTCAACCAGTCATACCTAGACATCGTGCGCGCCGGCATGCGCATGGCCGTCGACACCGACGGCGGCACCGTCCGCGGCCTGGACCTCAAATACGTCAACATCGCCGGCAAGTCTGGTACTGCCGAACTCGGCAACGACAACGCTCACGTGAACTCCTGGGTAGCCGGCTTCTGGCCGCACGAAAAACCCAAGTATGCCTTCATCATGCTCATGGAACGCGCGCCGCGATCGAACTCGCTCGGCGCTGGTTGGGTGATGCGCGAAGTGTTCGAGTGGATGCATGCAAATAGACCCGAGTACCTTGAAAATTAAAAGATCAAATCTCAAAATGCAAAATTGTAATTCAAGATTAAAAATGACGCTACGTGTTTTAATAGCGTAGCGAAATTTTTACATTTTATCTGTATTTTTGCCCTTTGATTTTTGAATTTTGACTTTGCTTATATTCCACGTATAATTGCGGGGAATTATTTTTGGACCTATTCACTATGAATGACACACAAGCGTACCTGACCCCCGAGAAGTTCGAGGAACTGAAGAAGGAGCTCGAACACTTGAAGACCGTCCGCCGCCGCGAGGTCGCCGAGGCCCTGGAATACGCCCGCAGTCTGGGAGACCTCTCCGAGAACGCCGAATATCAAGAAGCTCGCGACCTGCAAGCCACCATCGAGGAACGTATCGGCCACCTGGAACAGACCATCAAAGAGGCCAAGATCGTGGCTCATGAAAAGAAAGGCGACATCGTGGGTCTCGGCAGCCAAGTGACCATTCAGAAAGACGGGGCCAAGGATGAGCGTACTTACACTATCGTCGGCACCGAAGAGGCCAACATCCACGACCACAAGCTCTCGTACCTTTCGCCACTAGGCGAAGCCCTGATGGGCAAAGGGAAGGGTGATAGTTTCAACTTTGAAACCCCATCCGGAAAGCAAAGTTACAAGGTGATAAAAGTTTCCTAGTTGTCTGATCTCCTAGTTGTCTTTTAAGAACGGGCGCGGCTACGCCGCGCCCGTTTCGGCACTTGCCATTTTACTTTTTCACTTTTCCATTTTAAATTTATCGTATGTCATCACTGGAAGAGATTCGCGCCGACCGGATAAAAAAGAGGGAGCTTCTGCGAGCCGCGGGCATGAACCCGTACGCCGCTTCGACCGCTCGCACCCACTCGCAGGCGGAGGTGCTGGAGAACTTCGAGAAGCTTTCCGAGGAAGAAGCCGTGGTGGTCCTCTCCGGCCGCGTGATGTCCATCCGCCGGCACGGCGGTTCGGCCTTCGCCGATCTTGACGACGGCAGCGGCCGCCTGCAGGTCTTCCTGTCGCGCGACACCCTAGGGAAGCGTCTCTTCGACCTCCTCAACGACACCATCGATCCTGGCGATTTCATCGAGGTAAAGGGCATTCCTTTCCTCACCAAGCGCGGCACCGAAGCCGTGAACGTCGAGGACTGGCGCGTCCTTACGAAATCCCTGCAAGCGGTGCCATCGGAACACTTCGGGCTCAAGGACGAGGACGAGCGCTACCGCAAGCGCTATCTCGACCTCTTGCTCGACCCAGAACTCAAGGCGCTCCTCGTTAAGAAGGATCTCTTCTGGAGCGTTACGCGCGATTTCCTCAAGCGCCACGGATTCCAGGAGGTGGAGACGCCTACCCTCGAGCTCACCACCGGCGGCGCCGAAGCCCGGCCTTTCAAGACCCATCACAACGATTTCGATATCGACGTCTACATGCGCATCTCGGTCGGCGAACTATGGCAGAAGCGCCTCATGGCCGCCGGCTACCCCAAGACCTTCGAGATCGGTCGCGTCTGGCGGAACGAAGGCTCCAGCCCGGAGCATCTGCAGGAGTTCACCAACATGGAGTTCTACTGGGCCTACGCCAACTATCGGGACGGCATGGAATTGGTCAAAGAAATGTATCGCGAGATCGCCAAGAAGGTCTTCGGTACCACCGCCTTCACCACCCGCGGACACACCTTCGACCTTGACGACGAGTGGATAGAGATCGACTACGTCGAGGAGATCAAGAAGCAGACGGCGATCGACGTGCTCCACGCGTCGAAGGCCGAGATGGCCTCGAAACTCCAGGAACTAGGCGTGAAATACGAAGGCGACAGCAAAGAGCGCCTGATGGATACTTTGTGGAAGTATTGTCGCAAGCAAGTAAATGGTCCGGCTTTTCTAATCAATCACCCGCTTATCGTAGCGCCGCTAGCAAAACAAGCAGAGGAGAGGGAAGTGGTGGAGCGGTTTCAGGTGATTTTGGCTGGTAGTGAGATCGGTAACGGCTATAGCGAGCTTAACGATCCTGAAGAGCAAGCCAAACGTTTTAACGAACAACAGAAACTGATTGAAAGCGGCGATGATGAAGCTATGATGCCGGACTATGAGTTTGTGGAGATGCTCGAGTACGGCATGCCGCCTACCTGCGGCTTCGGCTTCGGTGAACGGCTCTTCGCCTTCCTGGCTGATAAGCCACTGCGTGAAGTGCAGTACTTCCCACTCATGAAGCCTCGACCGGAAGAATAATTTTCACTAAATAAACCAAAAGGGCACCAGCGAAGTTGGTGCCCTTTTGGTTTAAAAAAACTTGTTATCATGCATGATAACAAGTTCAGATTAAGAGAAAAATAAATTAGAAAGGCCCGCGGCGCGCAAATGAATTGCGCCGCGGGCCTGATTGATCTCGTCAATCGCAGGTGACGACCTGATGACCGTTGCGGTCATAACCGCGGAAGGTCTGATAACCTTCGCAGTAGTCACCACCACGGATCCGCTGGCCATTGGTCCAGAGCTTGCGCTTCTGAACATTGGAGTAGCGATAGTCCTGGTGGACACGCGGTTGCTGATAGTAGCCGCGCCGGTCGTTGTTGTCGTAGTACGGCACGCGGTTGTGGTGCCGCGGCTGGGTGGCGATGATGCCGCCCAGGATAGCGCCAGCGATGGCGCCGACGAAGACGCCGGCCATCGCACGATCAGCATCACCGCGGTAGCGGTGATGCTGATCGCCGGCCGCGGCCGGCGAAGCCAGCGTGATGGCGAAGCAGGTGGCGACGAGGATGGAAAGAACAGAAGCGATCATGCGGCGCATGGGAACCTCCCTGGAAGCGCGTTGAACCTTATAGTTCTATATTAGCATATCTATCCTTATTTGTCAAGCAAATATCCCTATGCGAACAAGATAGGCCTGAAACGTGGGGTTATTTGGGCTTTTCCACAGACAAAGTACCTAGAAGTGTGTTCCAGTGGGATATAGTAGTGTCGTGGTGGGAGAAAGTGGGTTATGATTCCTACGTTAGGAGTTACGACTCTGATTTACGCGTATGTTGATCGGCGAATACATTCACACGCTCGACCCGAAAAAGCGGCTGTCGCTGCCAAGCAAATGGCGCGCCGAGCTAGGGAAGACGCTGATCGTCACGCGCGGACTCGACAACTGTCTCTTCGTTTATACGACTGCCTCCTGGCAGAAGCTGACCGACAAGGTGGCCGACCTGTCCTTGGGCCAGGCCGACACGCGAAGTTTCAACCGCTTCTTTCTCTCCGGAGCGGTCGAAGTGGAGGTAGACAAAGCCGGCCGCATCCTAGTGCCGGACTTTCTGAAGGATTTCGCGAGATTGAAAAGCAAAGTGGTCCTAGCCGGACTGCACGATCGCGTCGAGATCTGGGACGAAAAGAAGTGGAACGACTATAAAAAGAAGATCGAAGAACAAGCTGACAAACTGGCGGAGAAGCTGGGTAACATCGGCGTCCTATGAAAAAGGGATCGGAGCATGTTCCGGTGTTGCTGACGGAAACCCTATCGGTGCTGTCGCTTAAAGACAACAGCACCGTGATCGACTGCACGCTGGGCGGCGGGGGACATGCCCGAGCCATCCTGGAGATCCTCAGCGACCGCGGCAAGTACGTGGGCATCGACGCTGATCCGGAAGCCATCTCGCGGCAGCAGGAACTGGAACGCTATCGCGCCGAGGTGCACCTGGTGAACGACAACTTCGCCAACCTGAAGGCCATCGCCGAGCGACTCGATCTCCGGCCGGACGCCATCCTGGCGGACCTGGGGTGGAGGAGCGACCAGTTCGAAAGCGGCGGCCGCGGCTTCTCCTTCCTGAAAGACGAGCCGCTCCTCATGACCTTCGGCGACCCGAAGACGCACCTCTTCACCGCCGACGACGTGGTGAACGGATGGGAAGAGAGCTCGCTCTCGGACATCATCTATGGCTACGGTGAGGAGCGCTTCGCCCGCCGCATCGCCAAGGCCATCGTGGCCGAGCGGGAGAAGGGGAGGATCGAGACGTCGACGCGGCTGGCCGACATCGTGACAGCGGCCGTGCCGAAATTCCTCGGCCGCGGCCGCATCCATCCGGCCACCAAGACCTTCCAGGCGATACGCATCGCGGTCAACGACGAACTCGGCGTGCTCTCCCGGCTATTGGCGGATGGATTCGACATCCTGAAGCCCAAAGGCCGTCTAGCCGTCATCTCCTTCCATAGTCTGGAGGACCGCCTGGTCAAGCAATTCTTCAATCAAGAGGTCCAAGCCGGGACCGCCCTTAAACTGATCAAGAAGCCCATTATTGCCAGCGACGAAGAGAGGTCAAAGAACCCTCGCTCGCGCAGCGCCAAATTACGCGTGATAGAAAAATTATGAACGCCATAGCCAAATTGCAACATATCGAACACAACGTGGAGCGCGTCGCGCTCCTGATGCTCATGATCGCCGTCTGCGGACTGTGCGGACTGTATTTCTACCTACTGTCCGCCAGCGTGGTGCACGTGGTGTTCAGCAAGGAGGCGGAGGAGAAGATGCATAAGCTGGCGAGCGAGATCGCCACGCTCGAAGCCGCCTACATGGAGAAGCAGCACTCCATCTCGATGGAAGTGGTCGAGCGGCACGGCTATGTCAGCACCAACAAGAAGATCTTCCTCGAGAGGGAAGGAGCTAGCGTGGTCACGCGGCGTTAAGCTAGCCAAGGGTAATGAGATCTAGAGATCATTCCGGTAATAACGCCAATCCCAAGGCCCGCAAAAACCGAGCAGAAATACGAGAAAGCGAACGAGCCATAGTATCTCTGGTAAGTAAGCTTGAACGGATTTATGCCGGTTTTTGCCGGCCGACGATGGCGGAGCAATGCCACTTAAGACCATTCCGTTACAATTAATGCGCTATTACCGAAATGAGTTCTAGACACGCCGCCATAGTTAGGATCAGGATCATCACCGCTATCGTCATGATAGCGGCTTTGGCGTTGATAGCGCGGCTCTATCAGCTCCAGGTACTCAATTTCGATACATACATCGCCCGCGGCGAGAGCCAGTACGTGCACACGGTAAAGGATCTCTACGATCGCGGGGGCATATACTTCACCACCCAAAGCGGAGAACTGGTGAGCGCCGCCACCGTCAAAAGCGGCTACGTGATGGCGCTCGACCCGAGCAAGCTGCGCGATCCGGAAGCGGCTTTTGAGGCGCTGGCCCCGTACCTTTTCATAGACAGGGACACCTTCATGTATCGCGCCACCCTCACGGGCC
Organism: uncultured Candidatus Saccharibacteria bacterium; assembly: GCA_964608605.1. GTDB lineage: Bacteria > Patescibacteriota > Minisyncoccia > Phycocordibacterales > UBA918 > OLB19. The sequence goes on from CAZSOS010000001.1 coordinate 308,221, forward strand.
GGGTGTACGTGGAGATCCGCACCGAACTCAGCGAGGAGGACGCCGAGAAGATCAAGCAGCTCAACCTCTCCGGAGTCGGCCTCTATCGGCAACGCTGGCGCTATTATCCTGGCAACGAACTCGGCGCGCGGACCATCGGCTTCGTGGGCTACCAAGGCAAGGACGAGGGCGAACAGCCTGTCGGCCGCTACGGTCTCGAGCGTTACTACGACGACACGCTGCAGCGGGAGAACAAGAAGATGTCGGTCAACTTCTTCGCCGAACTATTCACCAATCTGGGCAATCTGGTCTTCGAGAACGAGGAGACCAAGAAAGGCAACGTCATCACCACCATCGAGCCGACGGTGGCGCGGCTTCTCCAGAACGAGCTCCAGAAGGCCCATGAACAGTGGGGTTCGAAACTGACCGGCGGCATCATCATGAACCCCAAGACCGGCGACATCTACGCGCTCGATGCCGTGCCCACCTTCGACCCCAACAAGCGCGAAGGCGCCACCATCGACCTTTTCTCGAACCCCTTGGTCGATTCCCGCTACGAGATGGGCAGCATCATCAAGGCGCTCACCATGGCCGCCGGCCTCGACAGCGGCGCGGTCTCCGCCGGCACCACCTATTTCGACGCGGGCTACCTGGAACTAGACACCATGACGATCAACAACTACGACAAGGTCGGCCGCGGCACCGTCGACATGCAGGAGGTCCTAAGCCAATCCCTGAACACCGGTGTGGCCTTCGTCATGAAGACCATGGGCAAGGAACGCTTCCGCGACTATTTCCAAAAGCTGCGCCTGGGGAGCGAGACCGGTATCGACCTGGTGGGCGAGATCCACGGCGACATCGAGAACCTCAACTCGCCGCGAGCCATCGAATACGCCACCGCCTCCTACGGCCACGGCATCGCGCTCACGCCGATCGCCACCGCCCGCGCGCTGTCGGCCCTAGGAAACGGCGGCGTCCTGGTAACGCCTCACATCGCTTCGCGGGTGGAATACGAGGACGGCACCAAGCGGGAGATAAAGTTCCCGGCCGGCGAAAGGGTCTGGAGCGAAGAGACCAGCGAAGAGATCACCCGCATGCTGGTCCGGGTGGTGGACGAGGCCCTGCGCCGCGGCACCGTGAAGCTGCCGGAATACTCCGTGGCCGCCAAGACCGGGACCGCCTTGCTGGTCAAGGATGGAGGCGGCGGCTATTATGACGACCGTTTCCTGCACTCGCTCTTCGGCTATTTTCCCGCCTACGACCCGCAGTTCCTGATCCTGATCTACACCGTGGACCCCAAGGGAGTGACCTATGCTTCCGACACCCTGACCGAGCCCTTTATGAATATGACCAAATTTTTGATAAACTACTACAACATCCCGCCCGACCGATAGAAATTGAGGATGGAAATGTCAAAATGAAAAGCGAACGGGCGGCGGCACCGCCGCCAAATTCCGCATTTTAACTTGTCATTTTCCATCTTGAGATTTACATTTTCCATTTATGAAACGACTGCTTAAACCGTTGGTAGTGACCATATTGACCGCCGAAGCCCGACTACTCCTCAAACGCGCCAAGCCCCGTATCGTCGCCATCACCGGCAGCGTCGGCAAGACCTCCACCAAGGACGCCGTCTACCACGCCATCAAAGGGAAGGTCCGGGCCCGCAAGAGCGAGAAGAGCTACAACTCCGACATCGGCGTCCCGCTTTCCGTCCTCGGACTCGACAACGCCTGGCAGAACCCCGTCCTCTGGCTCAAGAACATCGTCGATGGGCTTTTGCTCGCGCTCTTCCCGGGTAATTACCCGGAGGTGCTGGTCCTGGAGATGGGAGTCGATCGTCCCGGCGACATGAAGAAACTGGCCAGCTGGGTGAAGCCCGACATGGTCGTCTTGACGCGCTTGCCGGAAGTGCCGGTCCACGTAGAATATTTCGGTTCTCCCGAAGACGTGATCGCCGAGAAGCTGGCCCTCGTCGAGGCTCTGGCCGCCGACGGCGTCCTCATATACAACCACGACGACGAGAAGATCCTGGAGGCCACCAAGAGCGTGCGCCAGCGCGCCATCGGCTACGGCCGCTACTCGCCATCGGACTTCATGGTCACCGGCGACGAGGTGATCTACGACCACGGAGCGCCGAAAGGCATGAGCTTCAAGATCAAGCACGGCGCGGAGACGGCGGATTTCTCGCTTCTTGGCGCCGTCGGTATCGGCCACGCCTATAATTTCGCGGCCGCCACGGCGGTGGCCGGATTCTTCGGCCTTAGTCTCAAGGACGCGGCGACCGCCTTGGCCGACTTCGTCCCTCCGCCTGGCCGCATGCGCCTCATTCCCGGCATCAAGGACACCGTCATCATCGACGACACCTACAACGCTTCGCCGACCGCGCTCGACCGCGCGCTGTCAACGCTCTTCGAGATCAAGGGCTTCAACCGCAAGGTGGCCGTGCTGGGCGACATGCTGGAACTCGGCCGCTACTCCATCGACGAGCATGAACGCGCCGGCGCCCAGGCAGCGGAGTGCAGCCAGCTTCTCGTAACCGTCGGCGTGCGCTCGCGCGGCATCGCCGAGGGCGCCCTCTCCATGGGCATGAGCGAGAAGAACATCCTGCAGTACGACGACTCCAAGTCCGCCGCCCGCGAACTCCAGAACATCATCAAGCCCGGAGACCTGATCCTCATCAAAGGCTCGCAGGGAATGCGCATGGAGAAGCTGGTGGAGGAGATAATGGCCGAACCGGCCAGAGCTAATGAGCTATTGGTGCGCCAGAGCCAGGCCTGGAAAGCTAAAAACCCTTAAGAATTGCGGTCTGCTGCGGAGGTTTTAAAGTATTTGACAGCCCTTTTCGGGGTAGTATCCTAGAGGCATGAGAAATACGATAATTTTCACCTTGTCCGTCGCGGCGCTCGTATTAGCCGCTCCGGCCTCGGCTTTCGCCCAGACCTACTACTATCAGGTTCCGGTCTATCAGCCGACCTACTCTTACCAGTCATCGACTTACGGCACGACCATGAACGAAAGGGAGCTGGCTGATTATCTGCGCCGGCTCATCGCCGACCTGCAGAGCCAGCTCAACGCCCGCCATACCTACACCACCTATACTTACTCCACCCCGACCTACACCCAGTACCGTCAAGACCACTACACCTATGACTACGGTAGCGGCAACTACGTGGTCGGCAAGCCGCGCGCCGGCACCAGCTACTACGATCATGACTACAAAAATGATCGCTACTATGACGACGAGCCGGAAGCATACACCAGTAGCGCCACCAGCATCGGCCGCTATGAAGCGCGGTTGCGCGGCGAGGTCGACATGAACGACTACTCCGGCGGCGAGGTCTTCTTCGTCTACGGCACCGACCGCGCCCTCATAGAGGACGTCGAGGACGATGCCGACAGCTATAGCGACGTCGATACCCGCGGTGATCGCCTCGAGAAGATCCGCGTCAGCACCAGCCTGAGCGGCAGCCGTACCTTCGATACTTGGGTGACCGGTCTCTCGCGCGATCGGGAGTACTACTTCCGCGTCTGCGTCGGCTACGATGACGATCGCGGCCGCGACACCCTGACCTGCGGCACCACCCTGCGCTTCACCACTAACTACTAACTAAGAACCACCAATAAGGCCGGCCCCTGCGGGGCCGGCCTTATTGGTATGGTCTTTCCAGAAAACTAGATAACCAGAGCTACTAGATAACCAGACTAAAGATTCTTGTCGACGAAATTATCCGCCTTGCCCGCCGCTCTGAAGAAGAACGAGGCGATAAAGAGGATGATGAAGACCACGAAGAGGATCTTGGCGATGCCAGCCGAAGCCGAGGCGATACCGGTGAACCCCAGTACCCCGGCGATGATCGCCAGGACGAAGAAGGTGAGAGCCCAAGAAAGCATGGTAAATTTGGCTTAATTGATAATCTACCATCTAAGACGATCGGGGCAGGGAAATGTGACAAAAGCGGCGGTTTCCCTTAGGAAAACCGCCGCTTTTGTAATGTGACTCTACGGGGGCTCGAACCCCGGTTTCTGCCGTGAGAGGGCAGCGTCCTAGCCACTAGACGATAGAGCCAGCGGCAGTATTTATACCAGAATAACCGACAAAAATCAAAGTCAGTTCGTATGTCGAATCGAGGATTTTATATCGAAACGAGGATTGACCTTTTTGCCGGGATTGAAGATGTCGTCGGGGTCGAAGATATGTTCGAGCTTGGCGAATATGTTGAGCATTTGCTTCGAGAACATCTTGGAGAGGTGCGGGGTGCGGATGATACCGTCGTTATGTTCGCCGCAGATATTGCCGCCGTACTTTATGGCCACGTTGAAGAATTCTTCCGACATCTTCACCACTAAGGCAGGGGTCGACCGACTGGTGAAATCAAGCAGGGGATAGAAGTGGAAGTGGGCGTTGCCGCCGTGGCCATGAACCGCCGCCGTGACGTTGAACTTTTTAAGAAGATACTTGATATCGGCGAAGAACTTGCCAAGGTGTTCCGGCGGCACGGTCATATCTTCGAGGAAAGCCGCCGGGCGCTTCTTCGGATCGAGCAACTTGGAAAGCAGGAAGGACGAATCGCGCACCGCCCAGAACATGTCGCGCTCGTACGGATTGGTGATGAGCCGGGCCGTCTGGCTGCCGCGGACCCTTAGAGTCTCCACCACTTCCGTCACGGTTTTGCCAACCTGCTTTAAAGCCTCATTGTCGAGGGTCACCAAAAGCACGAACTCTGGCAGCTTGCGCCGCCAACGCAGATGGTACGTCGTGTACATCGAGAGCATGACGCGGTAGTAGCGGAGGCTGGGGAGGCGATCGCGGAAGAACTGCGGGTGCTTCATGGCCGCGTCGTAGGTGAGCGCGTCGAAGACCTCGACGTTGATCGGCTCGTGCTTGATGGCCTCCAAGACCACCTTGCCGGCGGTAGCCAGATTGAAGACCGGTATGGCCACCAGGGAAACGTGGTGCTGGATCGGCTCGGTGCGCATGGTTAGGGAAGTGATGATGCCGATCGTGCCCTGGCCGCCGGAAATGAGACGCGTCAGGTCGAAATGTCCTTTGCCTTTCTTCCACTCCGCTACCGAGGTGTCGATCACACTCCAGAGCGCGTAGCCGGCGGTATTCTTCGAGGTCTTCGGCTTCCCGCGCTTGATGGTAGCCTCGTGCTTTTCGATCAAAGCCAAAACCTCTTTGGCGATCTCGGCGTGCGCGTGCTTTTCCTTGATCAGTTTGCGGAATTCTTTGTAGGTGAGCGGGCGGATGTCGTAGGTGTGGCCATCGCGGAGGACCACGCGGAGCGACTCAACCCAGTCGGCGCAGTGGCCATAGCGGAGCGAATCCGGCCCGGCAGCGTTGTTGGCGACCGCCCCGCCGATGGTGCAGATGTGCTTGGAGGCCGGGAAGGAGGGGAGATAGCGGTCGTGCTTCTTTAAGGCTTTCTCCACGTCCCGCCACATGGCGCCCGGCTCGGCGACGACGGTAACATCACGTCCCGATACCTTGATCTCGAAGTCATTGAGGTGCTCCTTGACATCGATCACCGCCGAGTCGGTCAAGGACCCGCCGCCAAGGCCGGTGCCGGCGGCGCGGGGAGTGAGCGACAGCGCGGGGAAGTGCTTCGTCTCCGCGGCGATGACGCCGACGGCGATCTCGATGTCTTTCTCGCTCTCGGGCTTCAGCACCACCTGCGGCGTGATATGGAAGATACTTTCGTCCGTGGCGTACTTTTCCAGGGTAGCTTTGGCACTGGTGACTTCACCTTTGAACCCGGCATCGCGAAGCGCGTGAAGGAGCATCAGGTGGCCGAGTGGTTCACGAGTCTTTTTTTCCTTTTTCTTTGTGTCCGAATGAACGTGAGAACTCATGAACAAGTATTGCGTTCATTATAGCTCCCGCGCAAAGAGAAACCGCGCACTTATCTACATAAAAAATTATACTAGTCTGACTAGTATAAAAGTTATAAAAAAAGAACCTCGTAAGAGGTTCTTAAAATTGAAAATCATGCCTTGTCTCTTGCGAGGGTGAGGTAGTCATCGAACGGGTACACGGTGTCCGGAGAGAGCTGACCCGGATTGCCGATAGAAAAAACCGCGCCGGCATATGTTGAGATATCCTCCAGCAAGTTCTTCATGGCCTTCTCCGGCAATCGGTTGGTCGGATGTAGCTCAAGCGCGTTCGCGGTCACCAAATCTTGGAATATCTTTTCAGTTCTATCCAGAGTCTCATCTGAGACCTGCTCCGGGACGGTGTCGCGAAACTCATTCCGTAGTTCAATGATCTCTGATAGCCGCCTGATGCGAAAACCTGACCTTTTTATATTATCCGTACGGAATCGTTCCAACTGAGCTTCCGGACTGTCCTCCGCGATTGCCAGGCCTTGCTTCTCTAAAGTCTCCTGAACTCTTACGATGAAATCCAGGTTCTCATTCTCATCCGAGAGACTTTCCTTGGTCTTGGAGTATTCGATCATGCGTTTGAGCAAGAGTTCAAACGCATTGAGGACTCGTTGCCTCTTGAGTTCCCGATATTTCTTGGGAACCGAAGTATACCCGTAAAATCCGCTTGGCATGATTGCCTCCTTTTCGAGGGACTAGTGCTGTCCAAACCAGAGGGTATTTAATGACATTTTTTCAAAAAGCGCAAACTGTCTTCCTTGCGATATAATTAAGTTGTTATGACCCAATCGGCGGCGTTGGATATCTTGAAGACGGGTGGGAACGTGTTTTTGACCGGCGAGCCCGGGGCGGGGAAGACCTATGTCATCAACCAGTACATCGCCTGGCTCGAAGCCGCCGGGCTGTCGGTGGCGGTGACGGCCTCGACCGGCATCGCCGCCACGCATATCGGCGGCATGACGATACATTCCTGGAGCGGGCTCGGCATCCGCGACACCTTGACGCCGTACGACCTTGATAAGATCGCCACCAACGAGAAGGTATCGCGCCGCGCCAAGAAGGCCAACGTGCTCATCATCGATGAGGTGTCGATGCTGGACGCGCGGGTGCTCGACATGGTGAACATGGTGTTGAAGACGGTCCGCCAAAAGCCAGAGCCTTTTGGCGGACTGCAGGTCGTCCTGGTCGGCGACTTCTTTCAGCTGCCGCCGGTAACTAAGCAGGGAGACGTCATGACCTACGCCTTCCAGTCCAAGGCCTGGGAGGAGGCCAGCTTCCTCACCTGCTACCTCACCGAACAGCATCGCCAGGAGGACGAGATGTTCCTCTCGCTTCTGAAATCCATCCGTTCTAATCAGGTCGAGGAGGACCACTACACCTTGCTCGCTGAACAAACCACTATCAGCTACGAGAACATCGAGCCGACCAAACTCTTCACCCACAACGCCGATGTCGACGCCTTCAATATCCAAAAGCTGCGCGAGCTCAAGGGCACCACCCGGAAGTTCCAGATGAACGGCACCGGAGCCAAGGTCCTGGTCGAAAGTCTGGCCCGCAACTGCCTGTCGCCCGAGATGCTGGAACTCAAAGAAGAAGCCATGGTGATGTTCACCAAGAACAACTTCGAGAAGGGATACGTCAATGGCACGCTCGGCCGCGTCATCGACTTCGACGGCATGGCCGGTTGGCCGATAGTAAAGACCTCCGATGGTCGGACCATCAAGGTGGAGTCGACGACCTGGGAGGTGATGGAAGACGGCAAGGTGCGCGCCGCGATCGAGCAGGTGCCGCTCCGCTTAGCTTGGGCCATCACCGTCCATAAAAGCCAGGGGATGTCCTTGGACGCCGCCGAGATCGATCTCTCCCGCGCCTTCGTCTATGGCCAGGGGTACGTGGCCCTGTCGCGCGTGCGCGCCTTAGCCGGCCTCAAGCTTTCGGGCATGAACCCGAACGCGCTTCAGGTCGACCCGAGAGTGCTTCACCAGGACCAGCGCTTCAAGATAGAGAGCGATCAAGCCGAGACCGTCTTCGCCGAGTTGGAACCCAACGATCTGGCGCGCATGCAGGAGAACTTCGTCAAGGCGGGCGGCGGACAGGTGCCTTCGGCCGAAGACGTGAAGGTGGGGAAGCCGCGCGAACGCGTGCTGAAAGAAAGCACCCACGAGATCACCAAGCGGCTGTTGCTGGAAGGGAAGAGGATCAACGAGATCGCCAAGGAAAGAAAGATGACCGGATCGACGATTTGGAGCCATCTGGAAGACCTGATCGACGAAGGGCGGATCGTCATCGATGATCTTAAACCGCTCCTGCCACCGAATTGGGACAGCCGCTGGCCGGAGATAGAGGCGGCCATCAGGGCGGTGGGCGACGAACGGCTGAAGCCGATCTTCGAACAGCTCAACGAAAAACATGACTACGAGCTGATCCGGCTGGGTCGGGCGTATTGGCGGTTGCGTGATAACAAAAACTAGTCTGACTAATCTAGGCATCATCATGAGGTTGTTCCGGTTCAAGATAGCGCGGCGGCGCAGCCGCCGCGCTTCTTCGGTCACCAAGCACTACCGCGCTCACAAGGAAGCGGCGCGGCAGCTCATACTGGCGCGGCTCCAATATTTTAATACCCACTACGGATTCCAGATAAAACGCGTGGCCATCAGGAACCAGCGGCGCTGCTGGGGCAGCTGCACCTCCCTGGGTAATCTGAACTTCAGCTACAAGCTGCTCTTTCTGCCGCCGGAACTCTCCGATTACGTCGTCGTCCACGAACTCTGCCACTTGAAAGAGCTCAATCACTCAAAGGCTTTCTGGGACCTGGTCGCCGAGACCTTGCCCGACTACGAGCCGAGAATGAAGGCGCTGAAGAGATACGATCATCTGCATCCGTACCAGCTGGCGCTAATGGCGAGAGCAGAGGTCAAGACTGTTGAAAATGAGAGCTTCGCGCCAAGTCCGGTACGCTATACTGAGACTCATGAAGCCGCAAACCATTGAGAACGCGTGGGCCAAGAAAGTAGAGCTGTTGACGCAAGAGCTCTTGAGCGACGCGAAGAGCGGCCTCGCCGAAGGCGAGGCCGCTCTTCGCGTCAAAACCCACGGCCTCAACACCTTCAGCGAAGGCCGCAAGCGTTCCTCGCTATGGCTGCTCATTAGCCAGTTCGCCAGCCCGCTCATCATGATCCTGGTGGCAGCCGGAGTGGTGACGATGTTCTTCCATGAATGGATCGATTCGCTGTTCATCCTGCTGGCGGTCGGCACCTCGGTCACCCTGGGCTTCTACCAAGAATTCAAGGCCGAGAAGGCCACCGAGGCTCTCCGATCCTACATCCAGGAACGGGTGCGGGTGGTTCGCGACGGCCGCGAGCGGGAGATAGACGCCCAAGGACTGGTCCCCGGCGACGTCATCGTGCTTCGGGCCGGCGAGCGGGTGCCGGCCGACGCCAGAGTCATGGAGACACGCGACTTGTCCGTCGATGAGTCCATCCTGACCGGAGAGTCGTTGCCGGTGTCGAAGGTGACCCACACCGTCGAAGAAGGTTCGGCCCTCTCCGAACGGACCAACATGGTCTTCGGCGGCACGTACGTGGCCGAAGGGCAGGGGCTGGCTTTGGTAACGGCCACCGCCAGCGCCACCGAGTTCGGCAAGATCGCCGAGGCGGTACTACGCCAAGGCAACGAGCGCACGCCGCTCCAGAAGGCCGTCGCTATCATGGGCTACGTCATCGCCGCCGGTATCCTCCTCCTCATCGCCGGCGTCTACGCGCTCGGAGTCATGAGGGGCATGGAACACCTCGATATCTTCCTCGTGGGCATAGCCATCGCCGTCGGCGCCATCCCGGAGGCTCTGCCGCCCGGACTGACGGCTATCCTGGCGGTGGGCGTCGAGCGCGTGGCCAAGAAGCGCGGCATCGTCCGCTCCTTGCTGGCAGTCGAGACCCTCGGAAGCGCCACGGTCATCATCACCGACAAGACCGGCACCCTGACGACCGGCAGCCTGGAACTCGTCGACGTCCTCGGAACGAAAGAATTACTGGAAGGCGGAAAGACCGGCGCCAAGGACGCCGGCCGCATCCTCAACTTGGCCACGGCCAACGTCAACGTCATCATCGACGACGCTTCCCTGAAGCCTGATAAGTGGAAAATCACTGGCCGGCATCTGGACTCAGCCATCGCCCGGGAGGCCGGCAAACGCGGCGTTCCGGTGGCCAAGATATTGGGCGAGACCGAGGTGGTGAAGCTGTTCAGTTCGGTCCATAAATATTCCATCTACCGGCACCAGGGCGTGTCGACCGCGCTCGGCGCTCCCGACGTGCTCTTGCGCCACTCCGATCTGTCGGCCGCGGAATTCGCCCTGGTCACCGACGTCATAGAAAAAAGAAGCTACGGCGGCGCCCGCTTACTTGGTCTCGGCGAGGTGCTGGAGGATGGTGACGTTGGTCGAGACGACTTCAAGTTGCGCTTCCTCGGACTCTTGGTCTTCTACGACCCGCTTAGAGCCAACATGAAGGAATCGATCGCCGACATCGAACGCTCGGGCGTCAGGGTGGTGATGGCCACCGGCGATCTCCCTGGCACGGCCGTGGCCATCGCCAGGAGCCTGGGTTGGGAGAACGACGGCACCGACGTGCTGACGGGAGAGAACCTGCGCACCATGACCGATGCCGAGCTGGGAGACGCGCTCGGGCGCGTCCGCATCTTCGCCCGCATGACGCCGGAGGATAAATACCGGGTGATCGAGATGCTCGAAGGTTCCGGGGAAGTAGTGGCCATGCTCGGGGACGGTGTCAACGACGCGCCCTCGATCAAGCGGGCCTCGATCGGCGTGGCGGTGGGCTCCGGCACCGACGTCGCCAAGGACGTGGCCGACCTGGTGCTGCTCGATGACAACTTCGAGACCATCAAGGCCGCCATCGACGAAGGCAAACTCATCCTGTCCAACATCCGTAAGACCTTCGTCTACCTGATGTCCAACTCGCTCGACGAAGTGGTGCTGCTCGGCGGCTCGCTGGCGCTGGGGCTGTCGCTTCCGCTCTCGCCCCTCCAGGTCATCTGGGTCAACTTCATGACCGGTAGTATCCCCGCCATCGCCTACGCCTTCGATACGGAGCGCCAGCCTCGACGGGCGCGCGAACACACCATCCTGTCGCGAGAGGTGATCACGCTCTCGTTCGGCATCGGCACCATGAGCTCCGTGGCCCTCTTGATACTCTATTACCTCCTCAGCACCGTGGGCGGCGACACCGCCGTGGAGCGAACCTTCCTTTTCACCTGCTTCGCTTCATACATACTGTTCGTGGCCTTTTCTTTCCGCAACCTGAACAAGCCGCTCTTTTCTTACCCGGTCTTCGCCAACAAGTTCCTCAACGCCGGTATCGCCTTCGGCCTGGTAATGTTGCTTCTCACCATCTACCTGCCGTTCTTCCAGAACCTCTTCGGCACCGTACCCTTGCCGGCCTCTTGGTTCTTGTGGGTCGTGGCCTGGATCATCGGCAACATCGCCATGGTGGAGGGAGCCAAATGGCTCCTGGTCCACGGCGAGCACCGAAAGCAGGGCGGGGGAATATGAAAGACATTCTGCTCATAGATAAGCCGGAAGGCATCACTTCGTTCGACGTCATCAGAAGACTGCGACGACGGCTCGGCATCAAAAAGATGGGTCACGCCGGCACCTTGGACCCTTTGGCGTCAGGTCTCATGCTGATTGGCGTCGGTCCCGGGACCAAACTGCTTAACGAATATCTGAAACTCGACAAGGAGTACGTGGCCGAGATATCGCTAGGGAAAAGAACCGCCACCGGAGACAGGGAGGGGAGAGTAGTGGAGGAGAAAGAGGTGAGCGCGGAGGCGGCCGCTACTTTTTCCTCGGAAAAAGTAGCGGCCGCCCTCGCCTCCATGATAGGCAGTCTCACTCTGCCCGTTTCCGCCTACTCGGCCATCAAGCGGGACGGCGTGCCGTTCTACAAAAAAGCCCGCCAGCTGGAAAAAACGGGGCAGATCATCCCGGAGTCCGAACTACCAAGGCGTGAAATGAAAGTATATGAGGCCGAACTGCTTGATATCATCGATGATATCAAGCAGTTTGGTGGCCCGATTATTAAAGTCAGATTCAAGGTTGGCAGCGGCACCTACATCCGATCGCTCGGCGAGGAACTTGGTCGACGATTGGGGTATCCGGCCCACCTGGCTTCGCTCCGCCGCACCAAGATCGGCGAGTTCAAGGTCGAAGACGCCGAAAACATATAAAAACAATTCGCCCCGCAGCCGTTGGCTGCGGGGCATTCTTCGTTCCATTCAGAATGGAAGCTGTTCGTCTTCCGGCAGGAGGTGGTCATGCCGCTGCCGGGAGATCAGGAACGATTCGAAGTCGCGTCTTTCCCGATACCATTCTTCTGCCGCCTCATCTTCGTCCTGCTGTTTCTCGGCGGCTAAGAAATCGGCCTTGCGCGCGTCATGATCAGCTTCTCTTAGTTTCTTCGCGGCAAATGACCTACAAAAATCGGAAATGGCGTCATCGAGCGTTCTTTTTGGACGAACCATAGTCCGATCAGGTAGACCAGACACAAATCCTGAGCTCACAGCGAATCTCCTAGTTTGGTTAGACTCGTAGGATACTCTATACCTCCTTTCATTATATCACAAAATAGCTAATTTTGCAAACTTATCCACAACACTTGCTCTAAAATCGATGAGATGCAAGACGGACAAGAAAAATGGCGCGAGTGGGACTAGGTGTCCAGTGAGCGCCATTTTTCGTAGTCCAACGCCGCAGATCGCGATTTTAGAGCAAACGCTCCACCACCGCCTTCACATCGCCGCCATCAGCCTTACCAGCCAACTCCTTCATCACGGCACCAATGGCCACACCCATCTTCGATTTATCGGTAACGCCCATGGACTCCAGCTTCGCCTTAGCGATCGGCTCGATCTCTTCCTGGCTCATCATCTGGGGCAAGTAACCTTCAAGCACCACCAACTCCAGCTTCTCCGGATCGGCCAAATCCTGGCGACCGGCGGCCTCGAACTGCACGATCGATTCCTTGCGCTGTTTGGCCAGACGTTTGATGACGCCGAGAGTAGCCGCGTCGTCGAGTTCATCCTGAGGCTTCTTGCCGGTAGCAACGAGCTCATTGGTAAAGGCGGTCAGCATGCCGCGCACGGTCCGAAGCTTCACTTCGTCCTTGGCCTTCATCGCCTCTTTCAGCTGCCCCTTGATATCGGTGTGTAGTGACATATGGAGGCTAGTATACCCCCACACCCACTTTTTTGCAGTAACTTCGTTACGCATCTTTGATGCTGCAAAAAAGTGGGTGTGGGGGTATAAAGGGGAAAGGGGAAAGGTCCGGGCGGCGGCTGCGCCGCCGCCCGGATGCTATAATTGCTATATGGAACCGATTCAGATAGGTATTTTAGTGTTGTTAGTGGCACTGATTGGCATACAGATTTACACTGCTTTTTTTCGTCGTAAAGAGGAAAATCCTAAGGATGAACGTGAGGGCCTGTTGTTCCTGCAACAACAAATGGAGAAGCTTCGCGACACTATGGACCGCCGTCTTGGGGAGAGTAACCGCGATATCCGGGAGACGGTAAAGACCCAGCTCGGAGAATCGACCAAGATCGTCAGGGAAGTCACCGAGGGCTTGACCCGTCTTGGCGAGACCAACCGCCAGGTGATCGGTTTTGCTGAGCAGTTGAAGCAGCTCCAGGACGTGTTGAAGAACCCGAAGCAACGCGGCATCCTGGGCGAGTACTACCTAGAGACCGTCCTCCAGAACGTCCTGCCTCCCGGAAGTTTCCAAATGCAGTATGGCTTTGATAACGGCGAGATCGTCGACGCCGCTGTGTTCGTGAAAGATAAAGTGGTACCGATCGACTCCAAGTTTTCGCTCGAGAACTATAATCGTCTGGTCGAAGCCAACGACCCGAATGAACGCGCCAGTCTGGAGAAGTTATTTATAAATGACTTGAAGCTACGTATTACGGAGACCGCCAAATATATCCGCCCCACTGAGCGAACCACCGACTTCGCCTTTATGTTTATCCCGTCGGAGGGCGTCTACTACGATCTTCTCTCCAACAAAGTTACCGGCGGGGAAGAGAACCTGATCCAGCGCGCGGCCGGGAAGTACAAGGTCATCATCGTCTCGCCGACCTCCTTCCTGGCCTATCTGCAGACCGTGCTCCAAGGCCTCAAGGCCATGGAGATCGAAGACAAGGCCAAGGACATCATCAAGAACGTGGAGAAACTTGGTCAGCATATCGGCAAGTACGAGGATTATTATCAAAAGCTTGGTAACACATTGGCTACCACTGTCAATCACTACAACGCCGGCTACAAGGAATTGGCCAAGATGGACAAAGACGTTACCCGCATCACCGGCGAAGCCGTCGGCGTGGAAGTACTAGCACTCGAAAAACCAGCGAAGTTGGAGGATGAGTAATAAAAGTTAAATTATGAAATTACTGACAGAGATCAGCGAAGGCACCTTGGGTCTTAGCGATCAGTTTGAGCAACTACGCAGCAATTACGAATTGAGGAAAAGTGCCCGGGCTATTTTGCTCAATGACGAGGGGAAAATGGCTGTCCAATATTTGCAAACATATACCTTCCATAAACTTCCCGGCGGTGGCCTAGACGCGGGGGAATCGGTCAAAGAGGCACTCGTGCGAGAAGTAGCCGAAGAGGTCGGTTGCGCTTGCGAAATTGAAAGACCAGTAGGTATGGTCATTGAGTATCGAAATAAATACAAAATGATACATCTATCTTTTTGCTTTGTGGCCAAGGTAGTAGGGGAAATCGGCGAGCCGAAGCTCGAAGAAAACGAGATCAAGGAAGGACATACAACCCTATGGCTTCCGGCAGAAGAAGCTCTAGCCAAAATGAAATCCGATGTGCCTAAGAAATTCGAGGGGTACTTTATATTAAAGAGAGAAACAACTTTCTTAGAGGAGTTCTTGAAGACATCGTAGTAAGAAAAAGGCCGCCCCGAAGGGGCGGCCTGAATTACATTTACAATTTCATGGCTACTCGCCAGGATGGTCGAAGTCGAAGAACACGCGGCCTTCGCGAGTGGTGACGTCACCGTCGAGATCGCCGATGTCGACCCCGGGATAGATCGAATGCACGATCGCCACGGCCTGGCCGTTTTCTTCCTTCAGTTCATAGACAAACGTGAGGAAGGTGGTCATCGGCGCCATAATATGCGTCGCGTTCAGCTTCACGCGCAATCCACAAGACCGGCGATTCGGCTTGAAATCCTCCAAACTGGAAGGTGCGAAGGCTTCCAGTCGGGACGTGCTTTCCCAGCCCAACTTCTCTCCCAGGTTGAATTCGTAGCTGTGGATGCCGAAGTCTCGAAGGGCATAGATCTTGGCCACTGCTTTGGTGAAATATTTCCACACAGGCCATTCACTGAAAAGCTCTTCGACCGACTGCCACCTGAGGAAGTTTCCCGACTTACGCACACCCCGTCCCCGGAAGCAGGTCTTTGCCAGACGCTCCTTGGTCCGCTGACGCACGACCACAGCCACGGTGGTGCCATTCTCAAGTTCGCGTTCAAGGTACAATTTTTCCTCCTGCCAGATACTGGTTCAGGTCCGTGGTTGGCACGGTCACCATGTCGTAAACTTAACGACCGGGCAAAAGTACGTCTAAATATTAGACTTGTCAAATGCAGTAAATCAACCTATTGCCAAATGGCTATATTTCAGGTAGGATACCCGCACTATGGCTACCAAAGCGACCGAAAAAGAGCTTAAATCCGACTTCGCCGTCATCGAGACGGGAGGCAAGCAGTACACCGTTTCCGTCGGTGATGTTGTCGATGTCGAGCTTTTGGGCGAATACAACGAGGGAGACAAGGTAACCTTCGACAAGGTACTCCTCTCTGATGATGGCAAGGCCGCCACTATCGGCACGCCGTACATCGCCGGTGCCACCGTCGTCGCCAAGTATCTTGGCCTCAAGAAGGGTCCGAAGATCACCATCGTTCGCTACAAGGCTAAGAGCAACCGCGACCGCAAGCTCGGCCATCGCCAGAAATACGCTCGCGTGGAGATCACCAAGATCTAAGGATACAGGTACTCAAACAAAATCGCCGGACCGAAGGTCCGGCGGTTTTGTGTCTTGATATCATTGATGATATCAAGACTAAGGAAGAGACTAGATCAGGCTTTATGATATCGTTGAGGATATCATAAACTGGTTAGCCAGAACGAAAAAGAAAAAGCCGGTCCTGGAGGTCAGGAACCGGCTTTGTTGAGCTCTACTATTCGATGAAGAGGAGGACGCCGCGACGGGCGGCAAGTTCTTTGATTATCTTGTCTTCTCCTGGCTTCAAGGTACTGGCCGGTACGCGATGCGTGTCAGCGCACAGCGCGAGGGCCACAACCGACTGCGCCATGATCCCGAGTCGTTTACCGACATCGTACCAAAGCGCGTACTTTTGTTGAGGCAGTTCGTAAGGCCGCATTGTGTTTCCCCTAGGGTTACGGGAGAGTGCGGCCTCCCTGTATCTTTTCTTCTGTACTCTTTCTAGTATAGCACATTAATAGCGATTTTGCAAGGCGTTCTTCAGGGTTTCGGGGTCGGCGTATTCGAGCTCGCTGCCGGTGGAGAGACCGCGGCCCAGATGCGAGATCTTCACCTTATCAGCTCCGGAAACCTCGTTGATGATGGATTCGACGAAGCGGCCAGTGTTCTCGCCGTCAGGGTTGATGGAAAAGCCCAGGATCACCTCGGAAAGACCCTCGGGGAGACGCGCTTCGATCAGGCGCTTGAGGCCGCCGCCGCGGAGCTTTTTATTCTCACGCGATTCCAAAAGGGGAACGGTACCACCCAGCACGAAGTAGAGGCCGTCATAGACGCCGGAGCGCTCGATGGAGCGGATGTCGGTGTCGCGCTCGACCACCAGGAGTTTGGAGTGATCGCGGGAAGCGTCGGCGCAGATATCACAGAGGTCGGTCGGGCCGCCATTTTTGGAAAAGAACCGGCGGCAGGAGGCGCACTCCCGCACGCTGTACTGAAGACCATTTATTAAAGAAGAAATCTCAGTCGTCTCAGTCGACGACATAGTGAGTACATGAAAAGCGAAGCGCCGGGCCTGCCGCGCGCCGACTCCGGGAAATTGTTCGAAATAGGCGATCAGTTTGTCGAGGGAGTTCATATCTGATGACTAGTTGGCTGGTTTTCTAGTTTACTAGTAAACCAGCCAACTAGGAAACCTCTAGAAATCCTCATTAGCCGCGGCCATGGCGGCGTTGCCGGCGTGCTGATTATCGAGATTGAGGAAGCGGACGTGCGTGCCGTCGAAGTAGAGCTCGGCGGAACCGACCGGACCGTTACGATGCTTCTCGACCAGGATCTCGGCGATGTTCGGTCGCTCTGATTCCTTGTTGATCTTGTCCTCGCGGTGAATGAACATGACCACGTCGGCGTCCTGCTCGATGGAGCCGGAGTCGCGCAGGTCGGAAAGCCGCGGCCGGCCACCGCGCTGCTCGACCGCGCGTGATAGCTGGGATAGCGCCAACACCGGCACGTTGAGTTCGCGGGCCAGGATCTTCAAGGACCGGGAGATCTCGGTCACCTGCTGCACCATCGAGTCGGAAGCCTTGGTGGCGGTGGGGGACATAAGCTGCAGGTAATCAACAATGAGGAGATCAAGACCGTGTTCGTGATGCAGCCGCCGGGCTGAAGAGCGCATCTTGAGGATGTTGGTGCCCGGCTGGTCGTCGATATGTATAGAAGCCTCGGAGAGGCGCGCCATGGCCGCCTGGACCGCTTCGAATTCCTGGTCGCTCTTCAAGCGACCAGTGCGGAGCTTCCAGGAGTCGACGCCGGCCTCGGAGGCGAGCATGCGGTCGACCAGCTGCTGCGAGCTCATCTCGAGCGAGAAGATGCCGACCGACTTCTTGTACTGGACGGCGGCGTTGCGAGCCAAGTCGAGCGCGAAAGTGGTCTTTCCCATCGAAGGGCGGGCGGCCAAGATGATGAGGTCGGACTTCTGAAGACCGGCCAGAATATTGTCGATGGCCGCGAAGCCGGTCGGCACGCCGCGCATGTCCTCATGATTCTCGCTCAAATGTTCGAAGCGCTCCCAGGCCTCGGTCAAAGCCGAGCCGATGGTGACGAACTTCTGCAGAGTGGTTTGGTTGGTCACTTCATAGACCTTCTTCTCGGCTTGGTCTAAGGTGGCGTCGATGTTGTCCGGGTCGGAATAGCCCATCTCGGCGATCTCGTCGCCGGCGTGGATAAGGCCGCGCAAAGTGGCCTTGTTCTGCACCTCGGTGGCGTAGTAGATAGCGTTGCCAGCCGCTGGCACCGTCTCGATGAGTTCGGTGAGGTAGGCCGCGCCGCCGACGCGCTCGATCTGGCCCGCCGCGCGCAGTCTAGTGGACACGGAGACAAGGTCGATGGGATCGCCCTTGCCGAAGATCTCGAAGATGGCCTTGTAGATCTCCCGATGCTTATCGGCATAGAAGCTCTCCGGATAGATGATGGCGGAGACGTCGTGCATCGCCTCTGGCTTCAGGATGATGGCGCCGAGGAGCGCGCGCTCGACCTCGACGTTGTGCGGGGGAGTACGCAAACTTCTATTCGTGCGAGAGGAATCTGCCATGTGGCCATTCTATCATTTTAGGCCGGCCGCCGCTTCGCGGCGGCCGCATGGGGAGGAAGTGGAAAAGTAGGGAATAGGGTCTAGGGTATGGGTTTTAGAGGTGGAAAATCACTTCGCGATCTTCCACCCCTGGATATCAAACGTCACTAAACCCTAATCCCTGACACCTATAACCTAGATAGCTTCTGCCCCTCCGGCGTGTCTTTGACCTCGTAGCCCAAGTCCTTCAGTTCATCGCGGAGCTGGTCGGAAAGAGGGAAGTCCTTGGCCTCACGCGCCGCTTCGCGGCGCGTGAGCAGCTCCTCGACCTCCGTCGGCACGTCCTCTTCCTCCACTAGTCCCAAGGCGGCGCGGCCGGCGGCCACGTCTTCGGAAAGTCCGAGTCCGAGGAGGGTGTCGAAAGCGTGGATGGTGGCCAATTTGGATCCCGGGGAGACCTTTGGGTCCCGCGCCAGCTCCCATAAGACCGCCAACGCGCGCGGGGAATCGAGGTCGTCAGACATGCGCGCCACGAAGCGTTTTTCAAAAGCCTCATCGATCCTACCGGCCCGAACCTCTCCCAGCTCTTCGTATACCAAGCGGCGCAGCTTCAAAAGCGCGGACTTCGCCGCCTCCATCGCCTCCCAGGTGAAGTTGGCGCCAGAACGGTAGTGGCTTTGGAGGAGCCAGTAGCGATAGTCGGCGGGAGAGAAACCGCGATCGGCCAGGTGCTTCAAGCGCAGGCCGTTACCGGCGGACTTGGCGATCTTCATGTGATCGATGGTGATATGCGCGTTATGCAGCCAGTAACCCACGTACGGCTTGCCGGTAACGGCCTCGGCCTGGGCGATCTCGCCGTTGTGGTGCGTGTACTTGAGGTCCTCGCCGCCGGTATGGATATCGATCTGGCGGCCCAGGGTGGCGAAGGCCATGGCCGTACATTCGATATGCCAGCCGGGGAAACCCTTGCCCCAGCGGCTAGCCCATCCTAGGTCAGCCAGTTTCCAGAGCGCGAAGTCGGCCGGATGGCGTTTCTCTTCATTGACCTCCACTCGCGCGCCAGCCTTCATCTCCGCCACGTCGACGTTGCCGAGGACGCCGTACTTGGGGAATTTGGAAATATCGAAATAGACGCCGTCGGAGATGCGGTAGGCGTAGCCCTTTTGCTCCAGAGTTTCGATCAGCTTGATCTGCGCCGTCACGTAGTCGGAGGCGCGAGCGTACTGCGATGGCGGTCGGTTGCCGAAGGCCAGGTTGTCGGCCTTGAAGGAATCGATGTAGGGTTCGGCGAACACGCGCATGTTCTCAAGGGTGATCTCGTAACCCTCCCGCTTCATACCTTTCACCATCTTGTCTTCGCCGTGGTCGGCGTCGTCAGTGAGGTGTCCGAAGTCAGTGAAATTGATGGTGGAGTCGACGCGGTAGCCGTTATAGAGGAAGAGGCGAGCGACAAGGTCAGGCAGGAGATAGGCCCGCAAGTTGCCGATATGGATATGACCATAGACGGTCGGGCCGCAGGAATACATGGTCACACGACCGCTCTTCAGCGGCCTGAAGACCTCCTTTTGTTTGGTAGCCGTGTTATAGAGCCGGATCGGCTCGTGGTTGGCCAGAGATTTGAACAGCCGGAACATACGGGGTAATATTCGCCATTCTAGCAGATACCCACATTTTACGATACGCGGGCCCGCGTGCGATAATACGTTCATGTCATCCATAGAATCCGAAAACAAAAAGACCAGAAGCGGCCACAAAATGCTCGGCATCGGCCTGGCCGCCGTCTTGGTAGTGGCCGCCTTCTTCTCGGGCCTGCAGATAGGGCAGGGAGTACCCGGAGGCACGCCGCTCCAGGCCGGCATCTTCAGCTTCCTTTATCCTAAGACCACACCGGACAGCGAAGCCGATCTGGCCGAATTCTGGCGCGTCTGGAATTTGCTCGACGAGAAGTTCGTCACCTCCTCGGCCTCGGGCACGCCGGAGCGGGCTGACCGCGTCGAAGGCGCCATCGCCGGTCTGGTCGCCAGCTACAACGATCCTTACACCATCTTCCTGCCGCGGGAGGAGGCGGAGTATTTCTCCGAGGACATCTCCGGCAACTTCAGCGGCGTCGGCATGGAAGTAGGGCTTCAAGACGGCCTGATCACGGTCATCGCGCCGTTGCCGGATTCTCCGGCCTTGAAAGCTGGCATCCAGACGGGAGACGTCATCGCTCGCATCGACGGAGTCAGCACCGACCGCATGGGCGTCGATCAGGCGGTCCGGCTGATCCGCGGAGACAACGGCACCTCCGTCACCCTCACGCTCTACCGCGAGGGCGAGACCGAATTCCTGGAGAAGACCATCGTCCGCGACGTCATCACTATCCCGACCTTGGCCACCGAGACCAAAGGGGACGTCTTCATCATCAAGCTCTATAGCTTCAATGGCCTGTCGGAATCGAAGATGCGCGAGGCGGTGGCCGAATTCCAGGCCTCCGGCCGACAGAAGCTCGTCCTGGACCTGCGCGGCAATCCCGGCGGCTTCCTCGAGAGCGCGGTCTCGATCGCCGGTTACTTCCTGACCCCGGGGAAGGTGGTGGTGCGAGAGAATTTCGGCGACGGCAAGAAGGAAGAAGTCTACCGCACCCAAGGACAGCGCGTCTTTGGCCTGAACCCTGACAACTTCGTGGTCCTCATAGACGGCGGATCGGCTTCGGCTTCGGAGATCCTGGCCGGAGCCCTGTCCGAACACGGCGCGGCCACCACTATCGGCGATACCACCTTCGGCAAAGGTTCGGTACAGGAACTCGTCGAGCTGCCGAGCCGCTCAGCGTTGAAGGTGACCATCGCGCGCTGGCTCACCCCCGAGGGAGTGTCGTTCTCCGAAGGGGGATTGGAGCCGGAGGTCTTGATCGAGCGCACCGGCGAAGACGTGAAGGATAATAAAGACCCGCAACTCGAAGGCGCCTTGAAGTGGCTCGCCGGCGACCGGTCGGTAGGTGAGAAGATCGGATTTAATTTTTAAAGAAGAGAGACAAAAGCGGCGGGGCCTTCGGCCCCGCCGCTTTTTTATGCTATATTAGCCACGCTATGGATCCCGTGCGAAGTTATGATCCAGGTCGTTAACCGACGCGGGAATTCAGATCAAGATGGTCGCTTGAACAAATTTAAAAGTCATCAATAACTTCGCACGGGATGAAGGTGATACTATTGCAGGACGTGGCCAAGATCGGCCGTAAACACGCGGTGGTGAACGTGCCTGACGGCTACGGACAGAACCAGCTCATCCCCAAAGGGCTGGCCAAGCCGGCCACCCCGGACAATCTTAAACTGGTGGAGCGCCTGGCGGCCGAGAAAGGGGCCAAGGAAAGCGCGGCGGAAGCTAAGTTCTTCGCCGTCAAAAAAGCGCTAGAGGGGCGAACCGTCGTCATCAGCGGCAAGAAGCACGACCATGGCCACCTTTTCGCCACCATCAAGCCGGAAGACGTGGTCACGGCCGCCGCGGAGATCGGTATTGCCATCGAGAAGAATTGGATCAAGCTCCCAAACCCCATCAAGACCACTGGCGAGCATCGGATAGAACTGACCCACAGCTCCCACTCGAACGAACTTATTATCAAGATAGAATGAGACAATGAAAGGAACATATTTGATAATCGCCAGCATCGTCGTCTCGGCCCTGATACTCGGCCTGCTGATATACTGGCATTCGTACAAGGACCAAGGCAGCGAGCTGCGTCTCGATGCCACCGAACGGCTTGAAGGGCCGCTGACGGCCGCCGAGCAGCGCGTTAATAACCCAACCATCACCAATACTATGAATCCAACCGCCGTCTTCACTACCAACATGGGCACCATCGAACTCGAACTCTTCGAGGCGGAGATGCCGATCACCGTCGGCAACTTCGTGGCGTTGGCCGAAAGCGGCTTCTACGACGGCACCAAGTTCCACCGCGTCATCGACGGCTTCATGATCCAGGGCGGCGACCCTAACTCCAAGGGATCCAACGAGGCCATCTACGGCATGGGCGGTCCGGAGAAGAACGTCCAGGACGAATTTGTCGCCGGCGAACTCTTGACCAACACCCGCGGCACTATCAGTATGGCCAATACCGGTCAGCCGAATTCCGGCGGCAGCCAGTGGTTCATCAACCTGGTGGACAACACCGCTCTCGACTTCGACAAGCCGCCGTTCACCTCTAAGCACCCCGTCTTCGGCCGGGTGAAGTCCGGCATGGACGTAGTCGACCTGATCGGCCAGGTCGAGACCAAGGAGCGCGACATCCCGGTAAAGCCGGTCGTCGTCGAATCCGTGAAGATCGTGAGAGAGTAGGGAGATAGAGAAAAAGCCGCGGGCCGAAGGCCCGCGGCTTTTGTAAACATAGGCCAGGGTTTCCATTGCCTCTTTCTTTGTTAATATGAGTTTGAATGAGATTTGCCGATCGTCGCCAAGGATTCACACTCATAGAATTGCTGGTCGTCATCGCCATCATCGGTATTTTAGCAAGTGTGGTTTTAGCTAGTTTGAATAGCGCTCGCACCAAAGCGAACGATAACGCCATCAAGCAGCAGGTCATACAATTCTCCAAGCTCATGCATATGGAGTATGGCGATACCGGCTCGTACGCGAACCTGAATCGTGGTGGCTGGGCTGGTACCGCCTCCACTTGCGCGGCTAAGGGCTACGCCGGCACTTACGGTTCCCAAGCCGTTAATATCTGCGAATCCATACTGAGATTAACGGAAGACAGTCAGAACGAATTCCACGTGGGGGTCAATACCAGCCTCGGCTTCACGAACGATAAGCACTTTTCAGTGATGGCCAAGACCTCCACTGGCTATTTCTGCATCGGCTCCAGCGGAGCGACATACGAGGGCCCGGCCAATAGCTGGATCGGGTCAGGCTGCTGGAGTAATCCCTAAATAGGAAATAGAACACGTAAAAAGCCGGATCATTCGATCCGGCTTTTTTGAGGTCAGGAGTATTTACGCCACGACCACGTCGACGGTCTTCTTGGAGACCTTGCTACCGTCGTAGCGGGTCTTGCGGGCTACCCGAAAGGATACTTTCCCAGCCGCCATGGCAAAGAGCGTATGGTCCTTACCGGCCTTAACATTCTTTCCAGCTTCGATCTTAGTACCGCGCTGACGCACGATCACTTCTCCCAACTTCACGGCTTGGCCGTCCCCACGCTTGACTCCAAGGTATTTTGGCTTGGAATCGCGCAGGTTTTTTGAAGTACCGCCTGACTTTTTAGTTGCCATAT
>CAZSOS010000002.1:0-190058 GCA_964608605.1 uncultured Candidatus Saccharibacteria bacterium
C
The DNA here is from genome assembly GCA_964608605.1 of uncultured Candidatus Saccharibacteria bacterium. GTDB lineage: Bacteria > Patescibacteriota > Minisyncoccia > Phycocordibacterales > UBA918 > OLB19. The sequence continues at coordinate 2 of CAZSOS010000002.1, forward strand.
CAGCGAGACTATGATCTCCCCAAGAGAAGGCGGTCTGCCAGTCGGTGGTGGAGGCGGTGAGCGGGATGGTGTAGCCGGCCGTGAGGGCGATGTCATCGCCGGCCAGCGTGAGGCCGGTGGCGGAGACGGAGAGGTTGGTGTGTGAAGAGACGTCGACAGTGCCGAGCGAGAATTGGCCGGTCAAGGCGTCATAGGTGATCGGCGCGATGCCGCTGAACATGTTCCTGATGGTGCTGGTACCGGCGGCGACGCGGGCGTCAGCTCGACCGTCGGTGAAGTAAAGATTGTTCACGCCTTCCGCGACATCGTCGGTATCCAAGATAACGACGCCGGTCTGGCCATTGACCGAATCAACGGCACCGCCGCCGGTGAAGCCGAGGCTCGAAGTGGCGATATTGCTCCAAGAGGATCCGTTCCAGTACAAAAGATCACCAGCGACCTTGGTCATCGAGGATACGTCGGAAAGTTCCTCCAGCGAGCGGCCGGAGATGTCGATCAAGTATCCGGCCAACGAATGGTCGCCCCAGGAATAAGCGGTGTCCCAGAAAGAGGAGGAGGCGTTCACGATATTGAAAGCGGTGGTCCAGGTAGCGCTAGAAGCGTTCACCAGGTTGGTGGTGTTGTTCCAGGCGGTGGTGGAAGCCGACAACGGAAGCGAGTAGGCCGAATCGATACCAACAGCGAAAGTATGCGTTCCGCCAGCGGAAGTGACGTGGAGTTCGACGCCGTTAGCGCCCGAAGTGGCAAAGGTTTGGCTGATCGCCGTCTCGCCGTTTAGGCTGGTGATGCCGCTACCCGGAGGCAGGCTGATACCCAAGGAAGAAGTAGCCACCCACTCGGTCGAAGTGCCAGTGGAAAGCAGCACGTACCCCGGATCTCCGGCCGATCCGTGGCTGTCGCGCAAGGCGCCCGCGAGGTTCAGAGTATCGTTTATGGTAACTACTCCATGAAAATCGGCCCAGCCGGTGAAGTGGGCGCCGCCATTGACCGAGAGATCGCCCGCCAGCCGCGTGTCTCCATCGACATCGAGCCGATCGAAGCGAGCCTCCCCTTTCTTGTTGATGCTCCAATGGATAGAAGTGATGGCCACGTCGGACCGGCTACTGCCCAGGGTCACGTCTCCGCGAGCCAGGAAGTCGCCGCCGGTGGAGAGCGATTCCGCGAAGTATCCTTCGCGAGCCCGGAAGAACGAATCCACCTGCACGTTGTCCTTGAAGGTGGCGTTGCCTTTGACGATCAGGTCCTGATTCAAGACCGCGTCGCCGAGCACCGCTAGGCCGCCGCTTACCTCGAGGTCGGAAAGCAACTTGGTCGCTCCCCGGACCAACAGCGTGCTGCCGACCTCGACCGTGCCTTCGAACCGCACCGGTTCATAGGTCACGGCGCCGTTTTTGGTGACATACGCCAAAGTGAGCTCTTCGGCATGAAGTCCGTCGAGCATGTCGGCGTTTAGGTTTTCCACCTTGGTGCGGGACGAGACGGTAATGGGAGCGATGCCGTCTTTGATCAAGGAACGGAACTGCCCTTCGGTCTCGATATGGCCGAAGATCGATATCTCGCCGTCTTGGCCCAAGAGCAGGATCTCGTTCTCATGCGTGCCGGGACGGAATCCCATCACGGTCTGCGCGTCCTTAACGATATCGACGGTGTTGCGGAAGAAAGCCTCGGCAAAGCCCGACACGTAACGGAACGGCGCGATGACGATCAAAAGCGAAAGGACCAAAGAAGCCGAAAGCAGCTTCTTCGAGGAGAAGACGGTGGCGTAAGCACCGGTTATCCGACGGTAGGTCCGGGTGAAGAAGCTGGCTCGCGTCTCGAGCTCGAGATCGATATGGCGGTTGATCTTCTCCAAAAAATCGACGGCCAGACGCTCGGCCATGTCTGTAGTCCTGGTTTCCGAAGCCGGCTCCTCTGCCACCGCCACGATCGGCGCCGCGGCTTCTTCCAATTTCGGAGTAGCCTCCGAGATGAAAGGACGATAGGCGTCAGCATTGCCGTTTAGCACCTCCGCCCGCAACGCCTGCTGCTGCATGTAGTCCTCGAGCACGGACCGGGTCGAGTACCAGACCCCGTCGATCTTCTTGGCGACTATGCGTCCCTTGCGCGCCAGCAAAGACAGGTACTCGGCCGAATACGGAGTAAACTTCGCCACTTCGGCCAGTGGTAACCAGGATCCGTGAGGGTTGTTATTTTGCTCTGGTTTCAAGGTGTTTTTTGAATGCCGATATGCTGTATCGGCATTGGAATTAACCTTATTTTACAAGACATTTGTATATCGGCACTACATGACCTGGGGATAAGCCAAACTGCTCCCTCCCAGAGCTCCCGAAGTCCTATCAAGCGTGCTCAAACCGACATATCAAGACTCCGTCTTTGGACATCGAAACCATGATCATCGGCGGCTCCAGCGCCGACCTCCTCGCAGCGGATATTTTTGGATCAACGACCTGGGAGAAGTAGTCACACCCCAGATCCCTCCAAGATGGCCTGGAAAACCGCTTATAAGTGATAGTGGGTGGGCTTCTAGCCCTCTGTTCGAAGCTGGGACGCGGCAAAGTAGTAGCGGCCGCGAAGACGCTAAAAATCAGGTGAGTGGAGGGCAAAAACAAAGATCCGGAGGCCCACTCCCGCCTAGACCCTCTTGGCGCTGGTCAGAGCCTAAATATCGCTAAAAGTTGCATTTTAGCCTAAAAGCATGGCTCTAAATATGATTTTCTCGGATGAACGATAAATATTAAAAATCAACGAAACTCATGTTTTGGGGCCGAAAGACCTTAACGACACGGCCGCGCAAGCTGTAGATGTCAGCCGGACCCAGCTCCCGGGAATCCACGCTGTTAAGACCGTTGTCGCCGATCAAGAAGTACTCGTACGGATCTAAGCGATAGGAAAAGTCCTCGGCCAAGGATTCCATGTAAGACTCGGAGTCCAACCGTCCTACCGGGGTTCTTTCACCGTCCCTGTCGGGAGCCACGAATATCTCTCCCTTCTCGATGAATACCCATTCACCGGACAGCCCGATGACCCTCTTGATGGCCGTGATCCCCTCCAGGTGCCTGAATTTACCCACCACGATGTCTTTCCTTTCCGGACCAGCCTCTCTCCTGAAGGCCATTTTGTTCACGAAGACGTAATCTCCGGCCTGGATGGCCGGAGCCATGGAGTTACCTTTGACGATGAATGAATCCAGCACGAATATCCTGAGCAATATCCCGGTTAAAACCGCGGTTACGATCACCGCGGCGACCGCGTTTCTCTTATATCTTCGTACAGTGGGATGAAAATTCGTGGACATGGCTTATTTATTGGCTTAACGAACGCCCCAGACCTCCCCAAACCCCGATATCCACGCTTCGACAGTGGCCAAAGCCTGGATCGCCAAGGCCGGCTGGGCTTCCCCTTCAGCGCTGGAGATGCCGGCGCCAAGATCGGCCATCATGTCGGAGGCAGCCCCGATCAGGATCACTAGCAAGGCGACCGATACCATCACTATTCCGCTCTCTAGCAGGGTTTTTACGTTGAAAACACTGGCTTTATCGGCAACGCTCGCGGCGGTGTTCCCTTTTTTGCTTCGGCGACCGTCCCCATGGAGGGCGGCCACCCGTTCATCACTCAGCTTCCGCCGTCGCTCATGCTTTCGCAACTCCGTATCTTGCTTGAATTCCTGGAGAGAAACCGGGTCAATGAACCATTGCCGGCCGCTCTTGACGGCGCGCACCTCGCCCTGACGCGCCAAACGGCTTAAGTGGGCCGTGGTGTACGAGGTGAGGTCTGCCGCCTCGCGTATCGAAATAAGGCCATCAGCAGATCCGGCATCGGTTTTGAAAGTAGCTTTGGGTAATGACATCACTAGTAATAATATAGCAATGTCAGCTGATCTTTCGGTATGAATCCAAAAAACTGGGGATAGTCTTCTCGGACCAAGGTGCTGGTTCAGCGTCGAAAAGCATCCGTCAGGGTCTCGCGCATCGCCGAGACGTCGAAGGCATAGAGAACGAGCGCCGTATCCGCGGAAACGACCATTTTCTTCTCCAGTCCGGCCATTCCCAGAAGCAATACCCCTTCAGTGACCAGGATCGCGGCGGTTATAAGAGCCAAAGAAAGCCCTGAGGGCATCCTCGATCTTCGGACGGGCCGCGGCACTATCGGGCTCGGTCGCGCGGCCTTTTGAAGCATTTCCTTGGTAGGAAACGCCGGGATGGTGCGAAATACCGGTGTCGCCGCCGATCGCCTGATACTGACCTGACCCGGCTCTGGCCTTGAGACCACCTCAGAGCCAGTGGCCTCCGACCGGGACGCCTCCCTGGTCTCCACCGCCGTCTCCGGAGCCTCTACTGGTACCGAGGCAGTCTCCTTTTTGCTTAAGCTAGGCAGCAGGTCGGCGTCGTCCTGTTCGTAAGAGAAACCCTTCAGCGTCGGAGTCCGACGTTCGGCCAGACGCTGCTCGGTCATCTGACGCAAGACTTCCTTGGATTTGCTCGAGGTGCTGCGATAACGACCCTGCCGATGCTGGCGCAAGGAGTCCTCATTGACGTACCAGCTGCGTCCGATCAGCGTGGCTTTCACCTGGCCGCCCCGGCAAAGCTGGCCGAGATAATCAGAAGTGTAACCGAAATCTCGGGCCAAAACACTGGCTTTCGTGTACTTTTCTCCGTTTACCGAGATTTCCTCCATAGGTGCATTATACGCCAGTTAAGACGCACGCCTGGCTCTCCAGGCCAAAGACTGTGCATAACCGTCGCGCGACCGCCTAACCTCTCAACCTCTCCCGTAACAGCTCTGCCAACACGCCAGGGTTGGCGGCGCCTTTAGAAAGTTTCATTCCCTGACCCACCAGATACTGCAAGGCGGCATCTTTTCCGGCTTTGAACTCAGCGGCCACCGCCTCATTGTCGGCGATGATCCGATCGACTATAAGTCCTAGGGACTCAGCCGAGCTATTCTGGGTCAAACCTCGCTCCTTAGCCATTTTTTCGGGGTCCAGACCATCGAACACCACCTCTGGTAACAGGTCCTTGGCCACCCTCGATGTCAGCTCTCCGCCGCGGATCAGGTCTATCAGCTTCTTGAAGTGTATAGCGTTCTTGCTATCAAGCGCGGTCTCAGGCCTATCAGCCAGCAAGCTAGCGATATCAGATATGAGATAGTTGGCCGCCAATTTCATGGCCACCGGATCGATGTTCGAAGGCTCCGTGCCCGTGAATGTCTGACGCCAGAAATCCAGGGATCTCTTGTCGAACACCAGTACTTCGATCTGATCGTTAGATAATCCCGCTTCAGCCAAGATACGGCGTGTTTCCTGCGGTAATTCAGGCAATTTCTCGGCTAGCTCGGTCTCTGACCATCCCTTTATGTTGGATATTTCGTATTTGGGTATGTCTGGATCAGGGAAATACCGATAATCGGCTGCCTTTTCCTTGGATCGCTGGCTAAACGTCCGGTTCTTTGTTTCGTCCCAGCCACGAGTTTCTTGTTTTACAAGCTTATTTTGAGCCAATATCTCGGACTGCCGAGATATTTCAAATTCGATCGCAGCCTCCATAGCCTTGAAAGAGTTGAGGTTCTTGACCTCTACTTTGGTTCCCAGGCGGTCATCCGGACTGATCGATATGTTGGCCTCCACCCGCATCTCCCCTTTCTCCATGTTGGCTTCGGAGATACCCAGGGTGCGCAGCATCAGCTGCAATTCCTTCGCGAACTTAGCCGCGGTCTTGGCGTCATGGATGACCGGCTCGGTAACCAGCTCCATCAATGGTACTCCGGCCCGGTTGAAGTCCACCAAACTGTTTGCGTTAAGCTCGGAGTCATTTGCATTAGCACCGTGCTGACTTTTGGCCGTATCTTCCTCAAGGTGGACCCTGGTAATGGCTACCCCGGCCAACTCGCCGCCTTTGACGAACGGAAAAGCATATTGGCTCAGCTGATAGGCCTTAGGGATATCCGGATAAAAATACTGCTTGCGATCGAACTCGCTGAAATCAGCGATCTCCCCTTTGATGGCGGCGCCAAGAAGCAGGACCTTTTCAACAGCCTCTTGATTGACCGCCGGCAAAGTACCCGGATGCGCCAGGCAGACCGGACAAACGTTGGTGTTCGGCTGGCCGTGATGAGGGTCATTGGCGCAGGCACAGAACATCTTGCTCTTAGTGTTGAGTTCGGCATGGACCTCGATGCCGATGGTCGGTTTGTAGGTGTTCATAGGTATCGATAATACTACCCTCCGTCCGAAAACTGCACAAGCATCGACTGTTCGCACATATATATGATCGATAAGATCGGCTAGCCGGGCGGACCTTGGCGACAAAGGTCTATCGATCCGTCCATAAACAGGAGCTGTCAGCTCCCTTAAGAGCCTCGGGAGAGGTGTTGAGATAGCGAATCTTGCAGTTCTTTCACCCCTTCCCCGCTTTTTACCGACACTACAAACACACGTTTTCCGATAGTGTCAATATCATTGAGGACTGCGTCTAATTTAGCTTGAGAAATAAGGTCTTTTTTCGTCAGTATAATCCACGTCTCCTTCTCTGTTAGAGATTTGTCGTAGTTTGATAGCTCGTTCAAAATTGTGTAATAAGCATTTTTCGGATCATTTTCCTCCAAAGAGACCAGGTGGAGGAGCATTTTGGTCTTTTGAGTGTGTTTTAGGAACTTGTGGCCGAGTCCGCGTCCCTCCGAGGCCCCTTCGATGAGGCCGGGGATGTCCGCCAGCACGTAACCGTAAAAATCGCCCAGGTGCGGCTCAAGGGTGGTGAAAGGATAACTGCCGACCTGCGACCGAGCGTTGGTGAGGGCGTTGATCAAGGTCGACTTACCGGCATTAGGCTGGCCGATGAGGCCGACGTCGGCCACCAAAGATAGCTCGATGAGGAACTCTCCTTCCTCTCCCGGCTTGCCCTTGGTGGAGTCCTGCGGGGAGCGGTTGGTCGATGACTTGAAGTGCTCGTTGCCGAGACCGCCGCGACCGCCTTTGAGGAGCCTTTCGGTCTGACCCTCGTGGTCGAGCTCGACCACCCGGCCGCGGCCGAGGTCGGTCACTTTCGATCCGACCGGCACGTCGATGTACAGGTCCTCCGAACCCTTGCCGTGTTGGCTTAGACTGCGACCGGTCTCGCCGTTGTGGGCCTTGAACTCCTTGGAGCCGGTGTATTTAGAAAGCAGCGACAGGTCGCGCACCGCCCGCACGTAAACATCCCCGCCGCGGCCGCCGTTGCCTCCGGCCGGACCACTCATGGGCTTGAATTTCTCCTGCCGCCAACGGACGACACCGTCGCCGCCGTTGCCAGCCTTGGCCTTTATGCGCATCTCATCCACGAACATAGTGGCGTAATTAATACCACGAATACCTGAAAGTAGCTAGGGCCGCGGAAGTCGCGCTGAGGCTGTGTCTCCGGCCGAATCATAGCGAACCCCTAAGGCCATCGATACGACCAGTCTGATATCAGAACCTTCGATCAGCTGCCGCGTCAGGGACCAGGGATCGATCAGGCCCAGGTATTGGCGGCATCAAAAAACACCGCTTGGCTGGCGGTGTCTTTCTTTGTCGTGAACAATCCCTCTGGGCCTATAGTTTGCTACTAACGGCGCTGGCCAGAGACACCACCAACGAGCCCAAGAGAGCCGGGAGGAAACCGGTGACGGTGAATCCTTCGATGAAGGAAGCGGCGAACCAGAAGATGGCGGCGTTCAAAACGAACGCGAACAGACCGAAAGTGACGATGGTCAAAGGCAGGGTCAGCACGAACAGGATCGGACGAATGACCAGGTTCAACAGGCCGATGATCAAGGCAGCGATGATGGCGGTATAAACGCTGGCCACCTCGATGCCCGGAATGACGTAGGCGGCGGCCATCAGGGCCAAAGCCACGATCAGGATGTGTAATAGTATCTTCATACGAAGGAAGTCTTTATCTGGTAAAAAGGATCGCTCCTTTGATAAGGGTACTATATTCTTCTTTGATACCAGACTCCGACCGTGGGTAAAAATTACAAAACCCCGGCCTGTAAGGCCGGGCGTTTTGGATATCGAAGTCTTAAAATGCTCTAAGCCACCACTTTCCACTCCCCACCGTCGATGAGCGGCTCGGCTTTCTTGTATTTCATTTCCCTGGTCTCCTGGCCGTTGCTGATCTTCACCAGGTCATTGCGGCCGTGGGCCTTGGCGCTGACGCGCGGGGCGTTCGATCGGCCAGAGCGATCGCCGGCGGCCGCCTGGGCCAATTCGGCGGTCTTCTTGAGCTCCGCTTCCTCGCGGGCCAAAGCCTCGGGACGGATGGTCGGCAGGATCTCGGCGATGCGGCGAAGGGTCACCTCCTGCATCTCCTTGAAGAGCCGTGACGCCTCCTTGCGGTATTCGATCAGAGGGTCCCGCTGGCCGTAGGCGCGCAAAGTGACCGAAGAGCGGGTGTAGTTCATGACCTCCAGATGCTCGACCCAGATGATGTCGGTGATCTGCAGCGCCAATTTGCGGATGATCTCCCACCACTCGGCTTCTCCGAACTCGGAGTGCTTGGCGTCGATGACCTCCCGCATCTCCGGCATCAGGTAGACCAGCTCCTCCAGGACGACTTCGATCTCTTGCCGATCGCCGGAGAGAAGGCGGCCGCGGCGAGCGTAGATCACCTGGCGCTGCTGGTTGATGACGTCGTCATAAGCCAATACCTGCTTGCGGGCGTCGAAGTGGAAGCCCTCGATGCGGGTCTGCGCGCCTTCGAGCTGCTTGGTCAGCATGCGATTCTCGATCGGCTGATCCTCGGGGATGCCGAAGGTGCCCATCAGGGACTTGATGCGATCGCCGCCGAACACGCGCATCAAGGAGTCCTCCATGGACACGAAGAACTGGGTCTCGCCCGGATCTCCCTGGCGGCCGGAACGGCCGCGCAGCTGGTTATCGATGCGGCGAGCCTCGTGGCGCTCGGTACCGAGGACGAACAGGCCGCCGAGCGCGCGGATCCTCTCTCCGTCCTCCTTCGAGGCGTTGGCGCCGCCGAGCTTGATGTCCACGCCGCGGCCGGCCATGTTGGTGGCTAGCGTGACGGCCTTATGAGCGCCGGCGTCGGCGATGATCTCGCCCTCGCGCTCGTGGTTCTTGGCGTTCAAGATCTGGTGCGCGATGCCGGCCTTGGTCAGCTCCGCCGACAGGAGTTCGTTCTTGTCGATCGACGCCGAACCGACCAGGATCGGCTGGCCTTTCTCGTTCACTTCCTTGATCTTGCGGATGATGGCGGCGAACTTGCCTTTTTCGGTCTGGAAGATGAGGTCGTTCTGGTCGACGCGCACCACCGGCCGATGGGTCGGGACCGGCACGACGTCCAGGCCGTAGACCGTGTAGAATTCCTCGGCGCTGGTCAGGGCCGTACCGGTCATGCCCGACAGCTTCTCGTACATGCGGAAATAGTTCTGGTAGGTGATGGAAGCGTAGGTGCGGGATTCCTGCTGGATCTTCACTCCTTCCTTGGCTTCGACCGCCTGATGCAGGCCGTCGGACCAGCGGCGCCCCGGCTGCATGCGGCCGGTGAACTCGTCGACGATGACCACTTCGTTATCACGCACCACGTACTCTTTGTCGCGATGGTAAAGGGCCTTGGCGCGCACGGCCGTCTCCAGGTGATGCACGTACTTGATGCCTTTGTCGGTATAGATATTGTCGATGCCGAGCATCTTCTCGGCCTCCTCGATCCCGGCGTCCAAAAGGGCGACGCTCTTGTGCTTCTCGTCGACGGTGTAGTGCTTGTCGGGAGAGAGGCGGGCGGCCACGGTGGCGAAGGTCGTGTAGAGGTCCTGTCCGGTGGCGGCCGGCGCCGAGATGATGAGCGGCGTGCGCGCCTCGTCGATCAAGATCGAGTCGATCTCGTCGACGATGGCGTAGGCATGGCCGCGCTGACGCACCTTGGCGGCGTCGAACTCGATGTTATCGCGCAGGTAATCGAAGCCGAACTCGCTGTTGGTGCCGTAGGTGATGTCGGCGCGATAGGCTTCCTGGCGGGTGCAAGGACGCAGGAATTCATGATGGACCTTGAAAGAACCTTCGAGGTCGCGGGCGGCGTCGGATTCCTGGTGCGCGCTGTCGTAAAGATAAGAAGCGTCATGATTGATGACGCCGACGGAAAGTCCGAGCAAGGCGTAGACCTGGCCCATCCAGACCGCGTCGCGGCGCGCCAAGTAGTCGTTCACGGTGACCACGTGCACGCCCTTGCCTTCAAGAGCGTTGAGATAGGTCGGCAAGGTGCCGACCAACGTCTTGCCTTCACCGGTGCGCATCTCGGTGATGCGGCCGCGATGCAGCAAGGCGCCGCCGATCAGCTGCACGTCGTAATGCCGAAGGCCGAGCGTGCGGCGGGCCGATTCCCGCACCAGCGCGAAAGCCTCGGGCATGACGTCCTCGGAAGACTCGCCGGCGACCAAGCGCTCCTTGAGTTTGAAAGTGGCGGCCCGCAGTTCTTCGTCGGTAAGGCCTTTAAGGCCGTCTTCCAATGAATTCACCCGGTCGACAACGGGCTTTATCTTCTTCAGTTCCTTGGCGTACGATGGTCCGAAAAATCGGTCTAGAAATGACATAGAGGCGCTCAGCATACCACGAAAACCCATCGGTTTGAAGGGCAAGAAAAAACCCGCTCGAGGCGGGGTTTCTCCGAACGTCAGGCAAGATTATTTCTTCTTGCGCTTGGCGGTCTTCTTCTTGGCAGTCTTCTTAGCGGTCTTGCGCTTCGCAGCCTTCTTGGTGGTCTTCTTGGCAGACTTCTTGGCTACTTTGCGAGCCTTCTTTTTTGCTGGCATGAAAGATGATGAGTGGTTGTGTTTGTAAAAAACTCGACCGAGATATTTTCTCCTGAAAACTTTTTGCAGAAAAAATATCTGCTTACATGTAATTATTGCGCACAAAAAAATTTTTTACAGTGAAAAAATATTTTTTGTGTGGATAAGTGAAAAAATATTTTTTATAAATTTTTTTTGCGCGACGTGAAAAATTTTTTTAATATCTTTCGCGCGGCTTCATCTTATGATCACAATGCGTTCACTTCCCATTCGATCGAGATGCCGCTGCGTTGAAAAACTTCCTCTTCGACGCGGCGCGCGAAGGCCTTCACCTCGGTCGCGGTGGCGCCTCCATGATTGACCATCACCAGCGATTGTCTTTCGAAAGTTCCGACCTGACCTTGGCGCGCGCCTTTAAGACCGCAGACCTTGTCCAGTATCCAGCCCAGCGACACTTTGACGCGGCCGTCGACTTCCGGGAAGCCCGGCAATTCGGGATAGCGCGCCTTTAGCGCGTCGTACGCTTCTTTGGGAATGATCGGGTTCTTGAAGAACGAACCGGCGGTACCGTAGCGCGCCAGATCCGGAAACTTCCCGGCGCGAATGTCGATGACGGCGGCGCGGATGGCGGCCGCCGTAGGAGCGAGATCCCCGGCGAAGCGATCGGCGAGATCCTGGTACCGCAAGACGGGAGTCGCTTCCAAACCGAGTCGGTACTCCACCCGCGTGACCACCAGACGCCGGCCGGCCTCGGTCTTGAAGATGGAATCACGATAACTGAAAGCGCAATCCGCCACGGAGAGTTCGACGAAGCGTTCGGCGTCGAGATCGTAAGCGCGCACGCTCTGTATGGCGGAAGACACATCGGTACCATACGCGCCGATGTTCTGGATCGGAGCGGCGCCCACGGTGCCGGGAATGGCCGAGAGATTCTCGATCCCCCACCAGCCTCGCTCCACAGAATACGCGACCAGGTCGTCCCAGCTCTCGCCAGCGCCGACGCTTAGGCGCACCTCTCTTCCCTCTTCCTGGTGTTCCAGTCCCCTGATATCGATCTTGATGACGAGACCCTTGATACCAGCGTCGCTGATAAGCACGTTCGAACCGCCGCCGAGGATGGTGATCGGTTGGCGGCGCTGGCGGGCGTAGCCCGCCAGCGCCGCCAACCCCTCTTCGCTTTCCGCCACCGCGAAGTACTCGGCCGGACCGCCGATCTTGAAGGTGGTATACGGCGCCAGTGGCACGTTCTCTTTGATGTCGGGCATGAGGATCACTCCGCTTCGTTCAACCGCTCCAGCAGCGCTTCTCCCTCTTCTTTGAAGGAGGGGATGTCAGCGATAGCCTCTTCGACCACCGCCCGCGCCAGCGCGATCTGTCCCTGTTCGAAATATAAGGCCGCCAGATTGACGCGCAGGGCCTTATCTTCGGGAGCGCGCTCTATGCGCGCCTTGGCGATATATTCCAATAGTTCGGTATCGCCCTTGCTGAAGGCGATCTGGTACAGCATCTGATCTTCGGTGGCCCGGTACCAGAGATCGCCCTTCTTGGACAGCTCAGCCATCGGCAACAGTTCGTCGAATCTGGCGCGATCGTCGAAGTACAAAGCGGCCGCCGCCAACCGCACCTTGGCCCCCAGGTTACTCCGCTCGAGATCATAAGCTTTCTGGTATCGTTCCAGCGCCTCCGCCTCGCGGTTGGCCAACAGATAGATGAGACCCTGCTCCTCGATGAGCGCCTGCTTGGTCGGAGAGAGCTTCTCCGCCGCGTCGAGCTCGGCCATGGCGGCATCCAAATTTCCGGCCGCCCGATAGAAATTGGCGGTGATCAGGTGGATGCGCGCGTCGCCGGGCTTCCGTGATTTCATTTCCCGTGAACGTTCGTCGATCAGTTTCATCACCCTCTCCCGGTCGGAGGCCGTGGCGTTTTGGTCGGAAACCATCTGGACGCCGATCTGGGTGAGCTGTTCGAATATCTCCTGATCAGCGAAGCCTCCCCTTTCCCAAGCCCGATCCAGGCTTTCCAGGCGCTCAGCCGGCGTCTTGACGCGATAGGCATTGATGATGTCCCTAGCCGCCGACATCGAGGGCACGTTCAAAAAGTAGGCCAGGCCGAGCGTCGCCACCAGCGTGGTCGGCACCACCACCTTCATCCAGACGTCCTTGTCCATCGCCAGGCCCTTGAGGGACGGCCACTCGCTCGACACTCGCGCGTGGATCAGCGCCAGCACGACGGCGTAGAAGATCCAGCTGCCCAGGTTGTCGAACACGAACAGGTTATGGAACATGTAGGCGGCCAGAAGACCCAGGATCAATGCCTGTTCGTAGACGGTGAACGCCGCCGTTCTCGCGTCATCTATCTTAAAGAAGCGTTTGGAAAACGGCCTGACGACCGCGTACCACAACGCCGCCACCAAGATAGATAGATAGGCCAGGAGACCGAGAATACCGCCGGCGATGAGCCAGTCGAAGAAGATGTTGTGCGTGCGATCGTACCACGCCTCCGCTCCATAGAGGGCGGGGTCATAGTATTTATTGAAGACATAGCTGAAGTTCTCCTGTCCCCAGCCCAGTAACGGGTGCTCCTTGACTCCCTCCAAGGCCATGCCCCAGACCAGGAAGCGGATATTACCCTCGGCCAAAGTAGTGCCGGCGAAGCGGTTGAGGGCCGGGCTGTCCTTCACGAAATCACTATCGCGCGCCGACCAGACACCAGCCACGATCAAGACCACCGCCAGTAGTCCTCCCAAGGCCCATTTCTTGATGGCCGCCCCTCTGGGGGCCATTACCGCCAGGTACAAGAATCCCAGGATGCCGCCGCCGATAAGGCCGTACATGGCGCCGCGGGTACCTGTTTGCGATAGCACGTAGACGAAGAGGACGATCGCCGACCCGTACAGGACCCGCAGCCAGCGCTCCCCCGTCCGCAAGAGCATCCAGGCGGCGATGAAGACATGGAAGAGCATGTAAACGCCGAGATAGGTGGAGTTGCCCAACCGGCCATCGACGCGCCAGCTGGCTCCCTGACTGATCGCTTCCACACCGGCCATCTGCGCTAGCGCGAAGTACGACATGATGCCCGCGGCCACGAGCGCGGTATTGAAGAAGCGGTTCCACAGCTTCTCGGTAGAGAGCAGGCTGGCGGTAATGGTGAAGTACATGGCGAAGTGCGCCAGCGTGATCCAGCCCTCCATGCGCTCATAGTTGCTCCAAAAACTCTTCGGCGGATATTCTCCGAGCAGGTTCGCCAGGAACATCACGCCGACCAGTCCCAATATCGCGTACCATATATAAGAAAGCCGCGGCCGATAGGCCTGGTCGATGAAGGCCAGCAGCAGCCAGGCGGCGAATCCTATCTCCACCAGGATCCTGAAAGTGAAGTTCTTGCCGGTGATGAAGGGAAAGAACATCGTCGAGGAGACCAGGAGCAGCACGAACGGCACCGTGAACACCGACCCATACGCCACCCATTTGAGAATATCTTTCATATCATTAACTTATGGCAGGAAATATACCATATTCCCCCGTAACCAGCGGCAGGTTATGATGGTTTGATAAAAGATATATGTTCGGACAACTAACGAGTAGATTTTACACTTTAAGCTCTTATCTTGGAGCTACAGATCCGTTTCGTTACATTAAAAGTGCTTCTTGGCTTATTGCCGCCCGAATAGCTTCTATGGCGGTGTCTTTATTATCGACTTTCTACATCGCCAGGACACTGGGTCCACAGAATTTTGGCGAATTATCTTATGCTCAAAGCGTAATCGGAATCCTTGCGTTATTTAGCGCTTTGACAGGTACGTTTTACCGAGACGTTATCCGGCATCCAGATCAAGAAAATCGACTACTAGGCACTGCTTGGGTAGTGGCATTTATCGGCGCCTTCTTCACATCAGCACTAGCATTACTATACGTAACTTTTTTCTCACACGAACAACTAACGATAATGGTGATCGCCATACTGTGCCTGGCGCAATTCATTTCCCCTTTTTCAATAATCCAAAATATCTTTTACGCCAAAGCCGAGACCAAATGGCTATCTATCACTAATTTATCCGTACACATCCTGATCTCAACCTTCAAGATAACCGCCATGATCGCGGGACAAGGCGTGCTGGTATTAGCATCCATAATGCTACTAGAACAAGCACTGATCGCTCTTTCTTACTCTTTTCTTTATAAGCACCTACACGGTGGTTCTGTGTTGAAGTGGCGTTTTGACTTACCATATATGAAACGCTTGGTGGCCGATTCATTCCCACTAATGATCATAACCGCTACAGGAATGATCTCTGCTCGTATCGATCAGATCTTCATCAAACACTATCTTGATATGGCCACGGTCGGTCTCTACAACGTAGCGGTACAACTTAGTGAGGTATGGCAGTTTCTGCCTGGAGTTATATTAGCAGCGATATTCCCAGCAATAGTTAACGGACGTGCCATAAAACAGTCATACAGAAGACGCCTTTTCTCACTAGCGGGCGTCTTCACAGCTTATGGCGTGGCACTATCGCTGTTCTTAACTCTAGCGGCTGATCCCATAATTCAGTTCATCTATGGTAGCAGTTTCTCCGGAAGTGTGATCCTTTTGAAAATATATATATGGTCACTGACAGGTATGATTCTAGGTTTTCTGATAAGTCACTTTCTCACTACTGAAAACAAGAGGAAAATACTGGTAGCCTGTGCCATCATACCGATGATTTTGAATATCTTATTGAATTTTATGCTAATCCCTCATTACGGGGCCGCTGGAGCGGCTGCCGCTACTGTTATATCTTACTCAATCGCACCATTCCTACTCTTCACATTTAAAGATGTCAGGTCAACACTATTTTCCAAATTAGATACTAGCTATTCATAGAAAAATGACTACGTTAGAAAAAATTAAAGGTGCTACGGATTCTTTGGCTTCAGAAAGACCGTGGAAAGCTGCTATATATAAAATTGTAAAGGGACCAGTTTTCTTGTGGCGTTATCGGTCCAATCCCCGCTTTGTTTTCACTTACGCCAAGACCTACCTCAGCCGTACACACCGATCACGAGTCCGACTTATGAGTCCAGATCTTTTCTACAAAGAGTCCAGGAGCCGCTCATCCATTAGAATGAGTGACGGTGAGGCTACACTTATCCTTAATACTCGAGGCATACATTTTCAAAAAAAATCACGGGAATTAAGGTCGATGTTCATTCAAATCATCAACTCCTATAGTGACCAAGCACCTTACATGCTAGGCGTACCACCACACATAACAATCAGTAACGATGTGTTACGGCGTAATAATTATTTGTATCTATGGATGCCCTTTAAGGTATTGTTCAGCCTATATTTTCCTAAAAAACCTAGTTACTTCAACGCGGTATTGTTTTATGTAAATGGAGAGGCGCGAAAATTTCTACGAACGGTCGGGGCAGATAAGGACGTGGTGGTGGCCACTAACTCCGAATTGATCAAGCGAGTTCAAGAGAAACAAACCGAGCTATTCCCTAACGTTCGCACTCTTACGTTCGTAGAAACGCCAGCGGTGGATTCTTTCCAGAACCGTCACTTTGTAATGAAAGATATACGCCAGGCGATCAAAGATAAGAAAGAAGCCGTGGTTTTCGTGGCCGCGGGTCCTGGCGGCAAGGCAGCTGCTTACGAATTGGCAAATGATGGCTACTTGGTACATGATATCGGTCACGGACTAGATTTCGCGGTCAGGAATACAAATGAGGAGCACCGGATAAAATGGGATGTATTTGGCCCAATAATGAAATATGATGAGCTGGAAAAATGAAAGTCTTTATCATTAACCTGAAAAGAAGTCCTGATAGACGCGCTTTCATGGAGCGGCAAGCAGTCATGTTCGGTCTTGATGTTAAGTTGGTTGAAGCCACTGATGGGATGTCTCTAGTCGCCGAAAATATCGACGCTCTTTATGATCGCGAACGTTCAAAATCGATCCTCGACAAAGAACTGAGTGCCAATGAGATAGCCTGCGCCGACTCGCACAGGAAAGCGCTTTCCGAATTTCTTGAGTCTCAGGAAGAATACGGCCTGATCATGGAAGATGATATAGAACTAAATACTGACTTTGCCACCTCACTGCGTACCATACTGAAATCCATTCATCGACAAGAAAATATGTACGTGCAGTTCGACTACCCACCCAGTGGCATCAAAGGGGTGATGTTGTGGTGGTTTTTGTTCAAAAATCTTTTCCAATATAAGTGGCAAGATCGACGCTTCTGGGTATCACTTCCACTTTATCTGCTGAAAGGTTTAGCAGCGAACACCCTATCGCTACGCGATGGTTTACGAGATCAGTACCTAAAAGCAAGAGGACGCCACAGCATCGCACCTATCCGGAGAGATCGGTACTTGGCGGGCTGTTATCTGGTCACCAGAAACTGTGCCAAAACCTTGATAGAAGTAAACACGCCCATACTGTATGCCGCGGATGCCGTCCACAACATCGCCAGGAGACAAGGCAAGATACGTCACTATCTATGCGTACCACGAGTAGTCAGACAAAAGCGGGAGCATTTCTTTTCGATGATTAACAACGACCATTTTGGCAAAAAGGTTATTGCCTATTAGACGAATGCCGCCGTGTGTAAATGAGAAAACATCTATCCATTTGCGATTGCCCTTGATGTATTTTTCTGCTATTTTGCGATAGGATAACGTTCATTACAAAAAACCCTTTCGGATTATGTTGCCAATATCAAGGACTTTCCACTTTTCAGTGGATGACGTGATAGATTCTCTTATCGAAGTCACCGACCGAAATATGCCCCTCTTCGAGCATCCAATCTTCCGAATGTTCAAGGAGTTGCATGGACGATACGGATTCTCTGTCGACCTTTATCTCTTCCACAGGAAAGAGGTTAATGGTCGGGTACGTTCGCTAACAGAAGTTCGCGATCTTAGAGCCGAACTAGAGGCAGCAGGTGATTTCATTCGTTTTGGGCCGCATGCGCTGGATTATGGGTCAGCTCCCTACAACCAAACACCCGGGGAAGCGCAAGCTGTCATGGTGTCAACCTATAGGGAAATAGATCGTTTCGCCGGAAATGAACGACGCTCTCGGGAGGTCCGTCTGCACTTTTATTCGGAAATGTACGAACTCGCCGATTTCTTCAGTGAAAACGGCGCGGCGGTGTTATTTTCCACCGACCGTCCGGTCGGTAGTTATCGCATGCCTCAAATGCACGCTAATGAACTCCTGGAAAAGGGTACGACCACATATGAACGCGCAAAGTTCGTGCGTACCCAATTTCGCCTAGAATTCCTGGCGGAAGAAGATCTTTCCGAATCAGGGCTGAAAAGCCTCTACGACAACATGCGTGAAAAATATGGCTATGTAGTGTGTTACACCCATGAATGCGAGTTTGCCAGACCTGAAATCTGCAAACTCTTGGAAATGAGCACCCGCATAACCACCAAATGGTAATCTTAAGGAGACAGTCATGGTACGCATAGCCTTTATAGTCTATCGCCGCTGGGCCTTTGAGATATTCAAGAGTCTCTCGGCAGAACCCGGTCAGTGTCGCATACCCTTACTCTGCACGACCGAGAATCCGGAGTTCAGTATGGATGAAGTACCGGAAGGAACGCATATAGTCACCATCCAAGGAACCGGTAGTGACCAGTTGACCGAACTGTTCGACCAGTACAGAATCGACATTGCTTGCTTCTTTGGGTGGTCACGAATGGTAAGCCAGTCTGTCTACGAACGATATACTTGCGTCTGTTTGCACCCTTCGGCCCTACCCAAGTTCCGAGGAGGATCACCGCTGCAACACCAGATATTAGCGGGCATCATCGACAGCCAAGTCACCATATTCCGAATCGGCAACGGGATCGATGCCGGCGACATACATCGTCAGTATCCGCTTTCACTCGAAGGTGAACTGTCAGATATATTCGCGCGCATGACAGAAATAGGAATATCAGCAACAAGAGCTCTGGTAACAGATCATCAAAACGGGGAGTTGACATTCAGGCCGCAATTGGAACTATCGGCTTACCCCCCACTGAAACGGAGAGCTCCCGAAGACAGCGAACTCACCAAGGAGCGTCTGACACGGATATCGCGCGATGAGCTCTATAATTTCGTAAGGGCTCTGGCGGACCCATATCCAAATGCTTTCATGCGATTCACCGATAAGTGCGTGGTACTTAGAAGCGTAGAGATGACTACGGATATGCCCGACAAAGGTCTGGTATTGAACGAACTTGCAAGTCCTCCCCAAACCGACGAAAGACTTTTTATTCGAGTCCGGGACGGCTACATCAAGATCACCAGATACGATATTGTCTAGTTCAGTCCCCTACCTATGGGTGGGGGACTTTTTCTTTGCCTGACCCATCATCGCGCAGATACCGAAATGCCAGATCAAAAAATTGACCAGTGTCCCAAGCAACGTACCCCATCTTCGTCAAGTCATAGACCATGACCTTGGCCGCCGGTCCTAAAGACGCCATGATAAGAGTTTTGTCTTTATCATAGGATCGGGCAGTGAGCCGAACCTCTTTCAGCATCCGATCGTACTGGTCCCACGCGTCACTGGAAGGCGCCTCCACATAGTCGGTTGTCAGCCCCAAAGATCTACCGGCAAAACGATCAATGCCACTCGTTACTATGATCAGATGTTTTTGCTTCAAATGCGCTATGACTCGTTCGTAAGGCAGGTCTGGATTATATCTGGGATGAAACGTCAAAGATCTTCCGTATACCTGATCAATATGTATGTGGTCCTTGAGATAAACGCGACTATGGGTCCAAAAATGATGCTGATCGGTAATGCCCATGGCTCTGAACTCACGCTTAGACTTGAGTATGAATTCCGGATTGAAACAAATAAGCAACCTATCTTCCCTAGAAGACACTATCTCACGAAGTCGAGCGGCCAATGCTGGGTCATATCGTTGGCGCCAGTCATTGAAATAGAGACCGATACCGAGCAACATATCGAAAAGCTCATCACCAAAACGAACAATGGATTTATTGTCCGTCAATAATGCTTCCAAAGTCGCTTTATAGTCCAAAAAATGAACGTCCTTATAATACGAGATGTAAGAATCGCTTACGAAGTTATAATAGGTGTACTTGCGCAGAAACGGAAAAATGGCCATGGGCTGATCACGGAATTTCTTTATCCGATTCCACCAAACTCTCAAATATCCCATATCTGGGGTAGTATATATTCGAATCCGTGAATTTCCTATGAAGCCTCAATTCATGATCATAATGACCACTTATCGCCGCCCAACGGAAGCTCAGCGGGCCTTAAAGAGTGTCTTGGCGCAGAACTACGAAAACTGGAGATGTCATATCGTGGTGGACGACCCGAACTCGGACTATAAAGCTTTGCAAGCCCAGGCACGAACGGTACCCAAAATCACGTACCTGCACAATCAAAAAAACATCGGAAAAAACGCTTCCGTAAATAACGTACTGGAGATCCTTCGCAAAGAAAACTTTGATGGATACGTGCTATTTCTTGATGATGACGATTGGCTCTCCCCCACTTGCCTTTCCGACCTGGCCGGGCTGATCGAAGCCCATCCCTCACGTGGATGGTTTGTAATCAATCGCACCAATCCCGACACCGGCCTACCGTTCACGCGCAATATGACCGGCCGGAACGAAATACACTATTTGCGGGATTGCCTGGTCGGCCGCAAGTTCCAAGGAGACGCCACGCACTGCTTAGAGTTCTCAAAGACTAAGGATTGCCGATTCCCCGAAACGATAAAGAATGCCGAGGAATGGTTTTACTTCGCGCAAGTCTCCGCGATATATCCTACCTTCCTATACAAAGACACTACTGGGACGTTCTCTACTGGATACTCCGATGATGGACTTTCAAGCCGGTACCGCAAACAGAGAGAAGCAGGTCAAAACGCTCTGCCTTTGATAAAGGAATTCTGGGAACGCAAAATGTATCACCCTTTTATCGTTCTATACCTTTGTTATAGGCTGTTTAGGAAGATCTTTTGAGCTAAGCGGGGGTCACTACTTCATCGGGCACTCGGGTCTTGGGTACGAAACCGGTATACAGTGCCTTGGCTATGAGCCGAAGTCGTTTGAAATAGATCTTGGTAGGTCCTTGTTTGTATAAGCCTATTAGACAAAGTCCCAAGTACCACACAAAGACATTCAGAGACAAAACGAACCGGGATTGATCGCTATGGCGCAAAGATATGATAACGGCATTACGCATCCGGTAATACACTTTATATACCGGGGTAGCCGGTTCGAACAAGCCAAAGATATGACCACCATATTCCGGAAAAGTCAGGTCAATATCACGAATGATCGGCCGGGCGCAAGCATAGGGTTGATAGCCTAATTTTCTTATCCTCCAGGCGTATTCCAGATCCTCACCGTAAATGAACATCCCCGCGTCCGGCAGGTCGGCCTCGCGCACGACATCGATCGGCAAGAAGGTACCGCCGGTAACGAACGCTTCGGTAGGCACTATGGGTAAAAAAGGATACGACACAGATGACGATCGCAGACCGAAGACCAGCCTAAAAAAGTAGCCGAGTTTACGAAAGCTGAATACCTCAAAAAGCGTCCCTCGAGGTGGAATATCTTGAAGTGGACGTCTCGTAAAGATCTCTTTATTGCCCGGCATATCTATGCGATTGCCGACCAAGACCACCTTACGGCCGTTGAAAAGTCGCAGATTCGTCAAAAAATGGTCGATCGCTCCCTTTTCTGGTACCGAGTCGTCATCCAGTACGAACACGAAGTTACAATCTGTTTCTCGGGCGTAATCAAGACCCTTAGCGATCGCTCCCGAGTATCCGATATTTCTGGACTGACGAAGAATAACGATGCGCCCATCAGCTGCTTTCGCATATTGATCCATCTCCTCCGTGTCTGCCGCGCCGTTGTCCACGATAACGAAGGTTTTAACCTTATCATCCGACAACATCGAGTCAGCTACTTGCTTAAGGAAGTGCCAGCGGGTGCCGTACACGACGGTCACGACCGTTACTCTAGTGGTTTTCATCGAACATGAGTATAGCAAAATCGCGTCTTTTACATACTCCTATGACTACTTATGTCGAAAACACACTGACATGTATATGTCAATGTCCTGAACTCTTGGAAAGTGCTACTATGCCGCCATCAACTGGTAGCCAGAATATATGTTACAAGGTGAGCGGATATTCATTACGGGGGGGGCTGGCTATCTTGGCAAAAACCTGGTCAAGCGTTACTACGATACGAACGAGATCACCGTGTTCAGCCGCGACGAAGCTAAACATTACTATCTCAAAAAACAATTTCCCAAGATTCGCTGCATAGTCGGAGACGTCCGCAATTATGAACTCCTTAATCGTTCTCTAAAGGAACATACAATTGGAATTTTCGCGGCTTCTTTGAAGCAGATCGAGGCAGTTGATCAAAACGTCGAGGAGGCACTTCAAGTGATCGTTCAAGGGGCGGTAAATTCAAGAAAGGCCGCGCTGAACAACGGACTTAAGGCCGCGACGTTTATTTCAACCGATAAAAGCCGCTGCGCTACCACCCTCTATGGCGCGATGAAATTCGTGGCCGGAGAGGCGTTTATTCTCAATGCCGAGAACGAACGCACCAGACTGTCATCGGTTATTTACGGAAACGTGCTCAACTCCACCGGCTCAGTTATTCCCCTGATATGGGATGCTTTAAAAAACGACTATTCTCTGACGCTCTATGGCGAAAACATGACTCGTTTCATGATAGACATCGATCAGGCGATGGATTGCGTAGAATACGGACTCCAGACCACGGGATTCAACATCATCCCGAACTTAAAATCATTCAAGATCAAAGATCTATTTGAGATATACGAAAAAGATTTTGGGCTCAAATGGAAATTGGGCGCACCACGCATTTCCGAAAAAACCCACGAGCAGATGATATCTCCATACGAAATGGAACGGGCCACGTATGATAAGCGCGCCAATATGTACCGATTGCATTACCGGCAAGTGTATAATGAGAAGCGACTGCCGGCAACCGGGCTATCGTCAGAAGACTGCCTGGTCGCTAAGAAGCGCCTGGAAGAACTGCTTCGCGGCTATAATTATTTTCAGCCATCATAAGCTCACATGCGCGTACTAGTTCTGGGTCATAAAGGAATGCTGGGCCGAGCCGTTTTAGCCTATCTCTCAAACGACCCAAACTTAGAAGTCGAAACCAACCCTTTCCGTTTCGATGAAGAATCATTCACGCGTTCGGTGCAAGATACCGACGCGGACTTCATCATCAATTGCATCGGCAAGATCCCGCAAAAAAACTCCACCCAGGAGGAATACGCGTTACTTAACATCGAATTGCCAGTCTTCCTGGAATCGCTCGGCACGCGCGTGATCCATCCCTCTACCGATTGCGAATTCAGCGGCGACTTGACGGTCGGCCAAGCTTACTTAAGGACCTCTCTTCGCGACGCGAACGATGCTTACGGCACGAGTAAGGCCTCCATCTCTAAACGTATCGAGGAGGAGTTTTCCAATACCAAGATCATTCGCACTTCCATAATCGGTCATGAAACCGCTACTGCCGTGGCCCTTTTAGATTGGTTCCTCTCGCAGACTAGTAGCGTGCGCGGCTATACCGATCATTACTGGAACGGCATCACCACTCTGGAATGGGCTAAGCAATGCCATCGCCTAATGAATGATTGGGGCAATTTCCCGACCCTAAACCAATTCGGCACTGAAAAACATTACAGTAAGTACGATGTGATTACTTTGGCTCGGGATGTGTATGGGAAAGACATAGATATCGAACCTTTTGCGACCGAGAAAACCGTCAACAAGTGTCTGCTTTCCGATGTCAAAATACCAGAACTGGACGTTCAGCTGAGGGAACTACGCCTCTTCTTCAAGAAGTGAATTTTTCGAGCACTAACCACTCCTGCTCCTGCCAGCCACGCTCTCGACTGATCTCGTAAAGATGGCGTTTGTTCTTGATAGCAGACAAAAATGGAAAGTCGTTTGGATCAGCCGGGCGGAATCGCACGACCGTGATTTTATGAGTAAGCGCGAATCGCTCCATCAATATCTTCTTAAGGCCGGGACGTAAATGATCGTGCAGTTCAATGATCGCTGTTTTAATCTCACGATATGACGGGTAAACCGAAGGGTCGAGGATATCCACCTCAGCCCCTTCGCAGTCGCAGACCAACAAAGTGTCCGACGTCACATAAGGATGGACATTGGCCGCGGTCGCCTCACCTTTCAGCAAGAACTGGTTCTGAAGTCCGTTGAGCTCGTAGAGCTTTTTTGCCAAAGCCCGGCCGGTCTCATCGCTTTCAAAGCCGATCAGTGAGGCTGCGGGAAACATTTGTCCCAAACCTATCAGGTAATAACCTTCGGCAGCACCGATATCGATGATCGTGTCATATTCCCTTCCCTTAATAGAGTCCAGGACTGGATGAAGCACAGCTTCGTATGAACCGATGAGCTTATGTAAGTAATTGCTGCCGACGGCTTGGTCCACGTATTTCATTCCAGTGAATGGACCGGAATGAACGATCTTAGGATGAGTCTTTAGGAACCGTCTAGTATATTCCTGAAGAATATCTTGAACTTTGAAGAATCGAGCCAGGGTATTTATCCATACAAAGCTTATGGCCGCAAATAAAGTCACGGGAAGGAATTTTCTAAGCTGGGTCCTGATCTTAACCCGAAGTGGTATATACATAGAATTGCGAACGAGAGTGATATCTTCCTATTAAACACATTTAAAATTTACCGATACCCGACGCGCCATCGTGACAAAAAATTCACCCTAAACTACTTAAGATTTACCTTTCTCTTTGTTTTCACACACATGATCTGATAGGCGTACTTAGGGTGATTCCGCACGTAAGGTTGCGTGACATCAATCAACAACTTGCGGAGAACGCGCACCAAAATATTGGCATCGTCTCTTTTCCTCCAAAGAAAATTAATGTTCCAAATCGACTTGAGACCATTGATACCAGTAACGTGGTAACCGAACCTTTCCATCTCAGACACCTCCCATCCGGACTTATGCTTTTGCCACGGATTACCATCCTGCTCATCTTGAGGCAAGAAACCACGTGGAGTAAAAATAATCACCTTATACTTTGCGATACGCTCTATCTTTTCGATTAGTGCCAAGCCCTGCTCTTTCGTGACATGTTCAATAACATCAGAGGCGAGCACGCAATCGAATGAACCGTCAGCGAAATGCTGATCTATATCGTCTATACTAATCTCAAAATATTCATTGTGGATACCTCGCCGCTTCGAGGCTTCAATTGCCGGAGCATGAACGTCGACCCCAACACGATACATGTCAGTTGACAGATACTGGACTGGCGAGTCAACACCACAACCGACGTCGAGAATACTACCGCAATCGCTTGTCGCTTTTCTTAATTCGTCATTATACGAACTGAAGATACTGTCATGAATCCTTTTAAGAAAATCTTTCATACTGTAAGAGTTTACCGAAAACAACCACATTGGCAATGAAATACTATCATGAAAACTCTAGCTACCGAACCGTGCTGCGCTCACGCGGGTACCATACGAAACGGTAGGTACGTGAGACCAGCCTAACGATCGACATAAGTCCTGATCGGCGTGCCAGTTTACGTAAACGAGCGAACGGTACCCACGACTCGGCCCAGTGATTATTGGCGTAGGCCAAGGCCAACTTGTCGGGAGTGCAGTACTCACCGTCATCACAGGGGTTGAAATACTGATAATCGTAAATGGCCACGTCTTCATAGTGTCCATTCTCCAAAGCGGCGGTGACGGTGCGCGGCGAGGTGCGATAGGTACCATACTCCCGATCATCATCATAGACTTTCAAAATATCTTTCATTACTCGATGTCCCGGAATGGCGCCAATGACACCGGCGGCCGTGATGCCATCTTTGGTTTTACCGAAAAATGCTCCATGTTCTAAAAGGTCATCAAGACTCTTTAAGACCTCCGTGTCGGTATCGAGATATATTCCACCCTCCTTATTTAGGGCCCAAAAGCGAATATAGTCGGAAACAAAGGCCCACTTCCCTTTGAGGTACATGGCTTTGACGTAATGATGTTCCATCACCTCTGCCGGCAAGGTATGTTCATTCCAAAGCTTCAGCTCGTAATCAGGCAAGTGTTTTTTCCAAGATTCAATACACGCTTTCTGGAGTCGTCCCATTTCATTTGGGCCAACCCAAACGTAATGAATCACTTTAGGTATCATTGGTCTAATGATACCTTATCTGCGCGAATTTGGAGTCGAAAATATATAAGCCGCCGACCCTAAGGCCGGCGGCTTATTAATACTCTATTCTTACAATTATAGCATAATTTACTACAAAAATCAAGTACCTGCTGCCAAGTCCTTCAATATCTCCAAAGCGTGGGTGGCGGGGTCGACCTCGGGATAGGCTTTGGCTATATTCCCTTCCTCGTCGATGAGGTAGGTGACGCGGCGGGTGTGGATGCCGCTCCCGGACGGGTCTGTTTCTTGGTAGGCTCCATAGGCTTTGATGACCGCACGTTCCGGATCCGATAACAGAGTGAAGGGCAACGAGTACTTTTCGGCAAAGGCCCGGTGCGACTCCGGGCTGTCGGCGCTGACGCCGAAGACCGTGACGCCGAGGCGTTCGAAATCACCATAAACATCCGCTATGGCACAGGCCTCCTTGGTGCAGCCGGGAGTATCGTCCTTGGGATAGAAATACAGCACCACTTTCCTGCCCCGATAGGCGGAGAGCTCGTGAGTCTCTCCGTTCTGGTCAAAGAGCGCGAAATGGGGCGCCAAGGTTCCTGGTGTCAGCATATGGATATGAAAAATTAATGACCCCAGTATAGCAAAACGGAGGTCATTTGGGGTCGGACACCAAGACCGACTCGATCGACAAGGCCAGGGCCTGATAATGGGCGGAGGGGTCCTCGTGCAGACGCTCCTTGGCGATGTCCTCGGCGTACTTCGAGAACTGCCGGCGCAAGGCGGAAGTGTTGATGAACTTCGAGGTCTTTTCGGTGACGCAGAGAAGGTCGTCCGGCTCGCAGAGGAAGCCCGAGACCCCGTCCTTGAAGAGGTCGCGCCGCAGCGCCGTCGCCCGCATCACCGCCGGCAAGCCGGCGGCGGCGGCCTGAAGTACCCGGATCTCGCTTTCTTCGTCGATACCCATCTCGATGAGCAGGTCGGAGGTCTTGAGGTATGAGACCAAGTCTTCGACCTCCTTCTTGAAGACGACGTTCTTCTCAATGCCGAGGATCTTCACCTTCTCGGTGAAGATGTCCCGGGCCGGTCCGTCGCCCACCACCAACAGGCCGACGCGGGGGTTGCGCAACAGGCGATGCAAGGACGCGAACAGGTCGTGCAGATGGCTGCCGGCGGTCAGCGGCCCGAACGACAGCATGATGAAGACGAAGTCCCGCAACCTCTCATGCAGGTCGAAGGCCGGTTGGCCACCGAGCAAGTTGGTGAACTGGTAAAAGCGCGGCAGCACGGCGATGTCGGAAAGTCGGCGATATCGCTTCAGCAGCGATTCCTTGAGCTCGCCGGTGCCGGTCCGAACGCTCTTAGCCCGCCGCAGCAGGAACTTGGCGACGCGCAGGCGCCAGTTATTGTCCAAAGCGGCGGTCAGGTACTCCGGGTCGAAAGGGTCGGTGAAGACATGGTACTGAAGCGGCCGGTCGAAGGCCCGAGAAATGAGCCAGGCCGACCAACCGGCTTCGAAGAGGTCGACACCAACGACGATGTCGGGCCGGGGAGCGCCGTTCCAGGTCAGAGCCTCCCGCGCCGCCGACCGGGCCGACCACGGCAAGCTCCACCAGCTTTTGCCGCGCACCTGGTAGAACCAGACGTTGTCGCCGGCCCGGTCGAACGATTCCTTGCCGGCCCGCGGGATCACGCACATGACGTGTAGCTCGTCGAGTTCCGCCGCCAGCTTGGTGTATTTGACGCGGACGGAACTGCCGTCTAGGAGCACGTTCTCGTCAGTGGTGACGATGAGGACGCGGGACTTGACGCGGCCGGTGTCCTGGTCGATGACTGGGCGGGCGGCGATGGCCTCCGAAACGGTCATGCGCTCCTCGGGAGCCACGTCATCCTGCGGCGCGAAATCGGTATCGAGGATCTGCTCGAGCATGGCCTCGGCCCGGCGGGACGGATCCCACTTCTGTTCTTCGGATAAACCGGCTTTCTCTTTGTTCAACGGAGCGATAGGCTCTGGCGGCATATCGGATAATTATAACGCATGGTCAAAGGTCATAGGCCTCGATCGGCGCTTCGACCGCTCCACAGGCCCAGGAATCCCATCAGGATGAGACCAGCGAGACCCAGGTAGGGCCAGAAGTTTTGATCAGGTAGAGTAGCGGCGCTGGCAGCAGCCAGGTTGGAAACCGGTTCCGGTAGCACCGGTCCTTGGACCGGCGGCGGAGCCGCGGCCGCCGCGGAATTAGCCGTAATGACCGGAGCCGCTTTTGGCGTCGGCGGGGGAAGCGGCGGGGGCTTTGCCCCCGCCGCTTGGCCGCCCGCGCGGGCGGCCACTTTCCCGGCGCCATCAAAGACCGCCACCGAGCCCACGCCAGCCAGCGGAATGGTCAAGGATGATCCGGGAAGCAATATGGAATGCTTGGGAAAAGTGAATTCACCCCGACCGCGCAGGCTCATGCCGGAGAGATCGATCTCCTCTGCTCCGTCGTTGGTGATGACAACGTCACTACCCTCTTCGACGACCGACAACGATACCGGCAGCACCCGCAGGGACAGACGGGCCGTTAGGAACTCCTTCATGTAGTACCCTTCGACCACGACCACGTAGGTGCCGGGACGCGCGTAGGCATGGGTCGGCGAGGTTATCGCTTCCGACGTGCCATCACCGAAATTCCAGACATACCGCGCGGCTCGCGTCCGGCCGTCCTCATGTTTCACCTCGAAGGTCACCGGCTGGTTCACGTGGGCGAATTCCGGCGCCTCGATGGTGAGTCCCACCATCGGCGACTTGGAGGATTCGCCGGGAGTAGCCGTTATCGTCTTAACGTTGCCACTATTAGAGCCTTCGGTTTCCGTCACGACCACAGTGGTCGCGCCCGACACCGCGATCAGACCGATGACGGCATCGTAGTTGCGGCTTCCTGGTCCGCCGCCGAAGCCGCTGATCCTCTGGATATCGCTGATCGAAGAATAAGGCCGTCCCGCGATGATCAGTTCGGCCGTCGAAGTGCCCACGTATGGCAACGTGTCCAATTCCGCCACGGAGGCCGTGTTGATGTTGACCAAAGCCCACGCGACGGCCGGGAATAATGCTAGATACAGACTGGCTAATATTCCGACAAAACGCATAGGCTAATGGAGTGGCGGGCGGTCGTCGGTCTTGACCCGCATCATGCGTTCGAGCTTCTTAGGGTCAAGTTCGTCCTTGGCGTCGGCATTCGAGGTCTCGCTGATCCGTGTCGACGAGGAAGGGCTGGCCGGCGGCGCGGCACTTACCGCGCCCTCCCCCACCACGGCGGCCAAGGCACTCTTGAGGTCTCCCGGTTTGTCAGCCTTGGGTTTTTCCTTCTCTTCCGATCGCGATATCTGCCTTAAGACGGCGCGCAGATCCTCGAGGTTCTTTCCCGGAGCGGCAGGCTCGGCGGGACGAGCCGCTACCGGCCGTGGCAGATCCCTATCCCTTCTCGGATGTTCCTTTCTATCAAAATGACTCTTGGCCGGAGACTGGGTCTGAGGTCGGGGCGCTACTTCCCGCCGCTCCTTGTCCGGACGCGAGGAGCGCTCTCGTGGCGCCTCTTCCCGGCCCGGAGCCGCGGCCTGCGGCCGCGGCTCGGTCCTTTCCCTTGGCTCATCGTGAAGCGGCAAGTGCCAAGCGGCGATCATGGCTTCGACACCCGCCCGCGGATGCGCGAACTGCTTCTGGCTGGAAACGATGATATCGGCCCGTGCCGAGTTCCGCGGCGGCTCCAGGGGTGAGAGCGTGGTGGCCGAGAATGGCGCTGAGCCGATGCCGTCGATCATCAAAGTCAGGTAGATCTGAGCGAAGCCGAGGTTCACCAAGTCCACCGCCATGAACTTCGGCGCGAAGACCGTCTCCAGGACCTCGGCGTCGAAAGGACCGACGCGGAAAGCGATGGTGGTGCCGACGTTGCCGAAGACGGCGTTACGCACGTCCTCCTCCATCTGCTCGATGTATTGGTGAGCGATAGTGAGGTTCAGCTTGTACTTGCGCGCCTCGGAGAGGATGTTGGCGAAAGTGGCGTTGGCGAACGATTGGAACTCGTCGACGTAGAAATAGAAATTCGGCAGCGTCTTCATCTGATCCGGCGGCACGTCGGCCCGGCTCATGGCCGCCAGGTAGATGCGGGTGGTGAGCATCGATCCGAGGAGATTGGCGTTGGTCTCACCAATGAGACCCTTCGATAGGTTCATGATGATGATCTTTTTCTGATCCATCATCTCCCGGATATCGAAAGAGGACTTCGGCTGGCCGATGATGTTGCGAATGAGGGGGTTAGCCGTGAACTGGCCGATCTTGTTCTTGATAGCATCGCCCGCCTCCTGCATGTAACGCTCGTTATACTTGGCAAACTCGTCCACCCAGAAGCTCTTCACGGCCGGATCCTTGATGTTGGCCACCACCCGCTCGCGGTACTTCTTGTCCGACAGCATGCGGTTGACACCGAGAAGCGTGGCCTCCGGATACTCCAAAAGCGCCAAGAGCGTGTTCTGGAGGATGTAGGCCATGCGGGCCGACCAGGCGTCCACCCAGATCTTCTCGAAGACCGACATCAGACCCGACACCACCAAGTGGCGCTTGTCCGGTCCGACGTCCTCCATGACGTTGAAGGAGACCGGATAGTCCATGTCGTGCGGCGCGAAGTAGAGGACGTCCTTGACGCGCTCCGGCGGGATGTATGAGAGCAGGGTCTCTGCGGTCTGGCCGTGCGGGTCGATGAAGGCGAAGCCTTCGCCGTTCCGGATATCCTGGACCGCCATGTTCTCTAAGAGGGTCGACTTACCCATACCGGTCTTACCGATGACGTAGACGTGGCGGGTGCGGTCCTTGGCCTTGATGCCGAATGGCACGTTCTTTCCCCGCGCGTCCGTCTTCGCAAAAAAAGTGATTCTCTCTGGGTCGTACATGGGGGTAATTATAGCAGAAGCCCTCCGGGAGGAGGGCTTCGGTGTTCAGTAATATACACGCTCACTGTAGTCGAGTTTGATGGCCAGCTCTCGATCGTGATGGCTCAGTTCCACCGCCAGCGTCATCGCTCCGATACTGGTCGATACTCCGAGAAGTTCCCGAAGCTCTTTCAGTACCGACCGAGCCTGCGGAGACTTGGAGATCCGGGGCTTTCCAGCCTTGGTTTCCGACTGCTTCCGACGTTTCATTTTAGGCATCTCCTTTCACTTTTCTGACTCGGAGATTACCATAACAAACTACTAATTTGTAGTAGACACGGAGGCCGCCTCCAACGCGCCGCGGGTGTAGATATTGGAAGGGGCCCAGACCCCCACACCTACTTTTTCATTGCGCGAAGTGCGCGAGCGAAGCTCGTAATGAAAAAGTAGGTGTTGGGGCAGGTCATCAAAACTACTCTGTCTCAAGGGCTCCCCTAGTATAAATGTTCGAGGGAGCCCACACCATCCAACTCTTTACGCCAGCGTCATAGCTGGCCTTGATCTGAGCCTTCACCTCGGCCACGTCATAGTCGCCGCCGTAGTCGAAGTCCTGGATCCAGGTGCGGAATTTCTCCGGACCGAATGCCGGCTTTTCATACACGGCCGGGGTCGAGGTGCCGATCCGGGTATGCTCGAAGCCCATCATCGGAGTGGTGGTGGCCTTCATGCGGTTGACGCCCGTCTTCATGGCGTAGTGGACGATCTCGTACGGATAATCATTGGGGTTCGGATAGCCGAAGGCGTTCTTGGGATAGTGCGATGGGTAGACCATGGGCGCGATGAAGTCGAAGTAAGGCGCGGCGCGATCCTGCACCTGGCCGATGGAGAGGTCGTCGTAGTTGGTGGTGGTCATGCCGAAAAGGTCGGCCGAGGTCCAGGGGGTCGAAGAAGCGCGGCCGGTATTGACGTGGCGATAGGCCGCGAAGAGCGTCTCATCGCTCATCCGCTCATGCAGATACTTGAAGAACTCTTCCAGGTTGGCCTGCTTATTGTTGTCTCCGGGATAATGGCCGGAGTGGGTGAAAGAGATATCGTTCATCGGTCCGTCGGAAGGATAGCGCACGTAGTCGAAGTTGAGTTCATCGAAACCGATGTTGTACGACTCTTTGGACAACTCGACGATGTAATCCCAGTACGGCCGCGCGCCGACGTCGATGAAGGATAGGCCTTTGTGGTCCTTCCACACGGAAACGCCGTCGGCCCGCTTCACGGCGAGTTCCGGATGCAGAGCCGTGTA
The DNA here is from genome assembly GCA_964608605.1 of uncultured Candidatus Saccharibacteria bacterium. Classification (GTDB taxonomy): domain Bacteria; phylum Patescibacteriota; class Minisyncoccia; order Phycocordibacterales; family UBA918; genus OLB19. The sequence goes on from CAZSOS010000002.1 coordinate 32,149, forward strand.
GTACGGGTCCTGGAAGACGGTGACGCGGCCGATCACGTAAATGTCCAGCTGATGCAGGATATCGATGAATTGCTTCATGTCCGAGGTGCCGCATTTAGCCGCGGTCCACGCGCCCTTTAGGCGCTCGTCCGCCGGCGGGAACGAGATGGTGCCCGAGTAGTCCTTGATGTCGATGACGACACTGTTGAGCTCGGTCTCGCGAATGAGGTCGACCAAACGCTGACGGAAACTAGGCGTGCCGGCGACGCAGGCGGTCATGTAGATGGCCTTCACTTCCTCCGGCAAGGGCACGTGGCGCACCTCGGCGCGAGAGTCGGGAGCCGCGGGACGTTCTCCGGCCTTTCGTTCGGACGGCGGCAGACTGCTTTGCAGGTCGGCCTTCTGGTACGAGACGGTCTGCAGCGTCGGCAGCCACAAAGCGGCCACGACCATCGCCGCGGCCGAACTGACGCCGACTGCCGTCCACTTGATCATATTGAATTCGATTCGAAATTAACCGCGGACATCATCATAAAAACAAATCAATTATTCGATACTCGACCCCTTCCCTATCTCTCGCCTTCCAGTTCCACCTCTTCGGGCGTGTACTCCAGCAAGCTCGCCTGTCCCGACTGACGGTCCGGCAGACTCTCCACGAAGGAGTCGGTGCCCAGCTCGCCGTTGCCGCGGTCGATGCGGCGGTAATAGGCGCTGCGGCGGAGAGAGAAACCGAGCGCCACCAAAAGCGCGCCGATGGCGATGAGCGCGTAGTCCTTCCACGAAGGCGGCACGCCGATCAAGGGAGCGGCGAAGACGACGATGCCTAACAGGAAGACTAGGGATTCTCTCGACACGGTGAATGGAAACAATGGCTAATAGGGTTAGTATAACCCCTCGATAACTTTTTTACGAAATTCACATGCCGTTTGATGCTCTCGGGGCGATCAGGGGTCGATCCAAAAAAAACGGAAAGCCCGCCGCGGCCAGGCCCAAGGGCCTGGCCGCGGCGGGCTTAAACCCGCTTCGACCATCACCTTCTGGCTTCCGCCAGGCAGCGGCCGAATTCCGGGGTCTCGGTCCAGCCGCACTGACCACTGGCCTGCCGTTCGCAGCGCGAATGCGCGTAGCAGGCATATTCCTCGCGGTATTCGCAGGTGGTCACCATGTTCTCCACTTCGCCGGCCTCGCCGCAGATCTGGCCGCTGCAGCCGCCGACGGCGCAGCTGGGGCCGACCAGCGGTCCTGGTTCTTCCGGGCCGCCGCCGGATGGCTCTTCCATGGTCGAGCCCTCGCCGGGCAAGACCGGCTCGCCGCGCAAGCAAGCCTCCAAGAACTCGTCGGCCGCTTCCCCGCTTGGAAACAGCGCCACGGTCAAGAACTGCTCGCAGGCGGCCTGACGATCGGGAGTGGGAGTGATAGCCGCCTCTTGTCCCCGCTTCTCCTGCGCCCAGAAGGCCACGATCAGCGATACCGAAACGATCCCCAGCACGGGAATGATGTATCTTTTCATGTCATTATTCATACTTACCCAAGACGACTCAACCGGCAAAAGCTTTCTCTAGCGCCGCGATATCGAACTTCTTCATTTTCAAGAAAGCTTCGGTGACCCGCTGGAGCTGTTCCTTGGTCCCCTCCTTCATCATTTCATCCAGACGCGCCGGCACGATCTGCCACGATAGGCCGAATCGGTCCTTCAGCCAACCGCACTGCTCCGCCTCCGGCACGGCCGACAGCTGTTCCCAGTAACGATCAATCTCCTCCTGAGAGTCGCAGTAGACCAGGAAGGACACGCCTTCGTTGAACTTGAAGTCATGCATCTTAGAACTTCCGTCCATAGCCACGAACCACTGACCGTTTAGAGTGAAGTCGGTGAACATGACCGCTCCCTCCCGGTTCGGCTCCATGCCGGCGGGATAGCGAGCCAGCCCTCCGCGCTTGGAATCGCCGAAGACGGACATATAGAAGTCGGTGGCCGCTTCCGCCTGATCGCCCTCCTCGCTCACGAACAGTAAGGTCGGGATAATGAAAGGCCGCGGCTCGCCTTCGGGATTGGTCAGGATCAGTTGCCAGGACACGCCGTACTTATCCATCACCCAGCCGTAATGCTTGGAGAACGGATATTCCTGGAGCGGCATCAACACCACTCCGCCTTCGGCCAACTTAGCCCAGGCCGCGTCCAGATTCTCTCTGGCGCGGGGATCGAATGACGGGTCATAGTTGACCATGAAGGAGACCGAGGGATTGATCTTGAAGTACGGTCCGGCCGATATGGCCTGAAAAGGTTGGCCGCCCAGCGTGAAGGACACCACTTCGGATTCGCCCGAGGGCGTGCCTTGAAGGACCAGCGTTTGATCGATCCGCGAATCAGGAAAGACGGTCACGTAAAACTCGGCCGCCGCTTTGGCCTCTTTGTCGAACCATAGGTGCGGAGTGATCGGTTTGATGAGCGGTTTCATATCAATAGCTTTTACCGTCGTATCTCTGCGGCGTGAGCGCGTCGAGGTCGACGCCGTCGAGACAGCGCACGTTGACGGCGATCATCGGCGCGCCGTCCTGCCCCGCTCCCCGACTGAAGGACTGGATACCGCAGATATCGCAGAAAAGATGATGGATCACCTTCTTATTGAACTGATAATCGGTGAGATGATCCTCGCCGGAAAGCAGCGCGAAGTTATCCGCACCGGTAAAGGAGAGAATGCCGCCGGTCTTCGAGCACCTCGAGCAGTTGCAGGTGATAGTGCTCGCGAGATCGAGTCCGCCGACCCGATAGCGCACCGCGCCGCAGTGGCATCCGCCTTCGAATGAATTAATTTCTGACATACTTCATTTAGCCGTTCACTTCCACCTTGAAACCGCCGTAGGCCATGCGCTTCATGTCAAACGGCATCGACATCTCCTTGCCCTGGTACTTCTTGTCGAAATACTCCATCACCTTCTTGTTCACCTCGTCCCGGTGCTTCTTGGATCTGAACACGATAAAGGAGAACCAGACCGTCTCGCCCTCCTTGGTCTTGGCCGCCTTCGGGAAGGTGAACGACACGTGCGGCGGAGCCACGTCGTCGGCCTTGCATTCCTTGTAGGCCAAAGCTCCGAACTTCATCCAGGCCTTGGCGCCTTCGCGGGCCATCTTCTTATAAGCGGCTTCGTTATCGGCCGAGACCGAGAACACGAAACCATCCACGTATTTGCCTTCTTTCATAGTAGTTGGTACGGATGACACTAGATATAATTTCTAACCCTTAGACCATAGTCTATCATCCGACGACACCATCACGATACCGCGCCGAAGGGCTAACTGACGATGATGACGAATTCACCCTTCTGTTTCACCGGGTCTGCCGTGAAGTGCTCCAACACCTCCACCGGGACGCCGCGCACCAACTCCTCGTGCAGCTTGGTCAATTCGCGGGCCACGGTCACCTTCTTTTCCGGATAAGCGGCGGCCAGCGTCTCCAGGGTCTTGATGACCCGATGGGTGGACTCGAAAAACATGACCGGGATGTCGTACCCGTCGATATGCTTGAAAAAAGTCTCCCGGCCCTTCTTCTGCGGAGCGTAGCCCAGGAAAGCGAACTGGTTGCCGGTAATGCCGGCGATCGAGAAGGCGGCCGTCACCGCCGAGGGTCCGGGAATAGCATCGACACGCGCGCCAGCGGCGCTAGCGCGCGCCACCAGCAACACTCCGGGATCGGAAATGCCGGGGGTCCCGGCGTCGGAGACCAGGGCGATATCCTTCCCGGCCTCGAGGTCGGCCAAGATCCGCTCATGAGCGCCTTCGCTCGTGTGCGCGTCGTAGCGCTTCAGCGGCGTCTTGATATCGTGCCGCTTCAGCAAGACGCCAGTCACCCGCGTGTCTTCGCAGAGGATATAGTCGACCTCCTTCAAGACGCGCAAGGCGCGCAGAGTGATATCTTCCAGGTTGCCGATCGGCGTCGCCACCACGTATAGGGTTCCTTCCATGGCTCTAAAATAGCACTTTAGAACCCATATTGCAATTTATGCCAAAATATGGTATTATATAAAAAGATAAGGAGGAAACCATGTACTATGTGGGCATCGCATCGATCACGGTCGCGGCCTCCATTTTCCTGGGCTGGATCTGGTACCATTTCTGGGTCTGGTGCCTCGCTTTGGGCCTCGCGATCTACGTCATCGTGAACGTCTGGCCGAAATTGCGGGACTACCTGATCCTGTTTCGGAACGCTCTGCCTCCGAAAGAATAGACATGATGAGAGCCGCGCGGAAAGACTTCCGCGCGGCTCATTTTGCGTCCGGTCAAACCAGATCCGGTTTGAAATTGGTGAGGGAACGGATCCATGGCAAGTGCCATGGAAGTTCCTTTTTAGCCGGACGACGCGACAAGTTTTCCGTGTTCGCGGCCAGAAACGCTTCCATGACCGACCGGGTGGTGTCGCGACACTCCTCCGTGTCACAGCAAGGATACATAAGAGTGTAGTCGAGAGCCTCGAGGACGTGGTCGGCCACCTTCTTTTCGCAACCCCGACAAATACGAGAGTCAGGATCATCGATCTTGAAGGTGTCGGGCATTGGCACCATCACACAACGGATCATTTCGCTCCCCTTTCAGTTTTCTGGAACAGATGCTACCCGATATAACTACGCTGTCAACATAGAAGTGACGCGGGTCACGTCCCCCGCCCCCATGACCAGCACCACGCCGTTTTGATCGGCGCTGTTTTTTATTTCGGCCGCGGCGGCGTTTAGATCGGATACCGTTCGGGCTTTCCCGCCGATAGCTTCAGCCAGCCGCTGGCTCGAGACGCCGCTCTCATTCGGTTCGCGAGCGGCGTAGATCGGCGTCAGTATTACTTCATCCGCCAATGACAAGGCTTTCACGAAATCATCAAAAAGCGCGTGCGTGCGGCTGTACATATGTGGCTGGTATACCAGGGTCAGTTGGCGTTCGGGATACAACTCGCGCGCGCCAGAAATAGTAGCCGCGATTTCGGTCGGGTGGTGACCATAGTCGTCGTAGATCGGTGATCCGTTTATCTCGCCTTTGTATTCGAAGCGGCGCCAGGTGCCGGCAAAATCCGCCAGCGCGGACTTCGCCACCTCGGAAGCAATACCGATCTTAGAGGCGGCGGCCAAGGCCGCCGCCGCGTTCATCCGGTTATGAAGCCCGGGCACTTTCAAGGGAAGGGACAGGTCCAAGGACGGCTTGTAGTCGATGACCTCAACCGAAAGTCCGGCTACCACCGGCGCCACGTTCGGATTAGCGATTTCCGCTATTACAGCTCCCCCATCGCGCACTTTAAGGGCCAATTCACGGAAAGCCGCCTGCACGTCGGCCAGGTCTTTGTAGTAATCAAGATGCTCAGCCTCCAGGTTGGTGATAATCAGCACATCCGGCTCCAGGTGAAGAAAATCGCGCTTGTATTCGCAGGCCTCGACCACGAAGTATTTACTCTTGCCAGCGCGGTAATTACTCTTCGTCTTGGCCCGCAACGAACCCACTATAGCCGACGGATCAAGGCCGGCTTCCTCGAGCACGTCGATCAACATAGCCGTAGTGGTGGTCTTGCCGTGGGTACCGGCGACCGCGATCAGGTAGTACTGATTAGCTACTAAGCCGAGCGCTTCAAAGTAGTTCATCATCGGCACGCCAAGCGCTTTAGCGGCCACCATCTCCGGATGATCTTGGCTCATGGCCTCGGTATAGACCACCATGTCGATATCATTGGTGACATTCTCCGGCACCTGTCCGTCAAAGAATTGCACACCTTCGAGTTCCAAAGCATTGGTAATGTCCGACGGCGCCCGATCGGAACCGGAGACCACCTTCCCCTCATGCAGGAACAAACGGGCCAGCCCCGACATGCCGATGCCACCTACCCCAATCATATGGATCTGCGCAATATCCCCCAACTCCACCTTATTTGACATATAGCATGAAAATACTACTATTTCCGGCGGATTAGAACAAACGGAGGGATCAGCGATGAAATTAGAGCATCCCATGGGCCTGGCCCACGTTACCCTCTTCGGCCGGGCCGGCTACGCGCTGACTCAGCTGCCGAAGATCAGAACCATCGCCAGGCACCGAGGAGCGGAAACGATCTTCGTCATCGATCCGCCCCGAGGTCCGGCCAGTCCGGGATTCCACAGAGTGGTCAGCTGGGAGAACGATTATCAGGAACCGTTCACTCAGGCCGAAGGCGGGGTCCTGTTCCGACCCGGACAAGCCTTGCTCATCCATAGCCGAGATTGTCCCGTCGTGGTCTTGATCAACTGGGCCAACGGCTTGGTGGGCGCCGTCCATGCCGGACGCGAAGCGCTTATCAAGCGCGGCAGCTCCTGTTGCGAGAACCTGGGCGTGGTAGAAAGGCTGATATCCGTGCTCGGCATAGACGATGGTCGGCAGGTACAGGCTTATATCACCGGTGGCATAGGGGCGAAGCATTTCGAACATGGAGATCCCGCCTTCGTGGAGCCATTCGTCCGGCTCTACGGACCAAGCATGGTCACCGACCAGGACCGGCACACGCTTGATCTTCAGGCGGTCATTACGGCCAAGCTTCACGCTTATGGCATCAGACGGGTGAAGAGCGATGGACTCTGCACCTTTACCCACCCGAACCTCGGCAGCGCCCGGGCGGAAGCGGCCGGTATACTGAACAAGCATCAACCCAACTGGATCCTCGTGGTCAAAGGTTGGAAATAAGCTTCTCGACCGCAGCGACATTTGTCGCTGCGGTCATTCTTTTTCCAAATATTTTTTAACCAAGGCTACGAACTGATCGTTGCGGTCATATTCGTTCACAAAGAGACCGAAGGAAGCGAAAGCTGGTGAAAAGAGGATGGTGTCGCCGGGTCCGGCTAGACGTACCGCCTCAGCCACAGCCGCCGCTAAATCAGCAAAGACCGAGACGCCCACCTCTCCACCGTGAAGGAGCGGAATCAATTTATCGGTGCCGGAGCCAGAGAGCAGCATCACGTTCTTGCACTGCTGATTGATAGCGTATGCGAGCGGTGCGACATCAATATTTTTATCAGCTCCGCCAGCAATCAAAATCACGTTTTTATTTACCCGTCCGTCAGGGTTAGGGTCTTTCCCCACCGCCTCAAGGCCGGCGATGGTGGCCTGCGGCGTGGTGGCGTTGTTATCGTTGTAGATCTTCACGCCCTTGTCAGTGGTGGCCAAAAGTTGCAAGCGGCCTTCGACGCCAGGGAAACTGGCCAGCGCTTCGAAAATCTCCTCGTCCGATAAACCGATGGCGCGGCAGGCGGCCACCGCTAAAGCAGCGTTGAGCCGATTATGTTCCCCCGGTTGCGATAAGACGGCGTCCTCGGGAATAATGGAACTATCCACCAAGATTACTTCCTGCCCCAACGTTACCTGGCGCCCGGCAGCAAACTTCTTGGCGCGCTCAAATACTTCTGGCGTGGTTACCAGGACACCACTTTCTTCCTGATTGATGAATATGTTGGCCTTGTCGGCGAAGTAGGCGCTGGTATCGTTTTTATAGTAATTGAGGTGGTCGTCCATAAAGGTGGTGAAGACGGCCACTTGTGGCGAGATACCGGCCCAACCGAAACCCTGCAGTTGCCAAGAGTCGAGCTCGAAGACTGCTAGCGAATCTTCTTTTACGTCTTTCAAAAGCTGGAGGTTGGAGACACCGCGCACGTTACCTCCCTTGATGACCGACTCGCCAGTGGCCGTCTCGATAATATGAGCGATCATGGCGGTGGTAGTCGATTTGCCGCGGGTACCGGTGATACCGATCATCGGAATCCTGGAAAGCTTCGCGAACAGCGCCGCGCTTTGCGCCAGCTCGATACCCTTTTCCTGTGCATGGGCCAGATAGGGAGAATCCAGCGGCACGCCAGCCGCCACTAGGATTATATCCCGCCCTTCAAAATCATCCATCTGGTGTTCACCGAGCGTAAATTTGATATTCGGATATGACTTCAGCTTTTCTAAAGATGAAGTCAGTTGTTCCTCGGTCTTAAGATCAGTCACGATTAACTCCGCTCCACACTCGGCCAAAAATTGAGCGTCCCCCACCCCACGGCCAAGGAGGCCCAGGCCCATGACCGTGATCTTTTTGCCTTTAAAATACTCCGAAAAATCCATAAGCGAAATCACTATACCATTTATTTTAAGTAGCGTTTTTTCTTGAGTTTCTCCGGCAAGTAGCCCTTTTCATGGGCAAAGCCGGCCTCCCATTTTTGGCCTTGGCCGTAGCCGAGGTCTTTCATTAGTTTGGTGGGGGCGTTCCGAAGATGGGTAGGGATGGGCAGATTGCCGTACTGCTTGATGTCGGCTTGCGCGGCGCGGAGCGCATCGTAGGAACGGCGGTCCTTTTTAGCCTGGGCTAGGTAGGCGACACCATGGGCCAAGTTGATGGCGCATTCTGGATAACCAATGACCTCGCAGGCCCGAAAGACCTCGTTAGCCACTACCAGGGCGGTGGGCTGGGCCAGACCGATGTCTTCGGAGGCAAAGACGACCATACGCCGCGCGATGAATATCGGGTCTTCACCAGCCTCGATCATCCGGGCCAGGTAGTAGATGGCGGCGTCGGCATCAGAAGCCCGCATACTTTTTATAAACGCCGAGATGGTGTTGTAGTGCTCCTCGCCCTTCTTGTCGTACCGGAGATGCGTGGACTGAAGCGTGGTTTCAAGCGTCTCGACAGTGATTTTCCCGTGCAGTTCTTGCGTTTGATCCATCAGGGTCAGCATTTGGCGCGCGTCGCCATTGGCCATCCGCACCAACCAATCCTGGGCCGCCTTCGGTACCTTTAATTTCGTCCGCTTCACGATCAGGCGCATATCGTCTTCGGACAGTTCGTTGAGCACGAAGACGCGCGAGCGCGACAAGAGGGCGGAGATAACTTCAAAGCTTGGGTTTTCGGTGGTAGCACCGATGAGCGTCAGTTCACCCGACTCTACGTACGGCAAGAGAAAATCCTGCTGGGCTTTATTGAAACGATGGATCTCATCCAGAAACAACACTTTCCGCCGCAAGCTCGGGGTAGCGATGATCTTTCTGATATCTTCCTTGCCAGCCGATACGGCCGAGAGTTCGAACATCTCGGCATCAAGGGCGCCCGCATAGATCCGCGCTAAGGTGGTCTTCCCTACTCCCGGCGGTCCCCAGAGCACGAAGGAGAAAAGGTGCTTTTTTTCGATGGCTTCGCGGATGGGCTTCCCCGGGCTCACCAAATGCTCCTGGCCGATAAATTCGTCCAGATTGCGCGGGCGGATACGGGCGGCTAGGGGTTGCATATTAGGACTCATCATACCTAAACCCGGACAAAGGAAAAGCGCCGAGGAGGATCCCCCGGCGCTTCATAGAACTAAACGGCTACGCCACCAGGCTGGGCTGGCCCACCGCCCGACCAGGATATTTGATGGCGACGGGATAAAAGGCCTTCAGGCCGCGATCCAACGCCGCCTGCTCCTGGACGGAGAAACAAAAACGGCTGGTCTCCAGGACGCAGTAGATGGCGCTGTAGAGACCTCCATAGGTAGGTTCCTCCACCTGAACCGTCCCGTGGTGTTCGGACAGGATATCCACCATTTCCCGAATGGACTCACCTTCGGCTCCCAGGTCGTCCCGGGGCACTTTAGGACAGAGAAACCTGTCGTTCAGCATGAGATCGCCGATCTCCGACAAAGTTACGTTCATCGCTTCCTCCTTTGCGCTTGAAGCGCGTCCTCTAGCGAGTTGATGCCGATGGCCTCCTCCGGAGGCATGGGCACGGTATGAACTTCCCTGCCGTCTACGATAGCGATTTCGGTGAGTTCCGTCAAATAATACTCGCCGGTGGTCTCATTCGGCCGCACGCGGGGCAAAGCCGCCTTCAGCCAGAGGGTATCGAAACAATTGCCGCCCGGAGTCACTTCGTTGATGGCTCGTTCGTCCAAAGTGGCGTTCTTGTACTCGACCACGCCGATCACCCGGCCGTTCTCGTCGCGCTTCACCCGGCCGAAGGCCGTGAAAACGCCGCGCCAGTCGTCATAGTCGGGCAAATCGACCGAGAACATGGCCATGGTCGGACGCGCGTCCACGAAAGCGGCGCGCATCCGTTCGATACTGGCCGTGGAGATGAAGGGATTGTCACCATAGAGGACGAGAGTGGGAGTCTCGTCGTCGAGCAACGGCAGCGCCGCCTTGGCGGCCGTGGCGGTGCCGGATAGTTCCACCTGCTGCGCGTAGCGGTACCGATCGCCCAGTTCGGCCTGAATGAGATCTCCCTGGTGCCCGACCACGATGATCGGCGGCAGAAAGCCCTCGGCCGCCTCCAGGGCTTCGATGACGTGGCGGATCATCGGCTTGCCTTCGAACGGAAAAAGCGGTTTTGGCAACTCGCTCTTCATCCGGCTTCCCTTGCCGCCGGCAAGGATAATGGGTTGGATGTTCATTCTGGTATTTGTGCGCGTTCTAGGGTTCGAACCTAGGACCTTTCGAGTATCAGTCGAATGCTCTACCAACTGAGCTAAACGCGCGAATGTCGCTCGGCTATACTAGCAGAACGAAGGGCTATATTCAACCGCGGGTTTCTGTGGTCGGAATTGAAAAAGCCCGAGTTTTCAGGCATAATCAGGCGACGCCGAAGTGGTGAAATTGGTATACACGCTACGTTCAGGTCGTAGTGGGGGCAACCCCGTGCTGGTTCAAGTCCAGTCTTCGGCACCAAAGAGAAAAACAGCCCTTGCGGGCTGTTTTTCGATACTGGTGCGAGGCGGGGCGGTGTATTTCGCTTCCTTTAACCTATCTTCTGTAGGCAGCTTTTTGCGTGTCTCTCTTCAGTTCTATTGCCGGCCGAACAGCATAGTGCCGTCGTCTTCAAGCTCCAGGACCAGCGCCCCGGAACCGGCGAAGAAGAAGCTCTTCACCCCTTCCAAGGCCGAGGTGAACTCGTGTTCTTGCGAACCTTCGCAATACATCATGGTCGAGGCTAGCGGACCAAAGGCCAACGCGTGATCGTTGACCTCGTAGCCGCCGAAGAAGCCGTTGCAGTCGGTCGTGCCGTTCACCCGACTCTCATCCGCGTCGAAGGTGATGGTGAAGGCGTCGGTCCGGCGCGGCTCGGTCACGACCTCACCGATAGTGGTGGCTTGCCAAACCCAAGTGCCGGCCAACTTCAGGGCGTCGGTCAGGCCGCCGACGTTGCCGGAGAATATCTGCCGGCCATCTTTAGAAATGGTGACCGCCTCCCCCCGATTCCACAGCTCCAGACCCAGATCATCGTTGACGTAACGGGCTCCGGAAGCGGCGATGGCCAGGTCGAAGGCCAGGCCATCGTAGCCCAAGCCGTTCAAGACCGCGTGATCATCGCCTTTAAATTCCACCCTCACCGCCTCCCCCGTCTCCGGGCTGGTAAAGGTTATAGCTTCTTCCGCCATATTGGATCCCCAGGTTCCAGGTCCTTTCAGATAAAGGGCCAAGGATATCAGGGCGACCACTATGACCGCCACCAACAAGATCCATGATAGTTTTTTATCCATAAAATGATCGATGAGTTTAATTATTGATCCGAACTCCGCGTCGAAGGCCCTGACAAAGACAGCGCCATCGACAACTTCTTCGGCATGATTAGATACCCCAAACTTCCCCAGCATCAGCGCGACCGACCTCTACCACGCTCGAAGGCATTCGTACTTCCAGTATACACCAGGCTTGATAAGTCGAAGGCGGTCATGGGTCCGATGGTATAATGAGCGCATGAACAGCCTTCAAGAGTTGCTCGGGTCGCTGATGACCTTTCTCAATAACGTCATAATTCCTTTCCTCTTCGGACTGGCGCTCCTGTTCTTCATCTGGAACGCTTTCCGCTGGCTCATCCTCGGCGGGGCCGAAAAGGACGCCAAGGACAACGCCAAGCGGCTGGCGCTTTATGGCATCGGAGCTTTCGTGTTCTTGGTGAGCCTTTGGGGCATCGTGAACATGTTCGTGAACGGCTTGGGACTAGGCGGCGTGGATCAGGTAGAGCCGGACTACATGTCGAACATGCCCGGCGGGTACGGCAGCGGAGGTGGCGGAGGCAACAACCAATATACCGAACCATTCCGAGGGCCCCGATAACAAAAAGCCGGCGCTACGCGCCGGCTTTTTGTTATCTGTTTGAAAACTGAATCCGCATCACCAAATAAAACTTTCAGATTTGGATACAGTTGTGCTGGTTGGAGGAATTTTTACGCAGGAGACGTATATAGACATACGGCGACCAAGTAAAAATTCCGAAACCAGTGCAAATGTGCCAAATCTGGGAGTTTGTATCTTCTTTTGTCCCATCCTTTAGTTAATCTAGGTCTCTCCCTAGAGTCTCGATACCAGTTAAGGTTTGAGTATCATGACCATTGTGTACTCGATCGAGATACACAATATCGACGTAACCAATGATCCGAAGATCACCGATGTCCAATTGGAATTAATCCACGACCAGCTTCCGCTAGCCGTGCCTTGTTACGACTTACTCCTTGTTACCGAGCTTACCGTAGGGCCACGCGAGGTGGCATTTCGGGCACTCCCGGCTCCCCTGAGTTGACGGGCGGTGAGTACAAGACCCGAGAACGTATTCACCGCGGCATGCTGATCCGCGATTACTAGCGATTCCGACTTCATGAGGTCGAGTTGCAGACCTCAATCCGAACTGGGGCACGTTTTATAAGGATTGGCTCCACCTTACGGTATTGCGTCCTGTTGTGCGTACCATTGTAGCGTGAGTGCAGCCCGAGGCATCAAGGGACATGCTGACTTGGCGTCATCCTCACCTTCCTCTCCCGTGAGGGAGCAGTCTCGCCTGACACTTATAACAGGCAACGAGGGTTGCGTTCGTTTCCCCACTTAAGGGAACAGCTCAAGCCACGAACTGACGACAGCCATGCATCACCTGTCCAGCACCTTCGAAAGCTTCCCTGGTTTCCCAGGGCGTGCAGCTGGATTTCTAGCCTCGGTAAGGTTTTTCGTTTAGCGACGAATTAAGCCTCGCGCTCCACCGCTTGTGCGGGTCCCCGTCTATTCCTTTGAGTTTTAATCTTGCGATCGTACTACCCAGGCGGTCAACTTAACGCGTTAGCTTCGCCTCTTCGAGGGTCGATACTCGAAAAAGCCAGTTGACAGCGTTTAGGGCGTGGACTACTGGGGTATCTAATCCCATTCGCTACCCACGCTTTCGTGCCTCAGCGTCGAGAGAGTGCCAGTGTGCTGCCTTCGCATTTGGTGTTCCCCAAGATATCAACGGATTTCACCCCTACACCTTGAGTTCCGCACACCTCTCACTTCTCCTAGCCATACCGTTTCGAACGCGATTTTTGGGTTGAGCCCAAAGATTTAACGCCCGACTAATATAGCCGCCTACGCACCCTTTACGCCCAGTGATTCCGGATAATGCTCGGGGCCTCTGTATTACCGCTCCTGCTGGCACAGAGTTGGGAGCCCCTTATTCATGAGGTAACGTCAATAAACTTCCTCCCTCATAAAAGGTGTTTACGTCCCGAAGGACTTCATCCACCACGCGGCGTCGCTCCGTCAGACTTTCGTCCATTGCGGAAGATTCTCGACTGCAGCCTCCCGTAGGAGTATGGACCGTGTCGCAGTTCCATCGGTGGGGGTCAGGCTCTCACCTCCCCTAGCCGTCGTAGCCTTGGTACGCCGTTACCGTACCAACTAGCTGATAGCCCGCAGGCCGTTCCCATAGCAATAAATTTTTACTCTTTCGAGACTATCAAGTGTTATTCCGACTTTCGCCGGGTTATCCCTGACTATGGGGTACGTACCTACGTGTTCCTACCTCGTCTGCCATGGGTCTGAACCCATTCGACTTGCATGCCTCATCCACGCCGCCAGCATTCATCCTGAGCTAGGATCAAACTCTAATTTAAGACAGGTTTGGATAGCTCTTGGCTCTTAGTCGTTAGCTCTTAGAAAACTAAGGGCTAATTGCTAAGCGCTAGATGCTAACTTACCTGGGACCAGCCTACTCTGCGCCTGTACTTTGCTTGGCACTTCAGCTGATCCACCTAAAGGATGAGACAAAAGAAAGTGCAAACTGTTCTTTTGTCTCGCTACCAATACGGTGGTTGGCCGTATTGGATTTTCCGGTGCGGCCTTTGCTTCGCAAAGGCCGCACCGATGATGCGTAGAACCGGTTTTGAAACCGGTTCCATTATTCGATTGTCAAACAGCTCTGAGGACCGGACCGGAGCGCTTCAAATAAGCCTTTCTCCCTTTCCCCCTCAAGTGGCGCTATTATACAGATAAACAATAAAGATGCAAGCGGGCACGGTGGGTAAAAAGAAAGCCCGATGGATCCAATAAGGATTCCACCGGGGCTTGAATTTCGCCATCGATACCGGGAACTTAATTGTTGGTATTGATAGCCACGGCCGAAGAGGCCACGTTGACCGTCGCGGTAGCGGCGCTACCGAGGGCACCAAGCCCTCCGGCCACCACCCCGCCCGCGGCCCGGATCAGGTCTCCCCCGATGCCGTTGCCGCCTACGGCCGTCACGTTCACGCCACCCTTGACGCCGCTCGGAGCGGCGATGGCCGTGAGGCCGGGCGTGTTCATGGTGGCCGGCACGCGAATGGCCTTCAGGACCACGCCGCTGCCGAGATTGACATCGGCGACCTGCACGCCATGCGTGCACGCGCCAAGCAGCATGATGCCGCCAAACGCCAGAGCCAGTCGAAACTTATGCATCGCACCCTCCTAGTTGATGGGATCTGACGGCGCGGGACATATGTCCCGCGCCGTCAACGGCTTACAGGCCGTTGTTGCTCGCGAACGAGCTGGCCGAACCGGATGCCGAAGCATTGCCGCCGGCCGTCGACGTCGCGTCGGCCGAAACCGTCGAGCCCGTCGAGCCGCTCCACGAACCGGACATGATCCCAGAGACGGTGGAGGCGGTAGCGCCTTCGTTCCAGGTATTGCCGTAGGCATTGGCATTACCGACAGTCGCGGCGTCAGCCGAAGCGTTGGAACCAGCCGAGACATTGGCCCCGGAGGGGCTGATATCCGTGCTGGACCAGACCGTGCCATCAGTCGACGCCGTCGATCTTCCCTGATTAGTGGAGCTCGCGCCCACGCTCGAGGAGGTATCGCCGGTAGAGACGTTGGTGGCCGACAGGAAACCGCCGCTGTACTGGAACCCGACCGTGCCGTTGCCGCCGCTCTGTGCGAAGGCGTTGCCCGCGCCGTTGCCGGGCGTGGCCTGACCGTTGTCGGTGCCCGCTGCCGCGCCGGTCGAGGCCAAGAACCCCGAACCGATCGAACTCGTCGAGCCGAGGAACCCGGAGATCTGGCCCGAAGACCAGCCGGTCACCTCGTGCATGGCCGAGGAGCCGGCGCTACCGGAATTGCTGCCGGTCGCCTGCGCATCACCATGCGAGAAGCTGCCACCCCCCGTAGTCCAGCCGCCGGAGGACGAACCCGTCCCCGACCAGCCGGAACCGTTGCCCGTCTGGGTCGTTCCGTTGCTGGAGAAGGCGCCGCCGGCGCCGGACGAGCCGATCGAAGCCCAGCTGTCGGCCGCGGCCGCGCCACCCAGGAAGAGTGCCAGAGCCACGGCCGACGCGCCCGCCAGCATCGATTTGAAGAGATGCATTGAAAGAACCTTTCCGTTCGTTGTTCGAAAACACCGAGGCTTATGCCCCAGTGTTCACAAGTATACACATTTTTGAAAATTTGTCAACCCCCGCAGGCGGTAGCTGAGCCTTTGGAATCTTCCCTTTCTCCCAGGTGTCCTCGGCTATCGAGACACAGGTACCGGCCGGAGGTCATCCGGGTCTCGATGGCGTAAGAGTTGGCGTCGGCGGCGCAGGCGAATCCGGCCGGCAGACCCACGTCGCGGCAGAGGCCATCGTAGAAGCCGAGCCGTCCGTGATAGGCCTTGGCACTGGCCTGAAGGCGCAGTAGGTGCGCCTTGGCCTGCTGGTCCGCGGTGTCCACTTCGGTATTCAGAAGAAACCAGGCCAAAAAGCCCACGCCGACGAGGATGACCGCGACCAAAAGTACCTGGATCACCGTCACTAAATTACGATGCACGCGCATATGATGAATCATAACATTAGTGCCACCAAAGCAGTTAGGTCAGGGCGAAAGACTCTTGTAAGATATTCGTAATGAAACCAGAAACCATCGTCATGTCGGTCGGCGGATCGCTGATCGTGCCTGACCAAATCGACACCGGCTTTTTAGCTTCCTTAAAACAATTCATCGAAACGGCGGTCGCCAAGGGCGACCGCCGTTTCGTCATTATTGCTGGCGGCGGCCGGACCGCCCGCCGTTATCAGGACGCTGCCGACTCGCTCCATCTTCTAAACAAGGAGGACCTCGACTGGATCGGCATCCACGCCACCCGCCTTAATGGCCATCTACTGCGCACCATCTTTAAAGACGTGGCCCACCCGACGGTTATCACCAACCCCGACGAAGTCCTCGATGTGCCACACGATGTCAGCGTGATCATCGCTGCCGGTTATCGGCCGGGCGCTTCCACCGACCTGAGGGCGATCCAAATAGCTGAGCGGGTGAGCGCTAAAAAAGTCATCAACCTCTCCAATATCGACCACGTTTATACCGCTGACCCGAAGACCGAACCGAACGCCACGCCGATCGAAGATATCACCTGGAGCGAGTTTCGAAAATTGATCCCGGCCGAGTGGGACCCGGGGCTCTCTTCCCCGTTTGACCCGATCGCCGCCCGCGAAGCCTCCGATAAAGAGATCGAGGTAGCCTGCATCAATGGCGACAAGCTCAGTGAGTTGCAGAAATATCTAAATAACGAACCCTTTATCGGCACACGTATTCATATATAAAAAGAAAACGCGCCGCCACAAAGTGGCGGCGCGCGGAAGAAAAGAACTACGACCGAGCCACGAAAGCGTACCCGGCGCCCACTTTTATGGGGTCATGCCTGGACAAGAATGTCTGCGGATCCTGACCGATCGCCCTACGAGTTCCCCGCTTGATCCAACCATCCTTAGGACCAGCGCCGTTCGGCTCGAACAGACGCAAGCGAGCGTTCCAGGACTCAATGGTCCCCGGCTCATGACCCTCGTCACGCAAAATCAGTCTTTCCATCTCCTCAACAGAATAGACCGCCACCGGCGCCGGTTCGTTCGGATCCCAATCTTCGCGCTCCACCAACCGAGCCGGCTGGCCGGCAGGGGCATCCGTATCCGGTTCGTACCGGCGAGAACGTTCCGCGAAATACGCCGCGGTATCGGGTTCGTAGCCGTCAGCCAAAAGAGACTGATGCGCTTCTTCGATGGAAACGGTTACCTTATTGCAGTACATCTTTTCCTCCTGCTCTCAGTTTTGAAAGAACGATACCGAAACCAAACAAGGCCTCCCGTGAAGGAGGCCTTGTTTGGTCCGGCGATTTATTTGAACCTACCGGATGTTCACAAGACCTCCCCTCCTAAAGAGGAGAAACTGGACCACGAGGATCCATGAGGTCTTAGAACTTAAGGCGTTCATGATTCGAGAGTACTCCCGCCGCCAGAATGTGTCAACTTAGCCTGTGTATAAATACTATCCACGTATATATCCATATGGAGCTATACGTGGATAGTGGCGGCCAAAAAGAATCCGGTGTAAAGGCGGGTTCGTTGGCACTTGAGCCAACGAGTAATTTCATCAGCGGCTGAACTTCTCTAAAAACACCTCCACTTCCTTGAAGAGCGCCTCGGTATCGTTATCGTTATAGATAGTATGATCGGCCAGCTTCATGACGGCGGCGATATTCTGCTGGTGTGGCTCGGTACCGTGCATTTCCGTCTCCTCCTGCTCCACGAACTTCGAAAAGGTCACGTGGTCCAAGGCGCTACCGCGTCCATGGATACGGTCGTAGCGCAGCTTTTGGTCGGCATCGACGGCTAAGAGGAGCGCGGAGTCGTGCTCGCGCAACGCCTTCACTTCCCCCAAGGTGCGCAAGGACTCGATGATCACGTTACCGCCCTGTTCCTGAGCTTTTTTGAACAGCTCCCGGAACACGAAATCGGCACCGTGCTTGGCCCGCAGTCCATTGGCGAAGACGGCCATGGAGTCGCGATCTATCGGCAACCCGGCTTGCTCCATCAGCTCCTGGAATAACGCGCGGGCGGAGAGGTGATGAAAACCTTTGGTCTCGACCAAGTACTTCACCACGGTTCCTTTTCCGGCTCCTAACGTGCCCGTTATTCCAATGATCATTTGCTTTAACTTTTTATCGGCTTATGTTTCTGATATTTCTCGATCACCACTAGCATCGGCGCCGCCAAAAGGATGGAAGAGTAGGTACCGGCGACCATGCCGACGGTCAGGGTGATGGCCAGCTCCTTGGTGGATTCCGGACCCAAGAAGGCCAGAGCGAACAGCATGAAGAGCACAGTCACCGAGGTGTTGACCGATCGGGTGATGGTCTGCGATAGGCTCCGCCAGACCACGTCGCCGAAAGGTTCGCGGACGCGCTTCTCCTCGTTTAGCTTCAGGTTCTCGCGGATGCGGTCAAAGATGACGATGGTGTCGTTAATGGAGATGCCGAGAATGGTCAGCAGGGCCACGATGAATAGCGTTCCCACCTCGGAGCCATAGGCGTGGCCCAGATAGGCGTAGAGGCCGATCGGAATGATGACGTCGTGCGCCAACGTAACGATAGCTACCAGACCGTACTTCCAGGAAGGCACGTTGCCGCTCTCGGCGCTGCCGCCCACCCCGCGGAAGGCGATGGCGATATAGATGATGGTCGACAGGATGACCAGCGTGATGGCCCACCAAGCTTTGCGCACCAGCTCGCTGCCGATCGATGGGCCGATCGAAGTGTAGCGGGTCTCCTCCAGAGGTCCGAAGGCGGTCAAGGCCTCAAGCAGGCCGGTCTTCTCTTCCGGGGAGAGCACCCGCTGCCGGAGGATGTAGTCAGAGTCGCCGGTAGGCTGCACCATCACCTCGCCGATGTCGAGCGCCGCCACGCGGGATTCGACCTCGCCGATGGACGGGCGCTCGGTCTCATAATGGACCTGCAACAGCGAGCCCCCGGCCAGCTCCACGTTGGGCTTGAGACCCCACATGAACACGGTCAATAGCGACAGCGCCACCAGGACCACCGGAAGGATGAAGAAATGATTTTGATATTTCTGAAGTTTCATCCCGTTAGAAATTTTAGTTTGCATATCTGAATTATTTTCGGGATTATCGGGTGAATCCGGAACTCATAAGGAACTTGCCGAGCTTGGTATCGGTGTTGACGGGGATGGCCAAGAGGAGCGTGCGGGAAATGGCGATGGCCGAGATCATCGACACGAAGACGCCGATCAGAAGCACCAGCGCGAAGCCCTTGATGAGCGCCGTGCCGAACCAGAAAAGGATGATGGCGGCGATGATACTGGTAACGTTGGCGTCGCGGATGGCCAGCCAAGCGCGGGCGAAGCCCTCTTTGATGGCGTCATTGGATGATTTGCCGGCGCGGATCTCCTCCTTGATGCGCTCGGCGATCAGGATGTTGGCGTCGACGGCCATGCCGACCGACAGGATGAGGCCGGCGATGCCGGCGGCGGTCAGAACGACCGGCACGAACTTGAAGAGGGCCAGCATCATGAGTAGATACATGACGAGGGCCAGGGCGGCGATCAGGCCGGGCAAGCGGTACCAGAAGATCATGAACCCGGCCAAGGCCAGGAAGCCGACCATGCCCGCGAAGACGCCGGCCTCTAGCGCCTCGGCGCCCAAAGAGGCTCCGATGGACTGGGTGCTGTCGAGATGGATCGGCATCGGCAGCGCGCCGAAGCTCAGGTTCTCGGCCAGGGAGCGGGCCTCTTGAGGCGTGAAGCCGCCGGAGATGACCGCCTGGCCGCCCGCGATGCGCTCGTTGATGCGCGGACCAGAGATCATCTCACCATCAAGGAAGATGGCCAGCCGCCGGCCGGTGTTGGCCGCGGTGATCTCCTCGAACAGCCTTGAGCCTTCGTCGTTCCAGGAAATGGCCACCACCGGCTCGTTAGAGAGGCCAGCGCCACTTCCCTGGCCGGCGAACTGCAGCTGGGCGGTCTTAAGGTAGCGGCCGGTCAGACCGGTCTCCACGTAAGGGTCGATGGTCTCGCCCACCGGAACCACCGTGGCGCCTTCCGCTCCTTCCAGCTGGATGGCTTCCAGAGCCTGCTGTTTGGCCAGGGCTTCCTCGTCGATGAGTTTGAACTCCAAGAGCGGGGTCTCGCCGATCGACTTGATAGCTTCGTCGATGTCGGTCACGCCGGGCAGCTCGACGATGAGACGATGCTCTTCAGCGTCGGACACGGCGCTGCTTTTTTCCACCTGCACGTTCGGTTCGGAGACGCCGAAGATGTTGACGCGGCGTTCGATCACTTCGCGCAGCACGCTCATGAGCTCGGGCACGTCGGCCGGGTCGACGGCCGAAACGTCGGCCACGTACACGAGCTGGCTGCCGCCTGAGAGGTCAAGGCCGAGTTTGAACGGGTACTTGCTGTCCTCGTTCACCGTGGTCGAGTAGATGAAGTAGCCGAGCCCGAAGCCGATAAGCAGGACGATAAGGGCTTTAAAGAGGTTCACGATCATATTGCTGCCGTTAGTGTCTTTTTCCATAATTGAGGCCTAATATACTCCCACACTCACTTTTTTGCTACCCGTCCCGAAGGTATCCTTCTAACGCGACCTAGCAATAAGCGAGAAATATGAACCAAAAACTCTCCGAGCGCCCTTAGGCTGATAGTAGCGCCAGGTTCCGAAGGAGGACGGCGATGGTGATGGGGCCGATGCCGCCGGGGACGGGCGTGAAGAGAGCGCATTTGGAGGCGACCGCCGGATCGGCGTCACCGCGAAGTTCTCCGCCCGCTTCGCTGGTGCCGGCATCGAAGAGCATGACGCCGTCTTTGATCTTATC
The DNA here is from genome assembly GCA_964608605.1 of uncultured Candidatus Saccharibacteria bacterium. Lineage (GTDB taxonomy): Bacteria > Patescibacteriota > Minisyncoccia > Phycocordibacterales > UBA918 > OLB19. Next base: position 52,980 of record CAZSOS010000002.1, read on the forward strand.
GGGAGTGATAAGTCCGGGCACGCCAGCACCGGAGATGATGATATCGGCCGCGCGCAGCGACTCATCGGCGTTCGGCGTGCCCTTATCAAGGACGGTGACGGCGGCGCTTTGGGCTTCCGCCCACAGTGCCGCTGGAGCCCCCACCAAGCGGCCACGGCCGACCACCACCACCTGCTTGCCGGTCCAGTCTATTCCGTGCCTCTTTGAGATCTCGGCGATGGCCCCGACGACCGGCGGCAGGACGCCGTCGACGCCTCCATGGTAGCCAAGCGCGTCCACGTCCAATTCCGGCGGGATGGCGGCCACCAGTCGATCGGTGTCGAAATAGGGAGGAAAAGGCAGCTGCACGATGACGCCGTCGCACTGGCCGACCGCCGAGCGGATGACCCGCTCGGCGTCCTCGGTCGTGGCCTCTGGCTCCAGCTCGACCATCACCAGATCGATGCCGACCTCGGCGGCGCGCCGCTGTTTCAGTTCTAGATATTTCCTGGTCTCCGCGTTCGGCGCGCAAGCGAACACGTTCAGACACGGGGCCTTACCTCGGCCCGCCAGTCGAGACTTTATATCGGCGTATATCTCGGCCGCGATCTTTTTTCCGTCGACTAACATGATCGGTATCCTAGCACACCTAAGAGACGCCTAGGTGGCGCTTCAGTTCGCTGACGCCAGCTTCGAGCTTGATGGACGATCCCCAGCCCAGCCACTCCTTGGCCCGGCCGACATCGGCCACCGAACGCCGCGGCTCTAGCCGAGGCTCGGCGCGCGTGACCGGACCGCCAATGAGATCAGCCAAGTCCCGCACCGACGTTTCCAGGCCGCTGCCGATATTCATCACCTCGCCCTTCCCCACCCGCTCGCTTTCGGCGGCCAGGATGTTGGCGCGGGCCACGTCCGCCACGTGCACGTAGTCGCGGGTATTGGTGCCGTCGCCGGCGATGGTCAAAGGCTGTCCTTGCCGGCGCAACTCCAGGAAGCGTCCGACCACCAGGGCATAGGCACCGCTCGGATCAAAACCCGGTCCGTAGACATTAAAATAGCGCAATGACACGGTCGGCAGTCCATAGAGCTCCGACCACAGCGCGCACATCTGTTCCCCCATAAGCTTATGCAATCCGTACGGACTCTTCGGCGAGGGCGTCATACCCTCTTGAAGCGGCATTTGGTCCTGGTCTCCATACACCGCCGCCGAAGAGGAGAAGACCAGCTTGCGGACACCTGCCTGTCGCGCCGCCTCCAAGACCGCCAGCGTCCCGTCCACGTTCACGCTGGCCGTCTCCACGGGATGATCGATGGAATCCTGCACCCGCGGCAAGGCGGCTAGGTGGAACACCGCGTCCACGCCTTTGAACACCTCCGCTCGCGAGACGCTGTCGCGGATATCGAATTCCTCGTAACGCGCTTCTGGGACCAGGCGCGAGTCGACGCGACCGGCGGCGAAGTTGTCGATCACGGTCACCTCTGTCCCTTGGTCTAATAGCGCCTTTGCCAGGTTGGAACCGATGAATCCGGCGCCGCCGGTGATGATGGCTTTCTTTAACATATCTATCTAAGTGCCGCTTCTCATGATCAGGATGCGCAAGGTCTTCAGCGCGATCTCCAAGTCCATGAAGAACGAGCGGCAGCGCAGGTAATGCAGGTCATAAGACAACTTGGTGGCGGTGCGTTCCATGTCCACTCCCTGCCGAGGCGCGTCGAGATGGCTGATCTGCGCCCAACCGGAAAGGCCCGGTTTCAGGAAGTGCCGCATGTTGTAGTAAGGGATCTCCTCAGCGTAGGCTGCCGCCAGAGCCGGCATCTCCGGCCGCGGACCGATGAAGGAAAGGTCGCCGATCAAGACATTCCACAACTGCGGCAACTCATCGAGCCGGGCGCGCCGGAGGAAGCGGCCGACCCGGGTCACCTTAAGCGTGCTCTGGAGCGCGGCCGCGCCCTTATCCTGCCCGGTCATGGTGCGGAACTTGATGATCCTAAGCGGCTGATTGAACTGGCCCACCCTTTCGGTCCTATAGAAGACCGGACCGCCGTCTTCGAGCTTGATGGCCAGGATGATGAAAGGATAAGCCAAGAGCGCGGGCAGCAGCAGCACGGCCGCTCCCGCCACGTCCATGATCCGCTTCATCACGTCATACACCGGGGTGTTCGACTGAGAGACATGGTCGACGAACCAGTCATAGCGCAGAGACGACATCGGAATGCGATCGAAGGTGTCCTCATAGAGCTTGTAGAAGTCGATGAAGGTGAATTCGAATTTGAGGAAGGCCAGGTCGAAGATGGCCGGCAGGATGCGCTCGGTATGCTCGCCGCGCGGATTGGCCACGATGATCTTCACCCCTTCGCGGTCGATCAACTCCAGGAGCTTCTGCTCAAAGTCTGGTGTGTGGACAATGGCCCGTTCGTCGATAATCCTTACAAATGAATAGTTGTAACGGTCGTTGTTGTTGATCTCGTCAGCCAATTCGATAGCTTCTTCGCCGTCAGCGATCAGAAGGGCCTTGTGGAGCGTCTTTGGGGAGAAGAAGTTGAAGAAATAGAGCCGCCAAGCGGTGATGAGCCCAATCGAGACGACCAGGTAGATGGCCAAGTTGGTCTTCGGCGCGATGCCGAAAGGAATGGTGGCGAACAAGATAGCCGCCAGCACGATGTTGGCGATCTGGGTGTTGATGATGCGCGACAGGAGCGTGTTCTTGAGGAGCACCGTGTGCTTGTCGTATAAACCGGCGATGTAGAAGACCAGGAGCCAGAGCGAGGACAGCAACAGGAAAGGACCAAAATGAGCATTAAGCCTTTCAGCTGATGGCCACTCGAGATAACGCACCAACAGGGTCAGCCACAGCGCCAGCGTGAAGCAGACCACGTCGCCCAATATCAGTATGAATAATTCCCGTGTCCTTTCACCCATATATTTATTTACAGTATCCCTAAAGTATAGCAAAACCGGGAAAGAGAAAAGACCGGCGCGCACGCGCGCCGGTCTTTTCTCTACTTATTTATCTTTTCATTATAGCACATTTTATATAAAAATACAAGTGTCGGTCAAACAGCCTGCCAGGGTTATCATTGAACGATGATTAACTATCGAGTCTATACTAGTCAGACTAGTATAAAGAAGGTTTTATATCTGATCACCAAGTCAAATTGGGGTGAGAAGCTCCGGGGGAGCTTCGCAAGACTCATTGAGATATTTTTGGAGTGCGGAGCTTGCGAACAAAAATATCCAATGAGTGGACAGCTTCTGTAAGAAGGGGCGCAGCTCCGCATCAATTACTCTCCTGTTATGTTTCTTATAAACTCTATGGATAAACCTTCGATAAAGCATAAAAAAGTACTTTACTTAATTACGAAGAGTAATTGGGGCGGGGCTCAAAGATACGTCTATGACTTAGCGACCGGACTGCCTAAAGACGAGTTTGAGGCCGTGGTGGCGCTTGGAGGCGACGGGCCTTTGGCAACCAAACTACAAGAGGCCGGGATCCGCGTCATCTTCATCCCTTCCCTACAGCGCGATATCTCGCTGGCTAAAGAAGCCCGCTCGTTCTTCGAGCTCTGGCGCATCATCCGCGCCGAAAAGCCGGAGGTGCTACATATCAACAGTTCTAAAGCTGGGGCTTTGGGGACTTTGATCGGCCGTCTGGCTCGCGTGCCTCAGATCGTCTTCACGGCCCACGGCTGGGCCTTTAACGAAGACCGTCCAAAGTTACAGAAGCTTATACTAAAGAAGATCCACTGGATGACCGTGTTACTCTCGCACACCACCATCGCCGTCTCACGCGAAGTGAAGCGGCAGATGAATTGGCCGTTCGCGGAGCGCAAGATGGAAGTGATTCATAATGGCCGGGCGATAGATCATCTAAAGAGCCGCGAAGCGGCTCGGACGGAGTTAATCACTCATGAGCCTGGATTGCGCCCATACCAAAACGACTTCTGGTCCCTGACCATCGCCGAGCTGCATCCAGTAAAGCGCCATCAAGCTACTATCGGCGTCATTAAAAAAATAGTTGACGAAGGTGAGGTGATCCGTCACCTAATTATCGGCGGCGGCGAGGAGGAACAAAAACTAAGATCTTTAGTATCTAAACTCGATCTGGAAGATAATGTCTTTCTACTTGGGGCCATACCCGAAGCCGCGGACTTTCTAGCCGCAGCTGACACCTTTATTCTGCCGTCTCTCTCTGAAGCGATGCCGTACGCCATCATCGAAGCCCTGATCGCCGAAGTACCGACCATCGCCACCGCTGTCGGCGGCATTCCCGAAGTGATCGAGAACGGTATCAGCGGCCTCCTCGCTCCCCCACTTGATGACGAGGCTTTGCATGCCGCCCTGAAACGATTAATGAATGATATCGATCTGCGCGCTCGCCTCCAGGCCGGAGCCCGCGAGCGCCAAAGAGATTTCACCCCGGAAAAGATGCTAGAGAAAACCCTTGATCTCTATCGCGCCTGATATCACAAAGAAGCTAGCCGAGTAACGCTTATGATATCGTCAATGATATCATAAGCGTTACTTCTTCTATCCGCCCAAGATAATGTCGCCAGTCTGATAGCGGGCCATGGTATAGCGACTCATGGCCATGACGACGCCGAGCGCCATGAACTCCACCAGCAAGTGCGTGCCCCCATAGCTCATGAAAGGAATAGTGAGGCCGGTGACCGGCATCAGGCCGATGTTCATGCCCACATGGACGGTGAAGTGCGCCACGATGAACAAGGCCACGCCCGCCGTGAACAGGCGTTCGAAATTGGTGGCGCCATGGAGAGAGAGCCGAATCAGTCGCCAGACCACGACCCCGAAGAGCGCGAAGAGGACCGCCGCGCCCACCAGTCCCCACTCCTCGGCGAAAGCGGCGAAGATGAAGTCGGTCTCGTGTTCCGGCAAGAACTCCATCTTGGACTGCGTGCCGTAACCGACTCCCTTCCCCCACACCTGGCCGGAACCGACCGCGATGATGGATTGATAGACGTTGTAGCCCGCGCCTTGAATGTCGGCTAGGGGATCGATAAAAGTAGTGATGCGATCCTTCTGATAAGGCAGCAGGACAAAACTCCACATGATGGTGAAGACGATCGCGCCGACGCTAAACACGAACAGCAAGTGCCGCAGGCGAATACCGGCAATAAGGACCATCCCGAACCAGATGGCGAAGATGATCAGGGCCGATCCGAAGTCCGGCTGAACGAAGACCAGTCCGAAGACCAGAAAGGTATAAAGGCCGGAGATGAGGATGTGCTTGAAATCGCCGATCATCTCATGTCGCTTGGAGAAATACTTGGCCAGAACGGCGACCAATATCAGCTTGGCGAATTCCGCCGGCTGGAAGGAGAAGAAACCCAGGTCGAAGCGGCTCTGAGCGCCAAGCGTCACCTCGCCGATCAGCAAAACCAAGCCCAACAGGAAGACCGTTACCAGATAGACGATGAAAGTGGTGTGACCGCTTCTAAGGAAACGATAGTCGGGCACCATGGCCGCCACCATCACCACGGCGGCGACGCCGATCCACACGATCTGGCGGTCGAAAAAGCCGCTGTCTCCATGGAAGGTGTACATCGTCGAAAGCCCGAGGAGCGATAGCGTCAACGCCGCCCCGAAAAGCCAAGGATCGAAACCGGAGAAGATGTTGCGGAGAAAAGACATGGGATCGAACACTGTTGATAACCTCTCTATCCTTTGAGTCGGAATACTATACTGAAATCATGGACAATGACCTGCGGCTAGACGACCAGACATACGCGCGCTCGACCAGATCCATTCCGAAGAAAGTTTCTGACACTACCCTCACAGGGTACCTAATTTCTTGGGGGGTTGCAAAAGATGCCGGCCAGGCCCGCTGGATCCTGATCGCAATTCTAGTGATGTTATTGGCCGTATTTTCGATCTCCATCAAGTCGACGCTGCCGACCGCCGATGATGGACCCGGGCCTTTGCCCAATACTTATGAAAGGATCTAAAGGCTTCACCTTGATCGAACTCCTGGTGGTCATCGCTATCATCGGCACGCTCGCCAGCGTGGTCCTGGCCAGTCTCAACAACGCGAGGATGAAGGCCAACGACGCCAAAAGATTGGCCGAGATGAGGCAGGTCATGGTGGCACTGGAATCTTATTATTATGACCGAGGCTCTTACCCGGCTTCGGATGTGGATGGCTGCGGTGGCTGGGACGTCGGCAACGCCGATCGCCGCTTCATATCAGGAGGATTGGGCGCGGCCATGCCGGACCCGCCCGAGGACACGGCTTTTTCGGGAGATTGTTCCGGATATTTTTACTACCGATACTTAGCCGGGAGTTCGGGATGCGACATCAACCGCGGCGCTTTTTACGTACTGGGAATAAGAGACCTGGAGTCCTCGGGCAGACCTCACTCCGGCAGTCCAGGCTGGGCCTGTCCGGAGCGGAATTGGCAAGCGGAGTTTGACTGGGTGGTCGGAAAATTCGAGAAATGACCTGACCGAGATCGGCGGCGGCGATCACCGCAAAGGCACGAAGCCCGAAGTCGACTTAGGGACTATATCGATGACGGCCGGGCCCTGCTCGCAGATGGCGGAAGTGATGGTCTGGTAGATGCGATCGACGTCCCCGGCGGAGATAGCCTGAAAACCCTGAGCGGGAGCGGAAGCGACGGCGGACACGAATTCCATCTTGACGCTATCACCCAGGCCGATGGCGTAGATATTGGTGCCGGAATCCTTGGCGGCGAGCGCCTCCTCGAGAGCGAAGGTTTCGGCCTCCTCGGTAGTACCGGGAGCGGTCGCCAGACCATCGGTCAAGACCACCATCACCTTGCGGGCGTTTTCGTTGTGGCGCGCTGATTGGAGCTCGGCGGCGGCGGCCTTGATGCCCTCACCGGTATTGGTGTAGCTTGAGGCCGGACTAGGAGGAATGACGATGCCGGAGACCGCTGTAGCGGCCGCCGCCGCGTCACCGGATAGCTCTCGCGCCAAGGAAGCGGCGGTGGCGAACGTAACCACGCCCGCCTTGTCATTGGCACCCAGGCGATTAATAAATCTAGCCGCGGCTTCTTTGACGGCTGTCAAAGGCTGAGGCGGGTCGACAGCATCGTCATCCATGCTGCCGGAGACGTCGATCACTACCACCACGTCGGTCGGTACTTCGCAGCTTCGCAGGGTCGGCGCGATCGGCTCGGGCCAAGTGAAGAAAAGACTGCTGTCGCTCCGGGGAGCGAAGTTATCGACGAAAGTGCGCGAAGCCGCCAAAGCGGTGCCTTCGGAATCAAACACCGTCGCCACCACCTCCACCTCCCGCACCTCTTCGAGGTTGTTGTTGCGCAGGGTAGCATCAAGACGCGGCCGGCTATCGGTGCTCTGGAGCTCGCGGCCGACCACGCTAAATTGCTCGCGGCCGATGGTGGCCGGCTGCCACACTTCGACCGGCTCTATGTCCAGGAAAGTGCGGGTCGGGGTCCGGCGGCCAGTATCGATGCGTCCCTCGAATATGGGGTAAAGGCCATCAGGAGGCAATATAGTGGTGCCTGAGACCTCTTTGATGATCCCCGCCTCATCCAGTAACGTGAACTTATACTTGACGGACGGAGACGCCGCCTCGCGGTTGGTGTTCTCTACGTAGGCCACGGCGTTATAGAGGCCGTCGGTGATCTTGAAAGCGCGAGACCATTTCACCGTCGGCTGCTGCACGCTGTAGGCGCAGATGCGCACGCAGTCGCCGCCGCAGTCCATACCGGCCTCGCCGCCGTTTTGTTTACCGTCAAAACAGTTTGGTGGTTGGTAAAAGTTGGCGTAGTAGATCCACCCGCCGATCAAGAGAAAGAACACGGCGAAGCCGGTGAAGTATTGCGCTCGCCGCCAAAAGGCCCAGGCTGCTGTGGTTCGCATGTGGGAAATTGTATCATGACCGATATATACCAAAGCCCCGTGACCGAAAGGTCACGGGGCTTTGGTTGCCTGGAGAGTATTAAAATCTTGAAGTTGGCGCCTACCTACTCTGCCCCAATTAAGGAGTACCATCGGCGATGGAGGGCTTAACTGCCGTGTTCGGAATGAGAACGGGTGTACCCCCTCCGCTAAAGCACCAACTTCAAAACTTCAATATTCGATTTTCAATCTGTACTTGACCAACTTGGATATTCTGAAGCGTAGCCATTTCCAAGAAATGGCTGGCTGGGGCGGAAGGAGTCGAACCAACACCTGAGGGATAGTACCCTCCGTTCTAACCGTTAAACTAAGCCCCAGCAAAAGAACTTGAAACAAATTATTGGTCGGAGCAACGGGATTTGAACCCGTGACCCCTGGCTACCCGAGCCTAGTGCGCTACCAGGCTGCGCTACACTCCGACCTAGAGTAGGTGATATTTTTATCTTCCTACTCAAAACCAGTTCCCCGCTGGTTTATTGTTCGCAGTCTAATTAAGACCGCTTCAGAATATCCAAGCTTGTCCCGTACCAAGACGAATGTCTTTGGTACGGGATATTTCGCACATCTTCTTACCAGGTTCACACTTCACCCAAAATCGTACAGCGATATCCAGCATTCCTTGCAGGAAATACGTCCGATTAGTACTTCTCGGCTCAACGTATTACTACGCTTACACCTAAAGCCTATCAACCTAATCATCTCTTAGGGGACTTCATGATACCTAATCTCAGAGTTGGCTTCCCGCTTAGATGCTTTCAGCGGTTATCCATTCCCGACATAGCTACTGGGCAGTGCCGCTGGCGCGACAGCCCACAGACCAGAGGTCAGTTCATCCCGGTCCTCTCGTACTAGGGACAAATCTCTTCAAGTATCGACGCCTGCAGTAGATAGGAGACCAACCTGTCTCACGCAATAGTAGCTGATTAGCTTTTAGCACTTAGCTATTAGCCATTCAACGCCATCATTACTGACGGGATCGGACTGTAACTTAGCCGGTTCTCGGCTTCCGATATTCAGTCTCTACAAGTGCACGAGTAAACTTTTTTGCCAGTTTTACTCTGCTTCTCTCGGTATTGCCCGCAACATTACTTGTTAGGGTTTTACCGATTTTAATCGGATCATATCACTGATATTCCTATCAGTGACCGCCGTGTAGGTTGGTTCTTTTCTTTGTTCATAAACGAAAAGTAAAAACAATTCTTCGAAGGGGTTTAGACTGCTGAATTTCCCTTAGCCAAGAGCTAAGTGCTAATAACTAAGAGCTATTCAACGGTCTAAACCCAGCTCGCGTATCTTTTTAATTGGCGAACAGCCAAACCCTTGGGACCTGCTCCAGCCCCAGGATAAGATGAGCCGACATCGAGGTGCCGAACCGTGCCGTCGCTTTGGACGCTTGGGCACGACTAGCCTGTTATCCCCAGGGTAACTTTTATCGGGTAATCTCCGGCGGCATCTAACGCCAACCATCGGTTCACTATGCTCCGCTTTCGCGTCTGTTCGGCATCTACGCCTTACAGTCAAGCCAACTTTTGCCATTGCACTATCGGCACGGTTTCCATTCGCGCCTAGTTGACCTTGAGACCCCTCCGTTACATTTTGGGAGGGTAGCGCCCCACTAAAACTGCCTGCCACTCACTGTCCCCGCCGCGTTTGACGCGACGGGTTAGAAACTGCCCAATTTAAGATAGGTATTTCACTGACGACTCCACGGTACCCGAAAGCCCGCTTCAAAGTCTCCCTACTATGCTACGCATAAATCAAACAGCCCCAATAAGAAGCTACAGTAAAGCTCCTGGGGTCTCTTCGTCTAACTGCAGGTAGGCTGCATCTTCACAGCCATTGTATTTTCACCGAGCAGGTCCTTGAGACAGTTTCCCAGTCGTTACGCCATTCGTGCACGTCGGAACTTACCCGACAAGGAATTGCGCTCTATAATTCCTTCTTTAATGTAGATACCCGCGTATCTACGTACACAATAGGACTCTATCTTCACCCTCTTATATACTAGTCAGACTAGTATAAAGGTGGGGTGTGCAACATTTGGTCTCTTGTTGGTTGCAATTGGAAATACTAATGATTACTCACTAGTAAGGTAACTATGGCTCGGGCTGTTTAACTCTACAATCGTTCTAATCCGTAGAGCACACTTCCGAAGAAACGCGCTCTACCTTAGAACGATTATAGTTATCGCTGACATTGACGGGGGCTTACACAGTCCAGCACCCAGCACCACTCTCACAAACTTTGTTTGTGAAGATGGTGCTGGGCACCGCCCGTGCTTAACCTTCCCGCATTGGTCAGGCGTCACCCTCTATACATGGACTTACGTCTTCGCAGAGAGCTGTGTTTTTGTTAAACAGTCGCCAGGAAATCTTTCGCTGCGGCCGAGCGCATCACGCTACGCGCGATGACTAAATTCAAAATTGAAAAGTCAAAATGCAAAATTACAATGCAAAGTTCAAAATTTCGCTACGAACTCTATGAGTACGTGACGTAATTTTTACTTTTTATTTGTACTTTTGATTTTTGAGATTTTCCTTTTCAATTTAGCATCACATGCAATGTGATGCGCTCGGCAGGCCTTATCCCGAAGTTACGGCCGCTTTTTTGCCGAGTTCCTTAAGGACCCCTCACTCGTTCGCCTTGGTCTTCTCGACCCTACCACCTGTGTCGGTTTGCGGTACGGAACCACTATGCTTAACCCAAACGAAGTTTTTCTCGGAAGCGTGCTCCTTACATTTCCTTGGCCGTAGCCGCAGATTCAGACTCTACTCGGATGATATCGCGCGGATTTGCCTACGCGACGTCCTCATAGCTCCAGCACCAATCCAATAAGATGCTGTAAGTACAACGCTCCGTCCCTCCATAGGAACATAGCAGTGTGCAGGAATATTAACCTGCTCTCCATCGCCTCCGGCGTTCGCCATCGGCTTAGGACCGACTAACCCTTCGCTGATCACCATCGCGAAGGAAACCTCGGTATTTCGGCGGACGGGGTTCTCACCCGTCTTGCGGTTACTTGTGCCGGCATTCTCACTTCGCATCGCTCCAGGTAGGGTCTCCCCCACCATTCATCGCAGATACGAACGCTCTCCTACCACTCAACGCACCTCACAAAAGTTCGTTGCTAAAATAAAAATGTAAAAGTCAAAATGCAAAATTACAATGCAAAGTTCAAAATTTCGCTACGTGCTATCCTGCGCGTTGCGTGATTTTGATTTTTGAGATTTCAATTTTCAATTTAGCATCTCACCTCTGTGAGATGCGCTGAATCCGCAGTTTCGGTAATATGCTTGAGCCCCGATCATCTTCGGCGCAAGGACTCTCGACCAGTGAGCTGTTACGCTTTCTTTAAAGGATGGCTGCTTCTAAGCCAACCTCCTGGCTGTTAGAGAATCCTCACCTCCTCCAGATGCACTGAGCATATATTTAGGGACCTTAACTGGCGATCTGGGCTGTTCCCCTTTTGACCAATGGAGCTTCTCCCCCATAGTCTAACTGCCGAGCTATAATCTCTGGTATTCGGAGTTTGATAGGAACAACGAGCTTTCGCCCTGTTTGTTCCTTCCAGTGCTCTACCCCCAGAGGGACCACTCGACGCCAACCCAAAAGCTGTTTCGGAGAGAACCAGCTATTACGGAAATCGATTAGCTTTTCACTCCTTACCACAAGTCATCCGATGGTTTTGTACGGCCAACCGGTTCGGGCCTCCACGAGGTTTTACCCTCGCTTCACCCTGCTCATGGCAAGCTCTTCCCGCTTCGGGTCGTACCCCAACTCCATATTCGCGCTATTCACGCTCGCTTTCACTGCGCCTCCGCGGGTTTTCCGCTTAGACAAGGAATTAAGGTACACTCGCCGGCTCATTCTTCAATAGGCACGCCGCAACCCCGAAAGGCCGCGACTCCTTGTAAGTGTATGGTTTCAGATCTATTTCACTCCCCTCTCCGGGGTTCTTTTCACCTTTCCCTCACGGTACTAGTTCACTATCGGTCTTAAAAGATATTTAGCCTTACCAGTTAGTGCTGGCAGATTCATCCGAGCTATTCATGTCTCGAACTACTCAGGAACAAGATCAACGGAGTCATATACATTTCAAATACGGGACTATTACCCACTGGGGTCGAGCTTCCCAACTCGTTCTTCTATATATATGTTTTGTAACTCCGCGCAACTAAATGCGGACCTTGCCCTACAACCCCGTAAATATTGCTATCAACGGTTTGGGCTATTCCCGTTTCGCTCGCCGCTACTAAGGGAATCGCGAGAACCTTCTTCCTGGTTTCAATGGCCCCAGCACCACTTTTTGGTTTCAATGGATTTGAGACGACTCACATCTTTTCAATAATTCTTGTTTGCCGCGACCATGTTGTTTAAGTCGCTGCTCACGCTTGTCCGCATCGTCTTTAGAACGGTATGCTTCTGCGTATATCAAGATCCATTTCCCTGATGTTCTGTGCGTAGACTTATTGCGTGAGCTATTATGCTCGCTAAGTCGTCGCCTCAAATCATTGGTTCTTCCAATGTAGATATCTCTAGTATCACTGTGTTGTATCACATAGACACTGTACATAATCCACATTGTATCAAAACCAAAAAGTGGTGCTGGGTAGTTTTAACCAGAAAGAAAGTTCCGTATATTGCTTTCTTTTCCTCTCGGTACTGAGATGTTTCACTTCCCGAGGTGTGCTCTCGCATAACGCGAGTTTCCGACGTAATCGGAAGGGTTTCCCCATTCGGAGATCTCCGGATCGAAGGTTGATTGTCACCTCCCCGAAGCTTATCGCAGACATTCTACGTCCTTCATCGCTCTTTTAAGCCAAGGCATCCACCATACACCCTTACATTCCTGCAAGGAATGCTGTACACCGCTGTACGATTCTGATCATCTAGTTTTCTGGTTGACTAGTGTTCTGGCAAAACCAGAACACTATCTAACTAGTCCACAAGATAACCAGTATTGAGTGTCGTGCGCGCACTTACGCGCGCACTGTGTGTTTTGTTGTCTGCCGGGGACGAAAAGACCTCCTTGCGGATGTTCTTTAACCCGGCAGACATACCTGCCGAACGAATTTGGCAAAGCCAAATTCGTTCGTACCTCCGGCCGTCGAAAGCCGGAGGATTTACCCAGCACCTATACATAGGTGCTGGGTTTAAGAAGATATGCAGTTGTCAAACAACATTATCTCCGTGGAAATTTGGCCTAAAAAAACCGCGTTGCCGCGGCACAAATCGCTAGGCGACTTGATACCGCTACGATTTCTTAAAGGTGATTACCATAGATAATGAGCGATATATTACACTATATGAAAAATAACGCAAGGCCTGTCTCTGGATAGGTTCCGGGGCCAGGAAAAAGGGCCGGAAAGCTTCGCTTTCCGGCCCTTTTTCTTAGCCTTTACCGTTTGATCTCATTCCGGATATCCAGACGATCCACGATGATCTGATGCGGGTAGTCGAATACGTCCCGGGTCAACTTGTCGTACATGCCGACCCGGTACTTGAGCTCCTCGGAAGTGAAGACGGCATAGCGGATCTCGATGCCGCACTCCGCCTCCATGGATCTGATGGCATTCTCGATCTTCGATTCAAAGACCTTCTTGGTCGCCAAAAGCACGTCGAGTCTCTGCTCGAACTCGCGCAGAAAGACGCCGGCGATGCAGACGAAGTCGATGGGCCCGGCCTTGCGCAGGTGCTTCAAAAGCGTCTTGCCGTTTATCGGCGCCGTGTCAAAGAGGAAGGTCTGCAGCGCCTGGAGCTCATCGAAGTCCTTGTTGAGCATGTACGCCTGTACCCGCGAACGCTTGGAGCGGCCCTCGAGCTGCTGATACACCTGCTTGCTGCGGATGATGTCGGCGCGTTCGAGCGCGTTCATCTCGGTGCGGGCGGTGCGCCTGACCAGCTTGGCGCGACGACTAATATCGTCGAAGGTGAACTCCTTGGACGGATTAAAGAGAAAAAAGCGAAGCAATTTCACTCGAGCCGGACTGCCAAACAGGATCGATAGCGGATCAGAAGCCATAGCGGAATAAGGGGATTATAGCACGAAACGCCGCGGGCCTTCGGCCCGCGGCGTTTCGTGCTAGAAACGTATTATTTCAACGTAACCTTAGCTCCAGCTTCCTCAAGCTTAGCTTTGAGAGCCTCAGCATCTTCCTTCTTCATGCCCTCCTTCACGACGGATGGAGCGGCATCAACCATATCCTTCGCCTCCTTAAGGCCGAGGTTCAAGACCTCCTTGACCACCTTAATGACGGCGATCTTCTGCGCGCCAGCGTCAGAGAGCTCGACAGTGAACTCATCCTTCTCCTCGGCGGCAGCGCCACCCTGGGCCGGGCCAGCTACGGCGACGGCCTGAGCCGAAACACCGAAGTGCTTCTCCAGGACCTTCACGAGCGCGTGCAATTCGAGCACGCTCATCTTCTCCACCTTCTCGACGAGTTCCTTGAACTCGGCCGGAACCTCCGCCTTGACCTCCTCGGCCGCGACGGTGGTCTCCTCCACCTTGTTTACTTCTTCAGACATATTTGTGAATTTTTAATTTCCAATTTTTAATTTTGAATCAATGTTGAATTAACCAATTTTGAAACATTCACTCATTCGAATTTGATTCGAAATTCGTAATTCAAAATTCGACCTATGCGGACTTCTTCTCAGCCAGAGCATTCAACGCCACGGCCAATCCCTGGATCGGGCTGTTCAAGACATTGACGAACATGCCGCGAAGCACCTGCAGTGACGGGATCGAAGCGATCTCGGTCATCTCCTCGCGGGTCTTGAAGACTCCCTCGAAGACGCCGCCGACGATGGCGATGTTTTCCTTGTACTTCTCGGCGAAGTCCTTGACGTTCTGTGCCGGAGCGATGGCGTCCTCGGAATACGCGACGGCGATCTCGCCATCGAGTTCGGGCATGGAGCCTTCGAAAGCCTCGCCGAAAGCGCGCTTCATCAGGGTCTTCTTGGCCACGAAGTAGCCTACTCCTTGTTCGCGCAAAGCCGCGCGCATGGCCACGGTATCATTGGCCGGCACTCCCTTGAAGGAAACGAAAACGAGGGACTTCGAAGAGTCCTTCACCTCCTCCAGCTTGCGGAGAATGTCCTGCTTCTTTGCTTTTGTAATTGCCATTTATTTAGCTTTTAGTCCTTAGCTTCCAGCTCTTAGCAGAGTTTTGCCTCCGGCAAAACAAAAGCTAAGTGCTAATAACTAAGTGCTAGATAATAAACAGGCCCAGAGAAACGCGAACTCGCGTTTTCATAGGCTTCGACCCCACACTCACGCAAAGAGAGAAATGGACCTCGGCCGGCGAACCAAGCGGTTCTTTATCCTCTAGCCTTTACGCCAGCGGACCGACTGTCATGAGCCTGTTACTCGTAATCTATCAGATTATGCGAAAAAGGCAATGTCGGCTATAATCGTGCAGCTAGAGCGAATCGGGGTGTACCTTCGCCCAGCTGACGCTGAGGCTCGGTTCAACCCTCGCTCGAAGCTTAGATAGAAAAGTAAACTTTTCTATCTACCTTCTCACTCGGGGTGTAGCATAGTGGTAGTGTGCACGCATGCTGGGATAAAAACCAAGGTCGGGGTATCGTATAGTGGTAGTATGCACGCATGGGGTGCGTGTAGCGTCGGTTCGATTCCGGCTACCCCGACCTTGGTTTTTATCGACAGTCCGGGGGACTGTCGATGTGGTCCGGGTTCGTCTGCCTACGGCAGCGGTCCACTTACTGGATATTTTGTTCCAAGTATTCACAAAATATCTCAATGAGTCTTGCAAAGCGCCACTAGCGCTTCTCACCCGGCTCCCCGACAATTTATACCAGTCAGACTAGTATATTTATACTAGTCTGACTGGTATTATTCTAAAACCTTCTCTCCTTGCACCCATTTTCCTCCCAAAATCACGTCCTTTGAATAATCTTTAAAAGATTGTGGGGTGAAGATATTGAATAATAAATTGTTATTATTCAAAATCGGAGATCCTTTCCTGACACCCGAGTAATCGCCCAAACTGGAGAAATTATAATCTTTGGCCCAACTCCAAGCTTTTTCAAAATCTTCTATAGCCGATCTCAATCCTCCATCCGGGTAAAGTTCGAATGTGTTCTTCACCATGACATAAGCGGCTACGTATCTTAAATACTCATCTTCAACGATCGTTTTAGATCGGAACGCTCCTTGGAACAGACTCCCCCGCTCTTCATATTTTTCATTCGAGTGATTGGTCATACTCTGGCCCAACCTTTGCATAAAGAGGCTCACACCACCTTCGGATATCTCCTGAATCAATAAATGAAAGTGGTTAGGCATCAATGTGTACCCTAAAACCTCTACCAGAGGTTCCCTGTCGGGCCAACTCGACGGACGACTGAATACATGACGATGATCTTCATAAATCCAGTTTTTACTGAAGTGCTTGTCATTCAAAAGAAACAGCATCCTCAAAAAGCGCCACCGGTCACTTTCGTCACGAACTATGTTAAGTCCTCGTGCGCCTCGTTTGACAATGTGCAAGTATGAACCGACCGAATATGGTTCCACCCTCATAAACCTACTATATACCAGTCTGACTAGTATATATTTATTGTTTTGTTGATAGCTTTCACCTAGCCTGTGGCGCCGACGATGAGGACGATGAAGAGGCCGACAGTGATGACGATAAGGAAACTGAAGAGGAATTTGTAGAAAGTTGAGTTGAACATGAGTTTGATTATAACAAACCCCGCGGCCATAGGCCGCGGGGTTTGTTGTTTATACCAGTCTGACTAGCATAAATATACTAGTCTGACTGGTATAGAAAAAAGAAAAGGTGGGAAACAAAAAGCCCGCCGCGGTTAGGCGGGGGCTTTTTGTTGATCTACTCACTCAAGCGAGCGGTAATTCACGCAATGATTACTGAACGATAATTACAGTACCAGTGGTGAAGTCGCTAGCAGGGGTAAGGTTGATCGCGGTCTGGTTAGCAACTGCGTTAGCAGCATCACCGAAGTCGAAGCTGTTAGCAATAGCCTTGTATGCACCTGCAGAAGCTCCGATGCCCATGGTTACGGTGTAGGTGACACGCTTGGTCTCACCATCGTAGATCACATAGTCACCACCGGCAGTCTTAGTCGCGTTGGACGTAAGAGTAGCGGTAGAGGAAGCAGTAGCAGCAGTATCAACTGCACCAGCAGCAGTCAAGATGTCGTAATCAACAACACCAGAAGTGGAAGCGAAGTAGAAATCGTCTCCATCAGCGGTTACGTCGATCACGAACTTGAACTCACCGTACTGACGAGAACTGTTGTTGACAGTAGTCGAGAGCAGGTTAGCAGTGGTGGAATCGATAGCAGCGAAGAGGCCGTCGCCACGGAAGGTCTGAGCGTTACCGACAGCAGAACCAGAGATGGTCTGAACAGTATCGCCGTTGTTGTCTTCAATGGTAACAGCGTTGTAGCTAGCAGTGATCGAAGAACCAACGAAGGTGTTCTTGTTCATGCGAGCCACGAGCTTGTAGGTCTCGGTATCATCCTGATCTACATACTCTTCGTCATCGAGAGCGAAGGTAAGAACGCCACGTGAAGAAGTGGTAGCCACAACATCGCTGTTGTCAGCAGTCTCGATCACGGTAGAGCCCTTCATGAAGCGGAACTCGGAAGCCATATCGCTCAAGAGAACGCCAGAAGTAGCGATAACGAAGCTGATCTGGTCGAAGCTCATGTCGGTACCTTCAGCCTTGATGCGGAACTCGAGAAGAGTTACCAGGTCACCAGAGTTGGTGGTAGATACCTTGACAGCCTGCTGATTAGGGTTGGAAGGACTCAACGAAATGCGAGCCTTAACCTCACCAGAGGAAGCGAGCTTGATGACGTATACACCAGTGTTGGTGATGACATCGCCCTCAGAGATGATAGCGCCCTGAGCATCCACATAGCGGAAGTTGGTAGCGCTGATATCCCAGTTCTTGTTCTGGTCAGCAGTGTCGATGGTGGTGCGAGCGTGAGCCACTACGTAGAAGGTATTGCGGTCATCCTCGCGAACGATAGCGCCATTGAGGGCTACAGTCTTAGAGTACTTGCCAGCAGAATCACGAGTGAAGTCATCAGCATCCACGGTAGCGACGGTCTTGCCCTCCATCACTACATCGAAGGAATCGAAGTAGCGCTCGAGGCGGTTGGAACCGTTACCCTTGTACTCAAGAGAGATCTTGAGGTTGGTAACTTCAACGTCAGAACCGTCAGCCTCGATGCGGAAGCCGAGAACGTTCTCAGAGTCACCGGTAGCAACCTCATCCTCTACGTCAGAGGTGTAGCTGTTAACGGTGATGGAACCAGCTCCGCCCTGAAGGGCGCCGGTAGAACCGCCAGTGTTGCCACCGGTAGAACCACCCTTGCAAAGAGCGTTGGCCTTAGCCATCGAAGCCGGACCGAAGTAACCAGTAGGGCTGGTCAAACCGGACGGTACGAGGATGTCAGCGCTGTACTTGGTCTGGAACTTAGACACGGCAGCGGCAGTAGCCGGACCGTAGAAAGAAGTCTCCATGCCGGCAGAACCAGCACCAGATACCGCTACGATGGTAGCAGAATCGCTGTTAAGGAACTTCTGCAAAGCCATCACGTCAGCGCCGGTGGAACCCTGTCCAAGAGCGCGGGTGAAGGTGGTGCAGCTGGTGGCAGTACCGGTACCAGAAAGCTGGGCCTGGAGCTGATTCACCAAAGCGATGAGCTGTTCAAGGCTCATGTTGGAAACGTTCTGAGCCTGAGCCGGAGCCGCAAGCGTGAACGCCATAGCAACTGCCACGAAAGCTACGGAGAGCTTCGCAACAATGTTGTTGGTTATAGTCATAATAAGACTTAATAAGTTGTTACATGTCCGACGGACGAGTCCGTGGGCCATGGGTTAACTAATACTAGTAATATGAATTAATTCATATTAACAATTCGGGAGTTAAAACCGAATTGAGAATATGCCAGCCGCGCATCGCGATGCGCGTCCGGCAGACTGGAGCCGCGGCCTTCGGCCGCGGCTCCAAGTTGCCAGACACGATCACGACAGTATTCGACACCGAGGGATAAACCCTGCGCGATCCGGTGATAAGGGGGGACCGAATTTCTATCTGATTGCGACCGAACCCGGGAGCCATGAAGGCCCGGGCAAGCGGAAAAAGGAAGTCGGGAATGGTTTGCTTGGTTGACTAGTAACTGGTTTCTGACCAGAAAACTAGACAACCAGTGAACTAGAAGAGATATTCAATTTTCAAACAACACCCGTGCGAGCCAGCTAATAAAAAAGCGTGCTACAGCACATCGCACATAAGTATACACAGAGCCCTGAGGCTTAAGCGGATCTGATGTGGAAAACCATACCAAGTTACGTTAATCGTGCCTAAAAGGCAAGCAGTGAAGCGGGTTTCCTTGTCGGAAACGACATCGAAAAACTCCTTGGATATCTAGTGATTAAGACGAGAGATGGACCGAGCTCTTACTATGGAAGTTTGATTAAGGAATAGATAATGATGAGTGTCAAAGAGACGAATCTGGCACCATGACCGAAGTCGTCTCATATAAAATCGACCGGTTCTTGATATCCATCCGGGGCGCGAAGCTGACCTTTAGCAAGAAGCATTAAAGGACAGAAACAATAGCGAGCGATAAAAGACAATGGGCTTCCCTTCCCCAGCTATACCAAAGAATATTTCGACCAACGACGCTCACCCTGTCTTTTAACGATATTGTCCCCTATCATGGCGTTTAGTTCACGTTGGATGGTCTTTGAGCTGACATCGGTAATTATGTCCGATATGTCCTTTATAGTCGCCTCCCCTTTAGCCCTCAGCACGACCTTGACGCGTTCGCGCCGATCGCTGGCTTCGTCGCCAGCAGCCGAAGACGCCGCGACGCGATCGGCGGCGACCGCCCGAGGACGGTCGGCCTTAGGGGCCTCGGGAGCGGCGACGGCCACCTTGTAATCGAGGTCATCGAAAGCGCTGGTCCGGACCAGGTATTTGTTCAGTCCACGGAGCACTCCGTCGACCTCCACGGCCAGGACGTGGAGGACCTCCGGGGAGATAAGGCCCACGGTGGCCGCCACCCGGAGCTTGCTGTCGAGCACGATGAGAGAATGGGCCGCCTCGCGCAGAGAGTCTTCGGCCAGATGGGCGCGCATCTCCAAAGTGCGCAGGATCTTGTCATGGACCGCTCGGGCCGCGACCAGGATGTCCTCTAGCATGGCCTCTGACTTTTTGTCTGTCTCCAGGCTATTGGAGACATAAAAGATCACCGAGACTATCTTCTCTGTCTTTTTAAAAATATATTTATAATAGGCTTCATCTTGGACAAGACGCTTGGTCGACTCAGTGGCCTTTATGATGTCTCTTGTGTCCATAATAGTGTCTCTTTATCTGTCTTATAGGTGTATCGGACAGTGTTAGGGACAGTATACTGATGGGTGGCTAGTTGTCTAGTTGGCTGGTTGTCTGGTCTCCTGGTTTACTGGTTTCTTGTTGGTCATAGTAATCTAGTAGTGATGGGCACCTACCATGATCTTGAGGTATATAAGCGCTCCTACAAACTAGCGTTGGAAACACATTCGTTGGCATCCTCATTACCGAAGGAATTGAAATTCGATCTAGCAGATCAGATCAGACGCGCCTCCAGATCGATACCGTCTAACATCGCTGAGGGATACGGGCGTAATAAATCAAGGAAGGATACCGCTAATTTTATTAGAAACGCCTTGGGTTCTAATGATGAGATGTTGTTTAACCTAAGATTTATCTCAGACGCAAGTTTAGCGGATAGAGCCACGTGCCAGGCTCTTTGCAGAGAGTACGAAATTTGCGGAAAACAAATGAACAAGCTTCTGCAGCAGCTGAACAAGTCTAACTAACAAGTCAACCAGACAACAAGTAGACCAGTTCGTGATATCATTTAGGGATAGTTATGAATTTTTTGGGAAGCTTTTTCGTGTATGGCGAGGCGTAAGAAACAAGTGGTAGAGGAGAAGCGATCGTTCTTCGACGATCTCTCGCCGCACACCAAGCAGGCTATCGGAGCGGTGGCTTTCGCCGTCCTCGGCGTCTACTTCTTGCTGGCGCTCATAAACGTCTCGGGCGTGGCCGGAGAGGTGACTAAGGACGTGCTCATATATATATTCGGCAGCGGCGCGTACCTGGCGCCACTAGTCTGCGCCTTTTACGTCTACGCCCTGTTGCGGCCGCGCGAGGACGAGCGCGTCAGCCTGTCTAAGGTCATCGGTATCGCGCTCATCTTCACTTCGCTCTTGGGAGCGCTCAGTCTCTACGAGGCCGACCTCGGCGGACATCTGGGATATTACCTACAGTACCCGCTCTCACTGCTTTTCGGTCCAATCATGGCCGGAGTGGTGTTCGGAGCCACGACGCTGGCCGGCGTGTTCCTGACCTTCAATATCGGTTTCCAGAAGCCGAAGCGAGAAAAGGCCGACGAGGGAATGCTGGCGGACGAGATCGACCTGCCGCTCATCACCGGCGGAGGCGACGATAACGACGAGCCGGCCGAGACGGAAGCGAAGGCCGAGGAGAAGCCGGCGAAGATCAAGATCAGCGAACGCCTGGGCATCACCCCGGGAGACAACTTCACCATATCGGCTTTCGAAGGACCGTACGACCCGCCGCCTTTGTCGCTACTATCGAAGGATAAGGGCAAATCGAAGAGCGGCGACGTGAAGGCCAACGCTAACATCATCAAGCGCACCCTGAAGAACTTCAACATCGAGGTGGAGATGGACGAGGTATCGATCGGCCCATCGGTGACCCGCTTCGCCTTAAAGCCGGCCGAAGGCGTGCGCATCTCGAAGATCGTGGGACTACAGAACAACCTGGAGCTGGCCCTGGCCGCCAGCCCGATCCGCATCGAAGCGCCGATCCCGGGCAAGTCGCTGGTCGGCATCGAGGTGCCGAACACGCAGAAGGCCACGGTCGGCCTGGCCTCGCTCTTGGGTTCAGCCGAATACGCCGATTCGCCGAAGCCTTTACTGGTAGCGCTGGGCCGCGATATCACGGGTATCCCGCACTTCGCCAACGTGGCTAAGATGCCGCACGCCTTGATCGCCGGTACCACTGGCTCGGGTAAGTCGGTAACGATCCACACGCTCATCACCTCACTGCTGTTCCGCAACTCTCCCGAACAGCTCAGGTTCATCATGGTGGACCCGAAGCGGGTGGAACTCACTCTCTATAACGGCATCCCGCACCTCTTGACCCCGGTCATCACCGACGCCAAGAAAGCGATCCTATCCTTGAAGTGGGCCATCAAGGAGATGGAAAGACGTTACGACATCCTGCAGGCTGAAAGGGTGCGCGACGTGGGATCGTATCATGAAAAGGTGTACAAGCCGGCCAAAGCGGAATTCGTGAAGAAGGGTTCCCGCGACGAAGATCGAGAGGGACTGCCGGAGCCGATGCCGTACATCCTCATATTCATCGACGAGCTGGCCGACCTGATGTCTAGCTATCCGCGGGAACTCGAGGCTTCGATCGTGCGTCTGGCGCAGATGAGCCGCGCCATCGGCATCCACCTGGTGCTCTCGACCCAGCGGCCTTCGGTGAACGTCATCACCGGCCTCATCAAAGCCAACGTGCCTTCCCGCGTGGCTTTGCAGGTGGCTTCCCAGATCGACTCCCGCACCATCTTGGACCAGATCGGCGCCGAGAAGCTTCTCGGCCAAGGCGACATGCTCTTCCTATCCGGAGAATTGGCCAAGCCGATACGCCTGCAGTCGGCCTACATATCGGAGGAAGAACTGCACGGGGTCGTGGACTATCTGAAGAGCCAGGGCGGCGGACACGACCTGGATTCGATCGATCTCGATAACGTCGGCGGCACCGGTGCCGAGAGCGCCTTCGGTTCGATGGGAGGAGACGATGACGACGACCTCTTCGAGGAGGCCAAACAGGCGGTGGTGGAGGCCGGTAAGGCCTCGACCTCCTACCTGCAGCGCAAACTCCGCATCGGCTACTCACGCGCGGCGCGGCTGATGGACATTCTCGAAGAACGCGGCGTCATCGGACCGCAGGACGGCTCGAAACCGCGAGAGATCCTGGCCGGACCAGGGGAAGGCGGGGACGATGGCGATAGCGACGCGCGCTTTTAAGAAAGAACGAATCCATGAGACCGATAAAGACCAGGACCTTCATACTGCCGACCATCCTTAGATACGCGCTATTCGCGATACTGCTTAGCGGCGGTGTCTGGTACGCCTTCTGGCAAGGAAGACATCTGATCGCCGGACCGGGAGTGGCTATCACCGAAGAACCGGACATGGTGGAGAACAGCCGAGTGGTATTCGTCCGTGGCGTGGCCGAAAACGCCACGGCGCTGTACCTAAACGGCCGCCCGATAGTGACGGACCAAAGCGGGGCCTTCGCCGAGGGCGTGGTGCTGGAGAACGGCTACTCGGTCATCAGCATAGACGCCAGGGACCGCTACGGCCGACGGGTCCACTGGGAGAAACCGGTGGTCTTCGTGGCCAAGGACGAGGTAGAGACCGCCTGGCTACCCTTGGGGTATAATGAGGGGGTAAGACGATAATCCTAAATTCCCTATCATGGCAAAAAAGGCAACCGACAAAAAGAAAGAAGCAGCAACGACCGAAGAGACCGCCAAGCGGGATGACGGCAAGATACTGGAGACCCTCCGGGCCATCAAGACCAAGTTCGGCGACGAGGCCATCATGACCTTCGGCGAGGGCCAGAAGGTGGACATCGACGCGATACCGACCGGCTCGATCGGTCTCGATGACGCCTTGGGCATCGGCGGACTGCCGCGCGGCCGCATCATCGAGATCTACGGACCGGAATCTTCCGGCAAGACCACCCTTTCCCTGCACGTGGTGGCGGAGGCCCAAAAAAGCGGCGGCATCTGCGCCTTCATCGACGCCGAGCACGCGCTCGACCCGGAATATTCCAAGAAACTGGGAGTGAAGCTCGACGAGCTTTTGATATCGCAGCCGGACAATGGCGAGCAGGCCTTGGAGATCGTGGAGTCTTTGGTACGAAGCGGCAAGATCGACGTCATCGTCATCGACTCGGTGGCGGCGCTGACCCCGCGCGACGAGATCGAGGGCGAGATGGGCCAAAGCCACGTGGGCAAGCAGGCCCGGCTCATGAGCCAGGCCTTGCGCAAACTGACCGGCGTCGTGGCCAAGTCGAAGACAGTGGTCATCTTCATCAACCAGATCCGCATGCAGATCGGCGTCATGTTCGGCAACCCCGAGACCACCCCGGGCGGCAAGGCGCTTAAATTCTACACGTCGGTGCGCCTGGACATCCGCCGCATCGCCCAGATCAAGAAGGGTGAAGAAGTGGTGGGCGGCCGCCACCGCGTGAAGGTGGTGAAGAACAAGGTGGCCGCTCCTTTCCGCTCCACCGAATTCGACCTGATCTATAACGAGGGCATCAGCCGCGAGGGCGAGATGCTGGCCTTGGGCGAGAAGTTTAAAATAGTCGGTAAGTCTGGAGCTTCCTACTCGTACACTCCACCAGGAGCCGACGACTCGGCCACGGTGAAGCTGGGACGGGGCTACGACGCCGCCCGCACATACCTCCGGGAAAATACTAAAGTAGCGAACGACCTGTTAAAGAATATCCGCAAGGCGATGAAAGAAGAAGCGGCTTCTTAAGAGATAAAAATAAGCGGGTGCCTTTGGCACCCGCTTATTTTTATATACCTAAACCCATTCGGCTCGGTTGGCGATGTGCACGAAACGGCGGTCGCGGAAGAGACGCCAGATCAAAGACGCGACCGTGACGATGATGATAGCCAGCCAAACAATGGTGAGAGTTCCGGTATTCAAGAGCGCGCCGAGGAAAAACTGCAGCACCTCCCCCACCTTCACTTGCATCAAATTGGCCAGGACATCGGGTACCGAGACCACGCGCGACAGGGCGAACAAACTGATCAGCAGCAACGCCGCGTGCAAGAAGACGGGGTGAGTAACCTGGCGCAGGAAAAAAGCGTAGTAGACGCGGCGCATGATCTTTTTACTTAGCTCGGCCATATATCGATTATAACTTGGATAAAAGTCGAAACGTTACGACCGGTCGGCCGCGATCCTTCTAAAAACGGCCTTGGCGCGATGGATCCTAGCTTTAACGGTGCCCACCTCTTCCCCGTTCTTCTCGGCTATGTCTTGCTGGGTCCAGCGCTCTAGATAGAACAGTCTGAGGACTTCGGCCAAGTGTCCGGGCATGGACGCCAATAATCGCTCCACTAAGTCTCGGTCTTGATCAAAAGCGGCAGGCAAACTTTCGTCCTTGATGAACTGTTCGAACTCGGGATCGATGACCGTGAATCGCTGGCCCTCTTTTAGCAACTTTTGATAGCGCGTGAAGGCGGTATTCATCAGGATACGGTAGGCCCAGGAGGAAAACGAGGCGCCCTCCTGAGGCTGGAATCGATCGGCGTTGATATAGATCTTCGTGAACGCATCTTGAACCACCTCTTCAGCATCCTCCGGCCGATGCACGATGCCTCTGGCCTTACGCAGAAAAGCCTCCTGGTAACGCTCTAAAAGCACGGCAAAAAGCCAAGGTTCCGAGCGCGAGCGCTGCAGCACGACCTCATCGCTTAATTCCTGAGCCTGTTCCTTGGATGGAAAACCGAGCATCATCTTGTTTGCTAGTTTACCAGTTTTCTGGTTAACTAGTGGACCAACACACCAGCTAACCAGCCAACTAGTATGTCCGTCCTATCATATAACGAGATCCTCCCCAAGAAAGTTATCATCTTCAACGACGAGCCGTACGTGGTGGTCTCTAGCCACGTCTTCCGCAAGCAGCAGCGCAAGCCGGTCAACGTCACCAAACTCAAGAACCTGAAATCCGGACGCGTGGTGGAATACTCCTTCCACCAGAACGAGAACGCCGAAGAGGCCGATATGGAGAAGAAGTCGATCACCTTCATTTACGAACAGAAGGGTGAGTACTGGTTCCATGAAGTCGGCGATAAAGGACAGCGCTTCGCGCTCGCGGCCGATCTGATCGGTCCGGCGGCCAAATTCATGAAGGCCAATACCGACGTCGAGGCTTTGGTCTTTGACGAGGAGATAATCGGCGTGACCGTGCCGATCAAGGTGGAACTGAAGGTCAAGGAAGCGATGCCGGCCGTTAAGGGCAACACTTCTTCGGGCGCGCAGAAAGAGGTGACTCTCGAAACCGGCGCGACCATCATGGTGCCGATGTTCATCGGCGAAGGTGATGTCATTTCTATCAATACTGAGAGCGGCACCTATTCCGAGCGGATGGAGAAGGCCTAACTAGTTTTCTGGTTTCCTAGTAGCTAGTTACCCGGAAAAGATAAAGCCGGGCGCGAAGCGCCCGGCTTTTTGGTCACTGGAATAGATCGACGAATCGATAGACCAGCTGTACCGAGGATGGCGTCTCCTTCAGTTGGGAATGCACCACAGCCAGAACCCAAACCACCAGCAGTAGCAGCGCTATGACCACCATGATAGCCTCGCGCGCTTCACCGATATCGTCGGGCCTTGGATCGAACGGCGGGATAAACGGCTGGTGTTCGTCCTCATTCGTCCGCCACCAGTCGTAGTTGTCGTTCATATCACTCCTCCCTCACGTATGAACCTCTGACTGTAGCTTGACGCCTTTTGCGCCAAAAGTAAAGCACGGCCGGGCATTCGCCCGGCCGTGCTTTACTTTCAGATCCTAATGGCTGACGTACGGCATCAGGGCCATAAAGCGCGCGCGCTTGATGGCTTTGGCCAGATCGCGTTGAGCGCTGGCCTTGAAGCCGGTGCGCTTGCGAGACAGGATGCGAGCGTGAGGATTCACCTGAGCGCCAAGCTTGGTGATGTCCTTGTAGTCTATGTGGTTTTGTGTTGAATCTTTCCGTTCAGTGTTTTTGTTTTCGTTCATATATTGGTTATTGGTATCGGCTACTCGCAAATTTTGAATTACTAATTTTGAATTTTGATTCAATTTTTAATGTTTAAATTTTGAAACATTAGCTAATTCAACATTGATTCGAAATTTGAAATTCATCATTCGAAATTAGAAGGGTATATCATCGGGATTTATTTCTTCTTCAGGGTAGTCAGGTAGCTTAGGCGCGTTCGGAGTGTTGGCGGCATTGGAAGCGGAAACGGTATTGTCTCCGCCACCAGTACCCCGGCCGCCGTCGGCGCCGAACTGGAAGTTGTCAGCCACGATCTCGGTGCGATAGCGCTTCACGCCATCCTGCTCCCAGGAACGGGTCTGCATGCGGCCCTCGATGTACACTGGCCGGCCCTTCTTGAGCCACTGCCCCATGACGTCGGCCAATTTGCCGAAAGCCACGACATCGTGGAATTCGGTCTGCTCCTGTTTCTTGCCGTCCTTATCGGTATAGGTGCGGTTGGTGGCGACAGCGAACGAACAGACCGCTTGGCCGCTCGGAAGCGCTCTCTTCTCGGGATCACGGGTCAGGTTGCCGTAGATGATGGCCTTGTTGATGTACATAAGCTAGGTTTTTAGGGTGAAGGACTTGGTAAGACTTGTCCCCTATTATACCTCTTTTTCTTCGGTCGCGGACTCCTCCTTGGCCTCCTCGGTCGGGGCGGCCTCGGCCACCACCTCTGACTCCTCGTAGTTGGTGACCTGCTTCAGGTCGCGGATGGCGTCATGGAAGCGGAACGGATTCTCCTCTTCGACACGAGTGAGCTTGACCAGGAGGTGGCGCAAGATGGCCGCGTTAGCATCAACCTCAGCGTTGAGGGTCACCGCGCTCGCCGGCGCCGCCTTAAAACGGACCCAGCCGAAGTAGGCCGAGCGGAACTTCCGATTCTTGCCTTCGATGTGTTTCTCGATCTCGTAGGCCAGTTCGAAACGCTCAGGCGCTTCTTCGCCGACGATCTCACCGCCGGCCTTATCGATAGTGTCTTTGATCTTTAGAAAGACCTCTGCTACTTCCCCTTCGGCGATCGTTGGAAGTACGTGGAAAGCGAGCTCGTAGCTCTGGACATCCTTTTCGTCCAGCTCCGCGTTCTCGACTTCGACCGCCGGCATGTTGTTTTCTACCATTATGTTGTTTTTAGACACCTGGCCGCGAGGCCAGATATCAACTTATAACGGCGCTACCGTACCACGGATTCATAACAAATTCAACAGGGTAGACCTTTTTGTCGGGGCCGATATGTTAAAATTCGAACATGGAAACCAATCTCCGGAATATCCTGACCATCATGCTCGCAGTGGCCGCCCTGGGAAGCGGCGCCTTCTTCTGGTGGCAGAGCACCCAGCATAAGGAGACGGTAGCAACGCTTAATCAGCGTCTCGAAGCCCAAGGCGAAGAGCTGGCCCTCAAAGAGAACGTCATCACCGAGCTGTCCGACCGCCTGCAGATGACCAGCCAGGAGCTATCTGACACCGAAGACCGGCTGCGCGACGAGAAGGACCGCAACGACGAGTTCGAGGACCGGATCAACGACCTGGCCGGCACGGTGTCGGACCTCGACAAGCTTTCGAAGACCGATAAGGAACTGCTGCAGAAATATTCCAAGGTCTACTTCCTCAACGAACACTACGTTCCGGAAGCGCTCTCGGAGATCGACAACGAGTGGAAGTACTCCGAGTCCCGCACCCACCAGCTCCACAGCAAGGTCATGCCCTTCTTCGAAAGAATGCTGAAAGCGGCCAAACGCGATGGTATCGATCTTTGGGTCACTTCGAGCTACCGCTCGTTCTACGACCAGGCTTCGCTCAAGGGAGCCTACACCGTCACTTACGGCTCAGGCGCCAACGCCTTCTCGGCCGACCAAGGATTCTCGGAGCACCAACTCGGCACGGCCATCGACTTCACCACCGCTAACATGAACGGCGCTTTAACGAACGCTTTCGCCGCCACCGAAGCTTTCAAGTGGCTCCAGAAGAACGCCCACAAATACGGCTTCACCCTCTCCTACCCGGAAGGCAACCAGTACTACGTTTATGAACCGTGGCACTGGCGCTTCGTCGGCGTCGAGCTGGCCACCGACCTCCATCGCGACGACGCCCACTTCTATGACTGGGAGCAACGCACGATCGATCAGTATCTCCTCAATATCTTTGACTGACGCTAAAGCCCGCGGCCACAAGGCCGCGGGCTTTGAAGAATGATTCATTCGCGTCCGGTAATATCGTCCGCGTGCCGCTTCACTATCCCGCGCCACAGCACGTAGCCGAGGACGGCGATGACGACGGCGAAGATCAGGACCATGACCAGATAATCCATCTCAATCTCCTTTTCAGGTCGGGAACCAGAAGGCCATCAGTACCAGGCTCAAGATCGGGATGGCTATTTCAGCCGCTATCAGAGTCTCGAACATCCAAACACCTCCATGTCTGAACGGTAAATTACCCTAAATATCCAATTTGTACAGAGCCGCGGCGTTGGCCACGAGCTGCCTCCTCACCCCCTCCTCGTCCTCCCCGCGGATCTCCGCGATCTTCTTATAGACCTCCTTTACCATCCACGGTTCGCACCGCTGACCGCGATACGGTACCGGCGCCACGTACGGGCAGTCGGTCTCGGCATGAATCATGTCCAAAGGCGCGTTCCTGACCACTTCCTCGTAATCTTTGGCGAAGGTGATGACGCCGGTAAACGACACCGAAAAATCGATATCGAAGAATCTCTTGGCCTGCTCCCAATTACCGGCATAGAAATGCACGTTGCCCGGAACCTTGGCGTGGGCTTTCAATATCTCATAAGTGTCGTCGTAGACGTTGCCGACCCCCGCGGAGGCCTTGGCCGAAGCGCTGTTCCCTTTGGCGTCCCGCGTATGGATCATGAGAGGCAAACCAAGTTCGTTAGCCAATTCGATCTGCGCGATAAAGGCTCTCTCTTGCACCGCTTTAGTGTCGCTTTCCAGACGATAGTAGTCCAAGCCGCACTCACCGATCGCCACCACCTTCTTACTCCCGGCCAGTTCGCGATAATAAGCAGCGTCGAATTCTTCCCCTCTCGAGGTGAACCCTTTCATGTTGGCGCCGAGTTCCTGTTCGTCGTGATATGAAGCGGAGGTGTGGACCGGATGCAGACCGACGATGGCGAAGCAGTGGTCGGCCTCCATCGCTAATTCCACCGCCCGACGACTGGTGTCGGCCTGGGTACCGACGTTGATCATCGCTACTTCCTCCGCTTGGCAACGCTCCATCACCGCTTTCGTGTCATCCTGGAAAGCGTTGATGTTCACGTGGGCGTGGGTGTCGATATACCGATACATTGCCGGTACGATAACACAAAACGGCTATTTTTTGCGGAAGA
The DNA here is from genome assembly GCA_964608605.1 of uncultured Candidatus Saccharibacteria bacterium. Lineage (GTDB taxonomy): Bacteria > Patescibacteriota > Minisyncoccia > Phycocordibacterales > UBA918 > OLB19. Next base: position 83,116 of record CAZSOS010000002.1, read on the forward strand.
CCATCGTGCCGAAGTCGCGATCCAGCTTGAGGTAAAGAGTGCTACCGCTGACATGGTAGGAGTTCACTAGCGTCAGCTGCTCGGCGTAGATCGACTCCATCGAACCGGCGCAGAACATCTTGGTGGAAGCGAGGGCGCCGAATCGAAGCGAGTTGTCCGTGCTAAGCAGATAACTGCCCATCAGGCTGTTACAGTCGGTGGTGCTGGAGACGCGCTTCTCTTCGACGATCAGCGACAGCACGAAGGAGCCGTCCTTGGGCTCCACCACCGAGCCGTCGGCCCGTTCCGTACGCTCCCACACCCAAGCCACCCCTTCGACGCTTACCTTCTCGCCGAATCCGACCTTGGCGACCCATTCACGGGCGGTCGCGTCGCCCGAAGCATAGAGCATGCACCAAGCGGCGCCGCCGAACACGATCGCGCCGATCAGCAGTAACGCGGCGGCTGAGATCCCTTTTTTCTTTTTACTCATGACAAGACAAATTGTTAGTTCTTATCCCCGACCTTGCACTTATGGTCATAATATCCCTCGAAGTAACCTTCCTCGTGTCCATCCTGACGCACGAACATGTAGATCGGGTAAGCGAACACGATCAGACCGACCAGATCGAATAGCGGGCTACGGGCCATGAGGACGATGGCCACGCCTATCAGGGCGATGACCAGCAAGATGGGCATGTCGGCACCGCGCGAGTTCTCCATCAGCTTCTCGTAGCTCGAGCGCAGCTCGGAAAACTCCTCTTCGGTGACTTCGCGAAGCCGGCGGGCGTGCTTCTTGATGTTGTCTTTGGTTACCTTTTTCATAGATATTGCTATTTCAAACGGCCCGCGATACCCGCGCAAAGCAGGGGCTCTAGTTTATAAAACGTCACGCGAGCACGGGTCGGATCATTTACGCAAGAAGACGTACCAGATGATCAGCGCCAGTATCAACCCTCCGCCCAATAACCAAGATATGGCATAGGCTCCGAGAAATTCCAACATATGATGTGGTTTTAAACTTTATAATTAATGAATACCCCTTCTACTCGTTAATCTTACCGCGGCTCTGCCCCATCGACCCGGACTATCCCCAGCTAATAATCGAAGAGGCCGATGCCTTCCAATATCACCTGCGGTCCCATTTGATAGTTTTAAGGAAATAAAAGCCCGCGGCCTACGGCCGCGGGCTTCTTGTTCGACTGTCAAAAATATTCTGTGAACAGTGCTATTCCGGTAGCCTGGAAAAAAGATTTTCTGGTTTTTTGTTAGCCAAAATAGCTTCTTTAATGATGATGTTGGTCTTGGGCATGATGGGATTCAGCAGTCGGCCGATGACATATAGTTCCCTTAGAAGCTCACGGATCAAGGTCTTGGCTTTTTCCGGCTCGGTCTTCACGAGCTTAAAGGGCGCCTCGGCGGTGATGCGTTCGTCGAGTTCTCCCACCTTTTTCCAGATATGATCGCAAGCGGCCTGAAGGTTGAACGCGTCGAGCGCCTGTCGATAATCAGGATCAAGCTCCGCCATCGTTGGCTTCTCAATCGGAGCCTCAAGATGCGTCTCGGCCATCTTGGTGATGCGGGCCACCAGGTTGCCGAGGCCATTCACCAGTCCGGCCGTATACCACTCGTCCATCTTCTCGAAGGTAACGTCAGAGTCATCGAAGGGGTGCACGTGGCGCGACAGGAGGTAGCGCGTGGCCTCGGTGCCGTAGCGAGTCACTAGATCGTAAGGGCTGATGACGTTGCCGAGCGACTTGGACATCTTCTGTCCGCCGGAATTGATGAAGCCGTGATAGACCACGCTGTCAGTAGCCTTCACGTCCGCGCTTTTTAGCATCGCCTGCCACATGATCGACTGGAAGCGCACTTGGTCCTTGCCGGCCAATTGCACCACCTCTCCTTCCGTCCAAAACTTCTTGAAGTTCCCATTTTTATCTTCCGGCCATCCCAGCGTGGAGATGTAGTTAGTAAGAGCGTCGAACCAAACGTACATGACCTGGTCTTCGTCGTCGGGAACATCCACACCCCAGTTAAGTCGGGCGCGTTCGCGGGAAATGGAGAAGTCTTCCAGGCCACCCTCAACGAACTTAACCGCCTCTTCTCGTCGCCACTCCGGCAGGATCACCCCCGGCTTTGCCAGATATTCCTTCAAGTAATCCTGGTATTTGGACAAGGCGAAGAAGTAATTCTCTTCCTCCACGATCTGCGGTTCCATGTTGGGATGATTCGGACAGCGACCGTCGACCAGGTCGCTGTCGCGCAGGAACATCTCATCACCCACGCAATATAATCCCTGGTATTTCTTTTTATAGATATCGCCATTCTCGAGGCACTTCCGCCAGATGGCCTGCGCGGCCGCTTTATGTCCCGCGTCGGTGGTGCGGATGAAGTTGTCGAAAGACAGGTCAAGCGCGGCCCCGAGCTTTTTGAATTCACCCGCGAAATGATCGACGTAGGCTTGCCGATCCTGACCTTTCTCATCGGCCTTTTCAGCGATCTTCTGGCCGTGCTCGTCGGTACCGGTATTGAAGAAGACCTCATGACCCATTAAGCGCCAATAGCGAGCCAAAACGTCACCAGCTACCACTTCGGAAGCAAAGCCGATGTGCGGATCGGCGTTCACGTACGGCAGCGTGGTGGTGAGATATCGAGGTCCCTTGTCAGACATAATAAGCAAGAATAGCACCGATTTTGGGTAAAAAAAAGCGGGCGGCGCTAACGCGCCGCCCCTTCATCCTGGCAACATCAATCCCAGTTTCTCGCCTACCAGATAAGCGCGACGAGGCGTGCCGCGCTGTAGCATGCGGATGTACGATCCTAAACAGCTTTCAGCCGGAGTGTAGTTGCTGACGGGTATATCGTAATCACGGGACAACGCCGTCCTGATGACCTCGCGGGCGTAAACGCTTGAACCTCGCCCGGCCACCCATACCTTTCGTACTGATCGGAAAGACCGTTTGTGTATATGCGAGAAGATGTGATCGAAGCGAAAACCCTTATCGATCGCCTGATCTAGTACCTCGTAATTCAGCGAGGAAAAGATGGCGGTCACTTGGCTGTCGATCACCAAAGAATTGATCTTCTTGAACTCTTCGGTGTTCAACACGTCTACCTGTTCCTTGCCGGGCACATATAAAACGTAGACCAGCGGCGTTCTTGGTTTCAATTCCACTTTTCCCTCCCCTTAGGAACTCCTGGAAGGTAAGTTTGGGCTAACGCAAAGCGTCTGTCAACTCACCGATGGCCACGCGTTTCTGTTCCCCAGTATCGCGGTCGCGGACGGTAACGGTGTCCAGAAGTTCGGGATTTTCGCCCAGAGTGTCGAAGTCGACGACGACGCAGTATGGCGTGCCGATCTCGTCCTGACGGCGGTAGCGCTTGCCGATGTTGCCGTTATCATCGAAGGCCACGTTGCCGAATTCCTTTTTGAGCATGGCGTATACTTCCCTAGCCTTCTCCACTAGTTCCGGCTTGTTCTTTAGAAGCGGCGAGACGGCCACGCGGTACGGCGCCAAATGGACCGGGAACTTCAAATAAGTGCGGGTCTCGCCTCCCATTTCATCTTCAACGTATGCCTCAGACAAGACAGCTACTATGGCGCGGCCCAAACCAAAAGAAGGTTCCAGGACGTGCGGGATAAAGCGGGTACCATCTGGCTCGATATATTCGAGGGAAGCGCCGCTGGCGTTCATGTGGCTCTTCAGATCATGATCGGTGCGATAAGCAAAACCGGAAAGCTCGCTGAATCCTTTGCCTGGATAGTCGTATTCGAAGTCGATGGTGCGCTTTGAATAATGAGCCAGGTCGTTCTCCGGAACCTCGAGTTCACGCACATGCTCGCGCTTCAGGCCGAGACGATCGAACCACTTCCAGATGGTCTCGCGCCACTCTTCGAAGCGTTCTTTCCATTCTGATTCCTTCACGAAGTATTCGATCTCCATCTGCTCGAACTCACGCACCCGGAAAAGAAAATCTCGCGGCGCGATCTCGTTGCGAAATGCTTTGCCTACCTGGGCGATACCAAAGGGCATCTTCGGACTCATGGTGTCCACCACGTTCTTGAAGTTGACGAAAATGCCTTGAGCGGTCTCCGGTCGCAGATATGATCTCATGGCGCCTTCGGCGCCCACCTGCGTCTCGAACATCAAGTTGAATTGCCGCGCCTCTGACAAAGGATTGCCTTTTGGGCTTTTGATACCCTTGACTTTGATCAGGTCATTTATGGCTGCGAGCGACAAGCCGTCAGCGTCGATACCGTTGTCTTTGAGCAGATGATCGGCGCGGTAGCGATCGTTGGTCTTCAGGTCCTCCACTATCGGATCGGCGAAACCGGCCCCGGTGTGGCCACTGGCCTCCCAGACCTTTTCATTCATCAATATCGAGGCGTTGAGTCCGTACATGTCCTCGCGGTCGGTCACGAACATCTTCCACCACTCGCGCAGGATATTCTCCCGCAGCATCACTCCCAAAGGTCCGTAATCATAGGCGCCGGCGAACCCGCCGTATATCTCCGATCCCGGGAACACGAAACCCTTTCGCTTCGCCAGCGACACGATCTTCTCCATCTTATTCTCAGTATCTGCCATGCTGAATGTAAAAGTTAACTAATTCTGCACCACGCCGCTGTTGCGCTGGCCGGAGAGCTCGGCCGTCACGGCTCCCACCGAATGCCGCAGGGTCGAGCCGGTGAAGTTGTCCTGGCTCCTAAGAGCCGCCGTCTCCACCAATGTAGGTGTTCTACCAACAAGCGACGAACTTGGCAAGAAGTTCACCTTGAAGGTGCCGGAAACCTCGCCGCCAGCGTTCACGCTCCCGGCTCGCCACTCCACGGTCCTGGTCGAGGGGTTGTAGCTCCAAGCGCCGGCACCGGCCGTCTCTCCCGCCCATTCCACGTAAGAAGGCAAGGTAGCCGTGACCACCGCTCCGGAGATGCTGTTGGCGGAGTTGACCACCTTCCAGCGGAGGTCGTAGGTCGTGGTCTGTCCCACCTTCGGCGGGACCGAACCGGAGGCGGCACCGAGCAATTCCGCCACCAGGGTCGGACGGCTCTCGACCCGGATGACGCGCTTGATCGTGCCCGCGATCCGCTCGCGAGCGCTGTTCTCGGAAAGGCGACGCGCCGAGGCTGAGACATCGAGAGTTACCTGTGGCGTCTCCAAGCCCACGGCTTCGGGACGGATGCTGAAGGAAAGGTTGGCCGAGGAGCCAGGATTGATGCGGCGCAGCCCCGAGACCGAGGCCACGTCGAAACGAACGGTATTGGTATTGGAATCATAATAGCCGTTATTCACCCGCACGCCCCCGTCGGACAGCGCGTTGCCGCCGAGTTTCACCTCGATCAGTCCGTCAAAGACGGCGGTGTCCAAGGTATTACGGATCTCTAAGGAGACGGTGGCCTGCCCGTCGGGTCCAAGACTGACTGTCTCGTCGGAGCGGTTATCGACCAGCACTTTGACCGCCAAAAACGGATCTTCAAGAGTGAACTCGGTGTCACCGACCGCCAGTACCGAAGCCAGGCTGCTTTGATCACGCTGATCGGCCACTCCGGCCGTGAAGCGCATCACGTATTTCTCGGTCTTGGTTCCCACCACTACGCCAGTAACCTCGATGGTGGCGCTGCCCTCAGGCTGAAGCTCGGGAATGGACCAGACGTTGCGGCCGCTCTGCGGTGATGGCGTGGAGCGGGTGAAGTCGAAGCCGGCGGGATACTCGGCCCGCACCATGAGATTGCTGATGGGGGTCGGCGAGTTGGAAGTGAGAGTGAGCCGCACCGTAGTCTCCTGTCCGGATGATATGGTCTTCTCGGCGTCGACCTTCAAGACGACCGGGGCGCTGCCGATCTTGAAACGATGCGGGGCGGCCTCTTTGTAGAAAGTGGCGCTCGATCCGGCCACCCGGTACTCCACCGAAACCCGAATGGAAGCTTCCTGGTTCTCCTCGCCGAAGACGCGGGCGCGGAGCGGCACGTTCCTGGTCTCCCCCGGCGCGATACCGGCCGTGATCGGTATGCGTTCGGAGTAGAGCTCCTTGTCCTGGCCGTCGGCCGAGCGGGTGCCCGAAGGATATTCCACCACCACCGTGGCGAATTCGATAGCCACGCTATTTTGGTTGGTGATACCGACCTGTAGCGACAGCGCTTCCCCGCCGCCGGCCGTGAACGGCCCAGTGACGCCGACCGCGATGTTGGAGCCGGACACGGTGTTGCGGCCCAGCATGATATAGAGGCTAGACACCAGTATGGATAGTATGAAGAAAGACAGCCCGATGATGATCATGATCATCCGGAACTTGCGGCCGCTACCCCGACCTTCGGCGGCGAAGGATTCTTCGGTCGGAGGCACTGGCGGAGGTGGTGGGGGCGCGGCCGGCGGCCGCGCCCCCATTTCATCCACCACCTTCGTCTCCCGGAGAGTGGAACGACGGTATGGTCTTTGGGTTTCGCCGCGCGCGTAAAGCCGTTCGCGCAAATTGTTCATCTGTTCGTGAGAGCGCTTGTCCGCCATCGTCAAATTGTAAAATTTAAATCTCAAAATGTAAAATGACATTGGCGGCAATTTCCCTTCGGGAAATTGCCGCCATCTTTCATTTTAAGATTCGACCTTTAACTTTTACAGGTGGCTGGCCTGCTTGGCCTTATCGATCGATACCAGAGCTTCGGGAGGCAGGGATGGCAAGGTCCACCACTCGGGATCCGCCAGATAGGCCGAGAATCTCTGCGGTGAAGCGATATAGCCCAGACGGTCGAGGAAGCGCAGCGAGAATACCGAGAGAAAGTCGCTACTTGAAAGTCCTTCCTCGGAAGACATCGTGAGTGCCGTCTTCACGTCATCGAACACCGCTTCGTGCGCCACTTCCCCATGGACGAATTGCCGCACCAGCTTCACGATGACGCTGACGCGGTGGCGGGCTTCCTTGGTATCGCAGGCCGAGAAGAAGTTCCGCTCTCCCTCGGCGCTGCCGATCTTCCAGCCGCCCTTCCCCTTGATGAGAGACACCCGGATGAAGGAAAAATCCTGGAGCGCGAAGCGCTGCCGCGAACGCTCCTCGCGCACGCTCTTGGCAGAGGCCCACAACATCCCCGCCTCCCGCGTGAAAAGCAAGAAGGATTTGTCGGAAGTGTTATTCGCCCGCGAGCCGCAGACGATCGCCTCGGTGGTATAGGTTTTATAGGACACGATGTATAGGGTACAGGGTTTAGGGTGTAGGGTCTAGTAGAAAAAGCGGAAGCAAACTCGCACCCTTCCTACCGACTAAACGACTCGATTACAAAACCTTCAGCTCCACGGTGAAGGAGTGGTCGCCGGCTTTTATTTCAATACCGGAAGCATCGCCGAATTCTATGGAGTCGGTGCCAGTGACGCGCCGGATCTCGGCTTCGAAAGCTTTGATGATCGATTCGCCAGCATCAGAGGTCTGGACCTTGAGGGCGATGCGATCGCCAGGCTCCAGACCTTCGGCCTTGCGCCGCTCCTGTACCGCGCGGATGAATTCACGGGCGTCGCCTTCGGCCTTAAGTTCCGGAGTGATAGTCGTATCCAACACTGCCCGTTCTATCTGATCGGCCGCGCAAACTATTTCCTTCACATTTATCTCATCTGCAACTACGGCGGCATACTCATCCTCCAGCTCGATGTTGATGGTGAGCTTCGGCAGCGGCTGACGCACTTTCACGTTCGCTTTAGTACGGGCTTCGAGGGCCAAGGTAACGAACTCGCGGACCAAACTCATTTCACCCAGGACTACCGGGTCGACTTCACGCACCTCCGGCCAATTTGATAGATGCACGCTTTCCTCTCCACCCTCGCCTTTCACCTTGCTCCAAAGGTAGTCAGCGTAAAAAGGCATCGAAGGGGCCATTACCTGTGCCAGCGTTTTCAACACATAGCGCAAAGTGGCCAGCGCGAGTTTCCTATCCGCCACGTCCTCTCCTTTTAGGCGGTCACGCGAACGGCGCAAGTACCACACCGACAAATCATCAATGAAGTCTGTTATCGGTCGAGTCGCCTTATCAAGCTCGTAGTTCTTGAAGCCTTCGGTGGATTCGTTTATCAACTGATGCAGGCGCGCCAGAATCCAGCGGTCGAGTACATTTTTCGAATCAGCACTCGCTTCCGTGCCATCAGCGAACATTTCGTACATCTGAAGCACATTATGCAGACGGCCCAGGTTCTTGCGCATCTGTTCGGTCACTTCCTTTTCGGAGAAGTTAAGGTCCTCGGCCCGCATGATTGGCGCGGAAAGTAAGTAGTATCGCACAGCGTCGGCCCCCACCCGATCGACCAATTCCATCGGATCGGGATAGTTCTTCAGGGATTTCGACATCTTCTTGCCGTCCTCGGCCAATACCAAACCGTTCACGATCACGTTCTTGTAAGGCGAGTGTCCAAAGAGCGCTGTGCCGAGCACGATAAGCGAATAGAACCAGCCGCGGGTCTGGTCTAAACCTTCAGCGATAAAATCAGCGGGAAAACAGTTGCTAAAATTTTCTTTATTCTCGAACGGATAATGATGCTGGCCGTACGGCATCGAGCCGGACTCGAACCAGCAGTCGAAGACGTCCTTCACTCGCTCTAAGCGGATACCATTCTCATCGAACACCTCGTAGTCATCGATATACGGCCGGTGGTAGTCAAGTTCATAGAAGTCGTTGTGTGGCAATTTAGTGAACTCCAGTGTTAGCAATTGGCCCGGAGTAGTACTTTCTTCCGCGATCTGCCGCGAAGCGGCATCATCGGCGCCGATCGCCACCATGCGCAGATTCTTGAGGCCAATAGCGTGCGTGACTACCAAGACCTTTTCATCGTTTACGTTAGCTTCCACTTCATACAAGAATTCTCCGAACCGCTTCTTGGAGTCCTTCTGACTCTCGCCTCCTTCTGGTACGGCCGTGAACCAATCCGGAGATGACTCCTCGAAAGCCCGATACTCGCCGTCCGGCTGGTCGCTGAACACGCCGAATTTATATTCCCCTAAACGCTCGTCGGTAATGACCGCTTCATCGGGCAAGCCTAATTCCTTGGCCACTATCCGCGCGGTTTCGAGACAACGCTTAAATGGCGAGCTATATATCTTAGTGATACCTTCACCGGCAAGCTTCAAAGCCGCCTCTAATGACTGCTCTTTACCCTTCTCGGTCAAAGCGTATTCCTTTGAGTTATCGGAAGAGAATATCCCGGCCACGTTATGCTCGGCCTCGCCATGACGCAACGCGAAGTACGTATTGCCGCTCTTTTTGCCATGAGCGGTTAAGTCAGTGAGTGAACCGAATACTTTGTATTCCTTAGTTTCCGGATTGCGCCAGATCGGCAGGGGCGCGCCCCAGTAGCGCTGGCGGCTGATGGCCCAGTCGCGCGCGCCTTCGAGCCACTTGCCAAAACGGTTAGCACCCACGTGTTCCGGTACCCACTTCACTTTATTGTTCTCGGCCACTAACTTGTCTTTCAAGTCGGTGACTCGCACAAACCACGAAGTGGTGGCGTAGTTAAGGAGCGGCGTGTCGCAGCGCCAGCAGTGCGGATAACTGTGGGTGATGTTTTCTTTTCGGAAAAGTACGCCTTTGGCACTCAAAGCCCGAACCACTTCGATATCGGCATCGAGGTGCGTGATCTCGGCGTCATCGTCGTCTTTCGGCTTCACCAGACGGCACTCGAAGTCGGAAATAAAGTCCATGAACTTACCTTCCTGGTCGACGTGGTGCGCGATCGGGATGTTATGTTCCTGCGCCAATTTCATATCGTCCTCGCCGTAGGCCGGAGCCAGATGCACCGCGCCCGTACCTTCGGTACCCACTTCTACATAATCAGCATGATAGATCTTCCAGGCCTGCCCGAATGATTCGTTCAGGCGGGTGTTCTCCTTCTTCTCCACTGCCCGGTCCTTCCAGTAGTCGAAAGGCGGGTTATATGAGCGACCAACTAGCTTGGCACCTTTGAACTCTTCAACGATTTCGTACTCTTCGGTGGCCAATTGCGCGATCCTCTCTTTAGCGAGTACGACGAATTCGTCACCCACTTTTACCTTGGCGTAAACCACATCCTGGTGAACCGCGGCGGCGAAGTTGCCCGGCAGCGTCCAGGGGGTGGTGGTCCAGACCAGGAGCGAAGTGTTCTCCTCGTCAGTAAGCGGTAGCTTCACCGTCACCGCGATATCCTTGATGTCCTTGTAGCCTTGATTGACCTCAAAGTTCGATAGCGTGGTGCCACAGCGCGGACACAGATGCATGGTCTTGAAGCCCTCATAGACCAGGCCTTTTTTATTAAGCTCGCTGAAGACCCACCAAACGCTTTCGGTATAGGTGGCGTCCATGGTGCGATAGTCATTCTCCATATCGGCCCAGCGACCCAGGCGAGGGATGATGCGCTTCCAATCGTCGCGATACTCCAAGACCGCCTCGCGGGCTGCTTCGTTGAAGTTCTTGACGCCGTACTCCTCGATATCCCGCTTAGTCGCGAGCCCGAGTTTCTTCTCGATCAGGTTCTCAAGCGGCAAGCCGTGACAATCCCAGCCCCACTTGCGGGCCACGCGGTAGCCATTCATGGTCCAGAATCTAGGAATGGCGTCCTTGATGGTGCCAGCTAGTATGTGTCCGTAGTGCGGGAGTCCGGTGGCGAATGGCGGACCGTCATAGAAGACGTAGTCGCCGTTCGGGGCTTCCTTCTCTACCGATCTATTGAAAATATCGCGCTCCTCCCAGAAGGCTTGGATCGCCTCCTCGCGAAGCGCCACGTCGCTCTTCTCCGGGGCAGGCTTCGCCTGCCCCGTTTCTTTATGCAAATCTCTTTTCTTCATGGTGGGCTTGGTGAATCAGACCAATATGGCTAAAGCCATACAGCCTTCGCTCGCTCGGTCATGAATGAAACTGCTCTTCGTTTCGTCTCATTCACGACACTCGCTCGCTTGGCTGTAATGACGCGGATATCAGCCGCGTTTATTGATACTACCATCGACAAATCGAAAAAGAAACCGCCTCAGCTTGGCTGAGGCGGTGGTCCTAAATTGACGATGATGGTGGGCAGGCTCGGTTCGGCGATCGGAGCTTCCGGATCGTCTTTCAGCGATCCCCGCTCCGGCTGCTTATGGCCGCGACGGGCGATCAGCTTCCGTTTCCGGCCTTTGTGGATCAACACCGCTTCCACCTCACCATACTGACCCACCCAATCCCGGATATCCGAGAAGGTCGTACCCGAAGTGATCATCAGAGTATGGCCGCGATCCCGGCAATAAATGACGCTGTCGATTCGCATCGGAACCCTCCTAAAGGAACTGCCGACTATAACTACACTAATTCCGGGAAACTTTCAATGGCCAAAAAAGAAAACGGCGGCCAGAGCCGCCGGATTCCCCTTATATTATAGATGACGCTTGGCGCCGAAGTACCAGCGATTGATCGCAATCATGCCCAGACCGATGATGATGCCGGCGATGCCGACGGAACCGACGGTCGACGCGATGCTAAAACCGATATTCACCGTTGTCATGTCTTCCTCCCAGGCCAACCTGGGAATCATGCTATCACCCCTTCCCGCTTTAGAATAGCCGCCTTGCTGCGTCCGCGAAGCCCATTGTAGCCACCCAGTCCAGAACGGGCGACCACCCGATGGCACGGGACGCCCTTGTCCTGGTTCTGTTTCATCAAAGCGCCGACGGCCCGAGCGGCGCGAGGATTACCGGCGTGCTTGGCCACTTCCCCATAGGTCATGGTCTGCCCCTTAGGGATAGCTTTAACGATCGCCAATACTTTGGCTTTGAAGATATCTTTGTTCACGGGACAAAGTTTATCATGCGGACTCGGTAAGTGACCGATGCTCTGTAGAAATTCCTTCAAGACTTCTCCACCGATGAATTTGAAACCCTGTTGTTTAAAGTGCTTTACTTGCTCCTTTTCGATTAAAGCCGACCATTCAGTCTTTGCTAACCAAGCCGTGAACGAGCCGTGTTCTTTTTGAATACCTTTGATGACCTTGGCGTTATGGATGACCGCCTCGATCTTGAGCCGGTTGCGCACGATACCGGCGTCCTGCAAGAGTCTCTCCACATCACGCTTTCCAAATCGCGCCACTTTCTCTACCTCAAAATTCTTGAAAGCTTTATTAAAAGCCGCGCGTTTCTTCAGCATCAACTCCCACGACAAACCGGCCTGATTGATCTCTAGTGCCAACCTTTCCAAAAGTACGTTATCATCCGTTACCGGAAAACCATATTCCTTGGCGTGGTAATGCTTATGAATCGGGTTGCCTGGAGCGAATTTGCAATACGACATTTTAATTTTTGGACTGAGCGGAATGATAAAAGTATCTACAGAGTCCTTGCTCATTCAGTTCTATTAGATAAGCGCCCGCAGATTCTTTTTCGAAATGTGAAAAATACCACCTGACTCCATATCTCTTTCGTTCAGAGTCCATCGAAAAAATTTCATAAGTCAGTTGCATATTTTGCAACGGCAAAATTTCTTCCCACGCCTTCCTCAAATCCACGCCCTTACTTAGTCTCTCAAACGGAGTTTCCCAATACTCAACGTCATCAGTAAAAAGGTTGAAAACTTGGTCAATGTCTTTCGTCAGCCAAGCTGACTTGAATTTCTCCATCCAATCCTGAATATCTTTTGTGTGTTCCATACTCACATCTTCTCCGGTGCTTTGATGGCGAGGAGCCAGAGGCCACTCTTGAGGGTCTGCTTCACCGCTGAGGCGAGGAGGCATTTGTACGGCGCGTGCGGGTCGGACGGATCGGCAATCTTTTCGTTACCATAGAAAGAGTTGAAGCTGGCCGCTAGCTCCGTGAGGAAAGTGGCCACCTGATGCGGCTCCCGCGTTTCAAAGGCCTCTTCCACTACTTCGGGAAAACGATAGAGAATTTTCTCGACCGCAAAAGCTTCAGCCGGGACATTTTCAGCTTTTACTTCACTAGCTACTCCAGCATTCCGGGCCTTCTCTAACACGGAAGCGATACGCGCGTGGGTGTACTGGAGATACGGACCGGAAGCGCCTTCAAACGACAATGCCTGGGTTTTGTCGAAGATAGAATCCTGATAAATACTGCCCTTGAGGGTCGCGTACTTGATAGCCGCGATGGCGATATCGCGCGCCGACTCTTCGTCGGCCTCCCGACCAGACTCAGTCACCTTTTCTTTGGCGGCTTCAGTGATCTCATCGATAAAGTCTTTAGCAGCGATCACGTCGCCGGTCCGCGACGACATCTTGCCGGTCGAAAGTCGCACCATGCCATGCCCGATATGTTCGGTCTTCTCTGCCAGATCGGGATAGACAAAGCTCATGGCTTTGAGGAGCACCTTGAAGTATTCGTTTATCTCCTTGGCGGTGGAGATGACCGAGTGGTCGTACTTCACGTACTCATCTTTTAGCTTGGCTAGCGCCAACTCTTTGGCCTCATAGGTGGGGAGACCTTGTGAGTTTAGAAACACTCGTGAATGCAAACCATACTCTTCGCCCTTAAACACTCGCGCGCCATCGCTCTCGGGAAATACTTCGGGATTATTCAACACCAACTCCTTCCCCACCGGCGCGGCCTCGCTTTCGAAGAAGTAGTGGTCGAACTTGGTGTCGACCATGGCGTAGATGGTCTCAAAGTAATCGAGGGATACTTGGCGACCCCGGTCGTAGAGCGCGTTTATCTCAGCGTCACTCCGTTCATAGACAGCTTTGTTAATGACTTTGATCTCAGCCTTGGCCTCCTCATTATCCTTATTGGCCGTGGCACCCAGAGCGTAGGCCTTGCCTAAATCTTTGGCAGTAAATTCATCAGCGGCAGAAATACCGAGCTGTTGCATGCCATAGATAGCGCAAGCCACATGAAGACCGACGTCTCCTTGATAGTTCACCCGACGCACGTCCGCCCCTTGGGCCATAAATAGGCGAGCGATCGATTCGCCGACGGCATTGGTGAACAGGTGTCCGATATGAAATTCCTTGAAGGGATTCGGGTCGGTGTACTCGACCAATACCACCTTGTCTTTCCAATGGTCGTTACTCCCCCACTCATCACCTTCCTGGACGGCACGGGCGGTTTCCGCGGCGAAGAAATCGCGAGAGAGATGGAAGTTGATGAAGCCGGGACCGGCGATATCGACACGATCGACGTATTCGATCTGACCTTCGAGTTTGGCGACGATATCTTCGGCTAGTTGTCGTGGATTTTGCCCGGCGGCTTTAGCCAGTACCATGGCGACATTGGTAGCATAGTCACCATGAGACAAATCGCCCGGATGCTCCACGGCAACCTGCCCGACTAATTCATTCAGGCGGGAATCCGCGCTCGGCAAACCCAGCTCGTTCACCACCTCTTCGATCGCCGTCCTGATAACTTCTCGCATAGATACGGGAAACAATAACAAAAAAGCGGGGTGCTCGCCATCGGCGAGCACCCCTTTCATTTGGGCCAAATGACCAAGTACACCCGGCCGGAACCGCGCCACCATTCGATGGCGTCGCATTCGTACGACTGCCCGATCTGACAGAGAACGCGCATCAAGCGCGGGATGAACAGATCGGACCAGCCGCACTCGCCGCGTTGCTGGAACGGAACGAGGTGAAAGATCTCCGCCACGGCCGCGCCATACAGCACGCCGGCCCAATAGACCTCGCTGGCCGCCCTTTCCGAAGCACAGACCGGCAAGTTGACCACTTCCCAATCTTCGTAGGCCGATCCCGAGTCTCTCACTCCTACCGCGCCCGCGGAAGCGGGAGCGAACACCAGCAAAAGCAGAATCATCAGCACCCTTCTCACTGCCGGCATGTCAGCCTCCTCTATTTCGCCTGCGACATAGCATATACCTGCGCTGGGAAAAGACAAACAAAAAGGCGCTCGTTAAGAACGAGCGCCCGACGCAAGCACAACGAACTGGCTACCTGACGATCTTCCGCTTCGGGTATCGGGACTCGACCGTCACGCCGGAACAGTTCCGGCCGGCCGAGAATCCTTCCCCCGACCTCGGAGTCTCCTCGAGACGTTTTGGCGACGAATGCCTCACGCCTCCGTTGTGGAACTTGATGTGCTCCTTCGTTTTCCAATTCTGTCTTGCAACTGCATTCCCTCCTCAAAGGACCTTACCTTCCCATTATAGCACATAATGGCAAATTAATCAACTCTGGTCACCAGGTCCTCCGGTTGGCGCGAGCTGTCGATCTTGAACTTCTCCCGGCCCAAGACCTGCCCCCGGGCGGTCTCTACCGTACACCGCCAGGTGCCGTCGCGGAAGCTGCCGATCTGCGAGTAGCCGCGGTAGCCATCATCGCGGCCACCGAAGATCGGATAGTGCACCCGGGCGTGCGTCACCCAGTCCTTGCTGGCCTCGTCGTAGTATTCCCAGTGATGGTAGATCTCGACGTTCAAGCGGGTGGGCGTGAAGACGCGGGTGAAACAGAAGACGTTCCCTCCCGGCGTGGGATGGAAAGCCGTGTCCGACCGCTTCCAGAACTGCCACCAATCGCCGTCCTCGAACGAAAGCTGATACTGGCCGTTCTCGAAGCGCACCACTGAGTGGTAGATGCCGATATCCTTGATCGAGAGCGGGATGGGGGGGATGATGTTGAGGAAATAGAGGAAGTTGAGGGCGGCGAAGATGCTGCCGATCGAAAAGATAATGGCGCGCGTCTGGAGAGCCAGGAAATTCGGAATGACCAGCTTGAGGCTCCAGAGGAGCGCGTACATTACGAGCAGCGCCGCCAGGCCGCTGCCGACGAAGACCCACGCCCCCATGTAGCCGAGAAAGGTCGGGACCACCAGGACCACGTACGAGAAAAGCCCGATGAAGAACATGGAGAGCGTCAGCACCAATCGTCCCGCCTTGTCGCTCACGGTCTCGTTGAGGTAGATGAGGGCGGCGATAAGAAGGAGGAAGGGCCAACTGTCGATCAAGGAAGCGCTGCGGCCATAGAAGATGAGCATGCCGGACATGAGGCCGCCGAAGGCGTACTGCATCAAGAGCGGCGCGTAAGTGCGGACATAGGGCAATATGCGCTCCGGCAAGCGGCCGGCCACCGAAGCGTAGAGGAAGAAGATGGAGAACATCGCCAAGAGGACATAGAGAAAAAGTATCAGGTTATCAAAGAGGCTATCGACCTTGTTGAGGAGCATCAGGTCGGTCAAAAAACCCGCCACGAAGGCGATGGTGAGCCAGTGGCGTTTCAAGTGGTGCGCCGGTCGGGAATTCACTAGGGCCTTGAGGCGGGCGTTCATGACGCTAATTGTATACCACCGTCCCAAAAGAAAAAGGCCGCGCAAAGCGCGGCCTTTCGCGATGGACGACCCGACTCAGCTTCGCAGGGAAAGCGACTCGGGTTCGAACGCGTCGACGCAGAAATTGGCCAGTTCGTAAGCGGTCGGCAGTTCCTGGCTGACGTTTCGATGAGCCCTGTAGGTCACTTCAGGTTCGACCGACAGATCCTCTTCTTCATCCTTACCGTAGACGATTATCGACAGATCGACCCATTCCACCGGGCCGGACGTGACGATACCGACCATCACATATCGGTCAGGCAGATAGTCGATAACGACGCAACGACAGCTGCCATGCCATCTCATCCCGTTCGGGTCCAAGAACGTGAATCTTCCACCGGCTTGCTCGAAATTTTTTCGAGCCACCCTTAGTATCTTGCGCAAGAGAAAATCCTCCATCTTTACTGCCTGTCCAAGATGGTAACGGATAGACTACATCTGTCAACAACTAGACAAACGTCTCCGGTACCGGGAATTTGAGACACAACCCCTCTACCTCGGCGCGGAAGCTTCGCTTCCGCGCCTCATCACCTTTGCTCCGCAGCGTCTCTATCATGATCTCCGCCACCCGCGTCGCCTCCCCTTCTTTCATATTACGAGTGGTCATGGCCGGCGTACCGAAGCGAATACCGGACGGGTCCATGGCCGTGCGCGTCTCATCAGCGATCATGTTCTTATTCAGCGTAATACCCACTTCATCCAGTACCGTCTCCGCTTCCTTGCCAGTCACACCGAGAGAACCAAAGACATCGGCCAGAATGAGGTGATTGGAGGTGCCGCCGCCCAGCATGCGGATTCCCTCGCGGACCAAGACCGCTTCCATGGCTTTGGCATTCTTTAATATCTGAGCCGTGTATTCCTTAAACGCGGGAGTCAGGGCTTCACCGAAAGCTATCGCCTTGGCGGCCACCACGTTCATATGCGGCCCGCCCTGAAGGCCCGGGAAGACGGCCTTGTCGATTCGCTTCGCGATCTCTTCGCTCTCGCGCGTGAGGATCATGCCGCCGCGCGGGCCGCGCAGCGTCTTGTGGGTGGTAGTGGTAATGACATCAAAGCCATCATCAAACGGGTTCCGGGCCGCCCCGCCGGCGATCAGGCCGGCGATATGGGCCATGTCGGCCACGGTATACGCACCGACTTCCCTGGCGATGGCCACGAACTTGGCGTAATCGAGCTCGCGGCTATAGGCCGAGAAGCCGGCCAGGATGATCTTCGGTTTTTCGCGCAAAGCTACTTCACGCAGTTCATCGTAGTCGATCTCACCGGTATCGACATTCTTCATCTTGTAGCGGACGAAGTTGAAGACCTTGTTGATGGAAGTGGTCGGATGTCCGTGGGTTAGGTGTCCACCGTGCGACAGATCCATTCCCAGTACCGTGTCACCCGGCTCCATCAGGGCGAAATACATGGCCACGTTGGCTGGCGCGCCGGAGAGTGGTTGTACATTGGCGAATTTACAATTGAAAAGCTGCTTGGCCCGCTCAATAGCGATCGACTCGACTATGTCAGTGTATTGTTGCCCGCCGTAGTAGCGCTTGCCCGGATAGCCCTCGGAGTATTTGTTGGTCATCACCGAGCCATTGGCTTCGCGCACGGCCCGCGACACGTAATTCTCAGAAGGGATCAACTCCAACCCTTTCCGTTCTCGCTCCTCCTCCCCCTCCAACGCTTTAAATATTTCCTCGTCTTGCTGCTTGATGTAGTCGTAGGTAGACATAGCTAAAATTCATTAGTCCTGATAACCTCCCAAGTTTTAACTACGTCAGATCATGTTTTTATTATATCAAACGCAACAAAAGAGGGCACGAATGCCCTCTTTTTTCATGATCACACTCTCGGAGCAAAGCGTGAGAAACCTGCCTCAAAGAGAAACGACCGGAGCGTTCGATTCCTCTCTGGATGCTTCATTCTGCGAAGCGCGTGAGATTCTATGGCGAGCACCCGGTTTTTACCGATTCCATAGGTATCTCCGATGCCTTGGAGGGTCTCTTGCGCAGTATTGATGCCAAATCGACGTCGGATGATGTCCGACGCACGATGATTGATATCGAGTCCTGCGAGGAGCTCCTCGCAGATTTCCGCGATATGCTTTTGTTGCTCCGCCGAAAATTCGGCAACTTCGATCTCACGATCGCCAAATATATCAGCGACAAGACCCTGATAACCAATCCGTGTTTTCACTTGATTCTCTCCTAGAGAAGCTTCGATCTTGTCTCATTATATCACAATTTGCTTATGAATGCAAGTCCTTGTTATATCCTCCGGCCACGGTCAATTCCGCCTTAATGGTGTCATGGGATTGGTAGTCGATAAGCTCGACATGCTCTGGGCGGAAGTTGTCGAGTGAGGTTACTTCATCACTTATCTTCACCTGCGGGAACGGCAGCGGTTCACGGGCCAATTGCTCCTTAGCTTGCTCGATATGATTTTCGTAGATATGCACGTCACCGAAGGTATGCACGAATTCGCCGGGTTCACGACCTAATATCTTAGCGATAATGCAAGTAAGCAAAGCATAGCTGCCGATATTGAAAGGTACACCCAGGAAGATGTCGGCCGAACGCTGATAGAGCTGGAGGCACACCTTGCCATTTTTGATATTGACCTGATACATATTGTGACAGATCGGAAAGCGCGCCGCCTCCCCTTTCTTGGCCATCGAATACATATATTCCGGATTCCAGGAATTGACCAACGTATTGTGCGCGTCCGGATCTTTGGTCAGTTCATCGATCACCCAACCAAGCTGATCGACTTCCCGACCGTCGTGTGCCTGCCACCGACGCCAATGTTCACCGTAGATATGCGGCAGTTCACCGTGCAATTTCGCAAACTCCGCGTCGTTCGCTATCTTGGCGATAAATTCGTCTTTAGTGAGCGCTTCAGCTTCACCCTTCTCCACCTTCTCGTTGTAGATCTTGTACGGATAGTCATCCCAAATATGCACGTTGTTGTCGACCAAATACTTTATATTCGATTGGCCAGACATAAACCAGTAGAGCTCCTGCAACACTCCCTTCCAATACACTTTCTTGGTGGTGAGAAGTGGCAAGCCTTCCGAAAGATCAAAACGCATCTGGTGACCAAAGAGACTATAGGTAGCCACGCCTGTGCCTTTATCCACCTGCTTATCGCCTTCGTCGATAAGCTTCTGCATCAGGTCGAGGTACTGGTACTCGGGATGTTTGTGGCTCATACAATTTGGTAGTCAATCTTTTAAAAACTCCTCAAAAGAAAACTTTCAAAATCCCTGGAAATCCGACGGGTTGGAGGAAAGTTTGCGAGCGAGCCGTATATGGACATACGGTGACGAGCAAATTTTCCGAAACCCTAGGATTTACGTGATTTTGGACGTTTTCGAGCGAGTGGGCCGGTCTTGGGTGGGACATAGGAAGCAAAATTATTCTGGTTGTAGCGACCGGTTTCTTTGTAGCTCTTCTTAGTATGCGAAGACAGAGTGGAGAAAGTGAGCTGAGCGATCTCCATGCCCGGACGGAGCACAATTGGAACATTGTTCAGGTTGCATAACTCCAGCGCAATGTTGAGGTAGTGCCCAGGATTAACGATGCTGGCGGAGTTGTGGACGATGAGACCAATGCGGGCCAGCGACGACTTGCCGTTCACTTCGATGAGATATTGATCGCTGCCGAATTTCTCCTTGGAATATCCAAGAATCGAAACTCCTGGATGAAGTACGAACTCTTCCCCATCCTTCACTTCGATGGTCTGCGTCTTGGGGTAGATCCCCTTCACTGGATCGATAGCTTTGGTAGAGTGCGCGTCGTTAATAATAAAAGTATTGCCGAGCCGAATATCATAAGAGGCCGGCTGCAGTTGTTTCTGGTTGAAAGGATCGAGAACGATCTCCCCTTTCTTGACCAGCGCCAGGATGTCGGTGTCTGAAAGAAACATAGTTACTCGATCTTAAACACCCTGTCAGTGCCGTAGTACTCGGGCCAGTTTTGATTGTAGTGGGCGAACATGCGTTCGAGGCGGTCTTGGGGGAGTTCTTCAACTCCCAGTTCCTGCATCAAGGATTCGATATCGGCGCGGGCGGCTACCACGGCCGAATCGTCTTCGCTCTCGAGTACCTTCTCGAATTCCGCCAAGTAGCCATAGCCGGCGTTCTTGTCGATGCAGACATTAGCACCTTTGTAGTTATACTCCTCGCGCTCGCGCGACCACTTAGCTTGATACCGGAAACCAGCCTCGAGCAGCACGGCGTCAAGCTCATCTAAAGACAGCGGCACTTCCTCTTCGAACTCCAGCCTGGAGACGGTGTTGGCGCTCGAGCCTTCGTCGACCGAAGCTTTGACCACCAAGAGCACCTGCTCGTCCTTCTGCCTCGTGCGCACGGAAAAACTCGTACCAGCTGAGGAAATATCGGAGAGTTTCTTTAACTGTTCGTCAGAAAGATGCGATGACACCTTCATCACCAAGTCTTCCATGTTGCCGCCCCCGCCTGAATGATCATCAGATCGGGCAGGTTCGAAATAGTGGTTGAGCTGCTTGTTGCCAGTAACTCTCTGGCAATTCGGATCAAGCTGACACATTTTTTCGTATAACTTCTTGGCATTCTCTTCCTCGCCAAGGAGGCTCTTTATTTCGATCTCGTATTGGGCCATAGTGAAATAATTATAACCCTCGCAAACACCGACCGCTATGGCATAATGGTAGGATCCAACTTAAAACTAGCACAAATGAACAGTGTCAAGTTCGTTTCGTCATCGTTGGTCGGCAAAAAGCGGTACAAATCCGCAAAAGCTCACTCGCCAGAGTGGCTATGACTCGTTATCTTTCGCAAATTTCTACTCGCTTTTTGCCGACCTTTGGATTGACGATAGTTTTAAGTTGAATCCTTTATGCCAGAACCCCGCGTAAGCGCAATAGCCGCTATAGGAAGAAACCGTGAATTAGGTACGAAAAACCGGCTTTCCTGGCGAATTCCTGATGATTTCAAACGGGTCAAGGAACTCACCATGGGACATCCGCTCATCATGGGGCGCAAGACCCATGAGTCGATCGGACGGCCGTTGCCCGGACGAACCAATATCGTCATTACGCGCGATCCAAACTACCAAGCGGAGGGTTGCGTGGTAGCGGGATCAATTGAAGAGGCGTTGGAAAAAGCTCGGGAAATCGAGAAGAAAGAGATCTTCATCTTCGGTGGCGCGGAAATATATAAACTAGCCCTGCCCTATACCGATAAGTTATACCTGACACTCATTGATGACGAGGATAGCGAAGCGGATGCTTTCTTCCCAGAATACGGGGATGAGTTTAAAGAGATCGGCCGCCACGGCGCCCGCGAACACGAAGACATAAGATACGAATGGGTGGAACTGGAACGCGAATAAGATAATGGATAGGAAAAAGCCGGCTCCGCGAGGAGCCGGCTTTGGTCACGGCCTGATCAGGCCGTGACGTTCATGTCCACCGCCGGAGTGAACCGGTGGCGGTCGGCAAAGATCTGTTCGTCGCACCCCCACTGCAGCAGTCCGAGGTAATGGGTGGCGTTGACAGCCTCCAGGAGCATCTGCCGCTTCTTGCGGCGCACCTGGCCGCTTTCCAGAAAGCCGAGCAGATGGTCGGCGGACCAGACAGGCTGGATGTCGGAGATCTCAGTACTGGTGAGAGCAGCCGGCAGCGTCTGGCAGCGAGCGGCCACCCAGAACATCCACTTGTCCGGCTGGTCACCGCGCTCCAGCGGCATCTCGTTGACGCAGTCGCCGAGCAGGGCGAAGGTATCGATATCGAGCTCGACGCCGGGAAGTTCTTCCCGTACCTCGCGGATCAGGGCCGAACCCGGCGATTCCTTCGGCATGATGCCGCCCTGGGGCGGAATGAAGGTATGGGCCGGTCCGTTCACGTGCTGGGCGAGGACTATCCCCTTTCCATTCGGAGTAACGAGGATCCCCGCCACGGTGGGACGATGCTCGACGAAGAACATCGAATCCGGCAGCAGGGATTCCCAGACTGAAGAAAGCTTTTTCTGAAACACTATCTTCCTCCTTGAATGCTTCGCGCCAAAATAGCGCGAAGTCCGTCAGTTTTATAACACACGTTCCAGACAAAGAAAACAGCCGGCGAGGATTCGCCGGCTGTGAGTATCAAAATATCGCCGCCCCATGCTCAGCGATGACCTGTGGCCGCACCAGCGCCCGATCGCGCGTCAGCGCGTATAATCGCCGCAGCGCCCCCTGGAACAGGACGCTCATGGTGTCCGACATATGCAGAGACGCCATGGTGTCCAAGGTATCGAAGGAGTACCAGCGGCCGCGCGCCAACGCCTGGTTGTCGGCATGTCCGGCGATCCAGTTATAGCGGACCTCCTGGCCCCGTTTCGGTCGGCGCACCGCGCTGCCGAGGACGACCTGCCGCTCGGCCAAGCCGACCTGGAGCCTTTCGCGCACCACCCGTCTGGCGGCGGCGGCCGGAGACTCGGCCAGATTGACCTCGCCGCAAGGCGGGGCGAACAGCGACCGCCCGAGCGCGACGCCGCCGGTCCGCGACAAAGCCACGCGCTTCCCGGTGGGATCAATGAGGAGCACGACGACCATTTGCCGGCGCTCTTCATGGATCACCCGTTCGCCCATGATGGTTATGGAAAGATCTCCTACGTTTTCAAATGGCATGCGTTCCCTCCTGTGCCGATGATGAAAGACCGCTATTTTTATAGCACGCGAAGGCGGTGACGAAAAGCGGCGGGGCCTTTGGCCCCGCCGCTTTTCTTTTCTATCTAATCGATCATTTGATATCGACTCCCATGGAGCGGGCGGTGCCGGCGATGGTCTTCATCGCGGCCTCCACCGACGCGGCGTTGAGGTCGGACATCTTCTTCTCGGCGATCTCGCGCAACTGAGCCTCGGTCAAGGTACCCACCTTGGCGGAAGGAGCCTTGCCGGAACCCTTCTCCTTGCCCAGAGCCTTCAGGATGAGCTGAGAGGCCGGGGAGGTCTTCAGGACGAAGGTGAACGAACGGTCATCGTAGACCGAGATCACTGCCGGGACGATCTCGCCCATGCGCTCGCGGGTCTGCTCGTTGAACTGGTTCACGAACTCACCGATGTTGATGCCGGCCTGGCCGAGCACCGGACCGAGTGGAGGAGCCGGGGTGGCTTTGCCGCCCGGAGCCTGGACCTTTATCTGCTTTACTAGCTTTTTTGCCATTTTTGAGAAATTAAGTTGAAGCTTTTCTCGCGTAACAGTGCGAGGATATTACAAGAGAAAACTGGAAAAATCAATACACGTCCTACCGAAGCCGAAACTTTTAAAATCGGATGCAGTTGTACTGGTTGGAGGAGATTTCACGAGCGAGACGTATACGGATATACGGCGACGAGTGAAATTTCCGAAACTGGTGCAAATGCGCCGATTTTAGGAGTTTTAAATCTTTTTGACCTGGAGAAAGTCGAGCTCAACGGGAGTCTCCCTACCGAACATGGAGACCATCACCTTCACCTTGCCGCGCTCCTCGTCGGTCTCGGCCACCTTGCCTTCCAATTCCTTGAAGGGGCCGTCGACGATCATGACCAGGTCGTCCACCGACAGGTCGACCTTGTGCTTCGGCGTGTCATCGGCGATGCGCTTCATGAGGAAGGACAGCTCCTCTTCGGTCAAAGGCACCGGCTGAGTACCGCTGCCGACGAAGCCGGTAACGCGCGGGGTGTTGCGCACCACGTACCAGGAATCGTCATCCACGATCATGTCGACGAGCACGTAGCCCGGATAGATGCGCTCCTCTTCGGTAACGCGCTTGCCGCCTTTGACGCGGATCTTCTTCTCGGTCGGCACGACCACTTCGAAGATCTTGTCGTTCATGTTCAAGGAGTCGATGCGCTGCTTCAAGTTCCTAGCCACGGCGTTCTCGTAGCCGGAGTAGGTATGAATGGCGTACCAGTTACGCTCCCCTGTTCCCTGTTGTTTCTTCATGATGAGTATCGTTAGTAAATTAGATGAATCGCTCCAAGATCTGAGTGAAGATGTAGTCGAAGCCCGAGAGCATCAGCGCCGTGACGGCCGAAACGGCGACGACAAGGGCGGTGTAAGCGGCGGCCTGGGTCGAGGTCGGCCATTTGACGTGCTTCATCTCGGCGGCGGTGTCCTTGAAGTATTTGGTGAGTCTTTCCATATTGCGAATAATATAACATTAAAAACTTTACCCAGCCCCATTTCTTGTTACGGGCTCGCGCTGCAATGGCTTATCCAGCGTGCGCTTCGCCCGAAATGAAGCTGGGTTAGAGAAACATAGTCGTTGTCACTCGTTGTTTCTCTAAAAAAACCGCCCTCGCGGGCGATCCTTTATTCCTTCTAATATACCATATTTGGACTAAAAACGCAACCATGACAACGAAAGCGGCGGGGCCTTCGGCCCCGCCGCTTTCGTTGTCCGTAACTGACTTTTGAAACTTCCTAAATGAGATGAAGTCGCGTTCGCTGGAGGTCGGGCCACGCGGAAGACGTAGATAGAACTACGGCGACCAAGCGGCCCGACCGAAGCGAATGTGAATTCGCTCATTTTGGAAGATTTACTTGATCTCGAAGGTCACGTTGACCACAGACTTCACCTGATTCTCACCCGTCGGTATCATCGGCGCGGCCTCCGCCACCTCCGCGCGGGCGGACATCATCATGTCGGCGCCGCCGTAACCGTAGGGCTGATAAGGCTCTTCCTCGTAGAAGCTCGTGATGCGCACCAACCGGACGCCCAGCTCATCGGCCAGCACCTTGGCCTTCTCCTGCGCGTCGGCGATGGCGGTGGAGCGCGCCTCGGCCTTCAGCACGGACTGATCGTCGGTGGTGAAAGAGAGACCGCTGATATTGGTGGCGCCGCGCTCGCCGACGGCGGTGATGAGATCGCCGGCCTTGGAGAGATCACGCACCTTGACGGTGATGCTCTGCGACACCTCGTAGCCGTCGATGACCGGGTTGCCGGGCGGACAATATGAATTGGCCGGACACACGCGGGTCTCGTAGCGGTATTTCGGATTGAGGTTGTAGTTGCTGGTCTTGATGTCGCGATCCTCGATGCCGGCGCCCTTCAAGTGCTCGATGATGGCGTTGATCTTGGTGGCCGAATCGTTCTGGGCGGCGGCGGCGTCAGCGCCTTCGGCCATGACCGAGAAGGAGAAAGTGCCGATGTCGGGCACGGTCATCACCTCGCCCTCGCCCCGGACGCTGATAGTGGTCATGCCGTACTGTCCGTACTTGGCCTCGCGGAAGGTGAGCTTGGCGTAAGCGGCCAGGGACACGACGAGGCCGATCAGGATCATGACCAGCAGGGCCTGGACGTACCAGAGAGATAAGAATGGTTGGTTGTTCATAACGATGATTATTTAATTAATGAGCCCATTATATACCGAGCGGAATGAGCCGAGCAAACGCTCGAAGAATCCGATCTCGCAGACCGCCCGGAAAGCGGCGATGTCGTCGGCCGCCAGGGTGGGCGGTTCCGGTTGGTCCTTCATGAGGTAGTACATGAGGGCCTCATTATCCTCGACGTGTCCGATAGACAGGGAGTGGCCGAGCTCGTGCGCCAAGACCAGGACCAGCTCCTCGCGGCCGACGAAGCTGTAGACGTTGATCTCGCGGGCGCTGTAGTCTCCCTGCGTGTACTCGTGGCCGTGGGCGAAGTTGTTGTTGAAATCCCGCACGCGCTCGTTGTATTCCCCCACCATCTCGTTGCCCTTCTGCCCGATGGCGTTGATCTGTTCGACCAGGCCGTTCAGTTCCGCGGACAGCTCGTTGATCCGCTGTCTTTCGACCTCCAGTTCGTCGCGAGTCCGCCGCAACGACGCGTACGCCTCCGGAGGCGCGCCGCCTTCGGCGTTATATCTCTCCACGTCGGCGTTATACGCCGCTTGCTTGGTCTCGAAAGCCGCCACTCGCGAGCGATATTCGGCCGAGTGGGCGTCGTACTCGGCGATGAGCTGCTTATGCAGCTCGATGAGCACGTCGTTGGCATCCCCGCGCGTCGCCAGGTCGTCGCGCGCCCGCTCGGCCGCTTCGGCGGCCCGCTGGCGTTCGTCGTAGATGAAGTTGACCTGGAGCCGGGCGTCGTCCCGATACTCGAAGACATCATCGCGTTCGAGTGCCCGCTCCCAGATGGACTCTGCCTCGCGCAGGGCTGACAGCGCCTCGTCGCGGCTGAGGCCGAAACGTTCGTCGAAGGTCCCGATCGAATACTCGACAGGCAGACGGCACATCGGCAGGTACGGGTTGAACCAGTAGTTTCCGAGCACCACCAATATTCCCACCCCCAAGATAGCCAGAGCTCTCATGCTTCCATTATATCAAAACTGATATACTGAGGACGGTTCCAGTTCTTGAGGAGAGATCCAGAATGATATTCACCGCCACCGTGAACGAAGCCTCGGGCTTCATCAGCGCCGCCGACATCGGAGCGGCCGAACGCTACGTGCTGGAGTTATTGGCCGGCAGAGGCATGGAGGGCGCGACCGACATCCACCGCGACGAAGTCAGTTCCAGTTTCTCGGTCGCCAGCCATACGATAACCATCAGGCCGCTGCCAGCGCCTAGCGACATCCATCCGTTCTCCGCCATTCAGGGCGGCTACACCCGATCGCGGGCGCGAAGAACGCGATACCACGACGACTTCCTCGATGATATATTGTGAGAGATCCAGACCAAAGAAGAACGGCCCGCGCGAAGCGCGGGCCGTTCCTGGTTACATGGTCTAACGCTCAGCAGCTGAATTCCCCCTCCCCGCACGGATCGATGGGCCCGCCGACCTGCGGTTCTCCCGGCTCCGGACCGACGGTGATGAAATCCTCCGCCCGATGACCGTCCTCGCCGTTCCACATCGTCCAGTAGTATTTCCACTCGTACCAGCCGATGTTGAGGTGCTTGGTCGATAGGCCGTGCCGCGCCAGCGTGTCGCCCACCTTGCGGCTGGCCATGCAGGCGGCGCTGTAGCAGTAAGTGATGATGTCCTTGCCGGGATTGTCCTTAGCGATTTTCCGGAACTCCCGCACGATCCGGTCCTCCGCACTCTCTCCCGAGGCGTCGCTCGGCGCGTAATTCGGCACGTTGATGGCACTGGTGATGTGTTCCGCCTCGTATTCGGCGCTACTCCGGAGATCGACCAGCACGAACTGGTCGTGCGTGCCGCGCTGCAAAGCCGTCTTGATGTCGTAGGGACTGACCGAGGTCAGGTTCTCCACGCGGTAATACTCGGCCATGAGGTCGGCTTCAGTAGGCCGCGCGGCGGCATACCAGCCGGCGGCGAAGATAGCGGCACCCAGCACGGCGCCGGCGACGAAGGCTCCCAGGATCGTTCGATCTTTCATCATGTCGGTCAAGGTTATCCGTTAATTCACGCTATCTTAGCACCACCCCGGCCCGGAGCCAGGTCATAGACCGCTTCCGGCTTCACGACCAGCACGCCTTTCAAGACGCGGTCGGGATGTTTGCCGCTAAGCCACTTAGCCGCCCGGTCGAACTCCTCCCCTTCCCGGCGGTAGTCCGCCCAACCTTTCACCTGCGCGCCGACGAAGCCTTTCCAGAAGGCCACCGAGACGCGGTCGTCGCTTCCGAGGTTCGCGACCGAGCGGACCATGAAGCAGTCGCAGATGACGATCAGTCCGTTCTCGAGAAGCACCATCGACAACGGCACCAGGTTCGGTCCATCGGCGCCGTTGGTGGCCAGCGCGCGCTGATCGGCTTCGATCAATATGTTCATGACTTCGGTGGGCATTTCCATAGGTATGATATTATATAGATAATTATCTATATAATAATCCATAGATGATCGTCTATGCAATCAAAAGCTGGTGAAAAGACCTACAAGCGGCCCGACTGGGTCAAAAGCGGCGAGGAGGAGCTGTGTCCCGAGTGCTTCAAGGCCGTCGGCGACAAGAACCGTTACAAGCTGATCTGCCTGCTCGGCCGCTCCCCCGACGGACTGAACGTCACGGAGATGACCCGGGAGCTCGAACTGGCGCAGCCGACCGTCACTCATCACCTCAACATCCTCCGGGAAGTGAACGCCGTCGACCGCGAAGAACAGGGCCGCGAACGGATCTACAAGCTCAACCGCTCCGCCCATTGTTTCGAGGATTGTCAGATACCTTATAACTAACCAGCATGCAAACCACTTTGTCGCTCTTTTATTATCTGCTCTCCCAGGGTCTTGGCTTTGTGATCCTGACCGTCGCCCTGATCCTTTTCGTCATCTGGAGCATCAACGATCTCTACTCCAGGAAGACCATCGTGCTCTTATCGCTCATTTTGCTCGGCTGGATATTCTTCGGCCTCTTGCCGCTTGGCAATCTGGACTTCCGCTCCTACCCCTTCTCTCTCACCACCTACGGCCCCGGCGACGGTCCCATCCTGCCTTTCGGCAACATGCTCCGCTTCTTCCGCCAGGCTAACGACCTGGAGCGGGTCGCCGACATCGCCCGCGATCCGAACGAGGTGCCGCCGCCGATCGACCGCCGGGAACCGGCGGTCGTCGAGCTCAAGCTGACCGCCAAGGAAGTGGTGGCCGAGATGGCGCCCGGCGTCTACTTCAACTATTGGACCTTCGGCGGACAGGTTCCCGGCCCGATGCTGCGCGCCCGGGTCGGAGACACGGTGCGACTCACCCTGACGAACGACCCGTCGAGCCTGCATCATCACAACATCGATCTGCACGCCGTCACCGGTCCGGGCGGCGGCGCCTCCGTCACCAACGTCGCGCCCGGCGAATCGAAGACCCTGACCTTCAAGGCGCTGAATCCCGGCCTCTACGTCTACCACTGTGCTTACCCCAATATGGCCAATCACATGGCCCACGGCATGTACGGACTCATCCTCATCGAGCCGGAGGAGGGCCTGCCGGAAGTCGACCGGGAATTCTACGTCATGCAGGGCGAGTTCTACAGCACCGGCGGCCTAGGGAAACGCGGCCTGCAGGTCTTCGACGCCAAGGCCATGCTCGACAGCCGGCCGACCTACGTGGTCTTCAACGGCAAGGTGGGCGGCACGGTCGGCAACATGGAGGCGAAGGTCGGCGAGACCGCGCGCGTGTACGTCGGCAACGGCGGCGTGAACCTAATCTCCTCCTTCCATCTGGTCGGCGAGATATTCGACCGCGTCCACGCCGAAGGCTCGATCGGAAATTCCCCGCTTCAAAACGTCCAGACCACGCTGGTCCCGGCCGGCGGGGCCGCCATGGTGGAATTCGGACTCGAGGTACCGGGCACGTACGTAATGGTCGATCACGCGCTCTCCCGTGCCGACCGCGGCGCCTGGGGCACGTTGAACGTCTCGGGGACAGCCAGCAGCACCGTCTACGACGGCGTCCCGGGCGGCGGAGCGCACGGACATTAAAAGATCATTCCTCCTCATGAAAATATTCGTCACCAGGAACATACCGCCGATCGGTCCGGAAAAGCTCCGCGCCGCGGGCCATGAAGTGGTCATCGCCGAGCGGGATGACGGCCTGACCCCAGCGGAGCTGATCGAGCGATTGCGCCGCGAGGATCCCGACGCCGTGCTCTGCCTCCTCACCGACCGGATAGACACGGAAGTGCTTGCGGCCGCGCCGCAGGCCAAGATATTCGCCAATTACGCCGTCGGCTACGACAACATCGACCTCGAAGCGGCGCGGGAGCGCGGCGTCATTATCACCAACACGCCGGACATCCTGACCGAAGCCGTGGCCGAACATACCGTCGCGCTCATACTGTCGCTGGCGCGCCGCGTCGTCGAGGCCGACCGTTTCACCCGCGAGGGCCGCTACCAGGGCTGGGATCCCCTGCTGCTACTTGGCCTGGAGCTGAAAGGCAAGACCTTGGGCCTAGTCGGCGGCGGACGCATTGGCGGCCGCGTGGCCGAGATCCTGCACCGAGGCTTCGGCATGAACGTCTCTTACCACGACCAGCGGCAGAATACCGCCCTGGAGACCGGACTGGCCGCCACCTTCAGGCCGGAACTCGACGCGCTATTGGCCGAGGCCGACGTGATATCCATCCATCTGCCGCTGACGGATTCCACTCGCCATCTTTTCGATACTGAAACTTTCGCCCGGATGAAACCCAGCGCGCTCCTTATCAACACCGCCCGCGGCGCCATCGTCGACGAAGCGGCCCTGGCCGCGGCGCTGAGGGAAAAGGTCATCGCCGGAGCCGCCATCGACGTATTCGAGAATGAACCAGCGGTCCATCCGGAGCTGCTACCACTTTCGAACGTCATCCTGACGCCGCACATCGCCTCGGCCACCCGGGAAGCGCGCGACGCCATGAGCCTGATGGCCGCCGACAATATCAGCGCGGTCTTGGCCGGCCGGCCGCCGCTCCATCCCGTCGGTGTGGTACAGTAGCCGGATGCGGGAAATATCTCCGATAGAAAAACAAGCCACCGCGCTCACCAGGTGGGTAGGCTCTCCGGCTTCGATCGTCACCCACACGATCGTGTTCGCGCTGTCTTTTGCCCTAGCTTTTTTCGGCCTCATCACCTTCGACCGGATGCTCTTGGTGCTCACCACTATAGTCTCCCTGGAGGCTATCTACCTGGCCATCTTCATCCAGATGACAGTGAACCGCCAGAGCGAAGCCATCGCCGAGGTGGAACAGGACCTCGATGAGATCCAGGAAGACATGGGCGAGATCCAAGAGGACCTCGATGAGATCGGCGAGGACGTGGAAGAGCTTCAGGAAGACGTGGAGGAGCTGGGAGAAGACGTCGAGGAGATCAGCGAGGATGTCGAGGACCTGGGTGAGGACAAGGCCGAGGAGAAGCGCAAACGCGAGCAGAAAGAAACGCTCCAGAACATCCATGACATGATGCAGAAGCTGGCGGCGGACATCGAGGAGTTGAGGAAATAGGTAACGAGGGTGAAGGGTTTAGGGTAGAGGGTTGAGAGGGCGGCGGAGGCTTCGCCTCCGCCGCCCTCTATCTAGTTGCAATTTCCCCCAAACCCGCTATCGTAGCCGCAAATCAACCTGTTCTTTGGAGGACATGATGTCTGGATTTTTCTCGTCTTTAGCGATTCGGGTCATCCCCTATCCGAAGCGGATGCCTAAATTCATAAATGAAGCGCTCAGCTATTGGTGGTTCTACCACAACACTCTGAGTGGCGCGCAAAAGTATCATGACCGGCGCCTCAAAGAGCTGGACCCCGCGTACCGACTCAGAGAAGCGCAGCATGACTTGGTATGGCAACGTGAAGTCGCCCGCAAGAACGGTATCGGGCCGGACAGCCCTGATTACCCCACTCTCGACACTGAAGAGTTGTTGCGCTAGCGCAAGCCCCGCCGACAAAACGCCCCGCGTTTTGTCGGCGGGGCGTTTTGTTTTCCTTCCTTACTCAAGAAAGTAAGGTGCTTCGTTTACCAGTTGACCATCATCCACGTATCTTTCCATATGGAGAGATACGTGGATGGATTTAATGAGCCGGCTTGTTATGGTTATCTGAACGCAGGCGTGGCGAAGCGGGGCATTTTGTTATTAATTTCAAAGTTCCAAGTTGCGATAAGACGTTATTTTCGAACAAGGTGGCGAGACTGGACTGAGGCGCGCGTGGGAGCCGTATTTTACATACGGTGACGAGCGCGCCGAAGGAAGTCCGTCAGATTGACGAAAATTACGTCTTATTTTGTCAGTTTCTGGCGAGTGAGGGCTTGAGCCGCGTTCATCGAGTGCTGATAGTAGAGAGCCTTCACCCCCTTCTTCCAAGCGGTCAGATACATCTGGTTGATGTCCTTCGGCGGCACCTGGGGCGGCACCATGATGTTGAGCGACTGACCCTGGTCGATGTACTTCTGGCGCACCGCCGCCTGGTCGATGACGATGTTCTGGTCGAGCTCGGGGAAGGTGCGGAAGACTTCCCTGTCCTCATCACTGAGGAAATCGAGATGCTGCACCGATCCGTCATGATCGCGGATCGAGTTCCAGACCTCCTTGGTGTTCTTCCCCTTCTCCTCCAGTAGCTCTTCGAGAAAAGGATTCTTGATGGTCACCTTGAGCTTGGCCACGTCCTTCACGTAGGCGTTGGACCAGACCGGCTCGATCGACTGCGATACCTGGCCCAGGATGAAGGCCGAGGAAGTGGTCGGCGCGATGGCGAAGATGGTGGTGTTGCGGCGGCCATACCCCTGGAGGATCTCCGGTTCGCCGAATTCTTCGGCCAGTTTCTTCGAGGCCGCGTCGCCCCTCTCCTTCAGGTTCTTCCAAATATCTTCGTTCAGCTTCGCCGCCTCGGCGCTTTCAAACGGGATCCGCTGGCTCTGCAGGTACGAATGCCAACCGAGGACGCCGAGACCGAGAGCGCGGTGGTTCTTGGCGAAGTTGTACGCCCGCTCCATGAAGAGGAAGGCCTGCTTGTCCGAGCGCTTATCGGAATCCCGAAGCGCCTCCAGGCGATCGCAGAAGTCGGTGATGACGGCGTCCAGGAGGGCCACCATCGTCTCCACGAAGTCGGTATCCTTCCACTCGTCGTAGTGGAGGAGGTTCATGGAGGACAAGCAGCAGACGAAGGAGTTGTTCTCGTCCGATGGCAGCATGATCTCGGAGCAGAGGTTCGAGGCCACGATCTTCAAGTCCTTGTCCTTGTAGACGTCCGGCTTGTGATTATTGGCGTTATCCGTGAACAGGATGTACGGATAGCCGATCTCGCCGCGGCGCTGGATGATCTTGGCCCAGACCTTGCGCTTGTCCTCGTCGCCGTCGATCATGGACTGCATCCACTCGTCCCCCACCGTCACCGCGTGGGTCATGTTCTGGATCGGATTGCCCTCGGTGCCGATCTCCAGGAACTCCAGGATGTCCGGATGTTCGACCGGCAAGTAGGGCGAGAAGGACCCGCGGCGCACCTTGCCCTGCGAGACGACGTGGATCAGAGTCTCGAACATCTGCATGAAATGGACCGGGCCGTTCGAGGTGCCATTGTTGGTGATGTTGGCGCCTCGCGGCCGGAGCGCGCCGAAGTAGCCGGAGGTGCCGCCGCCGTATTTCGACATCATGCCGTTCTCGGCGTGGGTGTACATGATGCTCGACATGTCGTCGGCGATATAGGCGCCGAAGCAGCTGATCGGTAGCCCGCGGCCAAGGCCGAAGTTGGCCCAGACCGGCGTGGAGAACGAGATCCAGCCCTTTGAGGCGTAGTCGACAAGCTTGTCGGCGTAGCCGGGACGCTTAAGGATCTTCTCGGCGTAATCGGCGATCTGCCTGACCCGCTCTTCGGGGGTCTGCCCCTCTAGCGTGTAGCCTCGCGACATGAACTGCCGGGAGTTGTCGTTAAGCCAGTACCAGGATTTGCTGCGATCGGTCATAATAAATTTAAAATTTAAATCTCAAAATGAAAACCGGACATTACGTTGGCGAGCCGCCGGGCGGCAAGCTGCATTTTACATTTTGAAATGTCATTTTGCACTTTGACATTTCAACTTTTCATTCTCTAGAAGAGGTCGTCGCTGGTAACGGAGGTCTGACGCTTATTGTAGTTTATGCTGCGCTTATCGAAGAAGTCGACGTGCTTGGTGGCGATGACCTCGTCGTTGAACCACTCGGTCTTGTCGAGCATGGCCTCGTCGACCGAGAAGACGGCCGACATGCCGATGGAGATAAGCGAGTTATTGAGCCGGTGCTTGATGAATTCCTTGATCTCAGCCTTGGGCAGGAAGTCGAGCTCGCCGGTCTCGAAGATCCAGTCGACGATGGCGCTCTCGGCCTGATAAGCCTCGACGCACATCATGCGCACCGTTTCGCGATGCTCGACGTCGAACCATTCCGGGTGCTCGGCGCGGATGATGTTGATGATGTCGATGCCGAACATGCCGTGTATCTGCTCCTCCTTCGAGGTAGCTTCCACCGCGTTCGAGATGCCCTTGAAGAGGTTCTTGTGCTTATTGAAGGACATCATGATCAGGAACTGCGAGAACAGCGATACGTGCTCGATGAAGAGCGAGAAGAGGAGGACCGCCTGCGAGTACTCGCGCATCTCGCCGGTCTTGGCGAAGGCGTTGACCTTATCGAGGTACTCGACGCGCTTCTTGATGACCGGTACTTCGGTCAGTTTCTTGAACTCGTCGTTGAGGCCGAGGATCTCCAAGAGATGGGCGTAGGCGTCCATGTGGCGCACCTCGCTCTCGGCGAAGGTGAAGCCGACGGCGCCGACCTCCGGTTTCGGAATGCGCCCGTAGATATTGCCCCAGAAGCTCTTCACCGCAACCTCGATCTGCGCGATCGCCAGCATGGTCTTCTTGATGGCCTCGCGCTCATGATCGCCCACGCGGGTCTTGAAGTCGTCGATGTCGCGAGTGTAGTTGAACTCGGTGTGCACCCAGTACGAATGGCGGATGGCGGTAACGTACTCGTAGAGTTCGGGATACTCGTAAGGCTTCAGGTTGGCGCGCTTGCGGAAAAGGTCGCGTCTCCGGAGACGCTTGCGCTCCGCGCGGTAGATGATGTAAGCCTTGGCGGTCTCGAAGAAAGCGAGCTCCATGAGGCCGGCCTCCACCAGGTCTTGGATCTCCTCAACCGTCGGGTACCCATCGACGCATTTGCCGAAGTGATGGTCTCCCGGCTCGGCAGTGGCGGCCCCCACGCACATGGCGACGATCTTTTCATGCACTAGCTTAGCCACGCGCGCGGCCTCGGCCGCGCTTCCCTCCCCCGTCTCGCCAAAGGCCTTCAAGACGGCGGCTTCTATCTTCTCGATCTTGAAGTCGACGACGGAACCGTCGCGTTTACGAATCTGAACGATCTCCATATGCATGTAATTACTACGCCTGATAAACAAAACCGCTTTCGCGGACACTGGTCTGCTCATATATACTCGCGCGCAAAGCCAATCGGGCAATACGGAATTGGATCTACGAACGAACTAGTGAACCTCCACGCGAAGATCGATGTCTTCGCGTACGCTAATGATAGCATCATCGGTCTTTTGCCCTTTTCGACACGAAAATGACCGGTAGACAAAAAAGCGGAAAATAAAGGGCGGTTTGGCCTCCGGCCAAACCGCCCTTTCCGAGTTATCCACAATCTCTTTCCCCGATCCGCACCAGCAATCATGTTTGCCAAAACGGCAAACTCCGAATCTACCTCTTTAAGGAATCGCGGATCTCGCGCAAGAGCTTCACCTCCTCGGTCGGCTCGACGACCTTCTGCGACTCGGGCTTCGCTTCCTCCTTGCGTTCGAGGGAACGCAGGACCTTGATGGCCACGAAGATCGACCAGGCGATGATCAGGAAGTCGATGACGGACTGCAGGAACACCCCGTAAGTGACGGTGGCGTCGCCCACGGACACGGATAAGCCCTTGAAGTCGATGCCGCCGGTCACCACCCCGAAAAGCGGCATGATGATGTTGTCGACCAGCGACGAGACGATCTTGTTAAAAGCGGTACCGATGACGACCGCCACCGCCAGGTCCAGCACGTTGCCCTTCAGCGCGAAGGCTTTGAATTCCTCCAAAAATCCTTTGGCTTTGTTCTTATATGGATTCATAGGATGTCCCTTAATTTCTAATGATGATGGGAATGATAATGTCCGCCTGCGGCCTTGTCCACCTCCCGGCCACCGAACCACCAGGCGGCCAGGGCCGTGGTGAGCGGCACGGCCAAGATGAGGCCGATCGAGCCGACCAGGATGCGCGCCAACTCGGCGGCGATCACTTCCTGATTCAAGGTGAAATAAAGCGGCGCGGAGCTGGTCGAAAAGAGCAGCACCAGAGGCAGAGCCGCGCCGACGTACGCCAGCGCCAGCGTGTTGACCAGGCTGCCGACGTGGTCGCGGCCGACCTTGATGGCCCGCTGGTAGAGATCGAAGGACGAGAGCGCGCTATTGGCGGCCCTAAGTTCGCGCACCACCGAAGCCTGGGTGATGGATATGTCGTCTAAGACGCCCAGGACGCCGATGATGATGCTACCTAGAAGCAGGCCGGATAGATCGAGTTCGCCGCGAGTGGCGAAGGTGAGATAGACGGAGGCGTCGCTGCCGTAGCCAGAAAGACGCATGGCGCCCACGAACCACCAAGCCACCGCGCTGGTCGCCAGGACCGCCGCCACGGTACCGCCAAAAGCGATCAAGGAAACGGGATTGAATCCATGAGTACCGAAGAGAGCGAGCGCCAGAATGACGCCGGAGATGAGGAGACTCATCAAGATCGGGTCATAGCCCGCCAGCAATGCCGGCAACAGGACGAAGACGATGCCGATGATACTGAGACACAAAGATCCCAGCGCTCGAACGCCCTGCCAGCCGGCGAACAACAGCAACAGGGCGACGAACAGTGCTAATAGGACCAAGAGGCCGCTGCCCCTGTCGACATCCTTCAAAAGATAGATCTCCGTGCCGTCGATGTCGCGGATGTGACTGAGGAATATCCGATCACCTGGTTCCAGCGTCACCAGATCGTTCTCGAACGTGATGACCTCGTTCATCCTCTCTCCCTCCAGCAGCCGCACGCTCACCGTCTGCACCACGGCCGTGGCATCGGTGCCCATGATGGGTTTGATCTGCTCATCGAGTATAGCCTCCACCCGGGCGGGGATGATGGCCTGCAGCTCTTCATAGGCCGTCTGGCCGAGCGCCGGCTGCCCGGAAGCCAGGCTGGATCCGGCGATCGACACCAGCAACAGGACCTTTACTAAAATTTTCATCCCCCCACTATATCAAAATCCCGCGGCGGTCCGGGAAGAAGACCGACCTTGCCAGCGCCCGGTCGTTGACCGCGCGCTAGGATTTTGCTATCTTATTGCAAATTACTGGCGTTAATATCCATCCTCATGTTTGAAGCTTTGTTAGCGGCGGCGGGAGTGGCGATCTGCTCATTGGTGGGCGTCTTTTTCTTCGGTAATAGCCGCCGGCTCGAAGGAGCGGAACGGTACGTCATTCCAGCGGCGGTGGGCGTCTTCCTCTCGCTGGTGCTCTTTGAGCTCATCCCCGAGACCCTAGAAGCAAGTAGCCACTGGGGCGGTATCGCCATCGCGGCTGGCTTCATCGCTTTTTACGTCCTCTCTTACGAATTGCACCGCTTCTTTCATCGCCGTGACGAAGACGACAAGGATTGCGACCGCAAAGGCGCCGCTACCCTGCTCCTTGTCGGCGACGCTATCCACAACTTCGCCGACGGCGTCATTCTGGGAGCGGCCTTCCTGATCGATCCGATACTGGGGACCGCGGTCGCCGTCGGACTGGCGCTCCACGAGATCCCGCAGGAGATCGTGGAATTCGGGGTCTTGGTGCGCGGCGGCTTCTCTCGGACCCGCGCCGCCCTTCTCAATCTGCTCTCGGCCTCGAGCATCATGCTGGGCGTCCTGGTGACCATGCTCTTCGCCGCCGCGCTTCAGGAATACGTCTGGATCATGACCGGCATCGCCGCCGGCAACCTGCTCTACATCGCCGCCAGCGATCTCTTGCCGCGGATTCACGGCACCCTGAGGAACTATCGCAGCTTCTGGTTCACTCTCTTCTCCCTGATCCTAGGTTTCACCCTCATGACCTGCGTCCTGGTCTACACTCACGAGACCTTCGGCCATGGACCGCATGATGATCAGGCCGAGCACGAACACGAGGAGGATGAAGATCACGACCATTGATAGGTCTGGATCAGAAAAAGAAGCCGGCCAGATAGAAACCGACGGCCGCGCCCAGCACGAATAGTATCAAGATGGCCAGTTTGCGGCCTTCGTCGTCCATCGTTCCAGTATAGCGAAAACGCCTCGACTTTTCACCTAAAAATAGGTATAACTTAGCGGCGCGGCTTCGCCGCGCCGCTGCCATGGCGGCTATTGTATAACGGTTATTACGTCGGTTTGTGGTACCGAAAATCCGGGTTCGATTCCCGGTAGCCGCCCAGATGACCAGCCGGATACGCGTACGCGTTCCGGCTGTTGTCATATGTGGCCGTTACCTATCCCCGGAACTGTTTTAGACCATGAAGACCTTGGGATATAATTTCCCATATGCCAGAAACTCAAAAGAAAAATGCTTCATTCTTCTCCCTCCTCATACCCGCCAACGCCGATCGCCATCTGTTCGAAGGGCATGTCAATAACGTCTGTTCGGTATTGGACGCGCAGATACCCGGCTCCTACGAGATCGTGGCCGTCGAAGCCGGACAAGACAACCCTACGAACGACTGGGACAACGTCAAGGGCGAAGTGCTGGTCATCATCGACGGCAACCTGGAATGCGCGCCCACCACGCTCTGCGAGGTCATCACCGCTTTCCAGGATGGATCGGACATGGCCTTCGCCGGACAATACCGCGATGGCGGCCGCGGCAGCAACGACCCTGAGCTCAGCTACTTCGGCATCCGCCGCTCTTCCCTATCGCGGCTTCATGAATCGCCGGAAGGACACCGCCTGATCCTGGAGATACTGGGACCGGAGACCATCAAGAAGCTGGGCACCGCGCCGCGGGAAGTGTCCGGCAATTACATCCTCAAACACCTGCGCAAGATGATCGGCGTGCAGGAGTAGCAAGATGGCGGCCCTTCGGGCCGCCATCTTGCTACTATCTATGTGCCCAGGAGAGGACTTGAACCTCCACACCTTTCGGCATATCCACCTCAAGGATACGTGTATACCAATTTCACCACCTGGGCCTATGGCTTCTCGTGAAGCTCCACGATTGTACGCAACATTCCTACTATTTTCAAGCTAACGAAAGCGGGCGGCCCTTTGGGCCGCCCGCTTTCCATGTCGATTTAATCCTTCTTCTCTTCTACGGCTTCAGGAGCGGTCTCGTTTCCCGCCTCTGGCGCGGCGGCTTCAGCGGCCTTGGCTGCCTCGGCGGCCTTCAAAGCTTCCTCCTCCGCCTTCTTAGCAGCCTCTTCCGCGGCCTTGGCTTCCTGCTCGGCGCGAGCGGAAGCTTCGATCTCGGACTCGGTACCGAACGATACCATGGTCATGCGGCGCATCTGGCGCTTGATCTCGCGGGCCACCTTCTCGCGGATGAAGTAGAGCTTGGAACGGCGCACCTTAGAACGCTTGACGATCTCGATCTTGTCGATCAGGGGCGAGTAGAGCGGGAAGATCTTCTCCACGCCCACTCCGGAGGCCACTTTGCGGACCGTGAAAGTGGCTCCCGGCTCATCGCCATGCTTGCGGGCCAGCACCACGCCCTCGAAGACCTGCAGGC
Source organism: uncultured Candidatus Saccharibacteria bacterium (assembly GCA_964608605.1). Lineage (GTDB taxonomy): Bacteria > Patescibacteriota > Minisyncoccia > Phycocordibacterales > UBA918 > OLB19. The sequence goes on from CAZSOS010000002.1 coordinate 122,421, forward strand.
GGGTCTTGCCCTTCTCTTCGATCTTCTGGTGCACGCGAACAGTGTCGCCCGGACGAATGCCGAGGGTCTTGCGGTCGGCCATGTTGACCGGAGAGATGTTGATGCCGTTGAGGGTGGAATTCATAATATATATCTTTAAAGTCGGGCTAATCTAACACAAAAGTCAGCCTTGCGCAATCCGGTTCTCCGCCTCCTCTAATTCATCAGGATAAGGAGCGGTGAAGGTCCGTTCTTGCCCATCCGGAAGGACGATGGTCAGGGACAGAGCGTGGAGCGCCAACCGCGAGAGTCCGAGGTTGTTCGAACCGGCCGGCTTTGACCCGGCATACAGCTTGTCTCCCACGATGGGCCGGCTGATGGACTTCAGGTGCACCCGCAGTTGATGGGTGCGGCCGGTCTTCGGTACCAGCTCCAAGCTGGAGAACTCCTCTCCTTCGTGTCTGCCCACCTTGAGGCAACGCCAATCGGTCACGGCCTCCCGCAATTGGCCGCGAGCGCCGCGCTCGGCCGAACGCCGCCGCCAGTCGCTGACGCTTCGGCCGATCTTGCGGTCGATGGTCCCCCATTTCTCCTTCATGGCGCCGTAGACCAACGCTCGGTAGACCTTCTTCACCGCCCGATCCTGGAACTGGGCTTTCAAATAATCGAAGGTCGCCTGGTCCTTGGCCAGTATCATCACCCCGGAGGTCTCCCGGTCCAGCCGGTGCACCACGCCGCTTCTCTCCACCGTCTTGCCGTCCTGGCCGATCCGCGGTTCGCCGACGCCTTTGGCTTCCGGCACGCGGTCAAGGAACCATTCCACCAACGTGCCGGCGGGATCCCCACCCTCGCCATGGACGGCCAAACCGCCGGGCTTGTCGATGACCAGCACCTCTTTGTTCTCGAAAATTATCTTTGGTTCTTTCATGGTGTCTCAATGACGGATGGAAAAATCGTCGTGAACGGTCTTGATCGAACGCCATTCGACCGCCACCGCCTCGACCTTGGAAAGCAACGATCCCTCATGGAGGTGCTCGACGAACTCCTTGAGCACGGTCGGATCGGCCTGCGCCACGATCTCGACCGTGCCGTCAGGCAAGTTGCGGGCATAGCCGGTCACGCCCAGTTGGTCGGCCGCGGCCTCGACGTAGGCTCGATAGGCCACCGCCTGGACCTTGCCGGACACGATGCAATACATCTCTACCATGACTCGAAGTATAATCCATCCTAAATATAAAACCGAGAGCTTTGACCACTCTCGGTTTCATATCATGTGGGCGCTGAGGGATTCGAACCCCCGACCCTCTAGGTGTAAGCTAGATGCTCTAACCAACTGAGCTAAGCGCCCCTCCTGCCGCCACATACTACCTGTTTTCAAGGATTTTTCAACACGTGGAAAATCTGTTAGGGTTAGGGGCGAGGAAGATTCCTCGCCCTTGTAAGAAACTTCTTCTTCGCTCTCCCCTGTATGAGTAATTCATACAGGACCAGCGTTCGGAACCAAAATGTAAGCCAGCTTTCATTTGTTCCTCACTTGCCCCTGTAGTTAAATGGATATAACTGCGGACTTCTAAGCCGTTATTCTTGGTTCGATTCCAAGCGGGGGCACAAGTTAATGCTAGGATGAGCGACCGAAGAGAATCGTAGAATCGGCAACAAAACCACTCTTCGAGTGGTTTTGTTGCGTCATATCAAAGCCGGTAGCTACTCGACACGAATCGACTCGTAGAACGCAGAGCACCAAGGTTCCCTGGCGCCGGGACAGCCTGTAAACTTGTATGTATACTGAGAACCTTCAAGAAAAAATCCGTAATCTCCCATGTGTGACCTCTCCGCGCACTCGATGCCAGAAATATGATCATTGATTGACTTCTCTTTACATTCGCCTTCTGCAAAACTTGCCGTGAGACTAGCCAGCGAACCGGCAGGAAACAGGATAACGTTATTATGTGCGACACCACCTGACTCCAAACATCCTTCGGGACAAGGATTAAGAGTCCCAAACACAATCGTGCCCACCCCAAATTCCTCTGTCCGATCATAGGGTGTCAACTGATAATATGGCGCACCCCATCCAGCATTGTACGGCACTTGCATAGAAAGACCGTCCGCATAATATGGCACGAGCATATAAGGGGAATTTTCATCTTCTGCCCGATAAAGACGAGGTCTGTCTTCTTTCGAAATGCCAAAGCGCTCCATCAACTCAAGCTCGCGCGCCTCAAGCGCAGAGCGGGAGAATATCGGTCTAGACACCGAAAATGTTTGTACGCTTTCCGTAGTCTGTGATGACTCTACCTCCAAGGGAAGCGCTCCCTCTTCAGAGATAGAAAGCGGAGAAGCGTACCAATATCCAAGGGAAAACCCTACAAACGGCAAAACAACGAGGAGCGCGAGCGTAAGGTACTTAGAGAGTGGCGTAACGCGATTCCACCAAGGTGTTTCGGCTACGCTGGTCGAATCCATGTTTTCTGAGTCCATGACGCCATGATGTCACACAATAGATAAAAAATTAAAGACGATGTGTGGATTCTGTCTTTATGTTCTGACTGAAAGAGTTCTTAGCGTTATCATGGAATCATTTGGAAGAGGGCGTCGCCTACACAGTATCGAGACCGAACAGGGGCATATAGCTAATCGGTCGCTTGGTCGATTTCTATATCGGGAGTGATCAAAGACATGCCTTTGAGGATAAGCTCGGCCCGGGTCGCCCTTTCTTCGTACTCGCGCCAGATCTCCTGTACTTTTGTCGAATCGTAAAGAGACTCCTCGGCCTCAACCTGCGACAGCTGGCTCTCCATGTCGCTCCAATAATAGAACCGGTAGGCGGCATAACCGGCGGCGGCCACGATCAAGAGCAGGCCGACAACCAAAATCATCGCCCAGCCCGTGAGGATCGAGCTAGCAGCGTTGCCAAAGGCCGCCCGGCGGCGGCCGATGTCTTTTATCCTGGAAAAGATGTCGGAAGGAACGCGCATATCTCTATTCTCGCACACTTACCAAGACCGTCACACTCGCTTCCGCCACGTCCGTCTGGCGGGATAAGGACAGGCTCTCGATCCGGGAACGGTATGGCAGAAGCTCGAGAAGTTCGATCATCTTTTCCACCAACCGTACGTCTCCCTTGATGGCGAACGAGGCCGAGAGTTCGTCGAAGCCGGATTCCTTGGTCTTCACCACCTTGAGGCCGGTGGCCGCGGTCTCGACCCCGACCTGTTTGGCCAGATCTTCCACGTAGGCCAGGAACCTGACCGCGTCACTTTCGGAATCCAGCACCAATCGTCCCAGCTTGGCGGCCGACTCCGACCGCTCTTCCCCTTCCGCGCCCGGTCGCGTCGCTTCCCAGGCTTTGAGGCTCATGACGCCTTCCTTGATGCTCCGACCGTAGCGTTCCTGTTCGTGCCAGACATAAGCGGCGGCGCCCCCGGCCAAGAGCAGGATACCCAGCGAGATGATGAATAATTTTCCGGCGGAATTTCTCATAGAATCTATTTGATCGTGGCCGTTATGGTAAAGGCGGCGTCGCGTTCGTTCACCAGGCTCGCGAGCGGCAGCTCCACCGCTGAGAACTGCTTGTCAGCAGTGACGATCTCGCGGAACTCCGAAAGCGCCGCCCGCGTCTTGGCGATGCCGCTTAGGCTCATCTTGTTCTTGGCGTCGAAAGAGAACTGGCGCAACTGGATGTCAGGTCCGGCCAGTTCGTCCAGTTTTCTAATGATCTCGAAGTGACCACGCTCCGAATGCTTCTGTGAGAAATGCTCGACCAGCGTGCTGACGGCGCGGGCTTCGCGCTCGCGCTCCTGGCGCCCCTCTTCGATGCGGGCCATGAGGTCGGGGTCGGCGGCGGCGCTGCCGACCTGATGCCGCTGCATCAGCCAGGTGGGCAAAGACAGCGCGAAGAACACCAGGAAAGCCGCGGCCAGCATCAGCATGAAGACGGAAGCGAACCTCAGCCGCTGTTCGCGCCTTAATCTACTCAGGGCTTTGGGAGGCAGAAGATTGATCATGAAGCGGATGAAAAAGAAGCCAGGGCCAGGCCGACGGCGGTGGCGTAACCATAGGAATGGCGGCGATCGATGGCCGGGGCCAGGAGCTTGGAATCGAAAGCATTCTGCCAGACGTCGGCCAGAGTCGCTTCGATGCCCAGGGTCTCTGATAAGTATGAGGTCAGGCCGCGCAAGTTGGCGCTGCCGCCGCAGACGATCACGTGGTCGACCGGCCGGGCCACGCCGTTCTTCTCGTTCCAGTACTGCACGCGCGCCTGCACCTCGTCCTTGATGGACGAGATTATCGGCAACAAAGCTTCCGAGGAATCGTGCCGATCGCCGCCTTTCACCAGACCGAACTGGTTTTTAATGGCGGTCAGCTCGTCCTCTGGTCTGTCGCCGAGCTGTCGCCGCAGAGCGGCCGACAGATCATCGCCGCCCAGATCGATGGTCGAAGTGTACAGGAGCTGATCATCGTGCACGATGCCAAGTCCAGTACGGGACCGGCCGAAGTCGATGAGGACGCGCGTGCCGCGGTCCCCCCGAGGCAGGACCGCTCGGGCGATCGCGGCCGATTCCACCTCGAAAGACAATGGTGTCACCAGAGCGGCGCGACAAGCTTCGTGATACGCGTCAGCTACCTCCTTGGCGCAGACGGTCACGGAGACCGGACGGCCTTCATGACCTTTCGATCTGAGATAGCTGAAATCGAAATAGGCATCTCGCGGCGACAGCGGCACGTTCTCCTCGAGTCGGAACTCCAGCTGCTGCCGCACCTCTCTGGGTGTCAGCCCCGGCTCGATCTCGGTCTCGAACACGTACACCCGTTCCTCCGGCAGGGATAGCCGCATGTGGGACACGCCCGTCGCTTTCCTCACTCCGGCCAAAGCGGTGGCCAAGGCCGACACGTCCTTGATCTCACCTTTGGAGAGCACCTCGGGTTTGAGCGGGACCTCTCCGTGTTTCGCCAGAGTCAGAGCGAACATGCCGACGTGGCTCGGTTCGAAGCCGACGTACTTTATCGATGTCTCGGAAATATCCACGCCCAATCCGGCCACCCGCAATATACCGGGCGGCGGCAGCCAGCGATTCATGACCTCAAGGATCCGCATCCGTTCATTATAACCTCCCCACGACCCGACCGCCTGTGGGAACAGTGGGCTATGTGATAAAAAACCGAAGCGGCGACCGCTTCGGTTTTTTATTTTATCTTCGTTCCCGCCGGTAACGACACGGACGGATACAAGAGCGCGAATGCTTCCTCGGTGCTGGCCGCCAAGATCATGCCTTGGCTTTCGATACCACGGATGACGCGCGGCTCCAGATTGGTCAAGAACGGACATTGCCTTCCCACCAATACCTGCGGATCCTCGAAGTAGGTTCGGATGCCGGAGACGATCTGCCGCGGCCGACTCTCCCCTGTCTCGTCCTTTTCGCCGACGTCCACGGATAGACGGAGCAGCTTATCGGCGCCTTCGACTATCTCCACCGACAGGATGGTACCTATCTTGATCTCCAGCTTGGCGAATTCGTCGTAACTGATATTGGTCATTATTTACTTTTGGTTATGAAACTGTTCAAGATGATGGCCGCGGCTGAGGCGTCCGTCTGCGCCGTGCGTCCCTGGCCCCGAAGCGCTTCCTGGGTCGAATACTGTTCCGGCTCCAGATGGATCGGCAGACCGACCCGCAGCGTCAGATCGCCGATCAACTCCTCGACCGCCGCGTGGACCGGATTCGGCCGGCCGTCCCGCCCCAGCGAATGTCCGATGACGATCTCGGCCACCTTGCGCTCCTCGATCAGTCTCTCGAGCTCATCGAGCAGTTTGCCATCGTTGTCGAGCACGATATGCGGGAAGGCCATCTGCCCGCCTTCGTCCGAAAGCGCTATCCCCACTCGCTTGGTGCCATAGTCGATACCCATTAGTCGCATAATATCTCCAGAATATAGCACAGAATCCAAAAATCTTTGGTCTGTTGGTCTATTTATTCAAATATGAAATGTTATTATTAACTAATGGGAGCACGTCGTCCAAACTGCGAATGCACTGTCTGCGGCCAACGAATATATAGGAGACCTTTGCAAATTGAAGGTGGTCAAATTTTTTGTTCGCGCCAGTGTAGCGGTAAACATCAAAGAAAGGTGCGCGTCTGCGAAATTTGTAAGAAGGATTTCTTGGGTATAAAGAAAAAATATTGTTCGCGGTCTTGTTCCAATAAATCTCGTACCGGTACAAAGTATAAAATCGGTAAACCGCACGACAAAGCGTTTTTGGTCAACAGTCTGAAGAAACAACTTGCTGACGCAAGAGGCGGTACATGTGAACGTTGCGGAGAGAAAAACTATGCCATATTACAGATCCACCATAAGCTAGAAAAACACCGTGGGGGCAACGATAAACCAGAAAATCTTGAATTGCTTTGTCCCAATTGCCATTATTCTAACCACTTTGGCTTTCGTTTGTTCAAGAGCTGAAATGATGCTAGAGTGCTCCTTAATAAACGGAAGCGTAGCCAAGCGGTTTAAGGCACTTGTCTTGAAAACAAGCGTATCGAAAGGTACCGTGAGTTCGAATCTCACCGCTTCCGCACTAAGAACCTGTTATCGGCATGACCCGAGTACCTAAGTTCGTAGATTTAAGCTAAAATAAGACCATGAACCGAGGCTTTATTCAAATACCAATTCTGATCGCCATACTTGCTGGTATAGCGGTATTTGGTGGCGCTGGGTATGTTGCATACGAAGCTAGTCAGAAGTCTTCAGTTCCAGCCGAAGAATCAGTAATCGAATCGACTACTGAAGCATCACTTGGAGAATCTGACGACGTTTCCACCACTTCTGCAGTTAAGACAAATAACGATATCATACAGAAAGAAATGCCTGCGTCACCGAAAGCCATAGTGTCGCCAGTTATTCCTGCAGCCACAGCTCCTTCAACATCTACACCAACGCAGATATCACTTACTGCTCAAATTCAAACACCGACCTCTACTGCATCGACAACGGCAAGTGCACCTACACCAACCGTTGCGCCAGCAGTTACTCCAACTCCAAAAGTAAAAGTTACCGCAAGTCCTGAAAATGTTGAGTATAATGGCACCTCAGTTATTAGTTGGGTTGCCACAGACGCCTTGTCATGCACACTAGGTTCTTCTCCTGTTCTTCTTGCTGTCACAGGCTCTCACTCAGTCGAGCCAACTGACCCTGGCGACGACTGGACAAAGACAAATAAGAAAACCTACTCTATTACATGCACTGGTACAGGTGGTTCTGTTTCTGAAGATGTCACGGTAACCGTTCAATCCTGGGTACCACCTGCCGGATATAAAGTCTTACCGTATGGCCAATGCACTAGAGCAACAGCACCTTGTATTACAGGACCCGGTTTTGGCACGATATGTGAATTTGGCGGTGGATGTAGCACCGGTGGCTAAATTGCCATGTCGCTTCCTAGTATCACAATTCAAATATCTGCCGATAGTGTTGCTTGGTATGGGGCAATAATCGCAACAATTGCGGCGGTGGTTTCAATTTATAATGCTTGGCGTGACCGCTCTCGAATAGCTTTAGAGTTTGGTAAAAACTTTCGTCGCGTCGAAGAATGGGATCAAGCGCTCTTCTATATCTCGATTGTGAACCGTGGACGGCGACCTGTAAAAATTGATAAGGCATGGGTGAAACTTTACGGATATAAAGGAGAGGCCTTAATAGCCGATAGCTTAGGTACACGCTTAGACCGCACACTGGACGAGAGAAATCCAAAAATTACCTTTTGGGCAAAAGAAAGCACTTTAGATACGAGTCGCATTTATTGCGTTTTTGCCTCAGACGAAACTGGAAGAGTATACAAGAGATACATCACGAATTTCCCAACATTTATGCGGCTATGGTGGGTCTTTAAAAAGAAAAGTGTAGCAAAGTAATTTTATTTACCCATGACCCACATGCCTCATTTCAACCTCTGAAAGTTTGCTGAAATACCTTTATGGTGCCTCACCGCCCTGGTACTGAACCCGAGTAGCCCGCATCGAAGATGTGATCCAGTGCCGTATAATTGTCCATTATGGCCAAACGATCACAGAACCTGAACCGGTACTTCCTCCAGGACATCAATCCGGTGGTGCGCTTCCTCATCGTCTCGGAAACGGTGAGCGCCGGCGCGGTCGGACTCCTGGGCCCGATCTTCGCCCTCTTCATCGATGACTTCATCATCGGCTCGAACGAAGCGGTGGTCGGTCTGGCGGCTGGCATCTTCCTCTTATCGAAGAGTCTCTTCCAGATACCGATCGCGCATTACCTGGATCGGATCCGCGGCGAGAAGGATGACTTCTGGTTTCTCTTCGGCTCGACGGTGCTCACCGCCCTCATTCCCCTACTTTATCTGGTCATCGATACTCCGATGGAACTGTACCTGGTCCAGTTCGCGCTGGGTATCATCACCGCCGCCACCTATCCGTCTTTCATGGCCATCTTGACCCGACACATGGATAAAGGAAAGGAAGGCATGGAATGGGGCATCTATTTCACCCTGACCGACATCTCGAGCGCGGCCTTAGCCATCATCGGCGGCTTCGTGGCCGCCACCGCCGGTTTCCCGGCACTCATCACCGCCGTCGTGATCATCTCGCTAATGAGCGCCGTCTTGATGGTACCGATAAGACCGTATCTCAAAAAGAGGTAGCCAGAGCGACGTAAGTGTGTTATTTTAGTTGACGCTACTTTCATCAAAGTAGCGCTATGAACTGGGATGAAAGCTTGCTTTCATCCGCCCCCTCGCTCCCGTAGTTTAATGGATAGAATGCAGGTTTGCGGTACCTGCGATCCAGGTTCGATTCCTGGCGGGAGCACAAATGGCCGGCGCCGACACGTGAGTGTCGGCGCCGTTTGCCGACCGCCAGGAATCGAACCCCTTGCCGGGGACCCCTTGGGTCGGCAAGGGGCGGGGTCGCGGCTCGTTACCAGGATCGGAGCGAAGCGAACGATTATGGTTACGAGCGGTGACCGGTTCCTGGCGTTCTTTATTCAAAACCCCAGCCACTCCAGCAGCTTGTTGCCCAACGGTTCATGAAGCTCCTCTTCGGGCAGGCGTTCGCGGAGCAACGATTCGATGTCCTCAAGATGTTCCTCCGGTATCGGCATCACGATGAGCGGCATGTGCAGGCGGTTGGATTTCACCAATAGCTGCGGACCGCGCTCGTCCTCCTCATCGATACAGAAGGATTCCAAGGCTCCGTAAGGGAACAGCCTCTCGCCGGCGCGGATCCCCCGCTTCCCCACCATGAAAGGCACGACCCGAGGCGGCTTCACCACCCGAAGCGCCATGACCCCGGCGCTAAGAAGAATGACCAAGGAGAACAGATAGTTGCCGAAGAAGAAGGCGGCCACGGCGCCGCAAACGGCGATAATGCCCAAGATCCAGAACCAGTCGGAGCCGCGCTCGACATGGTGATGTTCGGGTGCTTCCCAAGTGATGGCGCGAATGCTTTCATCCATGACCGTCATTGTAACATCGGTCAAAACAAAAACACCCTCGCTCGGAGGATGTTTGTCGCGGATCTAGCCCTTCTTCATCGCCGCCATCAGGCGGGACTTCTTGCGGGAGGCGGTGTTAGCCTTGATGACGCCCCGCTTGTTGGCCTTGTCGATGGCCTGGTAAGCGGAGGACATGAGTTTCTCGGCCTCGCCCTTGGCGCCGGAAGCGATGAGCTTGCGCACCTCCTTGACCGCGTCGTTCATCTTGTTCTTGCGGCGCACGTTAAAAACACGCTTGCGCTCGGACGAACGGATAGCCTTCTTTGCTCCTTTAGTAATTGCCATATCGCGAGAAATATACAGTAATTAGAGAGAAAACGCAAGCGGCGGGGCCTTCGGCCCCGCCGCTTTCCCGTCCTAGCTCCTTAGGTCTCCTGCACGTCCGGCAGCACCTTGACGGTGCGAGTGGCGCTGTCACCGCCGACGCAAGACAAAGTGAAAGTGACCTCTCCCAGCATCTGATGCGATACCGAACCGGTGCGGCCCGGGAGGGATGACAGGATAGTGGCCGCACCGGCCTTGATGGAACAACGGGCCGGGTCGTTGCTACCCAATTCCCAGCAGACGGGCACGTTCTCGCCTCTCAATACCAGATTTTTGCGGCACTCCGGCGACATGCTGGCATGATCGAAACTGGCTCCGGCGCCACCGCGTGTAGAGACGGTAACGCTGTCAGAGGCTTGCGTCGTGCCTTGTCCGTAGCACAGGAGTCCGAACGTGTGGCTGGTGTTGCCTATCGGCTCATCGAGCGTATTGTCGATGCCGGAGACGGCGTTGCCGGTGGCGAACCCGTAAAGCGGCGGCACGGCGGCGCAGGAAACAGTGTTAGCCGAACCACCTTGATTCCAACCCAGCTCGATCTGATCGGTAGGGTCGATGGTGAGGCTCTCGCTCCACGCCGTGGTACCGACCTTCCTCACCTGGAGATTGGCGGTCGGAGGCGGGTAGACGACGGTCACGCTTTGCGTGGCCCAGTTGGCGGTCTCACCGCCTGGTCCGGCGCATTTGGCGGCGAAATTCCAGACACCGACGGTATCGAGAGTTTGGTAGATACCGCTAGTACCACCACTGTTGGTCGATATGTCAGACGACCAACTGCCGCCAGGCGGCTGTCGTTGCAATCGACACGAAGTAGCGGGACCACCCACAGGTATATTAAGAATTTTATCCGGTCCGTAACTTACTAACACCTGACTGCCTTTCGTTATGGTGGCCGGTGAAACCGTCACCTTCGCTGAAGGCGCGGGAGGCGGACCGTATCGATATGCTGAAAAAGCCTTGCTGGTCGTCCCCCCAGGACCGGAACAAGTCACGGTATAGGTCATCCAAGAATCGTAAGCTGGCGTGTTCGCTGTCTGATAACCTGAGGTGGCCCCGTTACTTCCCGGAACGACGAAATTACTGCCCCAACAAGAAGTAGCGTTGTAACCATACCAGTACACTCGGAGACTTTGATTCCAATTCATGTAACGAGAAGTGGGAGCTTGGGCCCAACTGGCATCGAAGAGGTCGTGTTGAAAATCAATGACCGGAGCAGGAACAACGGGTGGCGGACAATAATACGTAGTGAAGTACAGCACCGGGGAATCGATGTCCCAGTTCTGCAACTGGGCCCAGCTTGAGGTATTGTGCGGCATGGTCACCGTCTGAGCCCCACCACAGGAACTTATGCCCCAGGGTCCGCCGGCGCTGGTGACCAAGCTGTAGTTCCAGGACTTGCAGGTGTTATTGACGTAGAAAGTGGCGTACACGTAATTGCCGCCGGACACGCAGGATTGGCTGACCGTGAGATAAGGCTGCGGCTCGGCTTGGGCCGGAACCGGGTGTGACAAGGCTAAGACGCAAACGATCAATAGGAACGAGGCGCGAATGTAAGCGCGAACTGACATTTGTAATCATTATCACCCATGGACAGCGCGCGATGAAGCCCGCGCTGTGGTTAACTCGGCTCGATCGTCGAGTGGATCAGATCTCGTAGCGCGATAGTTTCCAACGGCCGCCTTCCCCTACCACTTCCCCGGTCTGAATGGAACCGTCCGCGCCGTATAACTTGCCCTCGCTTCGATTCCCGGCAGAAATGATGGAGGTCTGGTTCCAGATCGCCTGGACCCGGAGCATAGTGTCCAACTGATACCACATCAATCGCGGATCTTGGAATCTGGCGTGCGACAGCGGATGCAGCACGAAAGAGCTCGCGCTCATTTTCCTGGCGCCCATGACGCCGACGCCGGAGACGCTTTCATAGCAGAACAAAGTGCCGGGCAGCCACGAGGCGTCATTGGTCAAGGTCTTGGCCGGACCCGGAACATAATTATAGATAGACCTCGAGGTCGCCAGCGTCTCGTCAAAACCCAGGATATCGAGGGCGGCGCCGAAGAAGTAGGACACGTATTCCCCTTGCGGCACCAAGAACTGCTTGTCGACGGCATAGACATGTTTGTTCCGGATATCGTAATAAAAAGAACGCAGCACCGATCTGGTCGGCGTAAGGGAGATACGGGAGGTATCGACTATAACCGTATCGGAATCGGGATGCTCGGTCTCCAGGTATTCCTGGAGGCGCGACACGTCCCCGAAAGCGAACGTGTATCTGGAATCTTCCGGCAACAGCACTAGATCGGGACCCAGCTCCAGGGCCGACTCCACGGCCATGATCAGATCCCGATCCTTGGCCGCCTGGCCTTCCCGGTCACGGAGGCTGGAGATGGTGAAATCGGTGTCGACGGCGATGACGCGCTGGCCATCTAGAGTAGGTGGCGTCGGTACATATATAAGGTTCAAGATGAGAAGGACAGCTCCATAACCCAGCAGAGCGGGATTAGAGAGAACGCGCTCATGCAGACGCAGATAGATCAGGCTGCCCAATAGCGCAGCGGCGGCAGTTAGACCGTAAAGACCGGCGAGCGCAGAGACCGGATCGAAGAGCGTGAACCTTCCGAAAGCCAATCCGACGTAGCCATAGGTAACGTACGCATTGAGGTACGAACCCGGTCCCAGCACGAACAACGACAACGCGAGCGAACCGGCCAATTCCCCGATCAGCCAGGCTAGCGGAAATAATACCATCAAGATGAGCAGGGTCGCGCTTCGCTGCATCAGGTATCTTGCCGACAGGGCCGGCACTATCAGACCGGCCCCCAGCGACAAAGAGCAGGTGAACCAGAAAACGCCGATCATGAGGAGTTGGGCTAGGGCGCTCTCGACACCCATCCAGTTCATTGGGTACGAATACCAGAGCCAGAGCAGAGCGCCAGACGACTTCATCCAACCCACCAACAGCCCGAGTCCGGCGGCCGAAACAAAACTCTTCGATCGCTGGACCCCGATCAGGAACAACACTAGCCCCGGCAATACCATGACACCGAGATAAGGAAAAGTAATGAGCGATAGACAGGCACCGCTCGCCACGAAGGCGACGACGGGGGAATTAAATGACCGTCCCTTTAACAGCTTCTTTGAAAGTGAGAGCGCGGTGCGGCTGAAGTTTGTTAAGGTCATGATGAGCGCGAAGCATGAAGCGATTTGACTAGCCAAACCAGCAAAGCGCCGTCAGTGACGGCGCTTTGCTGGTTCACTCTTTAGGTCTCCTGGATGTCCGGCAGCACCCGGATGAGCATGCTACTGACGTTATTGCCGTCCTCGCAGTCGAGCGTGATCACCGTTTCGCCGATGGCCGTGAAGTTAGTGGTACCGGAATCCCGACTGAACGGACCAGCGATGACCACGTTACCAGCGCGAAGCACGCAGTTGGCGGGATCGCTGGTACCGACGTTCCAATCTATCGGCACCTCGGTCCCCTTCCGCACGATCACCGAAGGCGGTACCGTACTGCCTCCGCCACCATCGCAGCTGGTATTGGAGACGCACGCGTCCTTGCCGTACTCGACATCCACCTCAGTGTAAGCGGAAGCCACTGACTTCACCGCGTCCGGCAGGCCAGCGCAATCTATCCAGAACCTAGTCTTCTCCGATAGCGGCCCCGTAGGGTGACCAGAGGAATTATTCCGCGCTTTATTCCCACTCCAATTGATCGGTGACGCTAATTGACGGGCCGTACAGGTAGTCGTATTGGTAGAGTCCCAAGTTAGGCTTGAGGCTTCTGAATATTTCACCTTAGGTGGATTTGCCCAAATACTGACCGTAGGATTAGGTGGCGGAGGTGGGGGCGGAGGAGGTGGGGGCGGAGGAGGTGGAGCGCAACTTGGAGCCGTGAAAGTAGTCATCAGCTGGTCATGTTCCGGCCAAGACAAGGTCCAGTGCTGCACCTCTATGGTGTAGGTCTGATTATGCGGAACGACCACGGTGGTGGGACCTCCATACCTATTTATGCCAGTAACGATGCCGGCCTGATGCACGATCAGGTTCAGCCAAGGTTCATACGTGGCCACGAAACCGGACATACTGATACTTAAGACGACGCGATCACTATCATAGCAATACGCGGACACGGAAGTGCGCGGCGGTTCAGCCACCGTGTAACAGTTAGCGGCGTTATATTCGCAAGGATGAGTATCGCCACTAAACGATGAAGCTGGTGACGTCGCGGTGTGGGCCGACGCGATATCGGCCGTCCACAGAACCATCGCCATGGTCAGCAAGAACACGCACCCCGCCGCGCGCGCTCCCCTTCCTTGATCCGTCATGTTTGAAATAAACCGCATGATATTTTTTAAGTGATAGGACTTTAGCCTAATACTAATGCATGAGGGCGGAAGTTCGGACCTCAAGCTGTGAATAATATCTTCAATTGTCCACAACCGAGAGGATTGTGCATAAATGAGCCCGCCCGTATAGTTTCTAATAATGACAGTCAATAAAATACTCATATCAATAGCGTCGGTGATCGCGCTCATTTTAATAGCGGCGGGAGCTTTCTGGTTCTGGCTTAATTACGCGCCAGCGCAGAACGCGCCGGAAACCGGAGACTCCCTGGAACACAACACCGAGCCCATAACCATGGTCCCCGAACCGCTCACCGGCAATAGTCCGATATCTGACCTGGCCGACTTCGTCGCCGGCGCCATGGACGCCGAGGGCAAGTTCTTGCTGAGTTATCGTTGCGAAGCCCAGAACTGCGAACCAGTACCCTCCACCGAGGCCACGGCCTTCGGTTATTCCCTGCTGGGACTTATCGCCGGCGCTGACGCTGGTAACGACATAGAGCTGCGCCGCCAGGCCGACCTAGCTATCACCCGCGCGCTTAGGTTGTGCGGACAGGATGCCAACTCCTGCTTGTCGAACTTCTTCGCCCTCGAAGAATACTACGAACGCACCAACGCCAGTTCTTATAAGCAGGCGCTGGAAAAGGCCGGTCAACTGCTACTTACCACCAACGCCAGCCGCCTGGACGCCGTGGTGGGAGCCTTGATGTTCTACCCTTACAAAAAAATGGAGAGTCTCTACAAGATCACGGATGACGAAAGCTATCTGGAACTTCTGACTGTCGCCGCCGATACGGCTCTGAACAACTGGCCAGACCGGATCGAAGGCACCGCTATCTATGAGACTGCCGCCGGTCAGAAAGTGAATTACAACCATCTGCTGATAGCCAGCACCTTATTCATCCCCGCTTACAGAGCCACGAATGATGAGAAATATCTGCGCGCCGCGGCCGATCTCTTCAAGCGATCGGAGTTGGAGCAACATGCCTTGGGCCTGCGCTCCGAAAGAGGCGTCACGCTGCTTCTTAACAGCATCGAGGGTCTCTTGGATCTCTCCAAGATCGAGACCTTAAGCCAAGCCGACAGGGACGCCTTCAGATCCTCGGCCGCGCTGATCATGAAGGACCTGTTCGGCTGGCAGTACGATGCTGCCGATCGCGCCATTGGCGATGGCACCGGTGGCCTCTTGACTGGGGTGTCCGACGCTACCGAACCGGCCGGAGTGAACTACAAGAACATCAACCTCAACGGCTGGTTCGCCTATCTGCTCGCGGACCCTTCCATGGCCGATATCGACCTGGTCATCTACAAAGCGCCGACCGGGTTCTAACTCTAGACACGACCAGGCGAAACCCGAGGTGACACCGCCTCGGGTTTTTTTGTTCCCGAGCCGCCGATTGGATAAAGCTGTATAATAGCGGCATGATACGGCAAATTACCGGGACGGTGGTGTCCATGGGAGACAACTTCTTAGTGATAGACGTACGCGGTATCGGCTACCAGATCTTCACGCCGCGATCCTCGGCTTTCACCCTAGGCAGCGGCATCACCCTGCACACTCACCTAGCGGTGCGCGAGAACGCTCTGGATCTCTATGGCTTCACCGTTAGAGACGACCTCTGGCTTTTCGAGCGCCTGATCGATCTGCCGAAGATCGGACCGAAGTCCGCCCTGCAGATAATGAGCCAGGCTGACAGCGCCATGATCCGCGAAGCCGCGATCAACAACGACCCCTCTCGCCTCTCAAAGATGTCAGGCATCGGCAAGAAGAGCGCCGAGAAGATCGTGGCCGGACTCAAGGACAAATTCGAAGGCCACGCGATGATCGCCGGCATGGAGACCGCGCCGACCAACGAGGCCTCCGACACCATCGACGCCCTCATCGCGCTGGGCTACCCGGCCCCTGAGGTGCGGCGCGTGGTCCTCGAAGTACTAACCGAACATCCCAATTCCGTTTCCGCCTCGGAGATCGTCAGGATGTCGCTGCGGCGTCTGTCCTAATGGTTAAATTGAAGAACCCGCGGACTTTATATGGGTATGTTAAATTACTTAAATAAACATGAAAAAAATTCTCTTCCTTATCCTTATCATCGTCGTGCTGGCAACGGCCGGAATTGTCATCGCCTGGCAACAGCGTAAAGTCGTGGACGATGCTGTTACGGCCGCGCCCGCGACCGCCGGCGAGCTGGCCGCGAAGACCATCAAATTCATCGATGCCGCGCTTGATCCCGCGACGGAACGATACGATCTATCCTATACATGCAGCGAAGTGCAGAAGACCTGTAAGCCGCGCCACAACCCGGACATTCCACCGCACATGGGTTACGCCATCATCAGCCTGAGAGAGGTCGGACTAGCGACCGGCGATACCAGATTGGTCGAAAAATCGAAGACCATCCTGCACGATGCCATAAATAAGTGCGCCGACGATCCGCGCTACTGCGAATGGAATTTCTTCCCCCTCCATCATTACTACAAGGCCACCGGCGACCAGAAATATCTCGACGCCATGCTGGCGGTCTCCGGGAACGTTACCGCGCCCAGGCCGGTCAGGGATCTCATCAAGGCCAACATACCAGTGAAATGGTGGCGGCTTTATGACGCCACCGGCGACGAGAAGTACCTCAAGCAGCTCACTGATCTGGCCGACGAACAGCTGCGGGTGTTCCCAGCCGAGAGACTTAACGATGACCTGGTCTATCGCGACGGCCAGACCGACGTGCGTTCATACGACCTGCCGATGATCTGGGCGGTGTACATGCCGGCCTGGTTCGCCAGCCGGGACGAGAAATACCTCGCGCCGGCGCGGGAATTCTTCGACGCCACCGACCTGGCCGCCAATACTTCCCTTTTCTTCGATGTCACCGCGACCGGAAACCTGCTGAAGGGAGTGGAGTCTCTCTTGAACGCCGCCGAGGCCATCCCCGAGCGCCGGGAGGCATATCGGAAAGAAGCGTTGGACATATTGCGCGTAGTCCTCCAAGAACGCCTGGACACGCCGGATCGAACCCTGGTAAACGGCGACCATGGCCTGTTGGTATCCCCCCATGAAAAGGAGACCAATATCCAAGGCTGGCTGACCTATACCCTGCTGGAGCTAGGCGACGAACCCTTGAAGCTGGAGGGCCTCTGGTGATTTTGGGCGACTGAGGCTTATAATGGTCTGACCAGATATGATCCTGTCCAGACTAAAATCATTGATACCCAGACCGCTTCTGGACGTCGCGCGGCCTCCATATCATTTCCTACTAGCCGCCATGGGCAGCATCGTCTACCGTCGCCCTTCTCGGGAACTCTTCGTGATCGCGGTCACCGGCACCAAGGGGAAATCGACCACGGTCGAGTTGTTGTCGGCCATCCTCGAAGGATCGGGAAAGAAGGTGGCCAGTCTGTCGACCATCCGCTTCAAGATACAGGATGACATCCGCCCCAACCTCTACAAGATGACCACGCCGGGGCGCTTCTTCACGCAACGCTTTCTGCGCCAAGCCGCCGATGCCGGCTCTGACTACGCCGTCATCGAGATGACCTCCGAGGCCGCCAAGCAATACCGGCACAAATTCCTGGAACTCGACGCCCTAGTGTTCACCAACCTTTCGCCGGAACACATCGAATCGCACGGCTCGTTCGAACGATACAAGAAGGCCAAGCTCGAGATCGCCAAACAACTGGAACGTTCCCTGAAGCGCCCGCGTTACGTCGTCGCAAACGCCGACGACGACCATGGGAATGATTTTCTATCCATCAACGTCGAACGGCGTCTCCCCTATTCGCTGTCGGATCTCGAACTGTACAATCTGCACAAGGACGGCTGCGCGCTAGTGATCAAAGAAGGCAGCGAGGAGATCACCCTCCGACTGTCCCTGGTCGGCCTTTTCAATGTCTATAACGCGCTCGCGGCCATCACTCTGGCGCGCGCGCTCGGCGTCCGCTGGAAGGATATCGAAAGATCGCTCGGCCAGCTCGACAAGGTAGCCGGCCGCGTCGAGCATTTCTCGAGCCCCAAGGACAGTCCGAAGAAACTGACCGCGGTCGTCGACTACGCTCATACTCCCGACTCGCTGGAGAAGTTCTACTTAGCCTTCAAGGACGTCCGGAAGGTCTGTATCCTGGGAAATACTGGCGGCGGCCGCGACAAATGGAAGCGGCCGGAAATGGCCTCGATCGCCGAACGGCATTGCGACCAGATAATCCTGACCAATGAAGACCCCTACGACGAGGATCCGAGACAGATCGTCGAGGAAATGGCCGCCGGCATCGAAGACCAGGAAAAGCTCGACATCATCATGGACCGCCGCGAGGCGATAAGGCACGCTTTCTCCATTGCCAACGACGGCGATTACGTGCTTATATCCGGCAAAGGCACCGACCCATACATCATGGGCCCGAACGGATCCAAAGAGCCGTGGAGCGACGCCAGGGTGGTAGAGGAAGAACTGACCAAGCTCTGACTCTGAAGTAAGGAGATCATGCGACAAAGAGGCCGGGGCGCTTAGCGCCTCGGCCTCTTTGCCGCATACCTATTCCGTCTAGTCAGACTAGACGGAATGATGCTGTGAATAAATCTGTGCATAAGACAAGGACAACCTGTGAACTTGCCGTACAATGGCTACATATACATATTAATATATGCCAATTAACACCCCTTACGCCCGCGCCGCCAAAAATTTATTGCCTTTGTTATTGATAACCTCCCTCCTGTCGCCATCACTGCTTCCGGCTAGGATCCTAGCCGCGTCTAGTATCGACAACGGCTCCGAAAGTGCCGGAGCTAAAGGCAGCAGTCCGAGCGACAGCGGTAGCTATAGCGGCAGCGACTCAGGGACCACCGGGTTCGAGGGCTCACCTGAGGTAGGCCCCACAGCGGCGGCTCAGACATCAAACGACGCGGTGGCGACCGAAGTGGCTGCCACCGCCGGCCCCGGCATCAGCGTGACGCCGGTCGACGCCAGTTCTCCGCACGCTCCAGCGCCGGGAAGTAGCGTCAATGTCAACGGCGTACAAATGGGCGTGGAGGACGCGCGCGGGGCCTTGGACGCCATAAGCAAGTCCAATGGAGTAGCCGACGTCCAGGCGACCCTAGCCGCTTGGGCCGACCC
Source organism: uncultured Candidatus Saccharibacteria bacterium (assembly GCA_964608605.1). GTDB lineage: Bacteria > Patescibacteriota > Minisyncoccia > Phycocordibacterales > UBA918 > OLB19. The sequence continues at coordinate 141,678 of CAZSOS010000002.1, forward strand.
TAAAGGCACCATCGAAGCGGGACAGGTCGTCGGACCGTATGGGCACGTCGGCCTCCCGGAGGCAGTGGCTCGAGAAACCGCCACGGTGCAGGCCGGAATAAACGCTATCTCCTTTGCCAACTCACTACCTACCGGAGTATTGGATCCAGGTCGGCTTGGTTACGACCCGAACAGCTGGAGCAACATCCAGTCACGACTGGAAGTGATCAACGTGGTCAGTGCTCCGGTGAGCAGGACTCAGACCGGACAGATCGAATACGCTAACGTAGTGGGAGTCGGCAAGGACGCTCAGGATAAAACTCAGACAAGTCCAGAGTATGAAACCAGGGTCCATACCAACGCGGACGTAGCCGCCAGAATGGCCGCGGCCGGTTTCAATCCTGACGGCTCTTTGCAAAGAGCGGTAACCATAGATTACGGGAATATAATGGGCGTCACCAAAGGAACCGTCAAAGATTATCAAGCCAATGGCACTCTCGACAGCAAGATCGCCATGGAGCAGAACATGATCGGCATGGCTCTCAACTCCAGCATAGATAAAGCCCAACTAGGACAAGTCGACCCTAACAGCATAGAGAATCACGGCAAGGTCGATAACCGAGACACCAATGGTGCTTTCGCTAAATCCCTAGACGACACGATCACCCCTGGTTTATGGGTGGACAGCAACCTCACCGGTAAGCAGGAACTGGCCATGAGTTATTACGCCAATATAGTCGGATATACTGCGAATCAAGCTGCCGGTATCATAGGTAATTTTAAAGCGGAGAGTAACCTGGACCATCTGGAAGAAGCGGCTGGCCGGGAGCGTTCCAGTGGCCTGGCTCAATGGAACGCTGCCGCGGCTGCCGGCGAACGCAGACAAGCACTGGAGGATTACGCTGGAGTGAAATTTTCCGAGCAACTCGTTAACGGCAGACACACCTCAGGTCCGGGGGCTTTCACGCAACTAGCGTTCACCGTGGCTGAAATGGAAGGAAGATTGACGGGACATAAAGACCCTCAGTCAGAAGCTGTGGGCCGCAGTTTCAACGCGAATCCGAATATGACGGCCGCTCAAGCTGCTGAAGAATTCCAAAATGGCTTTGAACGGCCAGCTGACCGCTCTCACTCTATTGCCGCCAGACAGAACGGGGCAAGCGAAGCATTGACCGCGTACAACAACCTGGACCCAGGTCGGGAAAACTTCACTACCGGTAGCGTATCCGGGCAGCCAGGACAAACCGGTGGTCAGGGCGGCAAGACCGGCAGTGACCAACCCTCGAGGCAAAGCGGGGGTTTTGGTCAGGTGGAATTCGGAGTCGGTGGATTTCGTGTTACCGTCGACACTGACAAGATCGCCGACCTATTTAGCAATATGTTCTCCGGGTCGGGAGGAGATGGAGGAGCACCGGAATACACCGATCTGTCATTCACCGGTAGCGATGATACCGGAAATTCCCTGGAGCTGGAACGGGTCGATATCACCCCGGGCAGGCCCGGCATCTGCCCCGCCGGACCGGCCGAAGAAGGATTTTCATTCAACATAAAATTCCTCAACAAAGAACACACTGATCAGGTCTACAGCTGTAAGGGTCAGACCACGGCGGACAACTTCAATATAGTCACGGCTTATCTCAAGAATTACGAAACCGATAACGTGCAAGATGTCGACGTACTGAGCAAGATGCGGGTCACTTCGGCCAAGTATTGACAATAATCTCTTATTATGTATAATAAAACCAGTTCTATGTTCCCTGAAAGGAGACATATCATGTACGCGACGATAACCGCGGCCGCCACTTTCCTGGTCATGTTGCTGGTCACCTCGATCGCAATATCGCCGGCCCCGGCCCAGGAAACCGCAAGCATCTACACCAACATCCCGCCGATGTACGAGGTGAATTGGGGTAGCGACGAGCCGCTGTCCCCGGAAGCTGACCACGCTCTCCACACCTTTTACGTCTGCGAGTACTCTCCGCGCGGCCAAGCCGCCCTGAAGGAACTGCGCGACGCCATCGGCAAGATGTCGTTCGATGACGATTCGAACCGCATCCAACGAGCGGATGATCTGTACGGTCTGGCCAAGCAGCATGAGCGTGAGGGAGTATGCCGATGGAGCGACCATCAGCAAGAATATTTCCTTTACGGTTATTACCACAGCACGGACGAGTACGACCTCTCCGAAGTACCGTGCACTTCGCTTCCGAACGGCATCTGCGCCTACATCCAACCGATGAAGAACGCCCTTAAAGAGGACGAGATGGAGATGGTCTACTCCCTCTTCACCGACACGGATGACGACATCGTCCGCCAAGAGATCTTCGGCGGCGAACAGTGGGCACTGATCAACTAGCCCGCCGCGGACCCTGGACCATAAAAGACCCCTACCTTAGGGGTCTTTTCTTATCTCCCGTTCATCGATAGCCATTCTTGTCTCTATCGCGTATGTGTATAAGGAGCGGGTATTTCCAGAGCCTCAGCATACAATATGTACATATATGTTAATCACAACCATGGCACCCCGCTTTTTATCCGTATTATTAATAATCTCCCTCCTCTCTCCCTCACTCCTACCGTCAGTGGTGTTCGCCCAAAGTAGCGGCGATAAGCAAGAAGCTGGCGATGAGGGTGAAGACTCCGCCGCGGCAGCAGAAGCGGCGGCGGAAGCTGCCGCCCAAACGGTGAATGAAATGGCCAGTCTGGCGGCCGGACTGGAAGGGCGTTCCTTTACTGCTTCGTCAGTAGGAGGAGCCAATTTCGATGCCAACAATCCTTCCGTCAACATAACCGCCGACACTGGTGAGACCTTCACCATGACCACCGATCAGGCAGTAGCGGCGGCGGGAGCGATCGGCGACGCGCAAGCCGCTGGTATCAGTACCTCCAACAACTCCAATTCCCCGGGAGTGGACGTGGCCGCCACTCTGGAGGCACATTCCCAGGGCGAGACGGGCGTGGTCGTGGGATCCATGTCCGGTGAAATAGGGACCCCCGCCGCGGTGGCTCAGGCGGAGATAGCGGCGGCCAGCCGGCAAAGCTCGGTCAGCGCCCTAAGCGACGCGGCTTTTGATTCAAGGTTCGCGGGTGCGGCTGCTATTCAAGGGAGTGATCTCAACCAGGCATTGGCCGCAGCCTATGGGCAGCTAGCCAATAGCGCCAAGCAAGCTGGTATCTTAACCCTGGGCGGCACTACCCAAGTAGGACCGACCGGCAACGTAAATGCTCAGTACACCATGAACCAGGCCCTGGTTGCCTCATACCAACAATACGCGAACGTACTAGGTCAGTCTGGTAACCTCGGTCTTTCAGGCACCACCAACACTTCCTACTCTTACGATAGGTCGACCGGGTCATGGGTCGGCGACCAAAACGGACGAACGTATACGACTCAAGAAGTGGTCGGCGGCAACAAAGACTTCAGAGACGCGGCCGCGGAATTCGAAAGGACCAACAACAGGTCATACGTCGATTTCTTCGAAGAAGCTCTGGAAAAGGACTCTGGACGTTTCCAAGTCTCTTTAGACTTTAGGACGAATCAAATAATCGCGACAGATATTGTTACGGGCCAGATAACCGGCACTAATCTGACGACCGGCACGACCGAGAATCTGGGCGGAATTTTCCAATCATACGACTCCACTACCGGGACAAATCTGGGATACACTCCACCAGCTGGTACTTCCCTGGCTTTCACCGCTACTGGTCTTGGCAATTATCAAGTGATCAACGCCAAAGCCGAGCCTCCCAAAGAATCCTTTGTGGGTGCCTATGACACTAAACTTTCCAACTCTGCGGCTAGATCTATGCTAGATGGTAACGTTACGGTAAAAGACGGAGTAAGCTTCGAGGGAGCACGCGCCAGCACCGTAGCCACAGCTAACCAACTAGCTAAAGATTGTAACTGTGTAGTACCCATAACTTCCGTGACCGATGGAAAGCATGCCGGCGGTAAAAACTCTCATGGAAATGGTGCCAAATTCGATGTCAGTGACTGGCGATCTCTTGAGTTCACCTCGTACGTAACCGGCGGAAAAAATGGTTGGACTCAAACCGGCACGCGTGGTGGTGGCCACGGAGGACCGATATACACCAACCCTGATTTCCCTGAGGTTAATATAGTATACGAGAAAAGTTACCATCACTTTGATATACAAGTCGTCGGAGACGTCGGTAAGGCTGGTCTTGAGATCACTTATGCAACTGGTTCAATATTCGAAGGATCACTTCACGCGGACCTGCCCCCAGGGGAGTCATTGAGCACTAACTTTTCAAACATACCCGGAGGAGATGAAACTTCACCCGGATCTCAAGGCGGATCAAACCCTACCCAACCTGGCAACGTATCACCCGACAGTGGTAAAAGCCTGCCCGATATCATGGCTGATGGAATGGACAGGGTCGGTATCGATCCCAACAGCGGGATCGGAAGAGGCGTGCTGGGTTTGGCCGCGGCGGCCGACAATCTGCTCGGCCGGTTCGGTATAGATTTTAATGACCTGATGAGCGGCGGCGGAGCGGGTCCAGGAAATGAAACGGATGCCCAGGGTGCTGACGCTATGACCTGCCCCTACCCCCTTTCCTGCGACGATAACGACCTGGGAGCGTCGGTCATCACCGCCATCGCTCCAAACTTAGATGTCGTAAGTTGGGTACTTCGAATTTGGAACCTGGTATCAAACAGCGAAGACAAGGAAGTATCGGTGCCAGCAGGATATGCCCCCACGCCTGATGCCGTACTGGTAGAGATCGTGACCCATCTGTCTGACAACGCCATTGAAGTACATCGTCCCGACATCGAAGCCACCTTGGCCAATCCTCGTCTTTACTACACCGAAAAACAATACGAGCAACTCGTCGCTTTACTGAGCGAAGAACCGATACTTACCGACCAAGAAGGTTCCATCATCTACTCGAACGGCCTCTATTCCCCGCCGGTCGTTGACGGCCGATACGTGGAGGGTTCTCCTAAGTACGTTTACGTGCTCAAGCAGATCGATGAGAGTGGTAACGAATTGCCTGCCACCGATGACAGCGAACCCGGAGGGTTGCTAAACCGGGTGTTGAAGCAGGTATTTGGTGACACTTCCCCGTTTAAAACGGACTCGATCGAGACCGTATCCTACCGCTTGATCGATCCGGACATGGATACTCCAGCAGATGAATACTATGACTACCTCTTTACCTTGAAGGATGGCAGCGAAAGAGCGGTGGCGGTGCCGCAATTCTCCTCAGTGGCTCATATGGCGAATAAATTCCGCGACATCGGCTACCAAGGAACGCCTCTGGATATATTGATCATGGCCACGGAGACAAACTTGCCTCCAGAAAGAGGTTTGATCGGCAAGATATCGGACTGGATCGGCTCTTTGGTCGGACGCTTCATGCCGAGTTTGACCGAAAACCAAACAACGACCACTTTGCCAGAAACAAAGCGAGGATATTCCGCTGACAACATAGCCAGTGTTTTCATCTACCCTAATGCCGCCGTAGACTGTCCAAACATCGAAGGATACCAAAATGGTTACATGTACACTGCCACCATTAACGACCCCGATCGTCCCGGATATATGACCCTGGTCACGGAAGGAAGGTGCGGAAGCGGCGGCGAAGAGGACTTCTTGGCGGACGCGCTGCAACAGCTGGAGAGCCGCTGGGGATTGGCCGGAACCATAGCCGACTCGACCATGAATAAGGTCAGATTCCGATTTGAAGAAACTCCATATAAACCAGGTTTGGCCATCGCGTATGTAGGCACCGATGTTCCTTCTGGATCCACGGACCCCGAACCAGCGACTCCAGACCCTGAACCTGCGGCCACGTCCACCACCCAACTCCCCAACCTCACCAACACCATCACCTTTGAAGTGAAGGCGGTGGGAAGCGAAGGAAAAGTGCTGGCCGACTGGACTCAAGCGGAGCGGATAACCGTGGCTCCAGGAGTACAGCTATACTTCCGCTGGAATGGGACCGATTACCAGCAGTGTCTTCCCTTCCTCAACGACAACGGCAACTACGCGTTGACGGTGCGGAACCGAGCCATGACCACGGGCAACACCGAGAGCGAGGGATACAATATCAACGAAAGGAGTGGCGTGTACCGCCTTGAATGTGGCGGACAGAGAAACAATGAATTCGGGGTGGATGCTAGGGAGATCGAAGTAGAGGTGAGATAGTTATAATCAAGAAACCCCGCCATGGAAATGGCGGGGTTTATGCGTGCTGCTTCGTCAAAATTTTTTAAGCCGTGGAGGCAGAGCCGAGAGGATATTTTCCGGCATGTTGGATCCGGTGCCGGTCGGAGACAGCGGTCCGAGCGGCGTTTTCGATATCAGCCTGGAAAGAGCGCCGTTATCTGCGACCTTCTGTCCCGGCCACGGCTTCTCGGCCAAGAGCCGAAAATATCCATTATCCAGAACCAGGAAGAACGTGGCGTTATCGTAATAACAGTCATATTCCTCCAGGGCCGGTACCTCGGCATTCATGATGAGCAGAGCGGAATCAGCTCTATATGAATAACCCGTAACCGAATCCGGAAAAGTTCCCAGGAACTCACCGGTCTTGACATCGAAAAGCAGGTCCCACCTTACGTCGCACTGAAACGACAGTACGACATAGTGGCCGCCAAAGCGGTAAGGGTACCTGGTTTCCCGGGCGGTTTCCCGGTAGGTCCGAAAGGCCGCGTTGCGGTTAGCCTCGAGTAGATCGCTGGCCTGGCCGCATTCTTCCGGCAGGATCTCGTCATCCCACTTTAGCGAAGCGATCGGCCCTTGATAGACCTCCTCCGGAAACTGGTTGAATTTAGGCCAGCTTTCGGTAGCCGAGACAGCATTGACGAAGAGCATCGCCGCGAAGGTGAACGCGGCCAGAACAATGCGGAGGAACTTCATGACTTTCTCCTTCTCCTACCGCGTTTCTATTCTCTATTGGGCTTTTGCCCACTTCCTGTCTATTAGTATATCACAAAATGAGAGAAAAAGCAACCTTGTCGCGAGTCTGTTGAAAAGTCCGTGTCATGGCCTGGTTCAGCCGTTTTTGAAGAGGACGATACCGGCCGTGACCGAGACATTCAAAGATTCCTTCTGCCCATTCATGGGGATCTCGACGATCGGGTCGGCGGCATTAAGCCACCCTTCCCCCACCCCTTCGACCTCGTTACCAAACACGTAGGCCACCTTTGGTGGCGGGACGAAATCATGAAGAGAGATCGACTTATTGGATTGTTCGATGGCGACGATGGCGAAGCCTTCGTCGCTGAGACGATCGATCAAAACTGGCGCGGCCCGGTCATCGACATGTTCCCACTCCACGAATTCCGTCGCGCCAAGGGAGGTCTTCTTTATCTCCGGCACCTCGCGGCCAAAACGATCGAAGGGCGCCGGAGTGGTGCCGATCAGGTAGATCTTCTCCACCCCGGCGCCGTCGGCGGTGCGGAATATCGAGCCCACGTTATGAGCGCTGCGGATATTGTCGAGGATGACTATTTTCTGTCGCATAAAATCCGAGTAGAGATCGAGCATTGCGTGTTCGGTACACTTTTAGATGTCGTCACGAGTTGCTAGATATAATTGTTCGCTACGCTCCAATTCTATTAAGCACTCTTGACCACGGCTCGCGGCATCTTTCTCCAGGAGAGAGAAAGATGCAACGCTCCGCCTCGAACGCGTATCGAAAAACGACGCGCCGGCGTCGTTTTTCTATCGCGTCCGCCCACCAGGGATCGAACCTGGGACCATCTCCTTAAAAGGGAGCTGCTCTACCGTCTGAGCTATGGGCGGAGTCGGCCACACTATAACCCTGCGTGGTCATTTTTTCAATCAGATCCGGAGCGCCCAGCGCTCGAGAGACACCAAGAGATCCTGCCGACCCAGGCGGCTTTCATGTATCAGTGACAACAATGATCTAGACAATACCTCCAGCTCTCCGGGCTTGAATTTCACCAATGCTCCCTTGGCTTTTCTGTAAGGAAAATCCTTGAGTCCGACCGCGGCGGCTGGCTGGCCGGTGGCGGCCAGCCGCAGAGTCTTAAGCTGCCACCACCAGATGCCGGCGATCTCCTCCGGACTCATGCCGGAAAGGAGCGCTTCGTTCCACAAGAGCCAGAGAAGTTTCTTGTCCCTTCTTGAGGGCGCGTCGGGCATGGAGAAACCGTTGAGACGCTGCGCCGCCGCGGCCTTATGTTCCTCGCTATGGTCGGTATGCTTGGTGAGTCTCTTCTTGGCATCGGCCAGCAGTGTGCCTTCGATGACCACGAATACCTGATCCGAGTCCCGCAGCGCCGCCGCCTCGTCGATGACCGCTTCCAAAAACTTCTGGTCGGAGGATGGCGTGTCGAGAATGTACGCGGTCCGGCCGCCGAAGAGCGGGACGCTGCCGGAAAGAGACGTCAGCAAACCATCCTCGTATCCCGAACCTTCGATCATGGTCGGCAAACCGCCCCCCACTGACCGCTCCGCGAAATCAAGCGCGGCGCGGCGCACTTTCACCGTGTCGTTGCCGTAAAAGACCGCTAACATATCAACCTTCCTTCAGGTTATCCATTTCCGCCCAATTGTATCCTGCCTTAGCTTCGACCGCGACCGGCACTCCTTTGGCGTCCTTGCCTTTGAACACTTCGGTCATCATCCGCCGCAATATCGGTACCACCTCCTCCAACTTGTCTTCCCTGATCTCGAACACCAGCTCGTCATGCACCTGGAGAAGCACGCGCGCGAAGTCCGACCGGCCATCGTTTACCCACTTGTCGATCTCCAACATGGCCACGCGCAAGATATCACCTTCGGTCCCTTGGATGGGCGCGTTGATGGCCATGCGCTCGGCCGAGGCGCGGATGAACGGGGCGCTCGACTGGATCCCCGGGAAGTATCGGCGGCGGCCGAACATGGTCTTGGTGTACCCGTGGGTCCGAGCATAGGCTTTGGTCTCTTCTAGGTACTCGGCTAAACGGGTAAAGGTGTTGAAATAGGCGTTGAGGAATTCCTGCGCCTCCTCCCGACTGGTGTCGTCGCCCAGGTTGGCCCGCAGAGCCACCACTCCCATGCCGTAGAGGATGCCGAAGTTGATCACCTTGGCGCGACGACGCATGTCGGCCGTAACCGCCTCCGGCTCCACGCGGAACACTTGCGAGGCGACCGCGCGATGCACGTCCTGACCTTCCCGGAAGATGTCGATCAGCTTGCGGTCGCCCGAGAGCATGGCCGCGATCCTAAGCTCTATCTGCGAATAATCGATCGAAACCAGCTTGAATCCTGGCTCCGCCACGAAGGCCTGGCGCACCCTCTGCCCTTCTTTGGTGCGGATGGGGATGTTCTGGAGGTTCGGATCCTTGGAGCCGAGTCTTCCGGTCACCGTACCGCACTGGAGAAAGGTGGTGCGCAACCGACCATCCTCCCCCACCATCTGCGGCAGGTTATCGACGTAGGTGGAGGTCAGTTTCGAAAGCTCGCGGTAGCGCAAGATGGCCGGAATGATGGGGTGTTCGTCCCGCAGTTGCGATAGTTCGCTCTCCCGCGTCGACAAGGCGCCGCTGGCGGTCTTCTTCTGGCGTTTGGTCTTGAGACCGAGCTTTTCGTAGATGATCGTGCCTAGCTGTTTCGGCGAGTTGAGATTGAAGTCCTCGCCGGCCAGTTCGTATATCTTGGCCTCGAGCATCTTCAGTTCCTCATGGAATTCCGCCGACAGTTCCGCCAAGAACTCCCGATCGAGCTTGATGCCGACGGCGTTCATGCGGGCGATGACCGGGATCAGGGGCCGCTCGAGGGTGTCGAATATCTCCCACAGGTCCTGTCGCCGCAGTTCCGCCTCCAGGGCGGCGATGATCGCTGGCCACTCGGTCGTGCCGAAGACGGAACGGCCGTAGTCGATGATGTCGGTGGCGGTCGGGTTGGTGCGGTCGGATTCCAAAAGCCATAGCATCACCGCCGCTTTGGACACTTCCTCTTCCCCGGCAGCATGCTCCGGGACCTCTTCGGTGTCAGGGATATCGAGGAGCTGCCGGAAGCGCGACGTCAGCGTCCGGAATCCGAGCTCGGTGAAAAGCGCCAGCGCCTTCTCGCTGTCGACGCCGTCTCGCCAGGTCCGTTCGGGCAGCGAGAACTCTATCGGCGCGTCGACGCGGATCGTGGCCAGCATCTTGGAGAACTTCGCCTCTTCCTCATGCTTGGCCACCAGGTCGACGAAGCGCTTCTGCACTCCCGAATCCTTGGCCACCTTCTCCACTCCATGCTTGACGATGGCCTTATAGATATCCTCTATCGCCCCATAGGTCGCGACCAGTTTCATGGCCGTCCCCTCGCCCACGCCCGGCACGCCGGGGATGTTGTCGGAGGCGTCGCCTCGCAGCCCCTTGAAGTCGATGGTGAGCTTGGGCCCGAAACCGAACTTCTCCTTGACGGCCGCCTCGTCTATCATGGCCACCTCTGAGCCCTTCCTTTGCGCGAAGACGCGGACCCGTTTCTTGGATATGAGCTGCAGCGTGTCCATGTCGCCGGAAGCGATGATGACCTCCAGGTCGGACTCATCCTTAGTCTGCTCGACGATGGTGCCGAGCATGTCGTCGGCTTCAAACCCTGGGTGTTCATATATAGGTATGGAAAGAGCGGCAAAGATGTCGCGCGAGCGGACGATCTGCGAGACCAGAGAATCATCGGTCTTGGCGCGTTTGGCTTTGTAACCCTCGAAGGCCAAATGGCGATGGGTCGGCTCAGGCAGGTCGTAACAGGCGACCAGATAGTCAGGTTTCAGGTCCTCGGCGATCTTGATCAGCATCGACACTACCCCGAAAAGAGCGCCGGTCGGCTCGCCTTTAGGAGAGGTGAAGTCCGGCAGGGCGTGATAGGCGCGATGCAAGATGGCGTGCGCGTCTAAGAGTACCAGCGTCTTTTTATTCATGTTGACGTTCTTGGCGGCCATATTCATTCAGTCAAAGCCACGGTCCTCGAGTCGGCGGACAGAAGGAAACGCAAACGCACGGAGTCCGTCGGCAGCAGCTCCTCCACCTTCTCGGCCCATTCGACGCAGATCAGGTTGCGTCCATCGGCGAGCAGGTCATCGAAACCAAGCACCCGAAGTTCCTCCGGGGATTCGACCCGATAAGCGTCTATGTGGACCAAAGTGTCGAAACCGCCGCCAGCGGGCAACCGGTACTGCTTCATGATGACGAAGGTGGGACTAGTAACCGGCTCCCGAACCCCGAGCTCGAACGCCAATGTCTGAGCGAAGGTCGTCTTGCCGGCCCCCAGATCCCCGGAGAGGCCGATGACGGCCGCGCGCTCGCGGAGGGCAGCCCCGCTTCCCTCCGCGAGCGCCGCCACTTCCCGAGCCATGCCCGCCAGCGCCGCTTTTTCGGTTATATCCCAGACCTTGCGTTCCATTGGTCCCAATCCTACCATTTTTCACTTTTCCTTGTACTTTTCCATTTTCACTTTTCCATTTTACAATTGAAACGTGCCCAAATTCGACGAACACATACTCGAAAGCAAACGCTATCAGGAATTCCGCCGCGGCGAGGAGGAGAATCTGATCCGCGCCCTCTCCAAACAGCACGGCTATACCTACGTGAATCTCCGCGGCATCAGCATCAACCCGGAGGCCCTGATCCTGATACCAGAATCGACGGCCCGCGAAGCGGGCATGGTGGCCTTCGAGAAGCAGAACAAGAAGGTATCGATCGCCATCAGGAACCCCAACGACCCCCAGGCCAAGGCCGTCATGGACGACCTCGGCCGTTCCTTCGAGCTTTCCGTTTACATGTGCTCCATCATGAGCCTCGAGCATGCCTGGGAAAGATACAAGGACCAGCGCGGCACCGCCGCGGTGAAGAAAGGCATCCTCGACATCGACACCGAGGAGATCGAAAAACTCACCCGCTCCGTCCAGTCGGTCGACCAAGTAAGGGCCAAGGTCGAGGAGATCAAGACCCTGAACGCCGCCCGCAAGGTCAGCGCCACTCTGGAGGTATTATTCGCCGGAGCTCTCTCACTAGGAGCCTCCGACATCCATATCGAGCCCGAACCCGCCTCCGTCCGGGTACGGTTCCGCCTCGACGGCGTGCTGCACGACGTGGTCTCGATAGAGCGCGCCACCTATGAGCGTCTCATCTCCCGCATCAAGCTCCTGGCCGGCCTGGTGCTGAACCGTCGCAGCGAGGCGCAAGACGGGCGATTCACCTTCGAAAGCGGCGAAAGGCGCGTCGAGGTGCGTACCTCGATCATCCCCGGCTCGGCCGGCGAAAGCGCGGTCATGCGTCTCCTTGACCCGACCGTCGCCAGCTTCAACATGGACAGCCTCGGCCTCAACCCGATAATGCAGGCGGTGATGCTGGAAGAACTGAAGCGCCCTAACGGCATGATCATCACCACCGGCCCCACCGGCTCCGGTAAGACCACCGCCCTCTACGCCTTTCTGCGCGCCGTGCATAATCCGGAAGTGAAGGTGATCACCATCGAAGACCCGGTCGAGTACAAGGTCGAGGGCATCGTGCAGACGCAGGTGGAAGAAGGCTACACTTTCGCCTCGGGCCTCCGCTCCATCCTGCGCCAAGACCCGGACATCATCATGGTCGGCGAGATCCGCGATCGCGAAGTGGCTGAGACGGCGGTGCACGCCGCCGAGACCGGCCACCTGGTCTTCTCGACGCTTCACACCAACAACGCGCCGGGAGCCTTCCCTCGTCTTATCGACCTCGGCGTCGACGCGCGTCTCATCGGCTCTTCGACCAACATCGTGCTGGGACAGCGCCTGGTGCGCCGACTCTGCGAAGCCTGCAAGCGCGAGCGCCCGGCCACCGCCGAAGAAAGGGCCAAGATCGCTCGGGTCATGGCCGGACACCCGAAACCGCCCGCTCTGCCCGCGGACCTCAAGATCTTCGACGCTCCCGGCTGCGCCGAATGCGCCGGTACCGGCTTCAAGGGACGACAAGGAGTGTTCGAGGCGGTCAAGGTGGACCAAGCGGTCGAAGAGGCCGTCATCCGCGATCCGCGCGAACACGTCATCCTGGCGGCCGCCAAGCCCCAAGGCATCCCCACCATGGCCGAGGATGGCATGGAGAAGGTGCTCCAGGGCATCACCTCTTTGGCGGAACTCGAGCGCGTGGTCGACCTGACCGCTTTGCGCCCGCTGGCCTAGTTTTAGGACGCTCATCAGCATCCACGACACAGCCCCGCTCCACTTTCAAGATTAACAACAAAGCCGACTATGCTATAGTCGGCTTTGGGTCCACGAGGTTCGAGAAGATGGTTCTCTAAGCAAGCTTTCCGCATAGAAAGTGAATGATGCGCTAAGGGAAATCCCAGCGGCCTCACTCAAGGTAAGGACCAGAAAGTCCTCGCCACACCATCCGGTTGCTTAGAGAGCCATACTCTCGAAGGTACGAAGCTTAAAAAAACAGAAAAAAATAGCCGCCGCTTACGATACCGTAGCGGTGCTTTTTATTTATGCGCTTTTCAAGTTCCCTTCTATGATAGCATATCTGAGAAAAAAGTCAAGTACCCCTCCTTGGGCGGCTTAACGGGCTAATTTTTTGTATAATAAGGCGATGTCCTCCCCTTCAAGAACCTTCACCAAAGAAGCCAGCGGCAATTTGGACCAGACCCTGCGCCCCCAGAGCTGGGAGGAGTATGTCGGCCAATCGAAGATCAAGGAAAACCTGCGCATCCTCCTCACCGCCGCCCGCGAACGCGGCCACGCCGCTGAACACATCCTCCTCTACGGCCCGCCGGGCCTCGGCAAGACCACGCTGGCGCACCTGATCTCGAAGACCTTGGGAACCAATATGCGCACCACCTCCGGCCCGGCCATCGAACGGGTCGGCGACCTGGCCGCCATCCTCACCAACCTCTCCCCGGGCGACGTGCTGTTCATCGACGAGATCCATCGGCTATCGAAGTCGATCGAAGAGGTGCTCTATCCGGCCATGGAATCGGGAGTGCTCGATATCATCATCGGCAAGGGCCCCTCGGCGCGCACGGTCCAGCTTGAGCTACCGCCCTTCACGCTGGTGGCGGCCACTACCCGTATCTCGCTCCTCTCCTCTCCTCTCCGTTCGCGTTTTTCGGGCGGTACCTTCCGCCTGGATTTCTATACCGAGGAAGAGATCGCTTCGATACTTCGCCGTTCGGCCGAGCTGCTGGGGGTACCGGCCGACGCGGCGGTCATCGACTCCATCGCTTCCCGCTGCCGCTCCACGCCGCGCACGGCCAACTATCTCCTGAAGCGCTGTCGCGACCTGGCGCAGCTTGAGGGCCAAGAATTGTCCGAAGACATCATCGAACGCACCTTCGCGCTTCTCGAGGTCGACACGCTCGGACTCCAGAAGCCCGACCGGGCGGTCCTCGAAGCCATCATCGGCAAATTCAACGGCGGTCCGGTCGGCCTCAACACCATTGCGGCCGCGACCGGAGAGGAAGCTTCGACGATTGAAGATGTTATCGAACCCTATCTGATCCGCCTCGGCCTTCTCGAGCGCACCCCCCGCGGCCGGATCGCCAGCCCTTCCGCGCACGCCCATATCCAAAACATATGAACACGGATCAACTAGCCGAGAGACTGCGGAAAATAGACGAGCACTTCCGAGCCAATGATCCGACCCTGACGGAAAAGGAGCGTTTCCTGTCTCGCTTGGTTAAATTAAACGAGGAGGTCGGAGAACTTTGCGAAGCTGGGTTGTGTGAAAGCGATAAAAATCAACGCCAAAAAGAAAAGGAGGTGGATTTTGACGCTGAACTAGCCGATGTATTGATCTGCGCGCTACTATTGGCGCGCGGTCGACAGAAAGATGTGTGGTCGGAAGTCGATAAGAAATTGACCAAGCAGTTCAAAAGATTTAATTTAGAGTGAACTATGTCGGGACATAATAAGTGGAGCAAGATCAAACATAAGAAGGCGGCCACCGACGCGGTCAAAAGCCGCGTGTTCTCCAAACACTCGGCGCTGATCGCCATGGAGTCGAGGAAGGCCGGCGGCGACGTTAATAGCCCAAGCCTCGCGGCCGTGATCGAACGGGCCAAGAAAGACTCGATGCCGAAGGAGAACATCGATCGGGCGGTCCAGAAGGGCGCCGGTGCCGGCGGCGCGGCCTTGGAAGAGGTAGTGTTCGAGGCCTTCGGACCGGGCGGTACCGCCATGATCATCACCGCTGTGACCGACAACAACAATCGGACCTCTCAGGAGGTGCGCCACGTGTTCACGAAACTCGGATACCAACTGGGCACTCCCGGCACCGCCGCTTGGGCCTTCACCAAATCGAACGGCGTTTACGCGCCGAACAACCCGCTCGACCTCTCCGAGGCCGACGGCGAGAAACTGGCAGAACTGATCGAAGCGCTCGAAGAACAAAGCGACGTGCAGGACATTTTCACTACCGCGGATTCGGGCGACGACAACGAGTTATAGGAGTCCCGGTAACTATGCTGCAAAAAGACCAAGTGAATACCAGTGTGGCTCCTAAGGATGTCGAAGATCCTGCTTCGCGCCCTCGCCCTATCTCTAACGGAATGCGCGTGCTGGCGGTAGATCCGGGATATGACCGGTTGGGAGTGGCGGTGATGGAAAAGGAAGGTGGCCACGAGCGGCTGCTCTTTTCTACCTGCGTCCTGACCGATAAGAAGACCACACTGCCCGAGCGCATCGGCGAACTCGGCGCCGCGCTTGAGAGGATCCTGGAGGCGCATCGCCCCGACCAGATGGCCATCGAGACCCTCTTCTTCAACAAGAACCAGAAAACGGCGGTGGCGGTGGCCGAAGCGCGCGGCGTCGCCATATATCTGGCGCGGAAGCACGGGGCCGCCGTCAAAGAATTCGGTCCGGCGGAAGTAAAGGTAGCCGTGACCGGCTACGGCAAGAGCGATAAGAAGGCGGTCATGGAGATGCTACCGCGTCTGGTGCGGGACTTGCCCACGAAAGCTCTTGACGATGAGTATGATGCGATTGCTATTGCCGTCACCGCTCTTGCGCATCATCGGTAATTAGTTAAAATCTGTTTTCAATAAAAGTAACCGAGACAAAATGACATCAGCAGACGAAGTTCGCAAAGACGAAGAAGAAGTTGAGGAAGAGGACGGCGAGGCCGGTCTTGACGACTCGATGCTTGATGAGATCGCCGAAGGGGCGGACGTGGCTGACGAGACCGAGGGTTTTGGGCACATCAAGGAAAGCGGAGATGAAGCGGAGGAAGAAGAGGAAGAGGACGGCGAATCCTTGGAGGAAGACGCCGAGGACGTCGACTACGACTCCTTCGACGACGAGGATCATTTGTAGTTTAGGGTAGAGGGTTCAGGGTGAGGCGTCGCTTCGCGACCAGGGAAAAAGGCCGGAGCGAAGCTCCGGCCTTTTTCTAAACCCTCCACTCCAACCCCCTACCCGGCCAACACCACCGCGTTGCGCTTCCCTCTTTTCAAGATAACCAAGGGGTCATCGGCACAGACATATTCGGGATCGGTGATCTTTTGGCCATCCAGGGTCACGGCTCCGCCCTCGATGAATTCCCGGGCTTCACGCTTACTCTTTGAGAGAGCGCTTCCCACCAACACGTCGACCAGCTTTTGGCCGGCGGCCTCTTCATATACGGGCGCGTTCTTGAATAACACCTCCCTGTCCTCGGCCGATAGATCAGCGATCGCTCCAGTACCGAACAAGATCTCGGAAACGCGGGCCACGTGGGCCGGCGCGTCGACCCCATGCACGAAACGGGTCACCTCCTCGGCCAGACGCCGCTGTCCCAGCCGCAGGGCGGGATCGGCCTCATGAGCCTCTGCCACCGCGGCGATCTCTTCAAGCGGCACTTCCGTGTAGGTCTTGAGATAGTCGATCGCCTTGGCGTCCTCGACATTGAGCCAGAATTGATAGAACTGGAAAGGACTGGTCTTCTTGGGATCGAGCCAGACCGCGTTGCCCTCGCTCTTGCCGAATTTTTTGCCGGAGGCGTCGGTGGTGAGCGGTATAGACAGCGCGAACACCTCCTTCCCCTCTCGTCGCCGCACCAGATCGACGCCGGAAAGGATGTTGGTCCACTGGTCCGTACCTCCGACCTGGAGATCGACGCTATGGCGGCGATTCAGCTCCCAGTAGTCATAGGCCTGGAGGAGCGAATAGGTGAACTCGGTGTACGAGATGCTGTCGTCCGGGGCATCCAATCGGCGCTTGATGAGATCGCGCTTCACCAGCTCGTTGACGGTGAAGTGCTTGCCGACGTCCCTAAGAAAAGGCAGGAGTTTCACCTCGCGCAGCCATTCGGCGTTGTTGACCATGGTGAAGTCGGCCCGATCGCCCAATAATCCCGATAGCTGGGCGCTCAAGGCCGCCGCGTTCCGATCGATGACATCTTCCGACAACAGCGAACGCTCGCCCTTCTCCTTGGGGTCTCCGATCATGCCAGTGCCGCCGCCGACCAGAAGATATACCTGGTGGCCGGCGTCGGAAAGGCGCTTCATCAAGACCACCCAGGCCAAGTGGCCCACGTGCAGGGAGTCGGCCGTCGGATCGGTACCGATGTACACGGATCGCTTTTCACCCAGGATCTTGTCCAGGTCGGCGGAAACATGTTCGACGGCGCCCCGCTCCTTCAATTCGTTGGCTAATTCCATAAGTCGTTTAAGTCTACCAGATAGGAACGGCCCTGGACAGATGAGTCCTTGACGGCGATCTTCCTCCTGACCAAGTCCTCCCCCCTTCCTTAAAAGCGCCGTTTTTGGTATGTTTGTGCCTTATTTAACCTAAGATCAAAGAAGCCGCGGACGGCGAAAAACAACGACAGGGCGAGCGCGGCCGCGTGGTATCATTTAGGAATATCGTACTTTCTAAACTTGCTTATGAAGGCGAAAACATCAAAATTCAAAGGAAGACAGTGGCGAGAATGGCTGGTGGACGGACTGATAGTCGCCGTCGTGCTCGGATTCATCGGCGCGGGCGGCCTCCTACTCTTCATCTCCACCCTCAACATCCCCGACCTCTCGGCCTTCGAACAGCGCCGGGTGCTCCAGTCGACTAAGATATACGACCGCACCGGCGAGATCGTCCTCTACGACCTCAACCAGGACGTGAAACGGACCGTCGTGCCCTACGAGAATATCTCCCGGCACGTGAAGAACGCCGCCGTGGCCATCGAGGATGACACCTTCTTCACCCACTGGGGCATCAGGCCGCTTCGCATCTTCAAAGCCGTGCTCGACAACCTCACGACCGGCGACCTTCTCGGTGGCCAAGGAGGTTCGACCATCACGCAGCAGGTGATCAAGAACGCGCTCTTGGAACGAGACAAGAAGCTGACCAGAAAGATCAAGGAGTGGATATTGGCCCTCCGCCTCGAACAGGTCCTCACCAAAGAGGAGATCTTGTGGCACTACCTCAACGAGTCCCCTTACGGCGGCACCATCTACGGCGTCGAAGAGGCCAGCCGGTCGTTCTTCGGCAAGTCGGCTGCTGACGTCACCCTGGCCGAAGCCGCTTACTTGGCCGCCCTGCCCCAGCGGCCGACGTACTTCTCGCCGCACGGCAGCAACCGCGACGCGCTAGAGGTGCGCAAGAACCAGGTGCTCGACCGCATGCTGGAGCTGGAATTCATAACTCAAGAAGAACATGACGCCGCCAAGGCCGAGACCGTGGCCTTCGTGGGAGGCTCCAACACCGGCATCCGCGCTCCTCACTTCGTCATGTACGTGTGGGAACAACTGGCCGAACGCTTCGGCGACGAGGACCTGGCCACTCGCGGCCTCAAGGTCATCACCACCATCGACTACGACCTACAGGTGGAGGCGGAGAAGATCGTGAAGGAGTACGCTCTGAAGAACGAGACGCAGTTCGACGCTTCCAACGCCGCCCTGGTGGCCATCGACCCCAAGACCGGCGACATCATCACTATGGTCGGATCGCGCGATTATTTCGACGAGGAGATCGACGGCAACTACAACATCGCCCTGGCCAACCGCCAGCCGGGATCGTCGATCAAGCCTTTCATCTACGCCAAAGCCTTCGAGAAGGGCTACACGCCGGCCACCACGCTCTTTGACGTGCGCACCCAGTTCTCCACTTCTTGCTCGGCCGATAACTTCACTTCCGAGGATGGCTGCTATTCGCCACAGAACTACGACAACGCCTTCCGCGGTCCGGTCTCGATGCGCAACGCCCTAGCCCAGTCGCTGAACATTCCGGCGGTCAAGACCTTGTACCTGGCCGGCATGCAGGAGTCGATCAAGCTGGCGCGCGACGCCGGACTATCGACCTTGACCGACTGGCGCCGCTACGGCCTCACTCTGGTCCTCGGAGGCGGCGAAGTGACGCTGCTGGATATGACCGGCGCTTACAGCGTCCTGGCGAACGAAGGCGAAAAACGCCCCGCTCGTAGCATCTTGCGCATCGAAGACAACCAAGGGAACGTGCTGGAGGAGACGGAGGAGCAGCCCTCGGGACAAAGGGTGATGGACCGCGACGCGGCTCTCCAGATCTCCGACATCCTTTCGGACAACGTGGCCCGCACCCCGCTTTACGGATCGAACTCCCTGCTCAACTTCGGTGAAGGCAAGGACGTGGCCGCCAAGACCGGTACGACCAACGACCGCCGCGACGCCTGGATCTTCGGCTACACGCCGAACCTGGTGGTTGGCGCCTGGGCCGGAAACAACGATAACGCCTCGATGAACGAGATCTCCGGACTGATCATCTCACCGTTGTGGCGCGCCTTTATGGACGCGGCCATGAAGGATCGTCCCGAAGAGTCCTTCGCCACCCCATCCCCCATTCCCGACGACATCAAACCGGTGCTGCGTTCCAACGGTTACTTCGTGGACGCGGCCACCCTGGTCGGCGACCTGGACAACAACCCTGACGCCGCCAGCATCCTGACCGCCCTTTACCAGAACACCCATTCGATACTTCACTTCGTCGACAAGGACGACCCGCGCGGCCCCTATCCGACCAATCCTTCCCGCGACCCTCAATACAACTTGTGGGAATATGGAGTGACCGCCTGGAAGAACGCCCAATTCTTCTCGGCCTTCGGCGGCGGAAATGAAAGGAGCGATGATTCCGAGGAATCCCCCAGCCTCGACCTCGATCTGGGCGGACTCGAAGTGGGAACGCGTCAAAACTAGATAAAAAAGCCGCGGTCATGCCGCGGCTTTTTTAGCTCAGACCAGTCGCTTCGGGGCATTCTTCTCTCCCAACCTTCCGCGAAGATGGTCCAAGACCTCCTTCTCTCGCATCCGCACCTCGGTTCTAAGAGGTCCGAGACCCTTGATCGCCAATGCCTTAGTGGTCGGATCGTACGAAACCCGGCCCTTGTCCACTTTGACCTGGAACATATCCTCCACCAGCTCCAAAAACTCCTTGATGACGGTCCCTTGCGGCGCCAAGAGCGTCTTCTTGTATTTGTCGAAAAGTGAAGAGACTTTTTTTAGTTCGCCGCGCATGGTTAGGTTTTAGTACTTAGCTGCTAGTGGTTAGTTACTAGAGGTGCTGCCCGCTTGGCAGAAAATCGCTCCGCGATTTTCTGCCACTAGCAACTGACAAGTAAGCATTTATTTATTCATCGGCATCACCAAGTACCGGACGGATATATCGGACACGCCCCTTATGATCACCGGTCGGCCGACGCCGGAAAACTGCAGGACGATGCTGTCGTCCGCGATGTGGGACAAGGCGTCGGAAAGATACCTTTGGTTGAAATTGAGGGTCAACTCATCACCGTCGGTCTCAGCCTTCAAGGATTCGGTGGTCGTGCCCAGCTCGCCTCCGACCGCTGACACCGTCAAGGACTTGGCGGTCACGTACAATCCGACCTGGAAGAAGCGGTTGAGGAAGATACTGGTCTTCCTGAAGGCGCGCGCCAGATCCTCTTTCAGCACCGTGACCTTGGCGGCGAATTCCTTGGGCATGATCTGCTCGTAGTCAGGGAACGATCCCGATATCAACCTAGAGGTGATATAGACGCCCTCGGCGAACTCCAAAGAGAACTGATTATCGTTGAAACGACATACTGGATCGGAAGGTACCGCGTCGAGCACGCGAGCGACCTCCAAGGCGTTCTTCTGGGGCAATAGGATGGAAGATTCGAAGACCACCCCCTTCTGCGGCACAGTCTTTTCCATAAGGCGGAAGGAGTCGGTGGCCACGAAGGTTAAGGACTGCTCCTTCTTTTGATAGACGTACACGCTGCCAAGCTCCGGCTTGATGGAGGACACGGAAGCCGCGAAAGCGGTCGATTTGATTCCTAGGCTGAACAAACTATTGTTCACCGTCTGCCCCCCGCCTTCGACGCGCGGTATGGACGGAAATTCTTCATGCGGAATGGTCTTTATCAAAGTTTCCGATCCGCTACCCTCGACTACCAGACCACCATCCTCCAAGCGCAGGCTCAGCTCCTTTTCGGTATTCAGATTGACCGTCTGCATCAAGACCGCGGCCGGAACGGTCACCATCCCCTGATCTTCCACCCTAGCCTTCACCCTGGCTTCGATGGCGATCTCGAGATTCGTGGCCCGCAGCAGCAATTCTCCATCCCCGGCTTCCAGATACACGCACTGCAAGACCGGCAAGGTAGCGTGCTTGGTGCTCACTCTACCCACCATTTCCAGCTTTTCGTAGAAGTCTTTCTGATCCAGGGTTATTTTCATGGATACATTATAGCTTAATTGGGGACAACCCGCCCTGATGGTTCTTTTGAAACAAACGCTCTTTATTATTAGGGCTGTGGATTTGGGTATAAGTCCACGATACGGCCACGAATAAGGTTATTTTTACGAGATTTTTCCCCAGTCGGAACATCAAAGCCCGAGGATAATCTTGTTGATAAGCGCACCGCGGGAAAAAGACAGAAGTTAAGACAGTTTTTCCCCTGATCATCACGGAGATATCACCGAGTTCTTATACTCGTTGTCCACGGAATCTGGTGGATTTTCCACAGCTTTTCAGATGCCGCTATCCACAGGCGGGAGATTTGTGTCCGATCGGATTATAAGAAAACACCCCGTATCGGGGTGTTTTACTTCAGGAGCGCTCGTATCTGGGCTACTTCTTCTTCGAGCTCGGTGTTTTGCTGTAGTTCGGCCTTGATCTTCTCACAGGAGTGGATGACGGTCGTGTGATCGCGCCCCCCTAGCTTCTGGCCGATGGTGGGGTACGAAACGGCGAAATCCTCGCGCAGGATGTACATGATGAGCTGTCTCGGTCTGACCACTTCCTTGCGCCTGGTCTTCTCGTAGATGCTCGCCGGTTCGATGTTGAAGAACTGCGCCACTTTCTCCACCACGTCGTCGATGGCCATCGAGCGCCGCGGCCGAGTGCTGTTCTTGATGATGACCTTCACTTCCTCCAGCGCCAGCACCCGGCCAAGGAGCTGCGACTGGCACATGATGGAGTTTAGCGCCCCCTCGAGCTCGCGAATGTTGCCATTCACGGACTCGGCCAGGTAATCCACCACTTCGTCGGAAAGAGCGATGCTGTTCTGGGCCGCTTTGGCCTTCAAGATGGCGGCCCTCGATTCCAAGTCCGGCGCCGGGATGTCGACGATCATGCCGGCGGCGAAGCGCGACTGCAGGCGTTCCTCCATGCCGGAGAGTAGGGCCGGGTGGATGTCGCTCGAGAAAACGATCTGCTTGTTGTTATCGTGGAGCGTGTTGAAGAGATGGAACAGTTCTTCCTGAGTCTTTTCCTTGCTGTTTAAGAACTGCACGTCGTCCATCACCAGCACGTCATACTGGCGGTACTTGTCCTTGAAGCTGTTGGCGGTGCCGTTCTGGAGGGAGTTGAAGTAGTCGACGGTAAAGCGTTCGGCGGTGGCGTAGAAGACCTTCTTGCCGTTCTTCTTCAGGTGGTTCCCCACCGCCTGGATGAGATGGGTCTTGCCGTGGCCGGTCTTGCCGTAGATGAAAAGCGGATTATAGGCGATTCCTGGCCTTTCACTCACGGTCTTGGCGGCCGCGTGGGCGAGCGCGTTGAAGGGGCCGATGACGAAGGTGTCGAACGAATAGCGCGGGTTCAGGTTGTCGCTCTTGTTGATGTAGTACTCCTCCAGGGGCAGCGCCGCGTTGACGTTCTGGGTGCGGTTCTCCTGCTTCTTTTCGGTGCGGGCCACCACGCTGTACTCGATGTTGCGCACGTAGGGGGCGTTCTCGCGCAGCACGCGCAGGATCATCGACTGGAACTTGTCTCTGAGCCAATCGCGCACGAACACGCTGGGAACGCCGAGGGTGACGGTGCCGTCCTCAAGCCCGACGATGCGCGTGTCGCGGAACCAGGTCTTGAAGTTGGCCGGAGTGATGGCCAGCTCGATGGAGACGAGCGAATCGTCCCAGAGCTTTTTGATGTCCACTTGCTCGGTTTGGATGAAACTGTTGGTGATGGTTGGAGAAACTTGATTCATGACCGATGCTTAGACGCGTTCCTGGTAGGAACAGTGCTATGAATTATACTCGCCCCGGTCGGGCTGTAAACTTTTCGCTCGCTTTCCACAACGAGCGGACCGCCAAGTCGAATGCGGCTGTCAATGTGGACAAACATGGGGACAGCTTCCGCCTGAATTTTAAAGCGCGGCAACTACCCCTTGTCGGGGTTCGCGGTTTTGACTTTATTCGTCGCCAGTGTATAGTAGTGAAAATTTAAAGTAATCGTATGCCGAAACGCACCTATCAACCGAAGAAGAAGAAGCGCGCCACCACGCACGGCTTCCTGGCCCGCAAGAACAGCCCTAAGGGCGGCAATGTCCTCAAGGCTCGCCGCCGCAAAGGCCGCGCCAGCTTGGCGGTGAAGCCGAGCAAGTAGTCGGTTGCGCCCGGGGTCCCGTTTCTTCGGATCATCGGCCGCGTTCATGCCCTAGAATATGTTGAAGAAAAAACAGCGATTGACGGCCCACCAGTTCGATCGCTTTTTTTCTGCCGGACGGCGGCACCACTTCCCTCTTCTGACCTTGATCTGGAGCGACCACGAGACTTTCCATGGCGCGGCGGTGGCCGGCAAGAAGGTGTCCAAGAAGGCCGTCGGCAGGAACAAGCTGCGGCGGCGGTTGTACAGCATTTTGTACCGCTTGTCCCGTGAAAAAGATCTTCGCGGCGTGTATATTGTGATAGCGAAACCCGCCGCCGCCCGCGCTCCCTTCCCGGATCTGAAGAAGGACTTGACCGAGGCGGTATCGCGAACCCTAAACCCTAAACCCTAAACCCTATGTCTTGGCTTTGGCACACGTTCTTCTTTGATCCGGTCTACAATGGCCTGGTCTTCTTCGTCGACGTCATTCCCGGAGGCGACGTCGGCCTCTCGATCATCGCCATCACCATCGTGGTCAAGTTCATCTTGCTGCCGCTTTCCGCCAAGGCGGCCAGGACGCAGCGCGTGATGCGCGAGTTGGAGCCGAAACTGGCGGAGTTGAAAGAGACTCACAAGGACGATCGCGAGGCCCTGGCGCGGGCGACCATGGCTTCCTATAAAGAGGCCGGCATCAACCCCTTCTCCAGCATTCTGCTGATGTTCATTCAGATACCGATCGTCATCGCTCTGTACTTTTCGGTATACAAGGGTGGCGGCGTGCCGTTGCCGGGCATCAACACCGACTTGCTGTACGGTTTCATTCCCTCCCCCGAGACCGTCGACATGATCTTTTTGGGATTCGTCGATATCGCTAAGAAAAGCCTGCCTTTGGCGTTGTTGGCCGGCGTCACCCAGTTCATCCACGCCGGACTTTCGATCCCCAAGCCGGCCGCTCGCCAGGAAGGCGTGTCCGACATGAAGGGAGATTTCGCGCGTAGCATGTACCTCAACATGCGTTACGTGCTCCCGATCCTCATCACTTTCATCGCCTATACCCTTTCAGCTTCGGTGGCTCTCTACTTCACTGTCAGCAATCTATTCGCCATCGCGCAGGAATACTACCTGCGTTCCCATAAACGCCCTTCTTAGTTCCCGAATTTCAGATTCTTGAACCACAACGTGTCGTCTATTTTGTTCTTGAAGATCAGGTAAGATCCGAATTGGTCCATTGATAAACCGGTGATATCCACGTCCCGGCCGGCGACAACCGCCAAGTTGTCTTCCTCGCGCGCGCTTTGGTCGTTCAGATTCACTGACCATAACCGATCCGGGAAGCTGATCAGGCCTTTATACCAGTCATTTTGAGCGTCACGCCCTAGGCTATCGAGCGGAGCGCCGCACCACAATATCTCCGGTCTCAAACTATCAAACATGCACTTGTCTGGCAGGGCGACTATGGGAAGCGGCTCGCGCGCGCCTGTGTTCTCCGTTAGTTTCATCGAGCGAAGATTTCCGGTGACACCATCAACCGCGGTTTGAATATAGATGCCACTCGACGCTTTCGGCGCTACAACACTGAAAGCTTGGATCTGGTTACCGATCCTTCGTAAACCGTTGTGGGTAATACGGTAAAGAGCACCGTTAAGGCGAGGTGCCGGTAGGTTATATAACAAAGTTTCTTCCAAGCCCCAAAGCACGTTTATGTCCTTCAAAGGAGAGCTGAAAATGACGTCTGTTTCCCCGGTCTCCAGATCATATCGATAACCCGTGCCGCCATTGTCTTCGACAACGGTATAGCGGACCTCTCCGGGGCGGGTGAAAGACACGTTGTCGGCGGCGGTCGGAAAGTCGTGGCTTCTTTGCGTTCGCAGATCTTCCAAACTAGCCACGGACCCGGTAGGACCCTCGGCCAGCAAGACAACCGCCCCACCATCCGGGGAGAATACCGCTTCGGCGGCCGCCAAGAAAGTCTTGGCCGACACGCGGGTCTCTACTCCGGTGCCGATATCGATCCTATAGACATGCCCTGTCCCCTTCTCGGCGTAGATGATATGGGTGGTAGTACTGCCGTTGTCGACAAAACCAAAACCCGCGACCGGACGGGTGGTCAACTGTACCAAAGAGCCGTCACGGATATTCAGTTCCGCCGTTCTGGCGAGAGTTTCCGCCCCCTCGGGCGTAATGGGAGTCGCTCGTTCGCTTAGGCCGATGTTGGTGAAGACATCAGTTACTTGTCTTGGCGCGCCGAAAAGCAAAAGATACACCCAGGTCAAAAACACGATAAGCAGAAGCAGTCCGGCGATAATGATAAAGATCGTGCGCTTCATAAGTTCAAGGATAACAGCTTATTATGGTGGTTGGTGGGGTGGTTAGTCCGTTCGAGATCACCGGACTTCCTCCGGCGGCGGAACATTGGTTGGCGGCGGTCACGGCGTCAGTCGGTTGAGCGCAACCGATCGGGTAGCCACTCATTTGGCTGATCGTGTTTACCGCGCAATGGGAGGAGCTGGAAGGACAAGTGACGGAAAAGTTTCCGTTGCTGACAAATGTGTATCCAGAGCACCCGCTATCAACCATGCCCTGAGCCACGTCCTGACCATTGACGGAAACCGTGCAATTACCATTATTTCCCGAATCGACCCTGTTGGTTACCGGAGCGCATGATGTCATGGTATCTGGCGCGCCGCCGGATGAAACAGGCGGTGTTTGACTCGGAGCGTTCGTTGTAGTCGTGACTTCGGCTCTAGGCAAGTTGTTCAACACATCCAGGCGCAGGATCCTAGGATTGATGGTATTAAGGATAGTAACTGCTCCCAGGATTATCAGTAGACCAAGCAGGGCGCTTTGAATATCTTTCTTGGCCTGCTGTTTGCTGGTGACGATCTCCGAAAACATGTATTGCGTACCCGCCCACATCAGTCGCAACACGACCAAAACGGCCGCAGCGCCTATGGCCGCTAGGTACAAGGCGTTTACGTACGTTTCCACGGATGGATCTACGACCCCTAGAAATGGTATGTTTTGAAAGGTGCTATAGGGAGGATCGGCAGCCAAGGTTATGGCAGGTACCATAGCGACTCCTGACGTTATGATGATAAGAAGGAGAGTTTTCATATTCCTAGGTTGAGCATGAAGCCTCGGGTCATGCGCGCCGTCATGCCGCGGTCGGCGGTCACTTCCAGTCCGATATGGTAGTGTTCTTTCGATTCTTCGGGTCTCTTGAGTATGAGTTGACGCCAGGAGTCACTAAGGGGTATAGGCTGGCCATCTACTCTCCAGATACCGCGAAGCGAAGCGCCGGAAGCGGTAAAGTAAGGTACTGCGGCCAATTCCGCTTCCGCACCGATAAGGGCGTACTCACTCCCTATCGCGGTAGCGCTTTGGCCGCGGAGCGGATTAACTTCGTACAATAATACTTGCGGGTTAGAGACATAGATGGTGTCGTTACGTTCCGCCACTAGTTGGCCCTCCATTAAGACGGATAGCTGCACGGTGAATGACCCTTGATCTGGCGCGATGATGGTGATGGCTTGTCCGCGGTCAGCAATGACGCGGCCATCCACAC
Source organism: uncultured Candidatus Saccharibacteria bacterium (assembly GCA_964608605.1). GTDB lineage: Bacteria > Patescibacteriota > Minisyncoccia > Phycocordibacterales > UBA918 > OLB19. The sequence goes on from CAZSOS010000002.1 coordinate 168,952, forward strand.
GCCAATTGTAAACGACGTCGCCGGCTGGCGGATCACGCAGAATAGCGATAAGGCGCACGGGACTGCCGCCGGTCGGCTCCGCTCGGCCTTTATAAAAGAGCGGCGTATAGGTGTCGGCTTCAACCATGATGTCGACGGTGCCTGTAGGACGTGACGTCGTATTTGGCGCTATTTGCGCTTGGGAAGGTAACGCAGTGCCAAGCGCCAATGCTAGTAGCGTCAATTGCAAATACTTGAACCGCATGGAAATAGTATATCACCGTTGCGCGGTGCAAATTGGTGGATAATACTATTTTTTTTCTTCGATCTGCGTCTTGACGACATAGAGACACCAGAGCCATACCCAGGGAAAGAGATTGGCGATCGGAGCCAAGGTAAGAACGAGTGAACCGATCGCGACCACGGGGCTGGCGATACCGTTCATTATCTTAACTCCGCGGAAAATGTAGACGATGATCGCGATCATGAAGGTGACCATCCACATGGCCGCTAGGAGGACCATTGAAATCATAAAGAGGCCGAGACCGGCATAGCCGCCGGCGGAGAATATATCGAAGAATTCGAGCCAGCCGCCGCTGTACCAGGCCATTCCTCCGAGTGACAACAGGTAGAAAAGGCTGAAAACGACCTGGAGGAGGTAGAAGTACCAGGTGATACTGATGATGTGTCCCGTGGCCGTGGCGGCCTTGATAGCGTTGATGCCTTTAGCTACGGCGTTGCCGTTACCCGCGGCCGCCGTTACCCGCCGGGTTATTGGTAACAATTTTTTCGTGTTCTGTTGCAGGGTTACTTTTTGAGTTTCGGTCAGCGGTTCTTTGACTCGGACTTCCCTCTGCCTCCCCGCTCTTTTGCCCCGAACGGACCGAGGCCAGCGTTCGACCACCGCCTCGCTTATACCGCGGTCGACTGGATATAGGTCCGGAGACAAGTTACTGTCTAGATGTATCGCCACGTTATTGGTGGCAGAGCCGGACCGAAGGTTCGGCTCTGCTTTACTCACTTTCGCATTCCGGGCCGCCATAGGTGTTTATGATCCCGATGCCGCTTTCAGCTCGGCGCGGGCTTGTTTGATCTGGAGGATCTGATGCGGATCGGAGGTGATGATCTGATCCTCGGTGTAGCTGGCGATCACCTTGATGGCCACGTGCTTGAGGCCCACGAAGAAGATCCCCTCCCCCACGTTCGACTCCAAGAGCAGCAGCTTTTCTTCGTCGGTCAGGTTGAAGGTGCGCTGCAGCAGGTCGATCGAGGTCGGCGATTGTTTCATCAAGAATTGCAGGGAGGAGTTGGTGATCATCGGTATGCCGTAGGGCGAGCGCAGGAAGTCGTCCACGTCCTGGGTGATGGTGGCGATGCCGAGGTAGTATTTGCGCCCGCGCTTGGCTAGTGAGAAAAGGAAGGAGGCCGTGTCTTCGCTCTTCATCATCCACCAGGCCTCGTCGATGACTAAAAGCCGCTTCTGCAGCCGCCGCCGCACCATGTTCCAGATGTGGTTGGTGACTATGTACATGGCGACACTCTTGAGTTCATCCTCCATGTCGCGCAGCGAGAAGACGATGAATTTCTGGTTGATGTCGACGTTGGTCGGCTGATTCATGAAGCCCGACCAGGTGCCGCTGGTGTACTTCTGGAGCCGGGCGATGAGAGAATCCGACCCTTCCATGCCGGCCAGGACCATCTCGAAGTCGGTCAGAAGCGGCGGCTCCTGTCCCGCCCAGCTGGCGTCACCGTTGATGTCCTTGAGGGCGTAGACCTCGTGCAGCGCCTGGTCGATGACGGTCTCCTCTTCCGGTGTCAGGCCGCCCAGCATCAGGCGGAACATGCCTGTCAGTTCGATGATGTGCGAGCGCAGGATGTCGGCCGGGTCCTCGTCCTCCTGCGGATCGGGCAGGTCGAAGGGGTTGATATGGTGGTCGGAAGCGAGCGAGATGTTGAAGAAGCGTCCGCCGGTGGCTTCGGCCAGATACTCGTATTCCCGTTCCGGGTCGATAACGATGACCTCGGTGCCGAACATCAAGGAACGCAGAATCTCCAGCTTGATGGCGTAGGACTTGCCGGCGCCGGAGGTGGCGAAGGTGACGGAGTTGTAGTTGGTGAGCGAGAAGCGGTCGAACAGGACCAAAGAAGAATTGTGGCGGTTGATGCCGTAGAGGATGCCGGTGTCGGAAGTGAGATCGAAGGAAGTGAACGGAAAGAAGCTAGACAGCGGGCTAGAATTGAATTTGCTGTGGACCAGCAGTTCGTCGGTCATGGTCGGCAGGATACTGCGAAATCCCTGCTCCTGCTGAAACAAGGCCGGCTTCAAGTACACTAGCCGCGAGTCCAGGATGCCTTTCACCTCCGCTTCGGTCTTGTTCAGCACCTCGTCGTTGGCGCCGTAGACCGCGATATAGAGGCCGACGTCGAAAAGTTTCTCCTCGGCCTGTTGCAGCTTATCGCGGAGATCCTCCAGGTTGCGATAGGCCGCTTCCAGCTGCGGGTCGCGCACCATTCCCCTCTCCTCGTTGGCGTTTATCTGGCTCTGCACCTCGGCCACCTTTTTCTGGAACTTCTTCAGGGTCTCGGCGGTGTCAATCGGGTGGACCACGATGGAGATGTCCATCTCGCGTTCCAGGTTGAGGATTGGCTCCAACCAACCGTCGTTAAGATAGCGTGGGTAAGAGACCGCGAAGAATACCCGGGCGTTCTGGCCGCTGATGTTGATGCCGCGCGGATTAACGGAGACGGCCGAAGGCGCGACCACGTCCTCAAGGGTCATGAGCGCGCTGGCGGTATCGAAAGCGCCATCCCCACCCGTGCCTTGCTTAGTCTTTAAAAAATCTAAGATACCCATAATAAGTTGTCAGTTTTTAGTTGTCAGTTTTTAGTTTACGAATCAAGGCTGACAACATTTTTTGTATCTCAATCAAATCACTCAAAACGTTCGAGGTCTCCACATTATACAACTCTTTTACCAGTAAAAGTTGCGTTTCCAGTTCGGCGGCCGATCCATAGGCAACTCTGACAAACTGGGTAAAGTCTTTTCTTGAACCTCTCTTAGAACCCTCGGCAATATTAGATGGTATAGATACTGCGGCTCGACGCAACTGGTCTCTTAGTCCATATTGTTCCTCTATTGGTAAAGAGGCGGTGAGTGTATATATGTCCTTAACAAATACAAAGGACCTTTGCCACACTATCAAGTCTTTAAAAGATTTGATCACCGTTACTAATAACTAGAAACTAACAACTAAAAACTAATTGCGCCCAGGCGCAATTCCCCCAACGTCGCCGGGGTTGAATATATGATAATAAAGCTCGACCAGCTCCTCGCTCTGAAGCAGGATGGTGCGCACGCCGATGCCCGACAGCCCGCTTTCCACCAGGGCCACGCGCTGTTCGAGCTGCTGCTTGTGCTCGGAGAAGTTCTTGTCGTCGAAATACACGGGCTTCTTCCCGCCGATGAGGTCCTTGAATCCTTCCAAGTTGTTCTGCAGGCTGGCGGCGACCGGCGTGTACGGCACGACGATGAAGAAACTCTTGGACATCACGTCCACTTCGGAAGTGAAGTTCTTGATGAACTGGATGTATTCCCGCAGCTGGATCTTCATGAGGTCATTGTCCTGCTTCTCCTCCCTTCCTTGCAGGAGATCGAGGTACGGTTGGATATTGAGGCGGCGGGACTGGACGTAGAATTGCACCGAGAAGTCGATGGTGTTGAGGAAGGCTTGAAACTGGCGCAGGATAGCCTCCTGCTCGTCGATCGATTTCAGCGCGAAGTTTATCGAAGACGCCAAAAGCACCATGTTCATCTGGCCGTTCTTTAGGATAACCACGTTATCTTTGATGTCGCGCAGCGGTACGAATCCCTGCGTGGTGCTCTGGTTCGCCATATTGTAAAGGGTATAGGGGTTAGGGTTCAGGGTTTAGTTTTCTGATCAGAGCGTGGAGCATCTTTTGCACTTCGGTCAAACTATGAACCGCTTCCCCTATCTCTAGATTATACAGGTCTTTTATCAAAAGTAGCTGAGTTTCCAACTCCAATGTGGAACCGTGTGCTATCCATAAGAATTTTATGTAATCTTCTTTGCTTCCTCTTCCATATCCTTCCGCTATATTGGAAGCTATTGAGATCGCTGATCTTTGCGCCTGATCGGTAAGGCTGAAGCGTTCAGAGGATGGTAGTTTTCTGGTAATTTCGTATATTTGTTTCACCAAAACGAACGACTTTTGCCACACTCTTAACTCTTTGAACGAATTCAGCATGATTGTGTCTGTACCCTACACCCTTAACCCCCCTACCCTAATTTTGCTTTTGGATGGCTTTCATCTCGAGGCGGCGCGACAGCGAGGCGATGTTCCCGGTGTTGGCGGGCGGCATGTAGGCGGCCGCGCCGGCTTCCTGGTTCTGAGCGTCCTTGTATACACCGCTGCCGCTCTTGCGCCACAGATAGAGCTTGGAGTTCTTGAAGTAACGCACGGCCGATTCCAAAAATAGCGAAAAAGGTCGGTTGTTAACCGGGTAGAAGGTGAGCAGGAAGGTGAAGGCGGCGATCGGCATGCCTAGGATAATGAAGACGATGAAAGGAGTGAAGAAGAAAAGCACCGCCACCAGCCCGGCGCCGCCAGCGACGTAGACGAACTGCTTCCAGGTCAAAGGTCCGAAGATCTTATCCTCTATCTCGATAAATTGCGGTACCTCAAAACGCATGGGGAGTAGTTTAGAGTCATCAGTTTATAGTTGTCAGGCGTGCTTCATGATGCTTGATGCGACCGCGAAGCGGTTGCGGCGGCTAAAAACTGACAACTACTAACTAAAAACTATTTAAGTATATCATCCTGGCTGGAGCGGTGTACGGGCGTGTCATCATCCTTCTCCGCTTCCCCGCTCTTGAAGGCCCCGTATCCGTGCACCCGGCTCATGTCGACGTCCATGGCGAACGTGCGTAAGGGTTTGAGTTCGGTATCTTTCGTTGGCGCGGTGTTGGGGGGTGTCGCGGATTCGGTAAGGTTTGGGTCTTTGGAAACTTCCGATAGGGTACTTGGAGCCGCTTGTGAGGCGGGTTCGATGGTCAAAGGCGCTGGTGCTATGACAATAGTTGGGTCGTCGCTTACCTCCCCTGAGAATTGTTCCTCCACGAACGTCAGCAACTCATCGACGATGATGAAAAGATCGTCGTTTAATTTTTGGGCTATGAGGTTAGCTCGGATCTCCTCGATCTCCAAGGAATCCTGCAGCCTCTCCGCTAAGCCGGTTCTGGTCAAGAATAAGAATAGGACCAAGTCTACTTCCATTTGAAGCAATGGGCGGTGGTAGTCACGCAGTCCGAATTCCTTGACGCAGTCATCTATTACCTGGTCTACCGTGCCGTATTCAAAGAGCTCGACTATTTCGTCAGGAAGCATTCTATACCTTTCCTGCATCTTTTCCGGCAATTGCGAAATATCGTACATATATTACTTGTCCTTACTCTTTATCTTCTTCTTGTATTCATCTCGAATTTCTTTGCCTGCATTTTCATTTTGAGACTTATCTCTACCCATAAACCAATTCTTAATGAATCCGTAATTTTCTACGGTTGTGGCAAATCCCCCAGCCTCTTTATTTGCTGTTTTTTCTGCCTCAGCCAGTTCTTTCTTGGCTTCAGCGATATCTTTAGCGAGTTGCTCTTGAGTCGCTGGATCTTTTGTTTCAGCGTAAGCGTTTAATTTGTCTTTAATGAAATCCTTTTTATCATCGACAATCTTCTGTGTTTGAGTACCGATCAAAGAAGCACCCAGCTGTCGTCGCTGTTTTTCACGCTGCACGGCCTCCTTGGCCTTATCGACCTCCTCCTTATGTTTGTCGATCTCGCCACGATATTGGGTGATCCTCGCTTTTTTTACGTTTATCTCCTGCTGTGTCTTTTCTTGCTCCTCTTTATTTTGGTCCTTCTTAGAATTTTCCAATTCAGTAATCTCGCGCTGCTCGTCGCGGATCTTTCCATTCTTAGTTTTAATAGCCTGTTCTTGAGCGTCGACCGCGGTCTTTAATCTCGCTACGCGCGGGTCGTCATCATCAACGGTGCCGAGTTTTTCAGCGTACTCTTTCTCTCGCTTGGCGATCGCCTCGGTCCGAGACTTATAGCCACCCTTAACGCCTTCGCCCATGTCCAGCTTTTTGCCGCCTGGCGCGTTGCGCAGATCAAAGCTAGCGTCCCCCAATCGACGCTGCATGTTCCATACTCCCCGCCGCAGGAAGCCTCCGTTAGCCGCCGCTTCCGCACCTTTCTCCGCTCTGGATTGCATGTATCGCCCGGCGGTATTTTGCATCCCCCGCGCCACGCCGGTGAGAGCCAACCGTTGCAAAGCGTTACCGGCGTTAGCCGCTTGCGCGGCTCCCCAACTGCTCATGCTCTGGGCCATTTTGAGCGAGGCGATCAGGAAGGCGGCCACGATAAGTACTAAGAGGGTGATGCTGATCAGGCCGTTGCTTACGAACGAGTCGGAAACACGCACCTCCTCAAATTTTTGGAGTATCCGGAGGGATATGTATAGCATGAAGAGAAAAACCGGCGCCACCATTGCCTGCTTGAGAAGATAGCTCCACCACTTAGAGGTATAACTCTTCATTTGGGGAAAGATGCTGCCGAGGAACATGATCGGCGAAAACATCATCAGGAAGAGAAGCGCGATAAAACGCGAGAACAGGATAAAAGCGCCGGCGAAAAAAATGAAGCCAAGGAGGCCGTAAAAGAGCAGCATTACTAAACCGAGCACGACCGCGCCGGCGATGCCGGTCGGGACTATACGGGTTTCCGCGTTGCCGGAAGCGGCGGCTTGGCCCGCCACCTGGGAGGTGCTGGTGCCAAGCCGACTAAGCTCGGTGGCCTCGATGAAAGTGGAGGACAGGCTGTATACCTGGTACCCAGCTATCGGCGTCCACTGCCGATCTTGAGGCACGTCCATCGCGCTGAATATCTGATACGCGGTTAGATTGGTGAAGTCCACTATCACTTGCGTGACGTAGAGGCTGAAGTTTATCAGGAGGGCGGCCACCACTATGCTGCCGATGAGCCTCTTGGAGCTGGAATCGTCCGCCCAAAGTATCATCCGGAAACCGGCCCAGATCAGACCGAAGATAAAGACGATGTTGAAAAGATCGCGGACTATCTCCCAGATGGTTCGTACCACTTCTTTCAGTCCGAGGGTGTCGGCCGTGCCCGCCATGCCGATGGTGAATATACTGATGGAAAAATCAAGCAACGAACCGCCCATCCAGGCGATGAAGCGGCCAAGCGCGGTGACAGCCCAGTAGAGGTTTTCGGCAATCCAATCATTTACGGAGGATCGTTGCTGAGCCGCTAGTCTCTCGGCTGCTTCTGATTGAGTGACGCATTCGCCCGTGGTACCGCCGGTAATTCCAGTGTTGATTACCGGTAGAGTGCCCGGGGCGCAATCTTCTGCCGTGGCAAAGGACGGCACTATAACCCCCCCGACCATCAAGCCGATCATCAGGGTAAAAATGAAATTTCGAATAGTGGTCGTCATATGGTTCTGGACGCCGGTACGCTCTTGGACTAGCCGGAACTGCAGGAGGCGTCTTCGGTGATGATGTCTATTCCCTCCCGGTCTAAGGTGGACGCCCCGCATTCGCAGCGTTTCTGCGCCATTTCTAGACGGAAGAGTTGCTCTTGGGTTTTGATGTTGTTATTGATCTCCATCATCTCGAAGCGAATATTGCTGACCGTGTCCGCGATGGTTATGTTGGGATCGGATTTCAGGGTCATGAAGATGTTAAGGGCCGCTTGCCGCTGGTTGGAGTCGCCGGCGCCGTATTGGGCGCTTAGCACGGTGAGGCCGGGGTACGCGCCGGCGCCATTGATGATCGTGTCGCTGTCGTTTGACGCCTTTTCCGCATCGGTTTTGCGGGTTCTTAATTGTCCGGCCGCGCCGCTGTTCTCCGAGGCGAGGGTCAGGTCGTAACAACCGCTCCGGAGGCTGGCGTCAGCCATGTTGGCGGCGGCCTTGTCTTCCACTGGTTTGATGATCTGGTCGAGAACAAGTCGATTAAGCCGCCGCCACTCGGTTTGGGCCCGTAGGGCTTCCTCGATGATGTTGGTGTTGCCGCCTTGGATCCGTGAGATGTCTTCGTTGACGAGTTGTTGAATGAACGACAGGGCTTCTCCGCCACTTCCCGACCATTCCAGCCGGCCTGAAGCGTTGGGGTTTCCGGCTAGGCCGAGAACGCCGGCCGCGGTGGATACCAGTTCATCGCCGAAGCGGCCGATGCCGGTGGCGGCCATATTGGTCAATTGACCGAAGAAATTCCCGATCAATTCATTGAATTCGTCGCCGGCCAGGATCCGATCGCTGGGAGCGCGAATGATCTGCTGGACCGCTCCTTCACTAGCGAGATATAGAGGACTATTCAGCTCCCTTCTTTGACGAATACAATCACCAGCTTCGTTCCGCTCGATGCAGGTAGTGGAATATTGCGGCAGCATGCCATCGCTGATCTGTAACATCTCTCGCTCTAGTCCCTGGATAGTGTTGCGACGGTCTGATCCTATACGTTGGGCCTTGAAGCTGGCGCAATTGGTGTCGCCGTCACAATGGAGCGCGTCGAGGAAAAGGCTAGTAAGCGTGTTGAGTCCTTCCGTGTTGGGAGGGTCGAAGATGACGCCTTCGTTGCCAGGCGCTTGACCGGCTTCCAGCGCGCGCCGGTATCGGGCGTAAGCCAGCGCGTTGGTCACCTCGAACCTTTCGTCAACGGTACGAAGACCACCAGTGCCCCCAGCTTGGCCTTGCAGCTGGTTATAAAGCTGGGCGTCCACTCTATCCCCGATGTCGGCGTAGTGTTCGCCGAAGTCTTGGACGAAAGGCACTTGCGTCGGGTTGCCGTCCTGGTCCACGCCGCCGAGCCAGCGGAGCATGTCGCTGCTTAACTGCTGTTGGAGCTGGGAGGAGACGGCCCAGGCCATCGGATCAAGAACGGTCTCCTTCCAGTTCATAGAGGTTATATTGCCGGACATGATGCCGGTGGCGATGTCGATCGCGGCGGTGCGGAGGGTGTTCTGGATGGTGGTCGGCGAATTATCAGCGACGATACGGACGGCTTCGCCTCCGGTTAAAGCGCCACAGACCGAACCCACGAACGGTATACCTGTACTACCGAGCGCGTCACACAGGGCATTCGCTTTAGCTTGTTGAATTCCCCGCCACCCGACCGGTGCTAATAGTAACGTGATAACAACCGCGATAACTATGTGAGGTTTAATTGTTTTCATACTTTTCTATGGCGATGAATTTGGAGGCTCTGTCAGCTTCGCTCCATTGTATACCGTTTCGGTGCAGCTTTAGGTAAAGATCGTTGATGGCAAGATAGAGCGCTTCGGCGTCGGCCGGGTAGCGGCGGAAACGGAGCATGGTCGGCAAGGCATCGGTAAAGACGCTACGGAACGCCTTGATGTCGTTCAATAACGACTGGTAGACGTTGGTAAGCGCTAGGTGTTCGGCGGCCATCGACGACGGTACCGGCGCTACGAGCATCGCGGCGAGCATGTTTTCGTAAGCGGCGATAGTGGGATCGAGCTCGCGGAGCAGTTCCGGATCTTTCCGCGTCAAAGCGCGGTTAAGGATGGTGAGCTCGTCTTCTGTCCCGGCTGGTGGCGCATTGTCGAGAGCGATGGCGGCGACGCGGTTTCCGTAGGTGCGGAGCGTCACTAGCGAATTGTCTGGGACGGTGTTGATGTCACTGGAACCATAGAGTTTATCGAGCGATATCTCGGCCAGGTCGGGGCCGGCGGCCGTGAAGATATCGGCAGCTGACGTGGCGCCAGTGTACACGCCGCTGGCAAAATCGGCGGCCAATTCGGAAGTCTTGGTCATGGTCGAGGACGCGCTCGAAATCGGCGGGTTGCTTCGGCTTGATTGGCCGGCCTGTTCAAGTGCAGATCGCTGCTCGTTTTGCGTCTTGGCCATGTAATACGAACCTCCCACCAAGAAGAGGCCTAATAAAACAGCCACGCCGATTCGAGGATTAACGTTCGATAGATTCACTCGGCCATTATACCAGCCGCCGGCGCTTGATAACCAATTGTTATCAACTGTGGCCTATTAACACTTCGTGAGTAAACGCGTTAGCGAAAGCCAGCGCGCTAGATCAACGTCCTCGGCCCGCGCGTCGTCTCTCGCGCCGATGCTTCTGATGGCCAGCACTACTTTCTCCCGATCGAACCGTTTCGATAAGTTGCCCGCCAGCTGTTTGCGCTTCTGGCCGAATCCTAGGTGGAGCATCTCAAAGAAAAACCCCATATCGACATCTTGGAAGTGGCGGCGGCCGATGTCGTCCACCAGGACAATGGCCGAGTCGACCTTCGGCGGCGGAGAAAAATGCCCCTTCCCCACGGTCTTGATATAGGAAGGGCGGCCAAAGGCTTTGATGGAAAGCGATAATAGAGATTCCTTTTCTCCCCGCTCCAGCGAGGCGGTCGCCCGCTTCCCTACCTCCTTCTGCACTAAAAAGACCAGACTGGACGGTTGGATCGGGCTTTCTAAAAACACACGAAAGAGATGGCCGGTCAAGTAATATGGGATATTGGCCACCACTTTGAAGGCGTGGTCTACGAGGCCGAGCGTGGAAAGATCGAGCGCGCGGGCGTCGGCCCCCACTATCATCAGTCGCCCCTGGCTCACGGCGTCCGCGAACTCACTTTCCAGAACCTCGATGGCTCGGCGGTCGGCCTCGACGGCCACTACTTGAGCTTCTCGAGCCAGAAGCTCTCGGGTCAGGGCCCCGGTGCCGGGGCCGATCTCCACGATCATCTCCCCAGCCTTGATGTCGGCGGCGTCGCACATCCAGCCGGGCACTACCGGACTGTTCAAGAAATGCTGCCCCAGGGATTTTTTAGTTTCGAACTTCTGTGTCATAGGCTTCAGCATACTCCGTGGAGAGGATAACCGCCAATCAGTCGATGACGCGCTCGAAATCGTCCCAGTCGTCGAGAAGGCCGCCGCGGCGCTTCACGGCGGTACCGCCACCCTCCACTTCCAGTAGTTCCTCGTCGATATCGGCCAGGAACGAGGAGGGGATGTTCACCCGGGAAGATCCGAAGATCATCCGCGAATGCGCGTAGGTGAGCCAAAGCTTCTTCCCCGCTCTGGTGAGCGCCACGTAAAAAAGACGGCGTTCTTCCTCGTGATCCACTCCCTTGCTATCCAAGCGCTCGTGCGGGAAGAGTCCTTCCTCCAGCCCGGTGATGAACACGTAAGGGAACTCGAGACCTTTGGCGGCATGGACGGTCATGAGTCGGACCGCGTCCTTCTCCTCTTTTTCCTTGATCTCGTCCTGGTCGCTCTGAAGGGCCGCGTCCTCAAGGAGTGTCTCGACCGCTTCTTCCGGGCCGAGCTCGTCGTAACGGGTGGCCAAGGAGACCAGTTCGCGCAAGTTCTCCAGCCGTTCCAGGTCCTCCTCGGTACCGCTCTTTTTGAAGTTCACTTCCATTCCCGTGCGATGGATGATGAACCTCAGGGTCTCGGACACTTTCTTGGTGCGCGCCTCGTCGGCGATGTCCATCATCATCTGGTCGAAAGCTTCCACTTTGTTCAGAGTCGCCCCCTTCAGTTCCCCTCTCTTTCCTTCCAGTATCTTTAGTACGGTAACCTTGCCGATGCCGCGGGCCGGCGTGTTGATGACGCGGGCCAGGTCGGCCCCAGAGCCGGGATTGAGAGCTAGTCTCAGGTAGGACAGCACGTCCTTGACCTCCTTGCGTTCGAAGAATTTCACGCCCAGCACCTGGTATGGGATATCCCGCCCCAGGAAGACTTCCTCGAGTACGCGCGACTGGAAGTTGGTGCGGAACAAGATGGCGATCTCCGAAGGCGATACTCCGTTATCGATGAGCCGGCCGGCCTCTCTGGCGATGTAGTCGGCCTCGGCGTTCCCGGAGAAAGCGCCGAACACGCTGATCTTCTCCCCTTCATGGTTGTTGGTGAAGACAGTCTTCTCGACACGGTTCTGGTTCTTGGCGATGACCTTGTTCGAGGCGGCCACGATAGTCTTGGTGCTGCGGTAGTTCTCTTCCAGCAGGATGACCTTGGCGTCCGGGAAATGGCGTTCGAACTGCAGAACGTTCTTAATGTCGGCGCCGCGCCAGCTGTATATCGACTGATCGATGTCGCCGACGGCGCACAGGTTATGGTGCGTGGCGGCCAATAGCCGAGCCAGCTCGTATTGCACTTTGTTGGTGTCCTGGTATTCGTCGATGTGGATGTACAAGAAACGTTCCTGGATAGCGTGGCGAACGTCAAAGTGGGACTCAAGCAGGCGTAAGGTGCGCAGGAGCAGGTCATCGAAATCGAGTGCTCCATCGTCGCGGAGCTTCTTCTCGTACTTTTCCCACACCTCCGCCGCTACTCGGTCGGGATAGGACGAGGCCTGATCGGCGAAGTCGACCCGGGAAAGCGCGTCGCCCTTGGCCTTGGAGATGATGGACAGGACGCGCCGCGGCTCGAATTCCTTGGGGTTGTGGCCGGCCTCTTCGAGGCCGGCCTTGATGGCCCTAAGACAGTCCGACCGGTCGAGGATGACGAAGTGACGCTTCAGCCCGGCCGCTTCGTGGAACTCCCGCAAGAGCCTGACTCCGAAGGAGTGGAACGTGGTGACCACTGGATAAGAGTCTAAAAGAGCCCGGTCCGAGGGCGGGAATTTTCGGATCAAGTCGAGGGCGCGTTCCCGCATCTCCTTGGCCGCTTTGTTGGTGAAGGTGACCGCCAGTATCCGGTCGGGAGAAACTCCTTGGTGTATCAGGTGGACGATGCGGTGGGTGACCGTCTTGGTCTTGCCCGAGCCGGCCCCGGCCAGTATCAAGAGCGGCCCGTTCGTGTGGAGCACCGCTTCCTTCTGCCTCTCGTTCAGTTCTTCTAGGTATCGCATGCGAGCCATCATTATATATGAATGCCGCGCAAAGGCCCGTTTAAAAATAGCCAATAAAGACAGCGTATGTCAATGGCAAAAATGCCAAATGAAACAAGGCTAAAATGGCGCTTTCCGGTGGCAGTGGAAAACTGACCTTTCGTCAATTGCCAGTATCCCGGCCTCTAGTATCATAGTCAGGACGAGCGATGACGCTCTTTTTGTTTCGGTTAGACTGTGGCGGTTTCCCGGCGGCGAGTCCCTAACGAAGAAATTATTAAACCAACTCAAGCTGATACCGAAGAGGGTTCCATATCCCCATTACTGCTTCGGAATATATATAAGAAACTGGGCCTGCGACCGCGACAGGCTCGTTTGCTGGAAGCCGCTCTGGCCGGAGCCCTGGTCTTGGTGCCGCTCTCCGTTCACGCCGGCTTTTTGACCTCGGTGGCCGGCATGTTCTCCGGGACCTCCATCGCCTACGAAAAAGTGCAGCCGGCCAAGAGCGCCAGCGAGGTGAAGTTGCTGTCGGCCGCCACCAGTCCCGACCTGAAGGCCAATCAGGGCGGCGGCGATATCATCGTCGAAGAAGGATCGTTGTATTCCGCCGGCCCGTTCTCGGTGGATGAAGACTCCGGCGCCAAGCTGGCCGGAGAGATCAGCGTGCACACCGTGCGGCCTTGCACCGAGACCAGCTGCGAGACACTTTCGCACATCGCCGAAATGTACGGCGTATCGGTCAACACCATCTTGTGGGCCAACGACATTTCGGACCCCAAGAAGGTTCGGCCGGGCGACACGTTGGTCATCCTGCCTATCACCGGCGTGCGACACGTGGTCAAGGACAAGGAGACTCTGGCTTCGATCGCCAAGAAGTACGGCGCCGACACTCAAGAAAAGGTCGATGCCATCGTGGAAGAGATCGTGGCCTACAACCGCCTGGCTTCCGTGACCGACATCAAGACCGGCGACACGGTGGTGGTGCCTGGCGGCGTCATGCACCAGGCCGTGCCGCAATCATCAGCGGTCGCCAAGAGCGGCACGCCGACCAAGACCACCTCTAGCGCCACGGGCGGCGGCGGTTTCATCAACCCGGTTCCGGGCGCCATCCGCACCCAGGGCATCCATGGTTACAACGCGGTCGACCTGGCCGCCGCGGTCGGCACCACCATTCGCGCCGCCGCCGCCGGCGAGGTCATCGTGTCCAAGGCCTCCGGCTGGAACGGCGGTTACGGCAACTATGTCGTCGTCAAGCACGGAAACGGCACCCAGACCCTCTACGCCCACATGTCGACCGTCTCGGTCAGCGTCGGTTCTCAGGTGACCGCGGGCGCCACCCTTGGCGCGGTGGGTAATACGGGAAGGTCTACCGGAGCGCATCTCCACTTTGAAGTTCGCGGCGCCTCAAACCCGTTCTAGGCGAACTGCGGCGTTGCGCGGCGGTAAAATAATTCTCACCGTATGTTAAATACGGCTCAAATTATTTTCCTGGCGCGCCTTGCATTTCATCCTAGAACGGGTTCGAGGTTCCCAGCATCCATTTTAGGCACGGGACTTTGTCGTTACGGCGAAAATAATATTCGCTGGACTACCCTGTCCCGCTCATATTATTTTCGCCTAGACTCCTCGTCCCGCATCCTAAAATGAATCGCTGGTAACTTCGACTTACTTTCCAGCGAACGCAACTGCATCAAAAAATACTAAGTCAGTAATTTACGAATTGAAAGGGCCGCTCACCGAGCGGCCCTTAGTGTTTCATAGATAGCGAAGCGCAGCTAACTCCGCTTCGACGTCTTCGCGAAAGCGAAAAATGTTACTACGGGAAGGTCGTAACGCCTTTCCCTCCCTTGAAACCATCCAGTCCCACGGATCATCTGTTCCATGACGACGAAGAACTTCCAAGATCCTATTCATCATCCTTCTCCTTTCTATAACACTATAGGATGGATTACCTAAGAAATCAAAACCTTTAGATTAATCGAAAGGTTTTTCTGTCTATGTAACTCTGCAACCATGAAACTCTGAAACTCGTTCAAAACTTCACCCGATACTGGAGGGCTTCGAGGATATGTTGCGGGGCGAGGTCGTCTTGGTCTTCGAGGTCGGCGATGGTCCGGGCGACTTTGATCAATCTATGCAGGGCGCGGGGCGAGAGGTTGAGCTTGACTGAGGACTGCTTGAGTAAGTCCTTGACCTCATTGGAAAGCGGCACCAGGTCTTCGAGTTCCCGGCTTGAGAGGCGCGAGTTCACGCTGGCTTTGGCCGACCTTAGTCTTTCTGCTTGTCTGGCGCGGGCCTTCCCTATCTGCTCGCGGGCGCGCTTGGTCTCGTCCCCGCCTCTGTTCCTCGTCGTCAAAGTATCGTAATCGACGTGCGGAACGTTGAGCCAAAGGTCGACGCGGTCAAGGATAGGACCGGAGATCTTATTCTTGTAGGTCTCCATCATGGCGGCGGCGTAATCGGTCGAACCGTCCTCCACTCCCCGATAGGGATTCAAGGCCGCCACTAGGACGAAGTCGGCGGGAAACCGCTCGCTTCCCTTCACGCGGGAGATGGTGACGAACCGGTCTTCCAAAGGCTGGCGCAGCGCGTCCAGGGAGCGGCGATCGAATTCGGGAAACTCGTCCATGAACAACACGCCCCGGTGCGATAGCGTCACTTCCCCCGGACGCGGACTGGCGCCGCCACCGACCAGACTGGTGTGGCTGGCGGTATGATGCGGGGTGCGAAACGGCGGCGCGGACGATGGGCGCGCGTCTAGAGAACCGGCCAGCGAATGGATGGCCATGACCTCGAGGGACTCTTCTTTGGTCAGTGGCGGCAGCAGTCCTTGGAAAGCCCGGGCCAGCATGGTCTTGCCGGTCCCCGGCGGTCCGGCCATAATGAGGTTATGTAGCCCGGCCGCCGCTATCAACAGTCCGCGTTTGGCGCTCTCCTGACCCTTGATGTCCTCTAGTTTGACGCTGGTCTCGGTCCAGTCTTCCTGGAGCATGGTCTCTGGAGTTTCTCCAAGGAGCGCGTGGGTCTCCCGGCTTCTGTCGATGTGATCGGCGACCTCCGTGAGGGATCGGGCCCCGTAGACGACCAGGCCTTCGATGAGAGCGGCTTCCTCTTTGTTCTCCTCCGGCACGATGATCTCGGTGAAACCGGCCCGGCGCCCGGCGGCGGCCGCTGGCAATACTCCCCGCACCGGGCGCAGGCTACCGTCGAGCGCCAGCTCGCCGATGAGAAGCACCTTGTCGACGCTGCCTTTGAGCAGGCCCGAAGCTAGGAGGTAGGCGATGGCGATCGGTAGGTCGAAAAGCGGCCCGTCCTTCTTCAGGTCCGCCGGTGCCAGGGATATGACGATCTTGTGGTTGCCGGCCTTTGGTGATTTGAATCCCGAGTTCTTGATGGCGGCGCTGACCCGGTCCTTGGCTTCCTCGACGGCCTTGCCCGCCAGACCCACGATCGAGAATGAGTAGAGTCCTTTGGAGAGGTCAGCCTCGATGGTGATGATGTCGCCCCGAAGTACTCCAGGTTGCGCGGTGTAAGTGCGAGCTAATGACATACCGCAATTGTAACTCATGCTCGCCTCCGAAAGACAAAAGCCGCCGAGGCTGACTCGGCGGCTTTTGTATCCGGTCGCGGCTCAGGGAGTCTCGTCCAAGTGGGCCTTGCAAGTGCGGGCGGCCGGGTTGGCCTCGAGGCGGTCCTCCTCGATCGGTTCGCCGGAGATCTCACAGATACCGTAAGTGCCGTCCTCGATCTTTTTAAGAGCGCGGTGGATATCGTTGTAGCGGCCTTCGAGCGCCGCCAAAGTGGCGCGCCTCTCCGCTTCCTCTTCGGCCCGGTCGGCCACGTCGTTCGGGTCGGAACTAACGGTGTCCAGGTCGTCGGCGCGTTCCATCCAGTCCCCTTTTACTTCGGGATTCTTGACGCCGAGTTCTTGCATCTCCTCGGTCAAGCGCGTCAGCTGCGAATCGAGCAGGTCTTTGAATTTTTGCGTATCCATATCGGACATTATAGCGCGTTTAGCGGATGGCGTTGACTAGCACTCGGAAGCTCTCGCGGTCGGTGGCGATGATCACGGTATTTTTGTTGACGAATCCGTAGATCAGACGTTCCTTTTGCAGTTCGTCGCGCAGGATCCTGACGTCGTGGTTCTGCGCCACGTCGTCGACGAAGAATGGTTCCCCGGCTACGCCCTCGTTAGGATCAAAGGTGGCGGTGACCGGTGCGCCGAACAAGGGCGAAAGATCAGCACTGAGGTTCGGTTCGGCGGCTAGTAGACCGCCGAAGGCGGTATCGAACGACGTGACCTTCATCACGATATAGGGAGACCCATCGTAGGTGCCGAAGTTCAGGCGTTCGATGGAGCGCAGCAAGGGCGCGCTCGCCTGCCAAGACAGCACTTGAAGGATCTCGGCGGCCGTGGCTTCGCGCTCGCCGCCATCAGCACCCACGACGGTGGGGATCAGCGCCGTGACGCCGCCGACCGGACCGCTTTGGTTCACGAGTTCGTAGAGCTGGGTCCGCTGCCGCGGCAGCGGCAACCGCGGTTTCATGTCGGCGCGCAGCGGGGTATCGTCCACGGCGATGATGCCCGGATCGGTGGGGGTGAGTCCGGATCCTTGTTGACCGGAAAAGAACCACCAGGTGAGAGCGGTACCTCCTCCGGCCGCTGCGATCGCGAATACGGCCGCGGTGCCGATCCAGGCTAACCGGCCGAGACGAACATTAGCTTTCGGCCGGGCCGCTGGACGGACGGGCACCGGTTGAGGCGTCGCCGGCTTTTCCGGTGGTGTCGCTGCCGGGATCGGCGGCTCAGGTTCTCGTTTTGGCGGCTCGACCGGCGTCGAGATCGGGGTCGGCGCTGGGGAGGGAGATGGAGCGGTCGGCGCTGGCACTGGCTTCGATTTCATCGGCGGTGCCGGCAAGACCGGGGGCAGTACTGCCCGCGGTGTCAGCGTTGGTGCTGGGGCGGGTATCGGCGACGGTTCCGGTGTTGCCGGGACTACCCCCTCGAAGTGGTCCCAGCTGGGTTTTTGGTCGGGATCCTTTTCTTTGATCACGACCGCGGGACCGGAGGTGGCCGCGCGGCGGTCCAGTCCTTCGGGAAGCTTCTTGGTCAGTTTCCGATGGTCGTCCTTCGGCGCCAGGGCGCTTTGCTTGGCGGCTTTCTTGACGACGCTTTCCCTGTCTTTCAGGTCGCGGACCGTGGGAACGGCTTGCCGTCTTTTTTCCGCTCGTTCCTCCAGGGCCACCTTCCCTTCGGTGAACCAACCCCGCACCGCTTCGATCATGGCCGGCAGCAGTTTGAAGCGCTCGCGCTTCTGGTCGGTGATGATCGTGCCTTCCGATATCTCGCTATCGGCCTCGAACACGTTCAGTCTCTCGTTGTCGACTGCCGGCTGTTTCGGGGCAAAGAAGGACTCGATCTCTCCGGAAAGTCCGCTCGATGCTTTGGCCGCGGTCCGCTCTGGGATCATCGGTCCCGGTTCTTTGGCGGCCGGTACCGCCGGGGCGGGGATAGGAACTGCGGGCGCGGCTGGCTGAGCCGCCAGCGGCTTTGGTGTCGGAGGAGGAGGCAGGGGCTTCTTAGGCAGAAGTACCGGCGGCAGCACCGGCGCCGGCTTGGCCGGTATCGGCGCGACCACCGGTTTAACCGCCGGAGCGCTGCCGCTTCGGTTTGGGTCGGCGCGTTCCAAGTCGCTCTGGAACGTGCGTATCCTGCTCAGTTTGTTTCCTCCTTCCATAATCTATTCATCATCAATTATCGCACGAGCTCGTGAAGAAGCCGCTGTTTCATGCACAGCGAAAGCGGCGGGGCCGAAGGCCCCGCCGCTTTCATCTTCCCTCTAAAGGTCGTCCGTGTCGGTGCCGACCGTCTTGATGTTGGCGGCCGCGCCGTTCTTGGCGCCGCTGTCGCGGCGGCCGCGCATCGGGCGGTAGCCGATCAGGTAATCCTTGGCGCTTTCATCCATGTCGATGAAGTCGTCCACGCTGTCGCGCAGTCGCTGGGAGGAGGACCGGCCGAAGCTGATCACCTCCACCTGGCAGCCTTGGGATTTTATGTATTCGACCAGGGGCACGAAGTCGCCGTCGCCCGAAGCGATGACGATGGCGTCCACCTTGTGGGCGAGCTTGATGGCGTCGATGGCCAGACCGACGTCCCAGTCGGCCTTCTTGGCGCCGCCGTAGAATATCTGGAGATCCTTGGTCTTGATCTCGATCCCCAGCTTCTCCAGAGCCTCGAAGAAAGGCGCTTCTTCCCCGCTCTCCGTGTTCACCACGTAGGAGAGCGCGCGGATCAGCTTGCGTTTGCCGAGCGCCGCTTTGACCACCGCTCCGAAGTTGACCTTCGAGCGATAGAGGTTCTTGGCGCTGTGATAGAGGTTCTGAGTGTCTATTAATATGGCTACCCTTTGTTCAGGATGGCGTATGACCGACATAAATAAGAAAATTTAAGTTCACCCCCGACACCCATCATCGTGTGGCTCTGTTTTGCCGCAGGTTAGACCCGATTCGGGCCCCGTTCGCGATTACAGTAGCTTGGTGTCTTCCTCACTGTATATTACACGCAAAACGACACAATGATAGGTGTGGGGGTAAAAATGCAAAAGGCGAAATTATGAAAAGTGCTTTCGCGGTTGTTAAAAATACCTTCGCTGGCCAGTATACCCCCGCGCCCGGATTTTTACTAAGCTGTCAAAGCGTCGGGAGCCGAAGCCTGTGAGGGTGAGGTTAAGGAAGAGCGGCGGGGCCGAAGGCCCCGCCGCTCTTACCTTGGATCCTCCTACTTCTTCAGTCCGAGTTTCTTTACCAGGGCGGCGTAGGATTTCTTATCCTTCCTCTCCAGGTAGCGCAGGTGCTTGCGACGATCGGCCACCATCTGGAGCAAGCCGCGGCGGGAATGGAAGTCCTTGGCGTTCTTGCGGAGGTGGGTGGAGAGCGCGGCGATCTGCTTGGTCAGGATGCCGATCTGAGCTTCCGGCGAACCGGTGTCAGCGTCGTGACGGCGGGTATCCTTGAGCGCTCGCTGTTTCTGATTCTTGCTTAGCATGTGATATTAATTGCGGAAGGGGGCGGTTTAGATACTCCCGAGCCCTTCCTTAGTAACCTGCGAAGGTCCTATATACTATAGCATATTTGGCTCCAAATTTCAACCCCTGGCCCTGTTCCGCTGCCGCCACTTCCGGATGAGGGACATGTAAAAAGCCGGCCCGAAGGGCCGGCTTTTTTGGTCTCTATCCTAGATATGCAGCACGATAGTGGCGCTACCACGCAGGCGTTCGAGCTCGGTATTGATGAGCTGCTGCCGTTTCTCGTTCACCAGCTGTCCGTGGATCAGTTCCTTGATCTCTTCCAAGGGAGGCAGCGCCTGCTCCTCAGAGGTGACGTTGGCGGCGGCGGTGTCATAAGCGGCCTGGACCTCTTCGTCGGTCACTTCGGCCGTGTCCGTTCCGAGCTTGGCCTCCAGGTACTTGTTGATCAGGATGTCGGATCGTATCTCGGCGCGCAGCCCGGTCTCGTCCATGCCGGTCTCCTTGAGGGCCGTCTGCAATCCTTCATTCCCGCCCAGTCCGCTGGAGATGTTCTGGTATTCGGTCTCGACCTCGGCGTCGCTGACGCTGATGCCGGCGGCATCAGCGGCTTCCTTGATAAGCTGGCGGTTGATCAGGGTGTTGATGGCCTGATCCTTGATGGCCGAGCTGATCTCAGCGGAGTTGACGTCCATGCCCTGAGAAGCGAAGACCTGGGACATCTGCCGGACGCTGCGGTCATAATCTTCCTTCGGTATCTCCGCGCCGTTGACGGTAGCGGCCGGACCGGAACCAGTGGCATTCTCGCCCGACTTGTTAAAGTAGAAATAAGCGCCGATGGCGATAGCCGCCAAGACGACCAAACCAAACGCGAGCAATAATCCCTTGGAATTTCCCTTAGCCCGCGTTTCGTTAGTTGCTTCGCTCATAAATTGAAAGAATTTTAGTTTTTAAGGACGACTCATCGAAAAGTGTCTTGCCGGATATTGTATCACAAACGAATAGCCGCCGGCACTTGTCGTGCCGGCGGCTATTCTAGGGCTCATTTAGGCGCGCTTGACGTTGATGGCAGCAGGGCCCTTAGGACCCTCCTCTACCTCGAACGTGACGGCCTCTCCCTCGCGGAGGTCATCATACATGATGCCTTCGAGAGAACGAGCGTGGAAGAATACGTCCTTATCGCCCTGATCCGGCTTGATGAAGCCGAA
>CAZSOS010000003.1:0-42436 GCA_964608605.1 uncultured Candidatus Saccharibacteria bacterium
TTGCCGTAAGTGACGGAGTTCCAAGTATCGTTATTACCAGCGGCACTTTGCGCAGTCCAGTTGATGCCGTCAGGAGAGGTCATAACTCGATCATCACCACTTCGACCAACCGCCACAAAGAGGCCGTTGCCGTAGGTTACTGAATACCAAGAATCATCATCAGCCGCTGCCGAACGAGAAGTCCAGTTGATACCGTCTGGAGAGGTTATGACCGCGATCTCTGCGGCACCCACGGCCACGAAGAGGCCGTTGCCGTAGGTTACTGAGTGCCACCTATCAAACTCATCACCCGCACTTCTGACGGTCCAGTTGATACCGTCTGGAGAGGTCACTACTCGGTCGCCTGTGAAGTTTAAGTCGCCGGCACCCACGGCCACGAAGAAGCCGTTGCCGTAAGTGACGGAGTTCCAATGCTCGCCTCCGCCGGAAATATTTCTATCAGTCCAGTTGACGCCATCGGGAGAGGTCATTCCAGTTCCAAAATTACTCACCGCCACAAAGAGGCCGTTGCCATAAGTGACGGAGTTCCCATATGTGGTAGCATTTGTAGAGGTCGCCCACTCAACTCCAAGAGTACTACCTCCCCCGCCCATAGCGTTAAATGCCATCCAATCTCCGGCGCTATCCTTGAATTCCAAAGTCCCGGCATTATCGCGGAAACCGTAACCAGCAGAGCCGGTGGCCACGCCGAAATTTAGATAACGATCAGAACCTTCAAAAAGCGCGTCACCATAGACAGTGAGCTTGCTCGAAGGGGTGGAAGTGCTGATACCGACGTTGCCGGTATTGGTGATGGTCAGGACATTGGACGTCCCCAAGTCAGCATTGGTACCTATCTTGAACTTATCGCCATCGGAGTTGTCTATACCCACGGTGTACCGTTGGGTACCGGTTAAAAGAAAATGTAATAAGCTGTCACCAACACCGGCCTGTTCGATAGTTACGCCGTTACCATTCCCTGTTCCGGTATTGTTCTCATAAGTATTGAGGCGGCTGTTTCCTGAAGTCAATGACCCGACGGTAACGTTGCCTAGGTTAGAAACTATTAAACCGAATCCGACGGAAGTACCTTTTAATCGGATCGCATCCGCCGACAGGTCCAAAGTATTATCGGTATTGAACTCTATTTTGGAGGAAGTGGCCAACAGAGAGCTACCCACGTAGTCGCCGCCGATAGACATCTTCAGGCGACCAACGGAACCATTTCGATTAGGTCCGATGTTCACTTCATTATTCACGTTGTTAGTGAAGATGTTGAATCCGGAATAATTGGAAACATCATTGAGATAGTCGGTGTTGAACAATTCGAACTTGGCAGTAGTTCCGGAAACAGCTCCGTTGGGAATCAAATATACACGGGGTGCCCCGGTGACTAATGGTTTGTATAGGTAGTAACCTTTACTGCTTTCATATAAAGGCTGGCCTGGCACTCCAGAAACAGTTACCAGTCTGGTAGTGTATAGATCTGACGTACCATCAGAAAGCGACACTGCTCCGTTCACATGAAGCTTTGAGATCGGTGTAGTAGTGCCGACACCCACATTCCCCGTATTGAAATAGATATCAGAGCCGGAATTAAGCCACTGGGAGGAACCGCCGCCAAGGCCGAGGGAGGAAGTAGAGATATTGGTCCAAGCGGTACCGTTCCAAGTAAGGAGATCGCCGACCGATTTGCTCATTGACGCCACGTCAGTCAGATCCTCAAGAACAGTGGCTCCTCCCCCACCGCCTTGATTTATAACGGTGGTGCCGCCATCGATGCTCTCGATGGAACGCAGGAGCGCGTCGACCTGGCGGTCGTACTCGGTCCGGGTGACGAAACCGGAAATATCCGCCTGCCCATCCCGGACGATGACTTCACGAATGATCTCGCGCTCCACGGGACGAATGACGGTGGTCGGTGACTGGATCGACGGACTGATAGTGGTAGCTGGCGGCCGCGCCGAAGGTGCCGGACCATCAGTGGTCGTGGTCGCGCTCTCGACGACAATGACAGCTGGAGGAGTGTTATCGGCCACGGGCGGCGAAGCGACCACAGCCGGTCCGGCCGGACAGGGGTAGCCGAACCATCCTTTTATGTCGCACCAGAGCGTGGACCACCACGAGGCGGAGGCGACCGCGGCTGCCTGTGGTGGCGGAGCCTCCAACTGGCCAGACGCGTCGCCGGCCATCTGATAGGCGAAGCCCACGGAGAAGAACATCACCGCGCATATGGCGAAAACGGCCAGGCTGCCCGAGAAGGTTCCGCCCTTGAACTTCATGGGGAAATTATATCAAGGAAGCGGCGCCCGCGGGGCGCCGCTTGTTGATTAATTAAATGGATCGTTCTAGCTAGACCTGAGCGTCGAACACTCTCTTGCCGATATCGAAAAGACGATCTTCCCCGGCGTGAGGCGCGATGTACTGGACGCCGACCGGTAGGTCGCTGCCATCTTGAGCCACCGTGCCCATCGGCAAGCTGAGGGCCGGCACGCCGGTCAAGTTGACCGGCACGGTGAAGATGTCCTGCCGATACATCGAAAGCGGATCCTCCTTCTCCCCCAGTTTGAAGGCCGGAGTGGGCGCGGTCGGGGTGATGACGAGGTCGACCGTCTTGAAGACAGAGTCGAGCTCCTGGCGCATGAGAGCGCGCGCGGCTTCGGCCTTGCCGTAGTAGGCGTCATAATAACCGGAAGACAGCACGTAGGTGCCAAGCAGGATGCGGCGCTTGGCTTCAGGGCCGAAGCCGCGCGCCCGGGACTCGAGATAAGTATCCAGCAAGTCGCCGCCCTCATGACGCGCGCCATAGCGGATGCCGTCGTATCGCGCCAGATTGGAAGAGACCTCCGCCGGCATGACGATGTAATAGGCGGCCAAGCCAGCCTCGAAGAGAGGCAGTTCGATATCGACGATGGCGTGGCCGGCGACACGCAGTTTTTCCAGATGCTCTTCGAAACGCTCCATGACGCCGGCGTCGACGCCGTCCTTTAGGAATCCGCGCGGCACGCCGAAGGTGTAAGTCGCCTTGGCCGGTACTTCCGGATAGGTATCGGGCGCGATGGTGGTCATATCCTTCTCGTCCGGACCGGCCATCACCTTGAACACCGTCTCGGCGTCGGCCACGGAGTTCGCCAAGACGCCCGCCTGGTCCAGGCTCGAGCCCATGGCCATGAGGCCATAGCGCGACACCGATCCGTAGGTGGGCTTCAGCCCCACCAAGCCGCAATAGCTGGCCGGCTGACGCACGGACCCGCCGGTATCGGTACCGATCGCTACCGGCACCGCTCCCATGGCTACCGCGGCGGCCGACCCGCCGGAAGAACCGCCCGGCACGCGGGTGAGGTCGTGGGGATTGCGGGTGACGCCGAAGGCGGAGCTCTCGGTGGAACCGCCCATGGCAAATTCGTCCATGTTGGTGGAACCGACGATGATGGCTCCGGCGCGCTTCAGGCGCTCTATCACGGTGGCATCATAGGAAGCGACGTAGTTCTCCAATATCTTGGAAGCGCCGGTCGCCTTACGGCCCTTGATGAGGATGTTGTTCTTCACCGCGATCGGCACGCCGAGCAAAGCCGGCGCCTCGTGACCCTCTTTGGCATAACGCTCGCCGGCGGCCTCCGCTTCGGTGACGGCGTCTTCGTAGACATCGAGGAAGGCGTGGATCTCTCCATCCTTGGCCTTGATGACGGCTAAGCTGTCGCGACAGGCGGCCGCGGGAGAGTGAGCTCCGGATATGAATTTTTCTCTGAGTTCGCTGATGGTCATGATTATGCTCTGGGTTGATCTAGGCTCTCTTACCCGCGCTAATTATCGCTGTCCGGATTCAAGATCTTCTGCACTTTCAAGTAGTTGCCGGACCGGGACGGAAAGGCCGACACCACTTCCTCGGTATAGGTACCGGGAACATTCCTGACCTCGTCGGCGCGAAAAACGTTCTTCACCGGACCGGGAGTCTTCTTGAGCTCGGTATCAGCCACGATATCGTTCACCTTGCCCACATAGGTCAATATCGAACCGATCTCTTCGCGGAATCGGTCGATCTCTTCCTCGCTCATCTTTACGCGCGCCAGATCGGCCAAATGGAGTATCTCTTCTCTGGTCATGCGCGCATACTACCACTACCGCGTCATTTTTAAAACTCGGCCGAAGCCATTAGCATGGTCAGTCACGCGGCTTGCCCATCAAGGCTTATCCTGACACCGCTTTTAAGAACTCGGTTTCAGACATGACCGCTACCCCCAGCTCACGGGCCTTGGCGGCTTTGCTGCCGGCCTCCTCCCCCACCACCACGTAGTCGGTGCTCTTGGAAACGCTGCTAGCGACGCGGGCTCCGGCCCGCCGAGCCAGGTCCTTGGCCTCGTCCCGAGACAAGGAAACCAGCGCGCCGGTGAAGACCATGGTCTTGCCGGCGAAGATGCCTGCCACGGCGCGCGCGGATATCGCCTTGATCTTCAAGTGTGGCAACAGCTCGTCCAAATGAGCCTGGTTCAAAGGGTCGCTCATCCACGAGACGAAGGAATCGGCCACCATGTCGCCGACGCCGTGGATCTCGGCCAAAGTCTCGTGGTCGGCAGCGCGGACGACCGCCATGTCGCCGTACCGGCCGGCGATCAGACGCGCGGTCTCTTCGCCGACATTCGGTATCGACAGCGCCACCAAAAGACGATAGAGCTCGACCTGGCGGGCGGTATTGATGGCGTCGATGGCGTTCTTGGCCGACCTCTCCTTGAAGCCGGGCAAATTCTGCAGGTCGCCGACCGTGAGCGTGAAGAGGTCGGCCGGTATCCGGATAAGGCCCTCGTCGAGCAGTTGGTCGATGAGGCGCGGACCGACGCCGTCGATGTTGAGCGCGGTCTTGCCGACGAAATGGTAGAGGCGGCGGCGGTGGATGAGATCGGAATCGAGCGTCACGCAACGATAGGCCGCCTCGCCCGGGACGCGCTCGATCCGACCATCGCCGCCGCATCCCTCCACCTGCTTGGGGAAGCGATACGGCTTGGCCGAGCTGGGGCGCAGCTCTTTGACCACCGAGACGATCTCGGGAATGACGTCGCCGGCCTTTTGGAGCACCACCGTGTCGCCGACGCGCACGTCCAGCCGCTTGATCTGATCCTCATTATGCAAAGTCGCCCGCGACACCACGCTCCCGGCGACGCGCGTCGGCGACAAGTGAGCCACGGGGGTCACCACCCCGGTGCGGCCGACTTGAAGCGCGATATCGAGCACGATGGTGGTGGCCTGTTCGGCGGCGAACTTGAAGGCTACGGCAAAACGCGGTGCCTTGGCGGTATAGCCTAGCCGTTTCTGGAGCGACAGCTCATTCACCTTGACCACGATGCCATCGACGCCGTACGGCAAGCGCTCGCGCCGCTTCTGCCACTTATCGTAATACCTCTCCACCTCTTTGAGATTGGCGGCCAAAAGCGTGTGTTCGCCGATCTTGAAGCCGAGCCGTTTCAGGAGATCTACCTCCTCTTGCTGGGTCTTCGGGATGTTCAGATCCGTGCCGGAGACCTCCAGGCTATCGAGGTCGTAAACGATGACCGACAATCCGCGACGACGGGCCACCTCCGGATCGAGCTGGCGTAGACTGCCAGCGGCCGCGTTCCGGGGGTTAGCAAACAGCGGCAAACCTTCCCGTTCACGCTCGCGATTGACGCGCTTGAATTCCGGTTCGGGAAGCCACACCTCGCCGACGCAAGTTAAGGACGCTGGTGCCGGCAACCGATCAGGAACATCCTTGATGGTGCGGACGGTATGGGTAACATCCTCGCCGATCAGGCCATTGCCGCGGGTGGCGGCGCGGACCAGCCGGCCCTTTTCGTAGGTCAGCACCACCTTGAGCCCATCGAGCTTGTGGCCGACATCGTAAGTGAAGGTGGCTGACACCTCTTCGGATTCCAACCGCCGCTTGAGCTGCTCCTCCCACTCCAGAAGCTCCTCCTTGGAGAAGACGTTATTTAAGGACCACTGCCGCACCTTGTGGGTGACCTTGGCGAAGGCTTCGCTCGGCCGGCCGCCGACCTGGTTAGCCACCGATTCCCCTTCCTCGCCGACGCCCTCGAGCTCGCGCAACTCCCGCGTCAAAGAATCATAAGCTTCGTCACTGATTTCCGGAGCGTCCTGCTCATGATAGAGCTGTTGATGACGGGCCACTAGCTCTCGCAGTTTTTCGATCCTATCCTTGTCCTGAGGCATAATTCAAAATGGAAATGTCAAAATGTAAAGTGACAGGGTAAAAAATAAAAATAGGCGCTTTGCGCCTACCATTCTACATTTTTATCTGCAATTTTGCATTTTGAGATTTAAATTTTACATTTTCTAGTACTCGACGGTGATCTCGCGTTGCACCGTAAATATGGAATCCAACTGGCCGCACGGACGGTTATAT
Source organism: uncultured Candidatus Saccharibacteria bacterium (assembly GCA_964608605.1). Classification (GTDB taxonomy): domain Bacteria; phylum Patescibacteriota; class Minisyncoccia; order Phycocordibacterales; family UBA918; genus OLB19. The sequence continues at coordinate 6,371 of CAZSOS010000003.1, forward strand.
CCCCGAGCGAACACGGCGGTGCAGATGGTGCCGGCGGTGCAGGTGATCGCGGGTAGTCCTTCGTATACGCCCAGGCTGCCTAAATTGACCGAGAACTCCCGATCGGCCGGATTGGCCGGGTTGTAATTGCGGAAATCGGCGATATAAAGACTGGGCTCGCTACAGACAGAAGCGCCAGCGACGCTGATATCGTAGCGATAACGGTAGTTATATAAGAGGCGGCCGGTATTGTTATACAAAGACGATGCTTGCGCCAAGCTGGAGGAGGTGACCCCGGCGCAAGCCAAAGCTGGGGGCGGGGGCGTTGGAGTACCTTCCTTCAGCAACTGGGCGCGGGTGGCGGTCTGATTGCGATGATAACGCATGCACTCGAGACCGATCTGCGCCGCCTGGAACGACTTTTCCGACTCGATGGCGGTCACTGCCAAAAGATATTGCCGCGTGGTGACGAAAAGGAGCGACAGACCGATAGCCAAGACCACGCTCACCACCACCAGGGTGATCAGCAATGCAAATCCATCCTCCCTTCCGTGCGCCTGTTTAAGTTCCTTCATAATAGATATTGTACACGTAAGACTCCAGAGTCACGTTCCCAGGTGAACTGCCTGTCCAAGAGACGATCGAACGCACTCGTACCAAAGTATTGCCGGTGGTGGTCATCTGTATCTGCCGAGTGAAGGTGGTGTTGGTGCCGGCTACCGACGCCCCTTGTTTGTAAGGTACCCGCGCCGCGCTATCGTACTTCATGAGGCAATTGGTACCGCTGCACTGATAAACGCTGCCGACCACCACGCTGCCGTCATTGTTCACGGTCACGCCGCAATAGGAACTACCGCCGACCGGGCAGCGGGTACCGCCGATACCCGTACCGGTGTTGAAGACGTTGCTCCACACCTGGCCCAGGTTGGTGTAAGCGGTGGCGTTTAGGGCCGCGTCCTCGCGCAGCTTCACGATGGCCTCGATACCCTCCTGCGCCAAGAAGACCGCCTGCGTGTTGTCCTTGGACTGGATGGAGCGCTTCAGGCCGGAATGAGCGATGGTCAAGGGCCCGACCAGGGCGACCAGGAGCACGGTAATAGCGACGAGGACTTCCACCAGCGAGTAGCCTCGTTGAGGGTGAAGAGTGAAGGGTGAAGGGTGAAGTCCGCGGCGCGGCTTCGCCGCACTGCGGCAGTACGCAGCAAAAGCGCGAAGCGCTTTTGCTGCTCTATACCCTAAACCCTTTCCCCTATACCCTAAATATTTCATATATCAAGTACTCGTTTAGTGACGGTGGTCTGGAGTCTAAATTCCGACGACGTGTCAGCAACACCCTCCACCCTACCGGATATGTAGATGGTCACGTTCGGCTGAAGGACGTTGCCGTTACTCTCCTTGGTATCGGTATTGACCACGTTGAAATGCATGGATTCTATCTTCACTTCCGGGTTGGTCAGGGCCACCCATGATGACTGTCCCTGGATTTTGCGCTCGATCGGCGCCCCGGTCCCCCGCCAGCGGTAGGAGATCCGACGGTTGGATTGGTTTTGCGTGAGACTCTTGCCGCCCTCGACGATGGACAGATAAGCGCCCTTGCCCGCGCAATTGGCGGTCGTTTCCTTGCTTAGAGAGGCCAGATTCGGGTCGGATGAACCGCTGGTAAGACAATAATAGCCAGAGCCGGTGCGGATCTCGCGAGCCATGCTGTCGAGGGCGAACTGGATGTTCGAGACGGCCTCCTGATTGTTCTGCGCTTTGACGTTGGCGCTGATGAGAACCAAGAGAGCGCCGATGCCGATAGTGATGACCACGATAAAGAGCGCCATCGAGACCAGGAGTTCAATCAAGGAAAATCCTTGATTGGTTTTTAGTTGATAGTTTTTAGTTGATAGCGGCCGCGCCTTCGGCGTGGCAGCGGAAAACAGCGTAGCGTTTTTCCGCTTACTGACAACTGACGACTGACGACTGACGACTTTCATAATCATTCTACGGTTATTTGCCCGGCCGCGTTTATCTTCACGGAGCGCGTATCGGTACTGGTCATGGACTTCACTCTTATCTCGGTGCTCGTGTTAGCGGTACTGCCGTTTATGATAGCGTCGAAGTTCGGCCGTTTGAAGGTTACCGAGACCGTGCCGTTGCCGCAGGATCCACTGTTGAGAGCTATGCAAGAGAGCTGGAAGCGGGAATCCAGTTTCCTGGTCTCCAACGCCTCCTCGGGATTATACTGACCATTGTCATTACTATCTCGAAAGATCACGTACTGGGTCGGCTGCGCCGTGGCGAAGTAGATACCATAAGCCCGACGGAACGCCAGGACATCTGTGGTCGAGGTGGCGATGGTCGAGAGCGAGCGGGTTTGCGTCTCTCTGAGCTCCAGAGCGATCTGATACGCCTGGTTCTTGAGGAGGATGAGGTTGTTGAAAGCGCCATAGCGCAGGGCGATGATGCCAGTGATGATGCCGATGATGGCCGCCGTGATCAACACCTCGAGCAGAGAGAAGCCTCTTTGAGGGTGGAGGGTTTGGGGTTTAGGGTTTAGGCGGCGCGGCTTCGCCGCGCCGCCTAAGGACGCGGCAAAATCGCAAAGCGATTTTGCCGCCCTATACCCTATACCCCTCACCCTATACCCTATTTTAAATTCCATAAAGTGAACCGACGAGCCCCAACACGTCCGCGTCGAAGAAATACACGAGCAGGAACGACAGGATGAGGAACGGCGCGAACGGTATCTCGCTTTTCATTGTAACACCGGAAGAAAGCCGAAAGACCGAATACTTGTGTAAACGCTGACCCAGAATGAGGAGCAGACTCAAGGAAGCGCCGATCCAGAAGGCCCAGACGACGAGCGAGAAGGCGCCGCTAAGGCCCACCATGACGCCCAGACTGACGGCCAGCTTGGCGTCGCCGAAACCGATCCAGCGGCCGTCGGAAAGCCACCACAACGAGCCGAAGAAGACGAACGCCGCCGCGCCACCGGCGACCGCGTAGATCAAGGTTTCGAGGCTATCAGAAACGTAGGCCTCGTGAACGGACACGGCCAAAGCGATCAGTCCCAAGGTCAAGGAAAGCTCGTCGGGAATGATCATATGATAGAGATCATAGACTAAGACCACCACCAGGACGGACAAAAACGCCAGCAAGAAGACGAAGTGGGCCGGTCCGGAGGCTGTCAGGTAGGCCAGCACGAAAAGCCCGGAGGTGAGCAACTCCACCAGCGCGTAACGGTAAGGGATGAAGGAGCGGCAGCTACGGCAGCGGCCCCGGAGCGCTAGATAGGAAAACACCGGGAAAAGCTCGTACCAGCGCAGGGTCTCGCCGCAAGACAGACAGTGAGAGCGATCGTTCAACGACTTGCCGGTATGCAGCCGGTAGATGAAGACGTTCAAGAAACTCCCGATCACCAGACCGAAGACCGCCACCACCGCGACGAAAAACCATTCAGGCATGAGTATTCATATACTTATCTAATATATTATATAACAAAACACCCTGCGGAAGCGGGGTGTTTGTAAAGGAGAGGAATATTAAGGGCAAGCGGTAACCGCCGTGGTACTCCAGCCTGAAGTATAACTCTTAGCCTGCCCGGAAGAGTCAACACAATAATAGTGGGCAGTATTAGACATCATACGGGCTTTCATGGCCCATTGAGTAGCGTTACTACTACAAACCGCTAACCCGGTTCCGGCTGAAGAGAGGGCTCCAGCCAACATAGGAGCGATACCACCAGACGCAGTACAAACGTTTGTGTATGTGCGGTTGTTATTATCGTAAAACAACTCAGCCTGGGCGCGAGCGTTATTGAGATTTGATTTAGTCGCCGCGTCAGCGCCCTTATCGCGAGCCGAGTTCAAGGAAGCCAAGACCACCGAGGCCAAGATGCCGATGATGGCGATGACGACGAGGAGCTCGATCAGGGTGAAGCCACGATGTAATGTTTGTTTGATCATAGATATTTAAACGATATTAATTCCGTACCCATATTCTACACTCTTTTAACGCAAGACGTGTCTTCTATGTGAATAACTCAGTAGTAAACAAAGAAAAAGCGGGTTGATACCCGCTTTCTCTTTATCGATCGCTTTTTAAGTATTACTCACAAGCCAATACAGCGCTGCCTGGCGTATTGATGGTGAGCGCCTTACCAGTCGAGTCGACGCAGTAAGCCGAAGAGGTGCCAGACGGCAACGGCGTCAAAGCGGCCCAAGCATCAGCTCCATCGTCGCAGAAACTGTCGTCTGCCAAGAACTGGGCTATACCGTTCTCCGAAGAACTAGCGACGCAGACACCATCGTATGAGTTGTCATTCTCGTCATAATAAAGAGCGGCCTGAGCCCGGGCGTTGTTGAGGTTCGACTTTACCGCCGCGTCCTCTCCCTTATCGCGAGCGGAGTTCAAGGAAGCCAAGACCACCGAGGCCAGGATGCCGATGATGGCGATGACCACGAGGAGCTCGATCAGGGTGAAGCCGCGCTTCAAAGTGTTCTGGATCATAGTATTACTTATTATTTAATCGCCCGCGCTCCAGACATCAGCTGCGTGTCTCGAACGGGACATCCATGAAATGGATAACTACAATTCTATAGCCACTGGCCGTTTCCTGCTTTTGATCATGTGGATAAGGTGCGGGACCAATTTTGAATTTCTAATTCCCAATTTTTAATCAAACTCTAATGAATGAATTTTAAAAAATTACGACTTGGAAATTGACTCGAAATTCGAGTTTCGAAATTAAAAATTAAATCGAAGCGGTCATGTTGTAGATAGGCATGAGGACAGATGCCAACAAAGTACCGACACCCAGACCCAAAAGCACGATCATCAGCGGCTCGATGAGGCCGATCAGCGTGTCGACGGCGTTGTTCACTTCGCGGATGTAGAAGTTGGCCAAGGTCTTCATGATCTCGGATAGATTTCCCGTCTCCTCGCCCACCTTGGCCATCTGCGAGAGAACGCCCGGGATCTCGGGATATTCGGCGATGGCGTCGGCGAAAGAACGTCCGCCCTTCACTTCCACCAACGTGTTCTCGACGATCTCTTTAAAGACGGCGTTGTCGACGACGTCGGCGGTAACCTCAAGAGCCTGCACCATGGAGATGCCGGAAGCGAGCATGGTGGCGATGTTGTCGCAGATGCGGGTCAGGTAGAGTTTCTGGTAGAGGTCGCCGATATAAGGGATGGTGATCTTGAACTCATCGTAGGCTCTCTTGCCGACCGGGGTCTTCACGAAACGCCAGATGAACACGCCGGCGATCGAGAACAAGGCCAGAAGCACGCCGATGTAGTTGGTCACCATGGACGAGACGGCCAGAACGATCTTAGTGTAGATCGGCAACTCCTGCCCCGAGTCAAGCAGGATCTGGCTGATGCGCGGGATCACCATGGTGAGCATGAGGCCCATGACCAGGACGAACACGCCGATGACGAATCCTGGATAAACGAGCGCGTTACGGGCCTTGGTCACCACCTGGTACGTGCGGTCCAGATAATCAGCCAGGTAGTTGAAGGATTTTTCGAGCGAACCGGATTCCTCGCCGGCGCGCACCATGTTTATGTAAAAGGAGGAGAAGACGTCGGGGTGCGCGCCGAGGGAGCGGGAGATCGAGCTACCGGCCTGAAGGTCGTCGGCGATATCGTTGAGGACCTTCCGCATCTGCGGATTCTCGGCCTCGGCGCCCAAAAGACGGAAGACGCGCAGCGCCGACACCTGAGCGTCGAAGAGCGTGGCCAACTGGCGGGAAAGTATCACAACCTCTTTGTTGGAGATGCGCTGGAACCAGTTGATCTCGAAATTTAGGAGCGTCTCCTTCTCTTCGACCGGGTCGATCGATATCAGCGTGTATCCGCGCTTCTGCACGGTAACGATGGCCGCGTCGATATTACCGGCCTCGACCGTGCCTTCGCGTTTGACGTTGCTTTGATCGATGGCTTTATAAGAAAAGAGCATAAGTGAAAGTCAAAATTTAAAATGCAAAAATCAAAATCGTAGATAAAAAGTCAAAAGTGCAACATTCGACCGAAATGCTCGCAGCGAAGTTGTGAATTTTACCTTGTGGTTTTGCATTTTGACTTTTAATTACATCAGGCGCTCGAGACCCTTCGGGTTGACCGAATAGGCGAAGGCGTTCTCGACCGTCACCTCGCCCTTCTTGACCAGGTCCACCAGCGAGCGGTTCATGTCGATCATGCCGTGCTCGAGGCCGGTCTCGATCACCGTCTGCACTTCATGCGTGCGACGCTCGCGGATGAGGTTGGCCACGGCGCTGTTGTTGATGAGAAGCTCGTAGGTCGGCATGAGGCCGCCCTGGATGCGCGGCACCAGGCGCTGCGAGAAGATGCCCATCAAAGAACCGGCTAGCTGCACGCGGATCTGGTCCTGCTGACCGGCCGGGAAACTGTCGATGATGCGGTCGATGGTCTGAGCGGCGTTGTTGGTGTGCAAGGTGGAGAAGACCAGGTGGCCGGTCTCGGCGGCGGTGACGGCGGTAGCGATGGTGGCCGGATTCCTCATCTCGCCCACCAGGATGACGTCGATGTCCTGGCGGAAGACGGCGTTCAAGGCCGTGGCGAAATCAGCGGTGTCGGTGCCGACCTCGCGCTGTTCGATCATGGACTGGTCCGGCGTGTAGACGTATTCGATCGGATCCTCGATGGTAACGATATGATCGGCGCGGCTCTTGTTGATGGTCTGGATCATCGCCGCCAGCGTGGTCGACTTGCCCTGTCCGACCGGACCGACGCACAGGAAGAAGCCCTGCGGCCTTTGGGTGAAGGTCTCGAGGATGGGCGGCAGATTCAGTTCCTCGAAAGTCCGGATCTCGTTCGGGATATGGCGCAGAGCCACCGCCGGCGTGCCTTGCTGGTAGTAAGCGTTGCCGCGGAAACGGACACCATCCATGGCGGCGAAGGAGAAGTCTATCTCGTGGGAGGTCGAGAAGGCGGCGCGCTTGTGCTCAGGCAAAAGAGCGGCGCAGAAACCGGCCACGTCTTCGACGGTCAAGACAGGCTTCTTCACGAGCGGCACCAAAGAACCCATGACCCTGACGGTCGGGTGCGCGCCGACCGAGAGGTGGATGTCCGACCCTTTCTCGGACACGATGATGTCCACCAGGTCGGCCAGCTCTTTTCTATAATCTACGTTCGCCATGACGATAATATTTATTTACACATCGCTTCTACCTGCTTGACCACGTCGCTGGGGATCGACTCGGCTTTGATGATGTAGCCGGCCGCTCCGGAACCTTTAGCTGCCGCCTGATCAGAAGCCTCGCTCTGATTGGACAGGATGACGAATCTGGCCTTTTGCGCCAAGTTCAGTTTCTTGACCTCGGACAGGACGTCGAGACCGCTCATCCCGGGCATGATCATGTCGAGCATGACGACGTCGTAATCCTTCTCCTTTAGATGACGGAGCGCTTCCGCGCCGTCGCTGGCGGACTCCACTTCATGGCCGAACTCGATGAACTTAGTGGCGTACATGTCGCGCAAGAAGGCATCGTCGTCAACTAACAAAACTTTCATGATGGAATCATTATACAGCACCCGGAAGTGCGCTATCCTCGGGGTGGGTATAGTTTGGGAAAAGCTAGACCACCTCCTCCAGATCGATGCTCTTGGCGGCGGCTTCCGCGGGCGCCGTCTCCGGTGAGACTTCGGCCGATATGGCGGTGTCGCCAGGCAGGTATTCCTTGTCGATGGCCCCGGCCTCGCCGACCTTGGTACCGAAGGCGTTCACTTCTTCGTAGGGAATATCGCCGCGAAGCGCCTTGATGATGGCGTCCTCCTTCATGCTCATGAAGCCCTTGGCGCGGGCGGCCTTGTACATGTCGGCCTCGCTACCGCCATGAAGGATCAAGTCCTGGATCTTCTCGTCGACCTGCAACACCTCGGTGACGGCCACGCGGCCCTTGGTGCCGGAGGCGCAACCCGGGGCCGGTACTGGGTGGTAGATCTTGTCGAAGGTTGGGACCCGATCGTGGAATTCCGAGGGCAAGCTGCGGAACTCGGCTTCGAACATCTTGCGGGTGCTCTCATCCACCGGGGTCTCTTCGCCAGGCTGGCACAGCCGGCGTGCCAGTCTTTGCGCGATCGCTAGCTTCAGGGTCGGGGCGATGAGATACGGGTCCACTCCCATGTCGATCAAGCGCGGCACGACGCCGATGGCGTTGTTGGTGTGGATGGTGGACAAGACCAAGTGACCGGTCAAGGCCGCCTGGATGGCCAGCTGCGCCGTTTCCTTGTCGCGAATCTCGCCGACCAGGATGACGTCCGGGTCCTGGCGCAACGCGGTGCGCAGGCCGTTGGCGAAAGTGTAGCCGATCTCCGGCCGCACCTGCGACTGCGACACGCCTTCGATGTTGTACTCGATCGGATCCTCCAGAGAGAGCACGTTCTTGGTGGCGCGATCCACCTCCGAAAGCATGGCGTAGAGGGTCGTCGACTTACCGCTGCCGGTTGGACCGGAGATGAGGATGATGCCGTAAGGCTCTTGGATGATCCGCCTGATCGTCCCTAGATGGTGTTCGGAGATGCCGGTGCGGTCGAGACTGCGGACGCCTTTCTCGTTGTCGAGGATACGCATCACCACCTTCTCGCCATGGCTGGTAGGAAAGGTAGAGACGCGAAAGTCGATCTTGCGGCCGTCGAAGGTGGCCGAGAAGCGGCCGTCCTGCGGTTTGCGCCGTTCGTCTAGCCGCATCGAAGACAGGATCTTGATGCGGGCCACTACCGCCGACTGGACGTTGCGCGGCAGCTCCAGACTGGTCTGCAAGAGGCCGTCGACGCGGAAGCGCACTTTCACCTTTCCTTCGGTGGGCTCGATATGGATGTCAGAAGCGCCACCGTCGACGGCGTAGCGCAATATGGTGGCCACGATCTTGGTGACCGGCGCGTCCTCCTTGAGGTGTTCCGCCGCCAATCGCTGGGCCTCCGCGTCCTCGTTCTTGCGCTCGGCGATCTCCTGATCGAGTTCGCCTTCGAGCGAGGTCAAGGCCTGCCCCACTTCGCCGGTGAGGTTATCGTATCCGACCAAGAGCTTGGTCAGGTCGTCCTCCAGCAAAAAGACGTACTTGTAAGGTATGCCGTGCTTAGTGCTCACGAAGTTCAAGACCTCGCGCAATCTGAAATCATCCGGATCGTTGACGCCAACGAGCAGCGTGTCGTCCTCGAGCCGCAGCGGCACGATCTGGTAATTCTTGGCGGCTTCGACCGGAATGAACTCCAGCACGTTCTGCGGGATGGACTCGTCCTCCTGGGGAGTATAAGCCGGGATATTATAGAACTTCGCCAGGCGTTCCCTAACTATCTCGCGGGCCACGCCGGCGCCGAGGAGGGCTTTCTCCGGAGACATCCCCTGCTCCACCTGCTTCGAGACAGCCGCCAAGACATCGGTAGTGATCACCCCTTCTTGAACTAACTCATTTAAAAAATCCATTTTGAGACCAGCTTAACTCGGCCCGCGAAGCGGCGAACGATCGGGCGCGGGATCGTCCCTTATCGCGAGAAAGGGTTCGATCGTCCGGCCGATACCGGATCGGGAGCGGTGCCGAAGGACACCAAGGAGCGAAAACGAGCGTCTTCGAAAAGGTCGCGAGAGAAGGTGATGCTCTCGATCTCATTGAGACGCACCAAGAACTCACTGGCCACCATCTGGCCTTCGTTGACGCCACCATCCACCATTAAGGCCGGATCGTTGTTGACGATGAGAAAACGGTACGCGGCATACAGCGCGACCGCGACGACCAGGAAGATGATGATGTTCTTTATCATGACTATGGTTTGTGAATTAAGTGGACGGCAACGCGTAGGTTTCGAGCGTCAGCGAGTATTGGATCAGTGATGACGACTCTCCTTCAAGGGAAAAATCGAACTCGATGAGCCGCAGCGGATAGGCGTTCCGCTCCAGGTCGCGGAGCATCGACTTTATCTGATCGTAGGTACCGACCACCTCCACCTGAAACTTCTGGGAGAACAGTATCCCCGCGGTCACGGTGCCGTCGTCCGCCAACACGCCGCTGTCCATGGGGATCATGCTGGGATCGTCGACGGTCTCCGATGTTACCGGCTCGACGGTGGACGGAACGATATCAAGCAGCAGAAGGCGGTTTTGGGAGACGATGTTGGCGATGTCGCGAGCCACGGCCGTGGCGTCCACTTCTTCCGGCAAGTAGCGCCACAAGAGGGCCCGATCGTGGGCGGAGATGCTGTTAGATTCGTTGGTCAAGGTCTGCAGCCGCTGGTTGTAGGTGCCGATGTTCTCCACGGCCACGCGATAAGCCGCCACCTCGCTCTGTTCGGCGCGAATGCTGTCTATCTTGGGCTTCACGACGCTGAAGGCGATGACTATCGCTACGACCAACAGGGTGATTTGTATACCAGCTTGGAATCGCATAATTAATTTGGTGTTTCTAGAGCGGGATCGACGGCCGTCGAGGAAGTGGACTGACCGACCGGCGCCGCCGGCGTGCTGGTACCCTCGATGACGCGGACATCCCCTTCGGCGCTAGTCGCGTCAGGTGGCGCGGCCACCTCCGTTTGTGAGGCCGCGTAGGAGATGGCTGACAGGTCGCGAGTGTCGGAGAAGACGAAGGACAAGGTGGCGGCGCCTAAGAGGCTGCTGCCGCTGCCTTCGCCCACGCTGTAGTCGTAGTCGGCCACGACAGCATCGCGCAACAAGGTGCTGTTACCGAGCAGGTCGCGCTGAGCGATGATGTCCGAGAAGTTATTGGCGCGGCCGGTCAGCTCCAGCTTGAACTGCCGATTAGGCAGCTGCTCGTAGGACATGGCGGAGAAATAGATGTTGGAAGCGACGATGGCCTCGATGTCGGCGAAAAGACGCGACGGCGCCGACGATTCCTCCACCAGGCGCTTGGCCGTCGACAGGCGCTTGTCGAGCATCTTCACCTCATCGATGTCGACCACCGAGAACTTCTGCCTTTCCGATACCAACTGCTCTTTCAAGGAAGCGAGGGAACGGCTCACCGTCGCTCCATACACGTAGACACCGATAACGGCGAACAGGGTGCTGAAGAAGACGATATAGCTGATGTAGGCCAGCACGTAGATACGGCGAGAACTACGGGTACGCTGTACCGTCTTCACTCCGCTCTTCGGTATGAATGAAGCGTTTTCTGGAGGCATGGTGACACTCACATTATAGTTTGAAACCGCTCGCTTGTTTTCGCGTGGGTGTGGACAATCAGATCAGCAGATCATTGAAAATGTCTGAGCGCGGCGCCGAGCGCCACTCCGAACGAAGGTCCGATAGACTTCAGCGTGTCTTCCATAAAGGCCGGGTAAGCGACTTTTGCGAAAGGATGAGCCAGTTCCACCGGTCGCGCGAAGCGATCTTTGACGTACTCGAGCGCGTGCGGCGAAGAAGCAACGCCTCCCGAGATCACGATGCGGCCGATCTGTTCGCCGACGCGGGTCTCGTATTGTCCGATCAGGCGGCCGAATTCCGACAACGGTCCGTCGAGAACGCTGGTCATGACCTGGTAGACGGCGGCGCCAGGCTCGGTGGAGCGGTCGTATGACCGTTTCAGATTCTCCGCGTCCTCGAAGGACAGACTGAGACGCTCGGACACCAGGCGCGAGATCTCGCGCCCGCCGATGGCGACGCGATGGAGACGTTCCAACTGTCCCTGTCGAACCACGTAGAGCTTCGAGCTGCGCGCGCCGATATCTATGATCGCCAAGGTGGTGTCTTTGACCCGCCAAAGCGAACGGATCAAACCGAAGACCTCGATCTCCGTGGCGTCGCCGACCATGCCGATGGCGGACAGGAGTTCGCGATGCTCGGCCAGCGCCTTGTTTTCGATAGCGGCGATCAGCACTTCTTTCACGCCAGTGGCGCCGGTGCCCAGCGGTGACAGTTCGTTCCAGTCCAAGGTCACGTCGGTCAAAGGCAGCGGCACGTATTTGCGCGCCTCCACGGGTATCCGGGCCGCCAGGTCCTCGTTCTGTCCCAGGGTCACGGGTATGACCGTGAGGAAGCTCGAGGCCAGGGGCATGGCGATGGCGCCGGAACGGCCGACCACACCGGATTCCCGCATGACATCGGTTACCACCTCCACGCGCTTAGAACCGGGAAGGTCGGTCACCTCGCCGAGCGCCTTGTCGGCGTATGGTCCGAGCTGCAGCTCGCCGTAAGTACGCAGCATGATGGTGCGAGGAGTCTCTTCGATCTCCACCACCTTGACCGAAGCGCTGCCGATGTCGATACCGATCATCGTGGGCGCTTTTTCCCGCGCTGCTTCTTTGACGCCGCTGAAGATATTTTTTAGAGAGAATGCCATGATCAAGGACCGGACTCGGATCAGAGTTACAATGATTCTATCATAATAAGCATGCTCAAGTTATTAGAAACATTGTGCACATACGTGTTCCCGGAACGCGAAGACCACCGTGTGGTGCGTCTGATGACGAGCGCGGACACGCGCCGGCACCTCTCCCCCGCGACGGAGAACGGTATCATCTATCTGATGCGGTTTCGGGAACCTGAAGTGCGCGCGCTCATCCATGAAGCCAAGTTCCACCATAACGAGCGGGCCTTTAAGCTGCTCGGCGAAGTGTTGGCAGAATATCTCAGACACGTTCCGTCCGACACGCTCATCATGCCGATCCCCTTGTCGGCCCAAAGACGTTGGAAGCGTGGGTACAACCAGGTGGAAGAGGTCGCCAAGCGAGCGGCAAAGCTTCGGCCCAACGTGGTGATGGGGAACGGCATCCTGCGAAGGACGCGGGACACCAAGGCGCAGACATCGCTCGATCGGACAAAGAGACGGAAGAACATGGCGGGAGCCTTCGCCTGTGGCCAAGGCGATGACTGGCGCCAGCGACACGTGATCATCATCGATGACGTGTACACCACCGGCTCCACCCTGAAAGCGGCGCTGGCAGCGGTACAGCCGCTGAAACCGGCCTCCATCACCCTGCTAGCGCTGGCCCACTAGGCCAGGGAGTTATACCCAACCGGACGCTCGACTCGAAAAAAAGAGAAGTTTAATGGTAGACTATTCCGTATACCAAGAAATAACACCATAAATAATGGCAAAAGCAAATTCAGCGTTTATGAAGCCAATGACCATCAGTTCGGACTTGGCTGTCGTGGTAGGCAAGGGACCGATGCCGCGTTCTGAGGTCGTGAAGAAGCTCTGGGTCTACATCAAGAAGCATGACCTGCAGGACCCGAAGAACAAGCGCAACATCAACGCTGATGCCGCCCTCAAGAAAGTATTCGGCGGCAAGGGCACCGTGACCATGTTCGAAATGACCAAGCTGGTCTCGAAGCATCTCTCGTAATTTGCCGATGATAAAAAGCGCGGGGCCTCCGGCCCCGCGCTTTTTTGTTTCCCCTACTTTCCTATCGACCGTTATGACCCGGGAAGAATCTCTTCCAGAAATCCGGATGATCGACCACGATCTCGCTCAAGAAAGCGAACGGCAGGGCCACCACGGCCGCCACCAAAAGGTAGTGCCACTCGAAATGTCCGTCAGTGGCGATGGTGATGGCGATGAGGTCTTCGATGGTGCCGAATAAGACGCCGATGATGAAGAATTCAAGCAGGCGAACTTTGTTTTTTATGCGCATAGCGCCATTATAGGCGAGGAGTTCAAAGCGAGATTCACCTTATCCACTCGAAAGAGTTGAACCAACGCAGTTTGTTCTCCAACATCTTCGCGTCGTACCCGGTCCTCACGTAGGTCACCGCGTACATAATGTGACATTTTTTGCCTTCCGGACTTTCCGTGATGACAGACACGCGAGTATCGAATCCGCCCGCCTTCTCTCTAGCGTAGACATAACTGTAGGCTTCACGACCATCAAGCAATATAGGTTCGATCTCCTCAAGGATTATTTGCCGGTCATATACCGAGGTGACGTCGATCAAAATCTCCTTGGCATAAAGCGTGCGCGCGTAGTCTTCCAATGACATCGAGTTACTCAATTCCGGCCACGGCTGGGCCTCGTCGTGGTCATAACATGATATGAAACCCAGGTCGTTTCCGCCCAAGCCGATATCCTTGAAGTAGAAGACGCGGGACTCCTTCCCTTCTACCTCGCCACTGGCGCCATCGGCCTCTATGACCGCCAGGTTTTCTTCCAAGATCCGGCCGTATCCTTCGGTCGCCAAAACTCGGTAACCATATCTTTCATTAGTGTAGGTGACCCAGACTTCCTCTGGGATGGAAAACATATACCAACAAATTCCCGTCGCTCCAACTGCCGTCAGCACTACCAGCGCGCTGATGATTGAGATACGTTTTTTCATAAAAGTCATCGTAACACTTCAGACACAGTGATTAAAATACGAAAGGAATTTCTCTCCTTACAGGAGCAGTACAGGTTGTCGATATTTTGCATATTGACATAGCAAAATATCAGGCAACCTTTTCGAATCCTAAGAAACAGTCCCCCGGACTGTTTCTTTCGGCTCCGCGAACAAAATATGCGCCCTTACGGGCGCATATTTTATACTCGCGGAGCCGAAAGGATTCGAACCTTCGAGGGCTTTTAGACCCTACCTCGTTAGCAGTGAGGCGCTTTCGACCACTCAGCCACGGCTCCGTCGCTATCGCTCCGGAGCCGTGGCCTCGTTCCACTCCCTATGGCCTTGCCTGACGGCATCGGCCATTCCCTCGCTGTCGCTCGGGATCGGATGAAATATGAAGTAGTTCATATTTCATAGCCACGGCTCCGTATTTTAAGCGTTGCCACATACTACTTTAAATGCTTGGTCTTTTCAAATAGAAAAGGTCGGCGGAAACATCCGCCGGCCTTTTAAAGCCAGGTCAATCAGCGCGATAGAGCTCGGGCTGAGCCAGCACGGCCCGGGGCCAGATCATCACGAAGATGATCAGTTCGGTCAGGCTCATCGCCGACCGACGGCATCCCTTGACCCACTCATCGAAATCCTTGAGCTTCTTCTGGGTCACGCCGAAGCTTTCGAGCCGCTCCCGCAGCTGTTTGACCCGGCTTTCAAAGATGATGTATTGAGGCATCCGTTCCTCCTAGGACTGTCTGTTTTTTAGGATAATGAAACCCGGGACCATTGTCCAGCCTTCGGTCACTTGATCACGCTAGCCACGGCTTTGGCCAAGCCCGGGGTCATGATGGAAGGAATGATGTTATCGGCGGCCGGTTTCTTCACCAGCGAGGCGATCTTCTTGGCCGCCGCCAGCTTCATGCCGTCGGTAATGGCTTTAACGTTGCGATCCAAGGCGCCGCGGAAGATGCCCGGGAACGCCAGCGAGTTGTTCACCTGATTGGGATAATCGGAGCGGCCGGTGGCTACCACCATGGCCCCCGCCAATTTAGCGTCGTCCGGCTGGATCTCCGGCACCGGGTTGGCTAGGGCGAAGACGACGGCCTTGTCCGCCATCTTCTCGATATGATGCCGGGTGATGGAGCCAGGCCCGGAGACGCCGATGATCACGTCGGCCCCAGTAACGGCCTCCATCACCTCCCCCTTCACGTGCCGCGGATTGGTGATCTTCGACAGCTCCTTCTTGTATCCGGACAGACCGGGACGGCCAGCGACGATGGCGCCGCTCTTGTCGACCACGATCACGTCGACCACTTTAGCCTCGATGAGCAGCTTGGCCACCGCGCAGCCGGCGGCGCCGGCGCCGACGATGACCACCTTCATGTTTTCCAACTTCTTCCCCACCACCTTGGCCGCGTTGATGAGACCGGCCAGGACCACGATGGCCGTGCCGTGCTGATCGTCGTGCATCACCGGAATGTTCAATTCCGCCTTCAATCGCTCTTCGATCATGAAACACTGGGGCGCGGCGATATCCTCAAGATTGATGCCGCCGAAGGTTGGCGCGATGGCTTTGACCGTTCTGATGATCTCCTCGGGGTCGTGCGTGTCCAGGACAATGGGAAAAGCGTCCACGTCGCCCACGGCCTTGAAGATGGCGCACTTGCCCTCCATGACCGGCAAGGCCCCCAAAGGACCGAGATTGCCGAGGCCCAGCACCGCCGTCCCGTCAGATACCACCGCCACGGTGTTACGCTTGATGGTGTAGTCGCGCGCCTCCCGCGGTTTCTTGGCGACATAAGAGGACACGGCGCCGACGCCCGGAGTGTACATGGTGCTCCAGTCATCACGGGTCTTCAACGCGATCTTAGGCACCACCTCCAATTTTCCCTTCAGCTTTTTATGAAGCGCCAGGGCGAGCTGGTTGTAGTCTTTTTTCGCCGCGGTCTTGGCGGCTTTGGCGACGGTCTTTTTCTTAGGCATGAGGGAAATTATATCACTGAAAAAAGAAAGGGCCGGAGTTCCTTTTCAGGAACTCCGGCCCGAACCGTCCTAGGACGACTTACTTCTTCTGCTTCGCCTTCTTGTTCTGCTGGCCGCCGCCCGTGGTGCCACGCATGGAGAGACGCTCGGCACGATCACGCTCCTGGCGTTCCTGCTTCTTACGGTCGGTTTCGGCCCGCTTCCGGCGCGCCTCGCCATCACGCCGCTCCTCGAGCGACACGATGTTCTCGCCGTAGACGAAGTTGCCGGCCGAACGGTCGCCCGCCTGAAGCAAGATCGACCGCACCTCCTCGCGAAGCCGCTCGGCCATCTGGTCGACATACTTCACGAGAAAGTTGACCAGCTCCGGCCGCACGGCGGCATCCTTGGCCGAGAAGCGGAGCAGTCGCGCCGCGCCCCAGAGTATGCCCTGCAGGCGCCGCGTGTCATGTTCGCTGTCGGTCAGCTGACCGATCTGCGAATCGAACTGCCACGTCCTCGACTCGACTATCTCGGCGCGACTGAGCGGCACGGAAAAGATCCTGCCGCCCTCGAACCACAGCTGATGCACCAGGCCGTTGTGCTGGAAGACTTCGACCTCCTGCCCCTCCTCCGTCAGGCGGAAGAGAGCGGACTGCGGGGATTTCAGCACCACCTCGACATCACTGTCGGAGATGATACCTTCCCAGGCATTGAGCCAGGAAGACTTCTCCTTGACCCTCCGATCGCTCACGCGGGTCGACACCAGCAGAAAAGTGCCGGAGACTCCGTCGCTCGAGAGCACATCGAACTCGCGACCACCATGGGTCGGGTAGACCGTCCGCAACGAGGCGTTCATCACCCGCTTCATCCCGCCGACGACCTGGATGTCCGGCACCTTGGCGGTGTCGAGACGGATGAATTCACCCTCACACTGGACCGACGGCGGATACATCCGACCGGGACGGTGCAGGTCAGGCATGTTCTCCGCGACCGGGAGGCCATCGATGACGCCGGTGTAGGGGTCGAAGTAGAAGCAATTGACGCTCATCGCGCCCTCCATTTCAAAATTACGAACATCGCCCCATGCGATGCTTACTTCCTTAATAATAGCATATTTTAATATAAAAGTCAATAACAAAGCATGCCTATGTTTACTGCTAAAATAGGTCGCATGTCCCCCGCCGATCCGCTTAAGAAACACTTCCGCCTCGACCTGACGCACGAGAAGGCCTTGAAACGACTAGGCATCACGACCGTGGCCGACCTCCTCTATCACCTCCCGGCCCGCTACGAGGACATCAGCGATATCCAATCGGTGTCGGGCCTTACTCCGGGCGCCGACGCGGTAGTGTTCGGACAGCTCGGGGGGCTCCAGGCCCGCCGAGCTTGGAAATCGAAGCGGCCCATCGCCGAAGGCTGGCTCGAGGACGGCACCTCCCGCGTGAAGCTCATGTGGTTCAATCAGCCATACATTGCCAAGATGTACAAAGAAGGCCAGTACGTAAAGGCCTCGGGCAAAGTTACCGGCAGCGGCGCCAAGATATACATCGCCAATCCGGAACTGGAACCGCTCGATTCCCTGCCGATCGACCGGCACGATTCCATCTTCAAGAACACCGAGGGACTGGACGACACCATCTATCCGGTCTACAAGGAGACCAAAGGGGTGACCAGCCGCTGGATCTACCATACCGTGTGGAAATGCTTCGAAGCCGGCGTGCTGGAACGAATCGAGGACCCGCTACCCGAGGATCTGCGCGCGAAATATAAATTGTACGAACTCAAGACCGCGCTGCGTTATATCCACGCCCCCCGGAAGCTCGAGCACGCCACCGGCGCCCGCAAGCGTTTCGCTTTCGAGGAGGTATTTTATATCCAGGTTCAGAAAGCCATGGAACGAGCGGCCGTCTCGGCCGCCACCACCTATCAGATCGACACGAGCGACGAACAGATACGGGAGTTCGTGCAGCGATTCCCCTTCCCTCTGACCAACGCGCAAACGAAAGCCGTAGTGGAGATCAGAAAGGATTTCGCGGGACGGCACGCCATGTCGCGGCTCTTGGAAGGAGACGTCGGGAGCGGCAAGACGGCGGTAGCGGCCACGACCGCCTATGCCGTCGTCACTTCAAGGCCGCCAGAGGGACGTAAATCCGAAAATTTTGAGGGCAGTTCAAGGCGCGGAGAAAGCGGGGAGGAAGACGTAGCCAACTACGGCGACCGAGGCGCTGAGGCTCCGCAACGCAGAAATGTTCCAAAATTTTCGGATTTAGACTACGGAAACCTCCAGGTCGCCTACATGGCCCCCACTGAAATATTGGCCAAACAACACTTCGAAAGTTTTATTACCTACTTCGAGCACCTGCCGATCCAGATCGGCCTCATCACCGGCAGCGGCTGCTATAAGTTCCCTTCAAAGTCCGATCCGACCAAACCGACCAAGATCTCCAAGGCCCAGCTTTTGAAATGGGTCAAGAACGGCGAAGTGCCGATACTGATCGGCACGCACGCACTCATATATAAGAGCGTCGAGTTCAAGCACCTAGCCTTTGTCATCATCGACGAGCAGCATCGCTTCGGCACCAAGCAGCGGAAGGCTTTGACCAAGAAGGGCGCCCCCTTGCCGCACCTCCTCTCCATGACCGCCACGCCGATCCCGCGTACGCTGTCTCTGACCATCTACGGCGACCTCGATCTGACGCTCCTTGACGAGATGCCCAAGGGCCGCAAGCCGGTCATCACCAAGATAGTGGGGCCAGGACAACAAGAACCGATGTACGAGCACGTAAAGGGCGAGCTCAAGGCCGGACGTCAGGCTTACGTCATCTGCCCGCGCATCGACGAACCCGACCCCGATAAAGAGAATGCTCTCAACCTCAAGAGCGTTACCGCCGAAGCCGAACGCCTGCGGCGGCAGGTCTTTAAAGACGCTCGGATCGGGGTCCTTCATGGCAAGATGACGCCGGCCGACAAGGACAAAGTGATGAAGAGGTTCCTCGATCACGATATCGACATCATGGTGGCCACGTCGGTGGTGGAGGTCGGCGTCAACGTGCCGAACGCCACCAACATCATCATCGAAGGCGCGGAACGCTTCGGCCTGTCGCAGTTGCATCAGCTGCGCGGCCGCGTCATCCGCGGTACCCATCAACCGTACTGCTTCGCGGTCACCGAATCAAAGAGCGAGAAGACGCGCGACCGCCTAAAGGCGCTTTCGACCGCCAAGAACGGTTTCGAGCTCTCCGAGTACGACCTGCAGTTCCGCGGCGCGGGCGAACTCTACGGCTCCAAGCAATCGGGCCTCTCGGACCTGGGCATGGAGGCTCTCAAGAACCTTAAGCTGGTCGAAGCCGCCCGCGCCGAAGCCCGCGCGCTGGTGGAGCGAGACAGCGACCTAAGTCAGTGTCCGCTTATATCCGAACGCGTAGCATTCATGGGCCAATCACTTCATATGGAATAAAAAGAGCGGCCCCAGGGCCGCTCTTCGCGATCGTTGATTCAATGCACATATACCAGCTGCCAACCGCGACTCATGGCCGCCGTTTGAGCCATGGCCGGATGCGAGAGAACGCAAGCGGGGATGCCATCACTGCTGAATATCACTGGCAATAACATGTCGGGAGCAGCGATGGCCCGCAAATGATCCGGCATTCCGCCGCACGACACCCACCTCATATAGCAAAGCGACGTCTCCGGACTCAAGTATTCATCGAAATTCCGCTCTGCCACCGGCCTGGTCCTTTTCTTGGTCATTATCATCCCCGAAACGATTTGATCTGATGTCAGGGTGACACACACGAATCAAAAAGTAAAGGAATGCTAAAATGAGATTATGTTAGACGTCATCACCCGCGCGCTACGCCACCCCATCGACTATTCCGGCATATTAAGGTCCACCGATCTGGAGTTCATCGAGAAGATCGACGAAGGCGACGACGTCTGGTCATTCATTCTGCGGGCCGACAAACTACCGAGCTGGAAAGCCGGACAACACGCCATCTTCACTCTGCCTGGGAAGCCGGTAGAGGGCAAAAGCTGGCGGCCTTTTTCCGTCGCGTCGGCCCCGAGCGAAGGGGTCATCCGGATAGGCACCATCATTCCTCCGGAACCTTCGAGCTTCAAACGATATCTGGCGGCACTAGCGCCTGGCGACACGGTGCGCATGCATGGCCCTTATGGAGAACTCTATCTGCGTCCGGGAATGAAGCGGGTGGTGGGAGTGGCCGGCGGCATCGGCATCACCCCGTTTCGATCCATCATAGCCGACCTGGACCATACTAAGAACGACGCGCGGCTAACCTTGATATACTCCGCCAAGGAAACTCACGCGTACCAAGCGCCACTCGATGACTGGAGCCGGCAAAATCCCAACCTGGATATCGTATACACTGACGCGCCGGAAGAAGTGGAGGCTGAGCTGGAAAAACAGACCGCCCTCCACCAAAACGACGCCGACTACCTGTTATCCGGACCGCCGGGCATGATAGAGGCGTTACGGCAGAAGCTCCGCTCGCTCGGCATCCGCCCACGGCGGATCCACAACGACCCTTTCAAGGGCTACTAATGTCCGCCCTCTTGGACTCGAACCAAGGACCCCAGAGGTATAAGCTCTGTGCTCTAACCAACTGAGCTAAGGGCGGATGGCACCACTTTATATTATAAGAGCTGGTAGCGCAAAATTGATTACCTATCTACTCAAGCCAATTATCTTTCCGACCGGATGATCTAGTAGCAACAGCGGGCATCTACGTATAGATACGCGTATCCGCCGCCCGCGTAATGCGTACAACCGAAACCATTACCATACGGTGAGCACTGCTGATTGTAGTCATAGGCGCTTCTTCCGCCACCGCCCGTCATGACCTCACCGGAACCACAGGAAGCGACGCAGTACTGGCCGTGGGCCACATAACAGGTATTAGAACGAGTAACACATGTCGGGGCCCAGCTGGTCTTGCAGCTGCCGCCGATGCAGAATCCGCCATCGGCCCGGCTGTAGCTACCGGTATAGGTGGGGCCATTGGCATAGACGCTCCAGTTAGAACCAGGATAGCCTAAGAAGGCATAATAGCCGCCGGAGTTCACGGCGTAAACTCCGCCGGCGTTAGTACCGCCACCCGCGAAATAGCCAGCGTAACCACCTCCCGTGGTCTGTCCGCGAATGGCCTGCCCATAGGTAGCGTCAGCATAGACACCGTAAGGGCCGCCTCTGATGTATAACCGTTGACCGGTCGACGGCGCTGTGCCGATGCCGACGTCACCATCGAACTGGGAGGAACCGAGGTTCCTGAGTCCGTTCACCTGGAGCGCGCCGCTCTTGATCTGGCTGGTGGCGCTGACGTTGATCGGCGCGGCGACGTTGGAATTCGGCGGCGCTGCCGTCGGACCGGTCCAGGAATAGGCCGCTAAGCCGAAACAAACGAAGGAAGCGGCCAAGGTAGTGCCGATGAACATCCGGCGAAAGAGGCGGGACGAGGTGTCGAAAGTGATTAGCATACTGACATATTATAACTTAATGAATATTACGTTTCCTGCACGTCCGGTAAGACCTTGACCGTCATGGAATCGCCGTCGCCGCCCACGCAGGAAAGAGTGAAGGTCACCTCGCCGAGCATGCGATGCTTCACCGTGCCGTCCTTTCCCGGCAACGGTGACCGCACGTCGGTAGCACCGGCTTTGATGGAACACGCCGCCGGGTTGTTGGTGCCGAGCGTCCAGCAGATATCCACTTCGGTGCCTCGAGGGACCAAAGTGGGTCGATCGACCGCGCAAAACCGGGCGCCGACGCCGCCTCTGGTAGAGACGTTCACCGTGCCGGTCTTCTGGGCGCCGCCATCGCTCTCGCATAACAGCGAGTAGATGCGGCTGGTATTTCCGATCGGTTCCTCCACGTCGATATCGATACCGGAAACCGCGCGGCCGCTGCCGGTCGAGAAGCCGTAAGAAGGCGGCACGGCGTCGCAGTACCGGGTGTTGGCCGTGCCGCTCTGGTTCCAGCCAAGCTCGATCTGATCGGTCGGCTCGATCGTCACACTGCTGCTCCAGGCCGTGGTGCCGGCCTTGCGGACCTTAAGGTCGGCGGCCGGCTCAGCGGCGTAATCGGTAGCCGCGAAGGCAAAGGATAGCCAGCCTACCACCGTGCTGCCCCAGGCGTAGCCGGAAAGTGTGCCGTCTGTCTGGCGCTTCGGGCCATAATTGGCGCCCGAGAGCGAAATGAAACCGTCCCAATCACCGCTTTGCGACGTCCCACCGGAAAGCGCTCGCAGCCAGCCTTTGAGCGCGCCGGTAGAGTCGATGGTGGCGGTGCATGGAGCGCCCGGGCAGCCGGTCAGATCACCGGAATTAGCCGAGATCCAGCCGATGTTGTCGCTCCAGGCGTAGCCGGTGATGGTGCCATTGGCGGCTACCGAGAACCCATAGTTGCTACCCTTGAAGGACACCCAGCCGATGGTCTCGCTCCAAGCGTAGCCGGTGATGCTCTTACTGGAAGTCTGCGCTAAGACCTCGGTCTGAGGACCTAGATCAAGCGCGATGGCGTAGAACAAAAGCGCTAACGCCCCGATGGTCGCGGCCGGCCATAAGAGTCTTCCGTTCACGAACGTGCGATATTTTAGAAAACGTGGACTGAGGTTTTTCATTCCGAATATCTTAATGGTTCCAAGTTCTCCACCCGGGCATCCTCGACATCGGCGCGAAGTTCGTCGAGCGCCTGCCTGTTCTCCGCTTCGGAAGCATTGTCAGGACTGCGTAGCGCTTCCAGCTGTTGCAATTGATCCTGCTCGACGGCGTCAGCTTCGGCATCGCCACCCGATACCATAAGGCGGTTCATCGCGGCCTTAATCCCACTCCAGCCGTACAGCACGATCAGCACGAGTATCAGGGCGCTTAAAACCGCGAATAGTGAATTCCAGAAGGCGCGGTTCAGGTATCTTTTGTAATGATATTTGGTCATCAGTGGATCGAGCGGTCCATCCCCAGGAGCGCAGCATACCGTTCATACTAGTATGGATGACCGATGGTTCAAGCGCTCGACTGTGCAAAACTTGACGGTTCCGCTTTCAAGAGTTGCTAGACTGTAAGCAACTTATAAAGTTCATCATAATTTTCATGCATCATAGAAATTTGCGAGAGTTGGCCAAGTTCGCGAGCGGCGCCGTGGCGGCCGATCTAGGAACTCAGATCTGGCTCGCCTACAGCGGCCTCCTGCCCTTCACCACCTTAGGCATCACCATTACCGAAGCCATGCTCTGGCCGGCCATCGTCTTTGACGTTGCCGCCCTGGCCTTCCTCGTCCACTACGGTTGGCGGATCGGCGACATTCCGAGCCTCCGCGAGCGCGGGTACCTGCTCCTGGCCGGACTGGTCTTCGCGGCCGTCGCCATTGTGCACTGGGCCCGCATCCTCTTTGACGTGGACGTGGTAGTGCTGGGCATGGAGGCACCGCACTGGATCTCCTGGACCGCCAGCGCCGTCGCCGCCTATCTTTCCTACATGAGCCTGCATCTGGCGGCTCGCCTGAAGCGAGGATAGCGACATAGTATTTCAAAAACCCCGAGGCGCTTCGCGCCTCGGGGTTTTTACTAGTTTTTACTAGTCTGACTAGCTTAAATTCTGCGTGTCTTCGCCGGTCATGTGGTCGGCGTCGAATTCGATCAGCTTGGTCGGATCGCCAAGCTTCTCCTCCTCTTCGCGCTGGCGCTTGTAGGCGTCCTGGATCTCCACGCCTTCGCGCTTCAAGATCTCTTCGTATTCGTCGCGCTCCAAGGTCTCCACCTCGAGCAGGCGTCTGGAGATGGCGTCGAGGGCCGGGCGGTATTCGGTCAGGATGTCGCTGGCGGTCTTCATGCCGGCCTCGATAAGCTTGGACACTTCCTCATCGATGGCCTTGGCCACTTCCGGTGAATAGCCGCGATCCTCTCCGTAACCGCCGCCCAAGAGGCGGCCGCCGGAACCTTCGAGGGCCACCGGACCCAGCCGTTCGCTCATGCCGTACTTGGTCACCATGTCGCGGGCCAGATTGGCAACGACCTGCAGGTCGTTCGAAGGACCGGTGGTCAGGTCGTCGAAGATCATCTCCTCGGCCACGTAGCCGCCCAACGTCATGGCGATGTCGTCGATGAATTCCTTGCGACTGTGCATCTTGCGGTCCTGGTCCGGCAGCTTCAGCGTGTAGCCGGCCGCTCGGCCGCGGGAGATGATGGAGATCTTCTGGACCGGATCGGCGTAAGGCAAGACGGACGCCACCAGCGCGTGTCCGGCTTCATGATAGGCCGTCACTTCCCTTTCTTTCTTCGACAACAGATGGCTCTTGCGTTCCGGACCGAGCATCACCTTCTCGATCGAGCGGATGATATCGAACTGCGACACCTGCTTGCGCTCTTCGCGCGCCGCCAGGATGGCCGCTTCGTTCATCAATGAATAGAGGTCCGCTCCGGAGAATCCCGGCGTGCGCGTGGCGATGATGTCCAGGTTAACGTCCTCGGTCAAAGGCTTCTTGCGCGCGTGCACCTGAAGTATCGCCTTGCGGTCGTCGCGGTCCGGCAGATCGATGGTAACGCGGCGGTCGAAGCGGCCTGGGCGCACCAGGGCCGGGTCGAGCACGTCCGGACGGTTGGTGGCGGCCATGACGATCACTTTCTCCGACGGCTCGAAGCCGTCCATTTCCACCAGTATCTGATTGAGGGTCTGCTCGCGTTCGTCGTTGCCGCCGCCGATGCCGGTGCCGCGGATGCGGCCGACCGCGTCGATCTCATCGACGAAGATGATCGACGGCGCGGCGCGTTTGGCCATCTGGAAGAGGTCGCGCACGCGCGAAGCGCCCACGCCCACGAACATCTCCACGAACTCCGAACCGGAAATGGAGAAGAACGGCACGCCCGCTTCGCCAGCCACCGCCCGCGCCAGCAAGGTCTTGCCGGTGCCGGCCGGACCCATCAAAAGCACGCCCTTAGGGATCTCCGCGCCGATGTCGAGGAACTTCTTCGGGTTCTTCAGGAAATCCACGATCTCCTCGAGCTCCTGCTTGGCTTCCTTGGCACCGGCCACGTCCTTGAAGGTGACCCGCTGCGCCGAATCCGCCGGATCGATGACCCGCGCCTTGGAGCTGCCGAAATTCAAGGCCTGCATGCCCGCGCCCCGCACCGAACGCGTGAAGAACCAGATGACCAAGAGGAGGAAGATCACCGGGAAGATGAACGGCGCGAAAGTGGAGAGGTAGTAGGCCGCGCCCGTCTCCTTCTTGACGTCGATGGTAACGTTGGCCAATTCTTCCGCCGACACGCCCAGGTTGGTCAGGGATTCCGTGATCGAGGCGTCGCTCTCCTTCTTGCCTTCGGAGGCTTTGCGATTTTCGTCCCGGTACGAAATCTCTAGCTTCGAGCCCCGCACCACGATCCCTTCGACCTCGCCCGATCTCACGCCAGCGGCAATGGCCGATAGCGAGACCTCCTCGGGCTTTTCGTTGCGCTCGGCGACGTACGAGTAGGCCGCTACCACCAGCATCAGTACCAACACCGTCGACAGCATGTTGTTCCAGAAATTGCCCGGACCGACCGGCACTTTCTTGATGAGATCGGCCGGCTTGCGGCTCTTCCCTCCGGTCTTCTTCGGCTTGGTTTTCTTGTCGTTCATATAATAAAAAGATTAATCTACGACAGTATACAGAATGAGCCTGTTTTTGCTATATTTATTGAACAATGACCGACCTGATCAAAAACAAGAAAGTCGGGTTCGACTTCGAACTCCTCGACCGCTATGAAGCGGGCGCGGAACTTTTGGGCACCGAGGTGAAGTCGCTCCGCGGCGGCCAAGGCAAGCTCGAAGGCGCGCACGTGGTCGTCCGCGGTGGTGAAGCCTTCCTTGTCGGCGCCTCCATACCGCCCTACCAGAAGGCCAACGCCCCTAAGGACTACGACCCCGAGCGGGTCCGCAAATTACTGTTGAAAAACAAGGAGATATTGGAGTTATTCACTGAAAGCGAGAAAAAAGGCTTGACAATTGTGCCTCTTCGGTGGTATAATGGAGGAAGGACAGTAAAGCTCGAGATCGCCGTCGCCCGTGGCAAAAAGAAGCACGACAAGCGGCAATCGATCAAGGAGCGTGAAAGCAAACGAGACTTACAACGTCTCATGAAATAGGAGGAGAGAATGATTCTGGATTCCTTCGGATTCGGCCAGGCCGACGTCGGCGTGTACGCCGACTACGAATGCGGCGAGCCGCGCCAGCCGCCTACCGCGGCCAATGACAATCTCGCCCGCGACCTCCGACCCGCCTTCTGGATGGGAGTCGAGATCACTCCGACCGAAAGGGTACGGAGCCGGGCCATTATCGCTTTGGCGGGAGGCAGGGAATGAGCGTTGGAACCTGGATAGTGCTTAGCGGATGCTTCGGCACTTTCTTGGCGATCATCCGCTTCTACTATTGCTTCTTGGCGAACCGGCCGTTCTTCGGCCGATTCCTCCACGGTCTGATCCCCCGCGTAATAATAAAGATCAGGATCATTCGTTACCTACGGCGCCATGGATCGCGCCGTTCCCTCAAAGCCCGCAATCAGTTGTTGGTTTCGAGGGGATGACAGGCATCGACGGAACGCCTCGTTCACCCATGCAATGTCGAAGTTGAATGGGACTTCGTTAAAACTCATTCATCCGTACGTGCAAACAAAAGCGTACCAAGCCCGTTTTCTTACGGGTTCGCCCCAGCCGTAGCGTAACTTTACGCTCGCTCGCGCGACGCCCGCCTGACGATGCCTCATACGTCAGGTCAGGGTGGAATAGACATGAGACTTTAGAAAGCCGATCCGTTCCATCGACTTTCCGAATTGTTAGGAACCGCTCGCGATGAGATTTTGCCGAATTTCACACTCACCGCGCTAAGATCTAAACTCGGCTAAGCATTGTAGACTTGGTTGGACGACCATTCTCGGACGCGGGTTCAAATCCCGCCATCTCCACCTATAGAACATTAGAAAACCGCCTCAAGAGGCGGTTTTCTTCTCTATTTTTATATATTTATTGGCCGATGACAAAGCCCGGCGGGCAGGCCGGGCTTTGTCATTGACCAGATTCCGCGAAATACTACTGCCCCTCTCCCTCGTCTCCGGCCGGCAGTTGGACGTTGAGGTTGAATTCGGCATTGTCCTCCGCCGGAGCCGCGCGCCAGGCGCTGAAGCCGCCGGTAAAGTACCAGACGCCGAAACCGACCAAGAGCAAAAGGACGATGACTATGAGTATGGTGTTCACTCCGGAATTATCGTTGTTCATAGTGTCGCTAAGTTAAGCTACTAAACGCTGCTTCCTCCTTCCAGACTAACGCCTCCGCCAAATCTTTCAATGCCCGCGGGTGCGCTGCCCGGCCTGTGATACAATCCTGCGATGTCCAAAAAAGATTTCACGGTCTTCAGATCGAGCGCCGGCTTCGGCCTCAAGACCACGCGCGACTGGGAGAAAGGCGACCTGGTCATCGAATACAAAGGCCGGAAGATACCGAACGAAAAGGCGGAAGAGAAGCCCAACCGCTACCTCTTCGACCTCGATGACAAATGGACCATCGACGGCTCTCCCCGCTCCAACATCGCCCGCTACATCAACCATTCCTGCCGCCCGAACTGTGAAGCCGTCCATTACACCGATACCAACGAGATCGGCATCGAGGCCATCCGCGGCATCAAGGCCGGCGAAGAGCTGACCTACGACTATGGCCGCGACCATTTCAACGAGTACATCAAGCCGCACGGATGCAAGTGCGATTATCACCTGAAGAAGAAATAGTAGCATCAGAAACGGCCAGGACTGGCCGTTTCATTTGAGACACCTCCCTTCTTCCCACCATCTACCCGCGTCTCGCTACTTTATGATATCATTGATGATATCATAACTAACCATCGCCTATGGATCGAATAGACATAGCCCGGAAGAAAGCGGCCCTCGACACCCTGTTCAGCACCGTGGCCAAGCTGCGCCAAAAGGACGCGGCCGCCGTTTTCATCAGACAACTCCTCACGGAGGACGAGCAAGAGACCGTCGGCCGCCGTCTGCTCATAGCCAAGATGCTGCTTTCCGGCAAGACCCAGGCCGAGGTCAGGGCGGAGCTCGGCGTCAGTCCGAACACCTTCACCCGGACCCGCAAGTGGCTCACCAAAGAGATCCCGGAGTACGGCGCGGCTCTGGCCGCCCATGATCGGGAGAAAAAGGCGAAAAAACCAGCCAAGGAATGGCGAGAAAGACACCAACCCTTCACTTTGGCCGACTTAAAGCGGCGATACCCGGCGCACTTTCTATTATTCAACCTGGCCGACGCGCTGATGGACAGATCACGCGAGTCAAAACGCCGTTAAAGAGCGGAGCCTAAGATAAAGAACTGACCCCAGCCCCGCTACTTTATGATATCATCAATGATATCATAAAGTAGCGGGGCTTAGTGGGACTTAGGGGGCGATTTTCAGTAGCCTTCAATAGCCAGAGAGTTCCGAGCGGCTATCATCCAGATCAAAAGGCGGGGCCTTCGGCCCCGCCTTTTGATCTCTTATCCACCCGACCCTCCCCCCTCGGTCGAAGTGGCGGCGCCATCGTCCGGATCGGGGTAGTCGCACGTGCCGTCATCCTCCGTGGCCGCGGGAGCAAAGTTAGAAGCCAAAGGGTCCATGCAGCCCAGTACGGGAGTAACGGGCGGCGTCGAGGTCGAGGTAACCGGCGGCGTGGTAGAGGCGTAGGCCACGCCAAATAGGATCGTTAGCAGCAACAGGCAAAAGAGGCCCTTTTGAAAGTGAAGCCGAAAGGGTCCGACACGAGTGAGTTATATAATTTTTAAGAGAGAAATTCGGCGCACAATGGGGACAAAAGTCGAGGGCTTCGCCCTCGACTTTTGTCCCCTCGCCCTATTCCCTATTCCCCAATGTGTGCTATATTTCAACGCAATAATCGATACTCTTTCTTTGGATATCAGACGATTAGAAATTAAGACCGACCCATTCTGAACAAACCCAGCTACAACAACCAGAAGATCAAGACCCGCATCAACTCCGGCATCCGCGCCCGCGAGCTTAGGGTCATCGGCGCCCAGGGCGAGAACTTGGGCGTGCTTTCCCTGAACGACGCCCTTAAGGCCGCCGAAGAGGCCAGCCTCGACCTGATCGAGATCAGCCCGAACGCCACGCCTCCGGTCGCCAAGATCATGGACTTCGGCCAGTACCGCTACGAGACCAAGCGCAAGGCCAGCGAAGTGAAGGCCAAGTCCCACGTTACCGAGACCAAATCGGTGCAGGTGAAGGTCATCACCGGCGACCACGACCAGCAGCTGAAGGCTCGCCGCGCCGCCGAGTGGCTCTCCGAGGGGCACCGGGTCAAGGCCGACCTCTTCCTGTCCGGCCGTTACAAGTACATGGAGCCAGCCTTCCTCATCGACCGTCTGCAGCGCTTCTTGAAGATCATCCCCATCGAGTACAAGATCGCCGACCCGATCAAGAAAAGCCCCAAGGGCTACACCGTGACCATCGAGCGCGATGGCAAGGCCAAGTTCGAAAAGGGCAAGGAAATAGAGGCGGCCCCGGCCAAGAAGGAGGGCGCCACCGAGGAAAAGGCCGAAAAGAAGACCAAGAAGAAGTCCCTGGACGAGCTCCTGGACATCGGTCTCTCTTAAAACACAAGTCTGACTTGTGTTTTAAAGGCGGTACTTGCGAAATGCCGCTATTTAGGGTATATTTCTCGGTACTTTTGCTACTTCTCTGGCAAAATACCCCGATTTAAAAACAGATTATGAAGACAAACAAAAGCTACACCAAGCGCATCAAAGTGACCAAGAACGGCAAGTTGGTGGCCCGCAAGCCGGGACAGAACCACTTCAACGCCCGCCAGAGCGGTCAGAAGCGGCTTAGCCGCAAGCGCACCCAGGTCTTGAATTACAGCAAGCGCATTACCCGTCGTTTCTTGCCTAATACGGGCGCTTAATAAAACGCGTAGCGTTTTCTAAACCCTAATACCCCCTAATCCCTTAAACCTAGTTTTATGTCACGTGTCAAAGGAGGATTGATGGCCCAGAAGCGCCGTCGCAACATCCTCGAACAAGTCAAAGGCTACCGCTTCGGCCGCTCCAAGAAGAAGCGCCAGGCCATCGAGGCCATCCACCACGCTCAGAACTACGCCTTCGCGCACCGCAAGGACAAGAAGGCCGACTTCCGCTCACTGTGGATCACCCGCGTCAACGCGGCTTTGAAAGCCCAGGGTCTCAAGTACAGCACCTTCATGAAGTCTATGAAGGACAAAGGCATCGCGCTGGACCGCAAGATCCTTTCCTCTCTAGCCAAGGATCGCCCGGAGGCGTTCCAGAGGGTCGTCGATCAGGTGAAATAAATAATAACAAAAGCCGCGGCCCTTCGGGCCGCGGCTTTTGTTATTCTTATTCAGGAATGTTGTGCCGATACATGCTTTGGTTGGGATTCTTTGGATCAGCTAACCTGACCGCCTCGTTGAAAAGCTCCGGTGGCAGATCATGAGCATACTGGTTAGGATCTCCTCCCCTTTGAACGGCATCGATCACGTTATCCAAGACAGCCGAAGTCCCCTCATTCAAAGTGTTTGACTGAAAACCGAACTCCTTCATCGATGACAGGACATCGGATACGTATCTTTGAAGTTCATGAGGTCTTTTGAATCCCATGGAACCGATCCTAGATAATGAGGTCTGGATCATATTCATCTCCTCCGGAGTCGCCGGCCGGAGACCAGACTCTTGCTCGCTTTTTGGTGCTTTGTTAAATCCGCCGTTTTCAAATCCCATAGGTCAAACGTTAAAAGGATAATGTATTTATAATATACCAGAAAATCGATAGGATATTCATCGACCTCCTTCCCATTCCGCTAAGAATTGTTCAAGATACTCTTCCATAAAGCGATGTCGGCCTTCAGCCAACCTCTTGCCTGTCTTAGTGTTCATCAGGTCTTTAAGCAGAAGTAGCTTCTCATAAAAGTGATTGATGGTAGTGCCGTCGTGATTCTTGAACGATTCCTTATCCAGCGATAAGTTGGGCTCTCTTAATGGATCGTGTAGAACGCGATTCCTAAAACCTCCATAGGTGAACACCCGCGCGATACCGATGGCTCCGAGCGCGTCCAAACGGTCAGCATCCTGCACGACCGCCAGCTCTGGAGACATCCACTTCTGACCTTCGATGTTCGATCTAAATGAGATGTGACGGATGATGTTCTCGACATGTTCTATCACGTCATTCGGCACTTGATGTCCCGCCAAAAACTCCCGCGCCACTCTTGGCCCCTCTTCTTCATTATCATGAAATTTATGATCACGAATGTCGTGCAGTAAGGCTCCCAACTCCACTACGAAACCATCAGCCGCCTCGGTTTCCAAGATATGCTTAGCGTTCTTCCAGACTCGCTCGATATGCCACCAGTCGTGACCTTTCTCAACCTCAGCCAATTCGGCCTTTACGAACTCGACCGTGGCCGCGATAACTTTATCTGTATCCATAATTAAAAATCAATCTCCACCACCTCCCCGGCGCTGGGAGCCACCGCGTTCACGCCAAGATAATCGCGCAAACGCTGGACGAGGAACAAGGAAGCTCGTTCCTCGCCCATGGTGACGAAGATCTTTTTGGCTTTTTCGCCGCCTTGGGCCACGAATTCGAGCAACTGATCCCGGTCGGCATGACCCGACCAACCTTGGATCGAGGCGATCTTGGCCCGCACCTTCACCCGCTCGCCGTCGATGTTGACCACCCTGGCGCCGTCCTTGAGCTTGCGGCCCATGGAGCCGACCGACTGATAGCCGACCAGGAGTAGGGTGGTGTTGGGGTCCTCCAGGTAATTGCGCTCGTGCTTGCGGATGCGGCCGCCGTGGGACATGCCGCTGCCGGCAATGATGACCTTAGCCCCTTTGATCCGTAAGATAGCGTCAGATTCGGCCAGGGTCTTGGTCATTTTCAGCTTGGGAAAATCAAAGATATCGTCGCCGCGCTTTATCTGCTCTCGCACTTCCGGCTTCAAATGTTCGACCCGCTCGCGATAGAGGTCGGTAACGGAAATGGCCAGCGGTGAATCGAGAAATACCGGCACCGGATCTACCAGACCTCTCTCCACCAGATTGTTGATCTCGAAGAGCATACCCTGAGTGCGTTCGAGCGAGAAGGCCGGAATGATCAAGGTCCCCTGCTTAGCCACGGTATCCTCCAGATGACGGGCCAGCAGACCGACGCGTTCCTCCACTTGCTCGTGTTTCCGGTCGCCATAGACGCTCTCCATGACCAGATAATCGTAGCCGGAAGGTGGCACCGGCGGCGGCATCAACGGTTGCGGCACGTTGCCGATGTCGCCAGAAAAGGCGATGGCCTTGCCTCCGCGCGCGAGCGTGATCGAAGCCGAACCGAGTATGTGTCCGGCGTCCTTAAAGACGGCCACGACATCATCAGGCAATTCCAAACTTTCCTCATAACGGACGGTCTTCCATAGGGACAGGGCCGAGGCTATATCCTTTTCTTCGAACAGAAGCGGCCGGCCCTGCTTCTCCGACTCGTAACGCATCACCTTGAAAGCGTCCTCCAGCATCACCCGCGACAGCGCGCGCGTGGGCTCGGTCGAATAGATGACGCCATGAAAGCCGTCGCGGACCAGCTTGGGGATCCGGCCGATATGGTCGGCGTGGGCGTGGGTGACCAAAAGCACGTCGACGGCCGCCGGATCGTACGGAAAGGCCGCGCGGTTGGCCTCTTCCTCGAAGCGGTCGCCCTGCACCAAACCGCAGTCGACGACGAAGCGGGCGCCGCCGGTATCCAGATGGAAGTTGGCGCCAGTGACGCTCCCCACTCCCCCATAAAAGCCGAGCTTGGATCTATTCATACAGACTGTTAAGGCTACGGCTGACCGCGTAGGCTATGAAGCCGCCGAGCGCCCCTACCAGCAGATCGGAGACCGTGTCACGCAGACGATCGGCTTCGTTGAAGACGACTCCGATCATCACCTCAAAGACCTCCCAAGCCACGGCCACCAGCATCACCGCCACGATGGTCGGCACGAGGCCGAAGGCTCTCGCGGGCAGCGACGGGAAAAGGTCGCGGAGCGACAGGTATCCCAGGCCCACGGTAGCGCCGCCGAGGAGATGCATCGGCAGATCGAGCCAGAGGTAGCGCCAGTACAGGGACAGCTCGAGCGACAGATAATGCGAGACGGTCAGCACGACCCCGGAAAGCAGGAAAAGCGCGGTAGTGGGTTTCATACGGCTATTATATACGATTGAGAGAAAACAAAAGCCCCGCCGAAGCGGAGCTTTATGTGAAGGTCGGGCATGTCCCTGACGTGATGTCAGGTGGGCGCCCTATCCGAATACCCGCTGAAATCCCGAACTGCCAAAGCAGTTTTAGGGTTCTCATTGGTCATCGAGAGATCAAGCAGCCCTGAAGGTTACATAACTCGGAACATGCGTTCCGACCTTTAATAAGGATACCATGAAAAGAAAGCGGCGGCACCTTCGGTGCCGCCGCTTTCGAAGAAGTTCTTTAAAATCAACGGTATCCTATTCGTTGGTGCCATCGAGATTCACGTCGTACATGATGCGTTCCTGGGCGGTAGCGTACTTCATGATCTCCTCCTCCCTAAACCAGATAGCGATCTCACGCTCGGCCTCGCTCGGAGATTCTGACTGGTGCACCAGGTTCCTGACGGCGCGGTTCTCGTAGGTGGCGTGAGCGTAGGAGTCGACGGTGTAATCCCCGCGGATAGTACCGACGTCGGAGGTGGCCGGTTCGGTGGTGCCGACGATCTTGGTGACGACCGCGCAGGCCTGATTGCCCTCGAGGATCATGGCCACCACCGGAGCGGCGGTCATGTACTTGACGATGGTGCGGATGATGTCGCGACCATACTCGATCGGTTCTTTAGTGATCTCTTTGCCCTGGGCCTTGAGGTCCTCCACCACGCCCTTTCCCTTGCGATCGTACCACTCGTCGGTCTTGTTGTAGTGTTCCAAAAGCTGCGCTTCGGTCGGGACGATCATCTTCAAAGCGGATATCTTGAGGCCGGTGCGCTCGAAGCGGTTCACGATATCGCCGACTAAGGACCGCTGGACGGTGTCCGGCTTGAGGAGGACGAGGGAACGTTCTTGGTGGGGCTGTTTGGTCATAAATTTCTATTGAAATACTCTTTAAAAGTGCCGTGAGAATACCACGAAAAAGAGGAAATACAAAGCGAGGCGGGGCCTTCGGCCCCGCCTCGCTTTGAGGATCACTTCCGGCTCTCGGTCAGTATCTCCGGTCCATCTTCGGTGATGAGGACGGTGTGTTCCATGTGGGCCGAGAGGCCACCGTCGCGAGAGGTGACGGTGTAGCCGTCCCTTTCATCAAAGACCACGTGCTTGCCGCCCTTGATGATCATCGGTTCGATGGCTAGTACCATGCCGGGCTTGAGCTTCGGTCCGCGATACCCCTTCATGACGTAGTTCGGCACCTGTGGCTCCTCGTGGAGCGAGTAGCCGACTCCGTGTCCGCACAGATCCTCGACTATTCCATAGCCTTTGGGTACCACCTTTTCGATGGCCGCGCCGATGGCCGATACGAAAGCCCCGGGGCGGGCGGCCGCGATACCGGTCTGGAGCGCCTTTCTAGTAACGGCGACAAGCTCCCGAGCCGCCTCGCTTCCTTCCCCGCAGATCACGGTACGCGCCGAATCCAGGATCATTCCCCGATAACCGACGGACAGATCCACCGATACCACGTCTCCAGCCTTGAAAGACCGGGGGGATTCGTTCGGGATGCCGTGGACCACCTCGTCGTTGAGTGAGATACAGGTCGCGGCCGGATAAGGCCGAGGCGCGAAACCTGGCTGATAGCCCAAGAGGATCGGCTCCAGATGATGTTCTTCCAACAGCTCCATGGCCCGATCGTCGATATCGAGGGTCGTGGCGCCCGGAACCACCTCCCTCTCCAGCTCGTCGAGCACCAGCGCCAAAAGCCGTCCGCCTTCGCGCAGTTTCTTGATGTCGTCTTCGGTTTTGATGGTGATGCTCATGGACGAATTTTTAATCTCTAATTCTTAATTTCGATCCAATTTCCAATTACGGAATGTCAAGATTCCTCCTTCAAAATTACAGCGCCAGGGCAGCCAAAATCTGTTGGTGCACTTCCTCGATGGATAAGGTGCCGTCGATATCATGAACCTTAGTATCTGGTCGCGCGCGATAGTACTCCACCACCGGCAGGGTCTCACCGCGATACCATTTCAGGCGTTCTTCGATAGACTCGGTCGTATCGTCAGGACGGGCACGGCCTTGCATGCGCGCGCGCACCACGTCTTCGGGCGTGTCGAGATTGATGATGTCGACAGAATCTCTCTGATAAAACGCTAGGGCTGATTCAAGCACTTTCGCTTCGTTCACGACGCGCGGAAAGCCGTCGATCAGAAGATGGCACTCGTCATCCAAGTGCGTGCGCATGGCGTCTCCCCAGAGCACGGTCGAGAGGAACAAAGGCTGCAGGATGCCGGTATTCAAGGTCTCTTGAATATGCTTTTCGGTATATCCCTCGCCTGAAGCGGCCATGGCACGGAAACGGCGGCCGGTCTGGATGTCGACCACCCTCCGGGTCGGGTCCTTGGCTTTCAATACCTGATCAAGCTTTTCGATCTGCGTTCCTTTGCCACTGCCTTGCGGACCGATGAAGATGATGGTTTTGGGTGTCATTGGCTGATGGCTTTAAGCACGTCCTGATAAACTTCCGCTTCGGGGCGGGCGCCGTCGATGGTCACCACCTTGTCCTGCGCGGCGAAGAATTCGAGGGAGCGCACTGTTTCGTCATAAAAGGCCTGGAGACGCTTCTTCATGTTCTCCTCGGCGTCGGATTCATCGCGTCTACGGCGGC
>CAZSOS010000003.1:42476-62327 GCA_964608605.1 uncultured Candidatus Saccharibacteria bacterium
TGCAAGACGATATAGGGGCGATCGAGCATGACGTGCATCTCGTGAAGCTTCTTAGCCTCCTCCGGCTTGCGGGCCACGCTTTCAAAGACCAGGCCGTCGTCGATGTGTTCGTTGAGGACGGCGTGAGCGAATAAGTAGCTCGCCAGCCACTCAGGCACCCAGCCGGAG
The DNA here is from genome assembly GCA_964608605.1 of uncultured Candidatus Saccharibacteria bacterium. Lineage (GTDB taxonomy): Bacteria > Patescibacteriota > Minisyncoccia > Phycocordibacterales > UBA918 > OLB19. The sequence goes on from CAZSOS010000003.1 coordinate 42,645, forward strand.
ATCTGGATGTCCTTGATGTGTCGCCCGAGCGAGGAATCCTCCTGGCTCAGAGCCCGGACCCGGTCGCCGGTCGAGAACACCTGGAAACCGAGAGCGGCCGCCAGCTTGTGCGCCTGAGTGCCCTTGCCGCAGCCGGTCTTACCCATGAAGATGACGCTTTGGTATGGGGTGGTGATGGGATTCACCGATACAGAGTAGCAGATTTTGCCACCGAGGCAAACGAAAGCGGGGCGGGCCTTCGGCCCGCCCCGCTTTCGTTTGCCTATTTCTAGTAAACTTTAAAAACTGTATGCAGTTGTGCCGGTTGGAGGAAATTTCACGAGCGAGACGTATACAGATATACGGCGACGAGTGAAATTTCCGAAACTGGTGCAAATGCGCCAGTTTTTAAAGTTTAATATTCTCTCATTCCTACCTGCGCGTCAACACGACGCAAGAGATCAAGTACCACGCTAACAACAATCAGCAGCGCCGTACCACCGATCGCCAAAGCGGCGATGCCAGTGGCCATCTGCATCCCCAGCGGCAGGACGGCCACCAGCGCCAGGAAGACGGCGCCGACGAGCGTCAACCGAGTGATGAGGCTGCCGAGGTATTCGGTGGTCGCTGCTCCCGGGCGCAGTCCCGGAATGAAGGCCCCGCTCCTCTGGAGATTCTTCGAAACGGAATCAGGATCGAAAGTGACCGCCGTGTAGAAGAAGGCGAAGAGGATGACCAGCACGAAGTAGACGGCCGCGTAGGCGATCTGGTTGTTGAAGAAGACCATGAGTATCTCATTGATCCGCTGCAAACCGCCGATATCGAAGCTTGAAAGCACGTTCAGCAGCATCTGCGGGAACAGCAACAGCGACATGGCGAAGATGATCGGAATGACGCCGGCCTGATTAAGGCGCAATGGCAGGTACGAGGAAGTACCGCCATAGACCTGGCCGCCGCGGCTCTGCTTGGCATAGGTGATGGGAACCGGACGTTCCGCCTCGGTCATGACGACCACGGCGTAGGTGACCGCGAGCGTGATCAGGCCAAAGCCAATGTACAGCGGCAACTGGGCCGGATTGTAGCCGAAGGCCAGCTGGCTGACGGTTCCCGGCAAAGTGGCCACGATGCCGGCGAAGATGATGATAGAGACACCGTTGCCGATGCCGTACTCGGTCACCAGCTCACCGATCCAAGTGAGCAGGATGGAACCGGCGACGATGAGGACGATGTTGGTGACGAACTCGAAAGTGGTCAGTCCGGAGATCACGCCCTGGCTCTGCAGCAAAGTGAGGAAACCGTAGCCCTGCAGCACCGCCAAAGGCAGCGTGAGGATGCGGGAATACTGGGTGAAGCGGGCGCGACCAGCCTCCCCTTCCTCGGTATGAAGACTCTTCACGCGCGGCGACATGACGGTCAAAAGCTGCATGATGATCGACGCCGTGATGAACGGGCCGACACCGAGCATGATGATGGACAGATTGGCCAGGCCGCCGCCGGAGAAGATGTTCAACAGGCCCAGGAACTGGTTGTTGGAGAAGAACTGCGCCAAGACCGCGTGGTCGACGCCCGGGATCGGGATGGTCGAGAGCGCGCGGAACACGAAGAGAGCCCCGACAACGAAGAGCAAGCGGTTGCGGATAGCCTCGTCGGTGAACGCGATCTTCAGTTTATGGATGAATTTCTGCATAGGGATTAGGGTTCAGGGATTAGGGTTCAGGGATTAGGGTTCAGGACCAGAACGCTACTACTATACCCCAAACCCTACACCCTGTAACCTACTTAACTTCTCCTCCGGCCTTCTCGATCTTGGCCTTGGCCGAAGCCGAGACCTGGCAGCCGGTTATGGTCAGCTTCTTGCTGATCTCGCCGGTACCAAGGATCTTCACCATCGGCGCGCGCTTGCGCTTCGATGAGATGACGCCGGCGGCCACCAAGGTCTTGGGGTCGACGACATCGCCAGCCTTGAAAGCGTTCTCCAAAGCGGAGAGGTTCACCGCGACCGGGCGCACGCGCTCGGCATTGACCGCCTCGGCGCGATTGACGCCGTGACCACGAAGCTTAGGCAGCTTCTTGATCTGCTCGCGCATCTCTGGACGGGTCGAGTTACCCGCGCGAGCGGTCTGGCCCTTGTGTCCGCGACCGGACATCTTGCCGCGCTTGCCACCCCGGCCGATGCGTCGGGCCGTCTTGCGATGGGAGCTGCGGGTTAGTTGATTTAACTGCATGTTTCAAATTTAAAGTTTAAATCTCAAAGTGGAAAGTTTCATCTTGAGATCTCCATTTTTTAACTTTTCAGAAGCTTCAGCGCTTCGACCGCCGCTCGCGCGTTATTGAGTTTGTTCTTGCTGCGGGAAAGCAATTTCGCCGTTACGTCCTTGACGCCGCCGAGCTCGAGCACGGTGCGGACCGAGCTACCAGCGACGAGTCCGCGGCCTGGAGCCGGCATGATCATGACCCGGCTGGAAGCCAATTTCTTCTCCACGTCGTGGGCGATGCGGCTATTCTCATCCATCGGAATGGTGATCATGTGCTTCTTGGCGTCGCGCACGGCCTTTTCGATGGCCAGCTGAGTGTCACCGGCCTTGCCGATGCCGACTCCCACGCGGCCCTTCTTGTCGCCAATGACCATGGCGACCGAGAAAGAGAACCGGCGACCACCAGCCATAACGCGGGTCACGCGGCGAATAGAGATGATCTTCTGATCGAACTCCGGACGAACGCGTTCGCCCCTAGGACCGCCGCGGCGCGGACGACGCGGATTGCGGCGATCACCTCCGCCTTCACCTCCGCGCGGACCACGGCCACCACGGCCGCGGAAACCGGTAGAGCGAGGTGCATCAGCGGAAGAAGCCTGTCCTTCCTGGTTCGCCACGGGGGCGGTTGTAGCTTCCTGCTTTTCCATAAACTAGTTGTTAGTGATTAGTTGTCAGTTGTTAGAAAAATTCCAAACTTCGTTTAGAATTTCAAGCCACCAGCGCGAGCGCCTTCGGCCACGGCCGCGACGGCTCCCTGGTAGCGGAATCCGCCGCGGTCGAATACCGCTTCGGCGACACCCTTGCCCTTAGCGAGCTTGGCGATGGTCTGGCCCAGCGCTTCGGCCCGGGCCACCAAAGTATCACCCTTCTCCTTGCGGGTGTCGGCGGCGGCCAGGGTCTTACCGGCGTTATCGTCGATAAGCTGGGCGTAGATGGCGGTGTTACTCTTGAAGATCGCTAGGCGCGGCTTCTCCACGGTGCCGATCACGCGAGCGCGGATGCGGCTGTGGCGAGCGACGCGGCGAGCTGATTTAAGTTGAGTTTTAGTTTTCATACTCTTTTGCTAGCCGGTACTAGACCGCTTTTTTACCTTGTTTTCTGATAATGTATTCGCCCTGGTAATGGATACCCTTGCCCTTGTAAGGCTCCGGCTTCTTTACCTTGCGCACGTTGGCGGCGAACTGTCCGACCGCCTCGTTGTCGATGCCGCTGACGGTGATGACGTTCTTCTCCACGGTAGCGGTGATGCCAGCCGGCACTTCCATCTCCACCGGGTGCGAAAAGCCCATCAATAGCACCAGCTTGTTACCCTTCAATTCCGCGCGGTAGCCCACGCCTTCGATCTCCAATACCTTCTTGAAGCCCTCGGTAACGCCGGCCACCATGTTGCGGGCGTGCGCGGCGTAAGTACCCCAAAGAGCCTTGGAGAGGTCGCTGCCCTCCTTCGGAGTGAAGGTGACGGTATTGCCTTCCACCGCCACTTTGACGTCGTCCTTGATCTGGCGGGTCAGCGAGCTGTTGCCCTTCTTGATGGTCAAAACGCCATCAGCGAAAGTAGCCTCCACGCCCGCCGGCAATACGATCGGTTGTTTTCCTAAACGGCTCATATTTACCAAATCTTAAACAATTGTTCGCCTCCGACCTTTTCCGCGCGGGCTTCCTTGTCGGTCAAAATACCCTTCGGAGTGGAGAGGATCAAATGACCCTTGCCGAACTTAACCGGATAAATCTCCTCGACCTTGGCGTACAGCCTTCGACCCGGCTTAGACACGCGGCGCACGTCGCTGATAGCGTGGCGACCGCCTTCGTACTTGAGGCTGACCTCCAAGGTCTTCTTGGCGTCCTTCCCTTTTACTTCGACACCGGCTATATAACCGGCTGCTTCGAGCTTGCGCGCGATAGCCTCTCTGAGGCGTGAGTGTGGTAGTGACACAGTCTCGTGTCCCACCGCTCCGGCGTTCTTAAGCCGGATGATCAAATCTCCAATTGTATCCATACTTAAGAATTACCAAGAGCTCTTTTTAACACCCGGGATCAGGCCCTCGTGGGCATGTTCGCGGAAACAGATACGGCAAAGATCGAAATCCCGCATATATCCGTGCTTGCGTCCGCACTGGACGCAACGGCGCACCACCCGGCTCTTGTATTTCGGAGCGCGAGTAGCGCGAACTTTTATCGATGTTCGAGCCATTGATTTTTGTTAGGGTTTAGGGTGAAGGGTTTAGGGTGAAGGGGCGCGGCGGCGAAGCCGCCGCGCTATACCCTACACCCTTTTCCCTCTACCCTCTTTTTCAAAGTAGTATCGGCTAGATGTGCCGACTTGCTCTGCTTATAAACGGCCTAAAAGGCCTTATGAAATGCCGCCCGGCTGGGCATCTATCGGCACTTCACAACGTGGCCAACATTACCAGAAATCGGGGAAAAGTAAAGCCCCCACACCTATCATATTGATGGACAGTCGTCCGCGCCAAGCGCTTCAATATGATAGGTGTGGGGGCAGGCCCCGCGCCGACGCGCGGGGCTAAGGACTCAGAGAACGACTACCTCGAAAGTATCCGGACTCCACACATCCAAACGTCGGAACCAGGTACTGTTACCGCCGAGATAACCCATCCTTTTCTGAGGGGATCCCAGTCGGCGGTCACACTATGCAAATATCCCTTGCCGTCTCGTACGTAAGCCATATACCCCTCGAAGTCGATCTGTTCCTCCGGGTGGTAACAATTCCTAAGCACCTCCCAGAATAGACCCAAGCCTATCTCTGCATCCTCTCCGAGTTCAGCGATGATCTGAGTGTCAAAAGATTCACGGATAAGTGTGTGGGACGTCGGCAGAGAAAGACCTGCTTCCCAATCGACTATGTCCGCGAACCTCTCGACAAAATCTCCCACCATTTCGGCAACAGGAACGTATGCCTCGTGACTAGTATCCAGCTTTAGGTGATGTCGAGCCTCGAAATAGTACTCAGGGACTCGCAGACAATTAAGGACTTGCAGCCGCTTCCATGGTTCCTCCTTGCGGAGAAATCTCTTGAGAGCATTCAGCCAGTCCCGGCCATATTCCCCTTGAAGGTTGGACAGAAGTTGCATGTACGGTCCGTGAATCTCACGGACCGTAACCTGAGCGCGTTCTTTCGACACGGTCAGTCTCCTTTTAAAAGAGCCGCGGGTGCGCAGCATGCACAGCCATCAGCTTTTTATATTATATCATATTTTGGATATATTTTCAAGTGGTGTGGCAGGCACGAAAAAACTGGCCCGTTGGCCAGTTTTTTCGTGCCTATTCTGATCTGAAATTTAAGCAGTTGCTTCGTCCTTCTGAAGCGGAAGTCCGATATGACGCAAGAACGCCTCAGCATCCTTCTTAGTCTTGGCGGTGGTCACGATGGTGATAGCCAAGGAGAAGACGTCGCGGATATCTTCGTCGGCGGTCTCCGGGAAGATGGTGTGCTCCTTGATGCCGAGAGTGATGTTACCCATGTCGTCGATAGCGGTAGCCTTAAGACCGCGGAAGTCGCGAGTCTGAGGCAGAGCGATGTGGATCAGCTTATCGAGGAAGTGATGCATGCGGGAACCACGCAGCGTCACCTGGTAGCCGATGATGTCGCCCTGGCGCAGCTTGAAGGACGCGATCGACTGCTTGGCCGGACGCGGGGACGGCTTCTGACCGGTGATCTTCGCCAAGCGGTCGAAGATGGCTTCCTTGCGGGCCTTGTCGTCGATCTTGCCGACGCCGACGGACACCACCACCTTCTCCAGGCGCGGGGTCTGCATGACGTTCTGGTAACCGAGCGAACCCTTGAGGGCTTCGAAGGCTCCGTCTAGTTTTTCTTTGAGAGTTTTCATACTGTGATAATTAAAAGACTAGATAGACTTGCCGGTCTTGCGGCTAACGCGCGTCTTCTTGCCGTCTTCGACCTTGTAGCCCACGCGGACCGGCTTCTTGCCATCGGCGAAGGCCACGTTGGACACGTGTACCGGCACCGCCAGCTTGATGACCTGGCCCTGGGAGCGGGTGCGGCGATTCTTCTGGTGCTTGGTCATTATGTTGACGCCTTCGACCAGGACCATTTCGGTCTTGGCGAACACCTTCTCCACCGTGCCGGTCTTGCCCTTGTCTTTGCCGGCGATGACGATGACGTTGTCTCCTTTCTTGATTTTCATAATTTTAGCTCTTAGTGATTAGCTCTGAGCTCTTAGCAGTTTTTTATTCTTTATAAAAAACTAAGTGCTAATAGCTAGGTGCTAAGTGCTGTTACACGACTTCGGGTGCGAGTGACACAATCTTCTGATAACCAGCCTCGGAGAGCTCGCGCGGGATCGGGCCGAACACGCGGTTGGCCTTCGGCTCCTTCTTTTCCTTGTCGACCAGGACGACGGCATTGTCGTCGAAACTGACGTACGAACCGTCAGCGCGGCGGAACGGCTTCTGCTGGCGCACGATCACGCCGTAGACGACATCCTTCTTCTTCACCTGCTTGCGCGGCTCGGCGGTCTGCACCGAGAGCACGACCATCTCGCCGAGCTCGGCGTAGCGCTTCTTCGAACCGCCGAGGACCTTGAAGACGCGTCCGACCTTGCCGCCGGAGTTGTCAGTGATCTTCACTAATGTTTGTGGTTGGATCATAAGCCTTTATTTGGTTACGAGGGCGAAACGCTTGCGCTTCGAGATCGGCCTGGTTTCGATAATTTCGACCTTGGCGCCGACCGCCGCGGTGTTGCCGGCGTCATGCACCAGATACTTCTTGGTCTGGCGGACGTACTTCTTGTACTTCGGGTGCTTCACGTATCGCTCGACGGCCACGGTGCAGGTGTCCTGCATCTTGGAAGCCACTACGGTACCCGAAAGCACGCGGCCTTTGATGTTTTCGGTTTTAATGTCTTTTGCCATAGGAATAGATTTACTCGGTCTCGGTCTTAGCGATGCCAGTCTCCACAGCGCGGCTATTAAGCTCGGTGAGGGCGCGGGCGATGTCCTGGCGGGCAACGCGAACGGCAGCGGTGTTCTTACCGCCCATGCCGAAGCCGGCAGCCCGAACCGCCTCGCGCTTCTCGTTGATGAAAGTGGCGATATCGGCGTCCTTCATCTTCTTGATGTCATTCATTTTAGTCATACGATATGTGAAGGATTACTCGCCGGAGCGGCTGACCAGATGGCCCTTAAGAGGCAGCTTAGCGGTCGCCTTGCGGAAGGCTTCGCGAGCGACGTCCTCGGGAACGCCATCGACTTCGAATAAAACTCGACCGGGAGCCACCTCGAACACGAAGTGATCGGGATCTCCCTTACCCTTGCCCATCGGCGTCTCGGCCGCCTTCTTGGTGACCGGACGGTCCGGGAAGATGCGGATCCACACCCGGCCGGTCTTGCCCAAGGTACGGGAAATGACGCGGCGGGCGGCCTCGATCTGATTGCTCTTCACGCGAGCCGGCGAAGTCGCCTTGAGGCCGAACGAGCCGAAGGCCACGGTGATGCCGCGGGTCTCCGGACGAGACAGCTTGGCCTCGTTCTTGCGGCCCACCTGCCACTTGCGATGCTTTACTTTCTTAGGAAACAACATACTGATTATGAGTTACGAGGGGCGCGGGTAGAACGGCGCGGCGCGCGAGTCGACTCCTCGCGCGGTTCAGCGGCGACCTGACCGGCCTTGCGGTCCTGGAAGACGTCGCCCCGGTAGATCCACACCTTGATGCCGATAACGCCGTACGGCAGGTTGGCGCGCACGCGAGCGAAGTCGATGTCGGCACGCAAGGTCTGCAGCGGGATGCGTCCCTTCTTCAACTCCTCGACGCGCGACATGTCAGCGCCGCCCAAGCGGCCGGACATCATGATGCGCACTCCCTTCACGTCGCGGTTGGCCATCACCTTCTCGATGGTCTGCTTCAGGACGCGGCGGAACTGCAGGCGCTTCTCGAGGCCTTCGGCCACCATCTGGCCCACCAGCTGAGCGGAAACCTCAGGAGAGCGGATCTCCTCGATGTCGATCTTGATCTCCGGCTTCTCGGACAGCTTGAGGGTACGGAGAAGCAGGTCTATCTCCTTCTTGAGAGCGGTGGCGCCTTCGCCGGAACGGCCGATGACCAATCCCGGACGAGCGCTCTTCACGATGATGCGGAGCGCCTTCTCGTCGCGCTCGATCTCGACCACGTCGACCGACATGCCCTTCAGCTTCTTGAACAAGAGCTTGCGGATGGCGGCGTCGGTCTTCAGGTATTCGCGGAAACGCTTAGGATCCGCGGTGAACCAGCGGCTGCGCCAGTCGCGGTTGACGCCAAGACGCTGAACGAATGGATGAGCTACGTGTGTCATAAATTTAGGGTATAGGGGTTAGGGTTCAGGGTTTAGTGAACGCCTTGTGTTTATTTTAATTCGACCGTGATATGCGAGCTACGGCGGTTGATCGGGCTGGCCGAACCGCGCGCGCGCGGCATGAAGCGGGTAAAGGTGGTGCCCTTGTCGACGGACACGCGGGCGATCTTCAGGGACTCGACGTCGCGACCGACCTGCTTGGCGTTGGCTACGGCCGACTCGATCACCTTGGCAAAAGGGCCAGCAGCACGCTTGTCGACGAAGGACAAGTGACGCAAAGCCTCGGTAACTTTCTTGCCACGCACCAGATCAGCCAGCAAGCGGACCTTGCGAGGTGATTGACGGTAGTTTTTGAGAATTGCTTTCATAACTTTTTCTTAGAAACTTTCTAAATGAGATGAAGTCGCGTTCGCTGGAGGGAGAACTGCGCGGAAGACGTAGGTTTCTACGGCGACCAAGCGGTTCGACCGAAGCGAATGCAAATTCGCTCATTTTGGAAGTTTATTTCTTAGCTGGTTCCTTAGCGGCCTTAGCTGCAGAAATCTCCGCCTCCTTCTTCTTCACGTCGAGCTCCTTCTGCATCTTACCGCCGTGGCGGAGGAACTTGGTCGTCGGAGAGAACTCGCCGAGCTTGTGGCCCACCATTTCCTCGGCGACCAATACCTCGACGTGGTTCTTGCCGTTATGAACGCCGAAGGTGAAGCCCACCATCTCCGGAGAGATGACAGCGTCGCGCGACCAGGTCTTGATGACCCCGGCAGCGCCTGGCTTCTTGCCGGCGATCTTCTTCAAGAGACGCTCGTCGATATATGGTCCTTTGTATACTGATCGTGACATAGTTACGAATGGATCCTGTTAATACAGAAAAACGGCGCATGCACGCCTTATTAGGATCTCTCGCAAAGGAAGGTAACGGCCGCCCTTATCAGAGATCCCAAACCTGGTAAATTGTTCGTCTTTTGGCCTTATTTCCCTGCCAGGGGTCCTAAGGCCTTGAGGTCTGGAACGCGGGCTATAGTACGGGAATGAGGAGGAATTGTCAATCATGAAAAGGATTGATTTACAAACAACCGAAACATGGTAATCTGCCATGCAAATCAATGCTCTTTGGAGAAAACCGATGTCAGGAATGAAGGGTGAATTCGTGCCAGATCCAGGTCTGGCTCAGTCGAACTACCACCATAATGTACTGGGTAGCAGTCATCGAAACCACCCCGACACGCCAGAGAATCTGCACCGCCCTGAGCATGAATTCGTGTCGGATGAAGAGTTGCGGACTCATGTCGAGCACGAAATCTCACTGGTACGCGAACAACGTGCCCTGGTAAAGCAATGAGCTACCGTGTATATAAGCCACATATTGGTTAAGTATAGCAAAATAAACACGAGAAAAGCCGCAGGCCTTCGGCCCGCGGCTTTCCTCGTTCTGTGTAGCTCCAAAAACTTTCACAAATCGGTGCAGTTGTGCCAGTTGGAGGAAATTTCACGAGTGAGACGTATACGGATATACGGCGACGAGTGAAATTTCCGAAACTGGTGCAAATGCGCTGATTTTGGAAGTTTACTTCGAGCTGGTCATGCGCTTGCCGAGCTTGCCCCCGACACCTATTTTCTCGATGTGCGAAGCACGCACGGAGTGCTTCGAGAAAATAGGTGTGGGGGCTTGCGGCTTTATTTGCTAGACGTCATTCTCTTACCCAACTTTCGACGACTTACGATCATCTTGTTGGACCACTTCTTCGGACGGCGAGTCTTCTGGCCCTTGCCGGTCGGACGGCCCTGTGCCGTGCGAGCCCGCTTGTGACCACGAGGCTGTACGCCCTCACCACCTCCGTATGGATGGTCGACCGCGTTCTTGGCGGTACCACGGGTCTTCGGACGAAGACGCATGTGGCGAGCGCGGCCGGCCTTACCGATAGACACCAGACGATTCTCTTCGTTTGAAACTTCACCGATGGAAGCCCAAGCGGTCCCGATGATCTTGCGGATCTCGGTCGATGGCAGGCGAACCTGGGTGTACCCGGCGTCCTGGGCCACTACTTCAGCGTAGTTGCCGGCAGCGCGCGCGATAGCGGCGCCGCGGCCTGGCTTCAACTCCACCGCGTACACGAAAGTACCTACCGGAATCTTCGAAAGTGGTAGGCGGTTACCGAGAGTGATCTTAGCGGTTTCAGAAACCACGAAAGTGTCCCCTACCTGCATGCGCTGTGGCACGAGGATGTAACGGCGCTCACCATCAGCGTAAAGTGCCAAGGCGACGAAACCAGTGCGGTACGGATCGTACTCGATAGTCTCGATGCGAGCTGGCACATCCTGCTTGTTGAACTTGAAGTCAATCTCGCGGTACTTGCGCTTGTTACCATTGCCGCGATACCACATGGTGGTGCGGCCCTGAGAGTTGCGACCACCGGTCGAACGCTTGCCCTTCGTGAGTGCCTTGTGCGGGCGGCTCGCGGTCGAGGACAGCTTCTTCTTGTACTCGATCACCGTCATGTCGCGACGACCGGCCGAGGTTGGTTTGTATTTTTTCATAAGTTAGTTCTTAGCGGTTAGTTCTTAGCGGTTAGCACAATTTCGAGGTGCTAATTGCTAGGAGCTGATAGCTAAGGGTTTTGGGTTACTTTGCAGGTAATTTTATTACCTATTCGTGTACCTAATAATTCAGAGGTTTCAAAACCGGTGCGAGGGCGCCGATTTTGGAAGCTCTGCCTAGATGAGAGAAATGGTTTCCCCTTTCTTCAAATAAACATACGCCTTCTTAATACCATGCTCGGTGCGAACACGACGAGTATTGGCATGTTTGAACTGACGTGGAGCTTTGTTGACGATGTTTACCTTCACCGGCGTCACGCCATAGAGCGCCTTCACGGCGTCGCGTACGGTGTGCTTCGTGGCCGAACGAGCGACCTTGAAGACGTACACGTTCTTCTCGCTCGCGCGCATCGCCTTCTCGGTGACGCGGGGAGAGAGGAGAACTCCGGAAAGAGTAGCAGCAGCGCCGGCGGTGGCCGGAGCGGTGGCCTTCTCTTTCTTAGTAGCGGTTTTCTTTTGACTAAATAGGGCCATAGTTAGCTTTTAGTTATTAGCTCTTGGCTCTTAGTACGAATTTGCTAGGTGCTAAGAGCCAGAAAGCTAGGGGCTAATTCGTTACGCGCTTTTCCAAGGTCTCCAGAGAAACCTTAGGATCAGCCACGATCACGTATTTGTAAGTAAGGAGGTCGACCGGATTGATGTCCTTGGCCATGGCCACGCTGAAGTTCCCGAAGTTACGGAAGCTCTTCTCGGTAGCCACGTCGCGTCCCGGAAGGACGATGACGGCCGCGTTCTTGCGCTTGGTCGCCAGCGACTTCTCGCCGGAAACCTCGGCCAGAGACTTGATGATGTTCTTGGCTTCAGCGGCTTTCGGAGCGGCGAAACTGAGAGCCTCGACGAAGACCACCTCACCATCAGCGTACTTCTTGCTCAAGGTGACGGCCAAAGCCTTGGCGCGCACCTTCTTGTTGAGCTTGCGGCTGTAGTCCTTCTCGGAAAGAGGACCGTGGGCGATACCACCACCCTTCCAGATCGGAGAGCGTCGAGAGCCGTGACGAGCCCTGCCGGTACCCTTCTGCTTCCAGGGCTTCTTGCCGCCACCGCGCACTTCGCCGCGGTCCTTGGTATCAGCGATGCTGACGCGGGCGTTGCCCTGCATCACGGTCACCACTTCATGGATCAGGTCTGAGTTCCATTTCTGACCGAAAAGGTTTTCGGAGAGCGTGATCTCAGAGGCCTTGCCGCCATCCTGCTTGAATACTTGTGCTTTCATAATTCTAGTTTTTAGGTTTTAGTTTTTAGTTGTCAGCAGACGCGAAGCGCCTCTATAAACTACAAACTATTAACTGCAACCTAAGCCGCGGCAGCGGCTCTTACTTCTACTAAAGTCCCCTTTCGACCCGGGATAGCTCCCTTCACGAGGATGATGTTCTCGTCCTTATTGACCTGGACGATCTTGAGGTTCTTGACCGTGATGCGGTCAGAACCCATGCGTCCGGCCATGCGCATGCCCTTGATGACGCGTCCGCCATTGCGGCCGCCGCCACCGATAGAACCGGGAGCGCGCAAGGAGTGCTTGCGTCCGTGGGAAGCGAAGTCGCCGCCGAAGTTGTGGCGCTTCACCACACCCTGGAAGCCCTTACCCTTGGAGATCGCCGAAACGGTCACGGTATCGCCCGGAGCGAATACCGAAGCGTCGATGGTATTACCCACCTCCACTCCCTCGATCTTCTCGTTTTGAGAAGCGCGAGCGCGGAATTCCTTTACCACCTTCTTAGCACCGCCCTGGTGGCCGAGATCGGCCTTACCCATGCGCGACTCCTTCTGGGAGCCTCCGGCTACCTGTACCGCGTCATAGCCGTCCTTGTCTTCCGACTTTACGCCGGTCACGGTCAGCGGACTGACGCGCAGAATAGTGACTGGATAGCAGACCCCCTTCTCATCGAAGACTTGGGTCATTTTATCCTTCGTACCTAAGATGAATTTCATCGTTAAGTCTTAACTTATAAGGTTAAGTTATCATGCATGATAACTTCAGTGTCTTTGACCAGGGAGATATAGAAAGGCCGCGATTAACGCGGGCTTACGCCCGCGTTAATCGCGGCCATCGCCCATAGGTTCTCCGGGAAGCAAGCTCCCCTTCAGCGAACATAGGTCTTTAAAGACTGGCGTACTATACAGCAGTATCAGGAAAATGCAAGACAAGGGAAAACGCCTCGATTCCGAAGAACCGAGGCGTCTTTGAGAGATGAAACCCTTTTCGGGGGCGTCAGAAGGTTCGGGGTTAGTCAGACCTCGAACAGGTCACCAAAGGAACGGCGTACCTTGGTGAAATATATAAAATTTAAACTAAATTGTAAACCTCACGTAAATACCGGTCGGTAGAACACGGTCGGAATTAGCTTCTTGAAGATTGAGATGGCCGAAAGTGATAGCGCCATTTTGTCCAAAAACGCTTTCCACCGCCTGGGCGAAAGAGTGCGGCGCGAAACCAGCGGCGTATCCAGATAGGAGGACGAATGATCCTGGCTTATCCGATAGAGTCTCCTTGAGATTCGAAAGCAGCGGCATTAGGTCTTCCTCGATATGCCATACCTGGCCCTTGGCTCCGCGGCCGAAGGCCGGTGGATCGAGCACGATGCCTTCGTATTTAGCACCGCGCTTCACTTCCCGCTTTACGAAAGCGGCGGCATCATCGACGATCCAGCGAATGCCGCTTTCAATACCGGACAACTTAGCGTTCTCACTAGCCCACTCGACCGATTGCTTGGAAGAATCGACATGGGTGACTTCGGCACCCGTTTTAGCGGCGGCTAAAGTAGCCGCGCCGGTATAGCCGAAGAGGTTAAGCACGTGAGGGTTTTCTAACGCCGATACTTTTTCTTTGATCCAATCCCACTGCGCGGCATGTTCGGGAAAGATACCCAGATGCTTGAAGTTACCGAAGCGGAGGTTGAACTTCAGTTCGTTAAAACCGATGGTCCAGACCTCCGGCACATCACCAGCAAACTCCCATCTATTCTCTTTTCCCTCTTGGGTAAACGTTGCAGACGCTCCACCCCACAAGTCTGAATTGTGTTTTAGCCAGATCGCCTGAGTGTCGGGGCGGTCAGTGACGATATTGCCAAACCGTTCCAACTTCCGCCCATCACCGGAATCAAGCAGTTCGTAGTCGGCCCAAGGCGCGGTAATGATGTCTTTTTGCTCTAACATATATATTTATACTAGTCTGACTAGTATATAAGCTACTTTAAATGCCCGGGATTTTGTCGGCTCCATTCGTAGAAGACGACGGCGGCCGAGACGGCGGCGTTGAGTGACTCGGTCCGGGCGTGCATGGGGATGGACAGCTTATAGTCGCAGAGCTCTAAGGACTTCTCGCGGATGCCGGCGCCTTCGTTCCCTACCACGAAGACTGAAGGGCGATCGAATTTAGTCTCCGTCAGATTCTCGCCCTCCATATCAAGACCATAGGTCCAGAAGCCGGCGTCCTTTAAAGTCGCCAGGGTTTGGTTCACGTTTCCCACGCGGATCAAGGGCACGCGGAAGACCATCCCGACCGAGGTCTTCACCACCGTACCGGTTACTGACACCTGGCGATGCTCGGGAATGATAACCGCCGCGAGACCGAGCGCGGCCGCCGAACGAATAATCGCGCCGAGGTTGTGCGGGTCCTGCACCTCGGCACAGACGGCCACGGCCGGATTCTTGGTCATATCAAGTCCTTTCAAAAAGTCCTTCAGATCCACGAAAAGCGCGTCGGGATTCAAGACACTGATGATCCCTTGATGAACAGCATCCTTGCCGACCTCGCGCTTCTCGCCTCCACCGAGTTGCTTTACGGGAATACTGTGCTGACGCGCCAAATCCACGATCTCGGTTTCAGCTTCAGCGTTTTCCAAGAAGATACTCTTAATGGCCTTAGGTTTATCACGCAGCGCCTCCACCAGTGAGTGGCGGCCATAGATATAGACCTTTTCTGACTTGCTTTTATCTTTTTTCACCAGAGCAATATACCCCCACACCCACTTTTTGACTACTCGGTTCACGAGTGCATTCTCCGAATGCGGCCAAAAAGTGGGTGTGGAGGTATAGCACAACGAGCCAAATGCACACGCTAGGGCTTGCTATTTACTGACCAAGGATGCACCATAGACTTTGAGGGGAACGAGTCGCGGGCATCGTTCACTTGTTCCAGCAACCGGCCCGCATGGAGAATACGATGAGGTATCGGACAAGAAGGAAACCACTCATCTTCGAAGTCCTCCTCTTCCTCATCAACCCGGATCCGTAGGCTACGAGACTACGATCCAACCGCGCCGAGCGGCAACTCGGCATGAAATCAAAGCCCGGCGAGGTTACACTCGTCGGGCGCGTTTTCTCTCCAGATGGAATGATCGATACGCAAAAGGCCGCCAGCTTGCGCTGGCGGCCTTTTGGATTAGCATGGCAACTAATTCATCTTCACGTCGATCGACACGCCGGACGGCAGGGAGAGGTTCGTCAGAGCCTCCACCACCTTGGCGCTCGGATTCAAGATGTCCAGCACGCGCTTGTGCATGCGCATCTCGAATTGTTCTCGCGCATCTTTATCGATGAACGTCGAGCGGTTCACGGTGTACTTCTTGATCTCGGTCGGCAGCGGGATCGGGCCAACGACCTTGGCGTCGAAACGCAAGGCGGTGTCGATGATCTGCTTCACCGAAGTGTCCAAGATCTTGTGTTCATAAGCGCGCACGCGAATGCGGAGCTTCGGAGCCTCGCTAGAGGTCGACTCCTTCTTAGTCGCGCGCTTAGTGGTCTTTTTAGTTGCAGTTGCCATATTGTGAAGTGCTAATCAAAGAGAAATGGTCTGGTTAGGCGACGATCTTGGTAACGACGCCGGCGCCCACGGTCTTGCCGCCCTCGCGGATGGCGAAGGACTGCTTCTCCTCGAGCGCCACCGGAGCTACCAGCTTCACCTTGAAAGTGGCGGTGTCGCCCGGCATCACCATCTCCACGCCCTCTGCCAAAGTAACCTCGCCGGTCACGTCGGTGGTGCGAACGTAGAACTGGGGCTTGTAACCGGAGAAGAACGGAGTGTGGCGTCCGCCCTCGTCCTTGGAGAGAACGTAGACCTCGGCCTCGAACTCAGTGTGCGGCTTAACCGAGCCTGGAGCGGCCAATACCTGACCGCGATGCACATCCTCCTTCTTGGTACCGCGAATAAGGATACCGGCGTTGTCTCCGGCCTGAGCGGCGTCAAGAGACTTGTTGAACATCTCTACGCCGGTAACGGTGGTCTTGGTGGTGTCCTTGATACCGACGATCTCGATCTCGGAACCTACCTTGATGGCACCGCGCTCCACGCGGCCAGTGACCACGGTACCGCGACCCTCGATAGAGAAGATGTCCTCCACCGGCATCAGGAACGGCTTGTCGAGCTCGCGTTCCGGCATCGGGAAGTAAGAATCCATGGTGTCAGCAAGCTCCAGGACCTTCTGGCCCCATTCGCCAGACGGATCCTCGAGAGCCTTGAGGCCGGAGCCCTTGATGATCGGGGCGTTCTTGTCGAAGCCGTTCTTCTCAAGGAGTTCGCGGAGCTCTTCTTCAACGAGCATGAGCATCTCCTCATCCTCGACCATGTCGCACTTGTTAAGGAAGACGACGATCTTAGGCACGCCCACCTGCTTCGCGAGAAGCACGTGTTCGCGGGTCTGAGGCATCGCGCCGTCAGTGGCGGCAACGACGAGGATGGCGCCGTCCATCTGAGCGGCACCGGTGATCATGTTCTTGATGTAGTCGGCGTGACCCGGAGCGTCGATGTGAGCGTAGTGACGGTTAGGGGTCCAGTACTCGCTGTGAGACAGCGAAATGGTAATGCCGCGCGCCTTCTCTTCAGGGGCCTTGTCGATATCCTCGACGGCCTTGACGTTAGCGCCGTACTCTCCGCCCTTCTGGCTGAGCACGTTTAGGATAGACGCAGTGAGCGTGGTCTTACCATGGTCGACGTGACCGATGGTTCCCACGTTCATGTGCGGCTTAGAACGATCGAAATCTGCCATAAAATTAGCTATTAGGTCTTACTAATATGCCGCACACTGCTTGTTGTAGGTGAAAAAGCAGGATGTGCGCGAAGTGGCAGTGGCGCGAGAACATCGCACTGCCGCTTGGCACACATCACCTCTCAAAGAGCGCTTATTCCAACACAGCAAAAAGCTATGTAACGGGTGCGGCTATCGTACATGAAGCCGTTTGGAAATGCAACACCGGGCCGATTGACGAGAAGCGGTTTCCCTGCCAGGATATACGTTAGTGAACTTCTTCTCATGCGGGAGGGCGACATGTTCGCTTTGGGTACCTTGAAGTTCGTACTAGTAGCTTTGTTGATGGGTGTATCCTCCTCTTACGCGGACACGCAAATGGACACCAACGGTGTTCATTTGAGTAGTCTGCCGGAAACGGCCACCATACCGTCTCCTAGACCCGACCTGACCCGGATGTTGCTGCCTGACTTGACGCCCATGTTCACGGACGGCAGCCCGGCTTCTAAACCGCTCGGGCACCAGATCTATTGTCGCTTAAATAAGCCTGACTGCACACCCCGTGGCCAAGACGCCGTCATCATACTCGACGAGTATTCTCTAGACCAGATAATAGCGGTCAACACCGCCATACACTGGGAAATAGAGTCGATCGACGACTTGAAACATTTCGGCGTACCGGAATGGTGGACGTTGCCGATCAATAGAAGTGGTGACTGCGAAGACATCGTTCTGGAAAAGCGCCGACGCCTTATCGCCTTGGGCGCACCCGTCTCGGCTGTACTCATGGCTACCGTCGATTCCTTTGCTCAAGGAGACGGCGCGGATCATGTGGTATTGGTCGTCCGCACCGATAGAGGCGACCTGGTCCTCGACAACCTGATCGGCGATGTCTTGCCTTGGCAATACTTGCCGCATCAATACTACAGTCGTCAGTCACCGCTTCACTCCGGCGAGTGGGAAGTGATAAACGACATCCGCGAAGAGGGGCTATTTGCCTCTCTGGAGTGAGAAGTCCCCGCCCGCTTCCCTTTAGGGAAGCGGGCGGTTTCTTTTTCAGAAAACATGAAAACCTGGGCTCAAGTATGAGCCCAGGCCTTGGAACCTACGCGCGGCCGCGCGTAGCAACGGCGAGCAGATCCAAACTGTTCAGTCCGGACACGATGAAATCTTCATCCCTTTTCAACACGCCTCGGAGATACAGGCCGATAAGCGGAGCGATGGAGAACACCGGGGCTGACAGCGGACCGGACCAGCGGGTGATCGTGTCGCAAAGGACCGGCAGAGTCAGCTCTTGTTGCAATTGGTGGTCGCAACGCCACGTATAGCTGAATTCATAGGTGGCCGCGGAGCCTTTCAGCCGTGCGAGCCACAGTTGTATGGCGAGGCGTCTTTGCACCAAGATCCGGCTAATGACCGATATACTTTGATCAAAGCGACTCTCGTCGATATCCGTAGGCAGACGGACCACTAGCCGAACGACCATATCCACGGCCTCATCGTCTTCCGTGACCACGAAACTGATCTCCGTATCAGCTTCGTGACTCAACACCCGTTCCGCCGCCACCCCGGTTCCGTCTTGGATACCCACCCATCCGGAGAATGTTACTAATCCTTCGGTGAGAGACGTGACTTCATCCCAGTTAGCAGGATCACTCATCTTCCCCTCTCCTTTCGAGGTGCTGACTGGCTCCAGTATGCTACAGATCGCTGAAAAACAAAAACAAGGGCGGGCCTATGGCCCGCCCTTGTTTTTGTTTTTCCAACATCCATTTCCGAAACCGGCGCGGACGCGCCGAGAATGGAGATAGACTATTCCTCCACGTCCTTCGGCACGAATCCTCGCGCCTTCTTGATGTCCTCGGCGATGTTCGGAGGCACCACCGCGTAGTGATCGAATTCCATCACCATGTTGGCGCGGCCTTCGGTCATGGAACGCAAGGTGGTGGTGTAACCGAAGAGCTCGGATAGCGGCACCTTGGCGCGGATGACCTTGACCATGTCGCGGTCCTCCATACCCTCCACCATGCCGCGCTTGGAGGCCAGGTTGCCGTTGACGTCGCCCATGAACTGCTCCGGAGTGGTGATCTCCACCTTCATGATCGGTTCCAGGATGACGGCCCCGGCCTTCTTGGACGCTTCCTTGAAGGCGTTGATGGCGGCCAACTTGAAGGCGATCTCCGAGGAGTCGACATCGTGGTACGAACCATCGAAGAGTTCCACCGAGATGTCCTCCATCTTGTAGCCGGCCACCATACCGCGGGCCATGGCTTCCTTGGCACCCTTCATGACCGGCGGAATGAATTCGTTCGGGACCACGCCGCCCTTGATGTTATTGACGAACTCGAAGTGCTCCTCGCGAGTAACGTTCTTCTTCACCTCCTCGCCTTCGGCAAGAGGCTCCATCGGCTTGATGCGGATCTTGACGTGACCATACTGACCGCGACCACCGGTCTGCTTGATGTATTTATACTCAGCCTCGGCCTCGCGTTGAATGGTCTCGCGGTAGGCCACCTGCGGCTTGCCGACGTTAGCCTCGACGCCGAACTCGCGCTTCATGCGGTCGACGATGATCTCCAGGTGCAGCT
>CAZSOS010000004.1:0-32616 GCA_964608605.1 uncultured Candidatus Saccharibacteria bacterium
CTACATCCAACAGAACACCGACGCCACTCTCGACAACGCCACCACCACCAACCTCCACGTCCAAGGCTACCTCACCACTAACTACCTGGTCACCAACCTAGCCGACGGCTGCGTCGAGGTCGTCTCCGGCGTCCTCACCTCCTTAGGCCTCAACTGCGGCACCAGTACCTCCTCCGCCGGTATCCTGAACCTAAACGGCCTCACCTCCAGTGGCCAGACGTTCAATCCGGCTTCGTCTGGGGGACTATCTTTCAACATCAGTTCGGTGGGAAGTATCCATACTTTCTCCATCGCGCCGGCGGTGAATCATGCCATTCCGCTAGCCGCCAGCACCACGGCTTGGAACAACGCCGCCAACACCGTGGTGGCTTCGAGTAGCTTCTGGAACACGGCCTATTCCTGGGGTGATCACGCCGCGGAAGGCTACTTGACCGGCCTCGGCACTTCCACATTCAACGGCAACATTTCGATGGCCGGCCACATCATCCCAGCCGCCGACATCACCTATGACCTCGGTTCTCCCGAAAGGATGTGGCGAGACGTCTACATCGGTCCGGGTTCTCTCTACATCAATGGCAAGAAGGTGTTGGAGGATGTTTCCAATACCATTACTTTCACGACGGACAACAACCAGAACCTGGCCATCGAGACCAAAGGCGCGGGCAACATCAACACCGAAGCCGTCGGCTCCGGAAACGTCAACCTCACTTCGCATGACGGCAACGTGGGCGTGTCCGCCGGATCGGGGAATATAAACATCACCTCCGCCTCTGGCAACCTCAACATCGGCACCACCGGCAGCGGCCAATTGAACTTAGGCACCATTAACCAAGGCGTCTGGCATGGCACCGACATCGACATCAGCGACTACACCAACCTCACCGTTTCCGCTACCGGCCTCACTCTCTCTGGGGACTCCATCGCTCTCGCTTCCGGCTACCTCATCCCGCTCTCAGCCAGCACCACCGCCTGGAACGACTTCTACAACACCCCTTCATCCCGCCTCACCGCCGGCACCGGCCTCTACTGGAACGGCAATACTCTAAACGCTTCGTCGTCGGCTGACATCAACTATTGGACTCTCTCCAGCAACAACGTTTATAGGGCAAGTGGGAATGTGGGAATCGGCACCACTTCACCATCACAAGCACTTTCCGTTTCTGGGAATATGCATGCGACCGGTAGTGTCCTAAGTGGCGTGGATACTCCTATAGACACAGGTGTTGGTTTTATCGCAAGCATGAATGCATTAGCTGCGAACGTCGGAGGAACGTTTATGAATACGAATGCGAATGGATACGAAGGATTCAACTTCTATAACAATGCTGGCACGCTCGTCAGCTCCTTAAACCATTCCAACAGCGGTGCTACGGTTCTTCCAAACTCTACATGGATCGGTACACGAAATGCAGAATTGTTCCATATCGTTACGAACGGAGTGACTCCTCGGCTGACTATAGACGCAACCGGCAACGTCGGCATCGGCACGACTAACCCAGGCGCCAAACTCGAGGTTGCAACTGGCACCTACACAGGGAATACCCATTATCAAAACTCGACCCTCCGCGTGAACGCGGGATTCGCCGGCGGCTACACGCCGGGAACTATCGTCAGCCTCCTTTCCGCGTACGATTCGACCATATACGGAGCAGACATCGGTTATTCATATAATGGCGGGGGAGCAGGATACAACCTCTCGTTCTCAACAAACGATGATACCTCTGGCAACCCGATCGAACGGATGCGTATCTTAGCGAACGGCAACGTCGGCATCGGCACCACCACGCCAGGAGCAAGACTATCTATATCCGACACTTCCAATTCAGATGTTTTGAATCTCACTGGAACTGTCACTGGAGCAAAGATAACCTTCAGGGATTCTGTAGGTAACCTACATGGTCGGATCGGTAGTGTCGAGGGACTTATGACCGGAGCGGCGGCTGATAGCGTCGGTCTCTTCTCTCAAAATGAGATCTGGTTTGGCACCAATGCCAACGCCACGGCTCGAATGGTGATTAATAGTTCCGGCAACGTCGGCATCGGCACGACCTCACCCGGCGCCCGCCTCGACGTGTACGGCTCCAGCAACCGCGTCCTTAGAGCGGTACAAGAGGCATCCAGTCTCTCCAGCGGCACCTACACCTTCGAGGTAGACAGCTCCGCCCATACCGCTAATCAATCGCTGGCCGGCGCCATGAAGGTAGATGTATCGAGCGGCCGCGCCTTCACCATCAACGGGCAGGGGAACGTGGGTGTCGGCACCACTACTCCCGAAAATAAACTCGATGTCTACCAAGGCAACATTCGTTTGGCGACTGACACCAACACCACCAACTACCTCATCTGGGAGCGTGCAGGTACTGACCGTGCTCGTCAGTATGTAAACTCTAGTAATGCGTTAAGTTTTGAAGTCGGCGGTTCTGATCGTATGACTATTACGTCCTCCGGCAATATTGGCATCGGCACCACTACTCCGGGAGAGAAGCTGACCGTCGAAGGTGGGATATTGGCGCGCGCGGTAGCACCACAACTGAAGCTTCAAGAATCAGATAATTCTGATAACTATTACAATCTCGTAGTTGATAGCGGAACATTCGGTATCCGCTACAACAACGCCTACCCCGGTCCTTTCCAGATAACCAGTTCCGGCAACGTCGGTATCGGTACTGCCGATCCAATATTCAATCTGGACGTTGTCGGTCTTTTGAGAACGACCAGTGACGCGTACTTCGGGTACAACGCCGGTGTCACCGGCGGTTTATGGATGGCCAATCCATCCCACTATGGAAAGCCGGCCATTCAATCACTCACCAGTTCCTTTGGCGGCGATTCACTCCTCCTTAATCCGGCCGGCGGCACCGTCGGTATCGGTACTTCAACCCCCGGTTCTCTCCTCACCGTTGCCGGCAATATCTATACCACCTCCGATTTATATAGCGAAGAGAGTCTATACTTGCTCGGAAACGGTTCCGGAAACGCCGTCAGGGTCGGATATAACACGCCCGGAAACCAATACTCATACATCGACCTCATCGGTGATTCTACCTACGCTGACTATGGTCTGCGTCTCCTCCGCGGTAACACCGGTCCCAACACGGAAAGTTGGATACAGCATCGCGGCACGGGACCTTTCCATCTTTGGGCCACCGAAGCCGCTCCGATAATCTTCTCGGCTTCCTCCACCGAGCGGATGCGGATCACTCCTGGCGGCAACGTGGGTATCGGTACCGTTGACCCTAATTACTTGACCCATATAGTCGGGGCGTCCAGTCCGGGTGACGTGACCACGGCCAGACAGATGGCCATAGGCGTGGACAATAACCCTGCCTATAACGTATCTTTAGGATATTACAATACAAATACAGGTCTCGGGTGGGCGGGTGTCTTACAGGCTCGCGATAACAACGCCGGCTCGGCTCTTCTTCTGAATCCTTCAGGCGGCAACGTCGGTATCGGCACGACGACGCCGCAAGCCAAGCTCTCTGTTAGTGGAAATGTTAGAATAGACGGAAACTCTCAATTACAGTTCTGGAACACGTCAGGTTCCGCAGGAAATAGTATCCAGCTTGACTCTGCAGCAAGTTCACAACCCGGACTCTCGTTTAACACGAGCGGTTCACAGCGTATGGTCGTTGATGCGAATGGCAACGTCGGCATCGGCACGACAGGTCCGGGAGAGAGATTGACGGTGGCAGGGAATATTCTAGCGTCTTCATCCGGATACGCGGCCGTGACCGCTAAGCGCGGCGACGATACGAACGCGGCCGACTTTTATCTGACCAACGCTGCTGCCGACAAGGGTTGGCTCATGTCGCTCCGACCGAACTCCGATCATTTCTCGATCGTGGAGAATAACGCCGGGTCTTTCACGGAAAGACTGTCGATCAACCCTGGTGGAGACGTGGGCATGAGCACCGCTCTGTTTGTCGGTGGTGGGATACAGTCCAATACTGGTTACTCCTTAAGCGGCGCGGCGGGACTGGACCGTTTATTCAACTACAACACCAACGGTACCCAACGCTTCGCCGTCGGACTTAGCGGAGTCGCTGAAAGCGGCGGTAATGTCGGTTCCGATTTCTTCATTCACCGCTATGATGATAGCGGCAATTGGCAGGGCGCACCGTTCATGATCGAGAGAAGCACCGGCTATCTCGGCCTAGGCGGCGTCGGCGATCCCACCGTTCAGCTACATACTTTGGGCAACGTGCGATTTGAAAGTTTCGGCGCCGGCACCCTCCAGACCGACGCCTCGGGCAACCTCTCGGTCTCCTCGGACACTCGTCTTAAAGACCTCGAAGGTACCTTCGACCGCGGACTCGAAGCCATCTTAGGCATAGAACCGATAATGTATAGATGGAACGCCGCTTCCGGCTACGACCGCTCCACTCTCTACGCCGGCTTCTCGGCCCAGAACGTGGAAGACTTCATCCCGGAAGCAGTCGGTACCAACCCTGATGGCTACCTCTCACTGTCTGATAGACCGCTCCTAGCGGCGGTGATTAACGCGGTGAAGGAGATGTGGACCAAGATGGAGGAATACTTCGCTCGCACCGAGCGTCTGGAGGCCGAGGTGGAGGCGCTTAAGGCCGAGGTCAACGCTTTGAAGGGAGAGGAGGAAGAGCCGCCAGAGGATACTGGCGGCGGGGGAGGAGCGGATGAGACCGAGGCCCAGACCGATCTTTGCTCTAATATCGACGGCCTCCAGACCGAGATGCCGGCTGATCATACCCTTGACGACCAGGGTCAGTGCGTCCTTGAGCCTCCAGCTGATCCGGCCCCGGCCCCTGATCCTGGAGGAGATCCGATTCCTCCCACCCCGCCCGCGCCTCCATCAGAGGTGCCTCCGGTCACGGAACCACCAACCAACCCCTAACTCCACCAGAAAACACAAGTCAGACTTGTGTTTTTTCTTGTAGACCTCTCAGGACCGATCTGGGGTATAATCCCAACGTATGCGGAAGCAGTTGAATAATTACGCTTTCATTGATAGTCAGAATGTAAATTTGGCCATACGGTCAGCGGGATGGAAGCTCGACTGGAGACGTTTCCGCGTGTATCTTCGGGAAAAATACGGAGTCGAGAAGGCCTTTCTCTTTGTCGGTTATATAGAGGGAAATAACACGTTGTATACATCGCTCCAAGACGCCGGCTTCATATGCGTTTTTAAGCCGACCCTCACTTACAAAGACGGGACCACCAAAGGAAACTGCGATGCCGAATTGGTTTTACAAGCCATGATCGAATATGAGCATTACGGAAAGGCCGTTATCGTAACCGGTGACGGTGATTTTTATTGTCTCGTTAAACACCTTCTGGAAAACGAAAAACTCGAACGCGTGCTCATCCCCAATTACTTTAAATTCTCGGCTTTGCTTAAACGATTCGGTAGACAGCGTTTGGGCTTCATGAACGAATTACGTCCTAAACTGGAGTATAAAAAGAAAAGGACCCCGTAGGGACGGAACCCTACGGGGGACTTTTCGTGGTGATATTATAAGTATAATTGATCTCGCGAAGGAGTCAAGAAAATAGTGGGTCGGCCCATGACGGCGGCCGCGAAGCGGCCGCCGTCATGGGCCCAAATCCCTTATTTTTAGCCCTATTATTGAGAAATCGGCTGGTCTTGCTATTGACTTTTCTGGTCAAGTATGCTATCATAGAAGAGAAAGTTCACACAAGGAGAGTGTAGATGCGTACCTTGTACCAGATCATCGTGATCCTTCTCACCATCGTCGCTGCCTATCTGGTCTATAAGACCATCGCGGAATCCCACCAGGAACCGCGGGCGGCGGTCGATCAGATCAAGATCATCATCGACAACGATCGGACCGACCTGGCGGTGATGGAGGCCTACGGGCGGATGAACGCCATGTGGGGAGTGAAGCACGACTGAGCGAAAGCTCATCGAAGGCCGGCGAGCGCGAAGCGCGAGCCGGCCTTTTTCATTTGTGTGCGTAACCATTGGCCTTTTGGGATGAGGCTAATGCTAATATATGTACGTAACTTTGGAGGAATGCGCATACAGGATTCACAACTAAAACGTTTCATCTCCGACGCCAACCTGGTGTCAAAGAAGGACTTGGTCACCGCCGAAGCGGCCGCGCGCGCCGAGAGCCGCACGTTGGCGGACTCGCTTTTGGCCGGCGGGTACCTGAAGGAGGACGACCTGCGCCGCGTCGAGTCGTATATCCTCGGCATACCCTTCGTGTCGCTTAAGGGCCAGAAGGTCGACTTCTCCGTGCTGTCGCTCATTCCCGAACCGGTGGCCCGCAACCATAACATCGTGGCGTACAAGCGCTCCGACAAGGGCCTGGAAGTGGCGATGCTCAACACCGCCGACCTGCCGGCCATCGACTTCATCAAGAAGAAGGTGGGCGTGAAGATCCTGCCGCGCTTGACCGACAACGACTCCATCCGCGAGGCGCTCCTGCAGTACCAGAAGACCCTGAAGGACGAGTTCGGCGAGATCATTGCCGGCGAGGCGGCGTCGCTCAAGGTGGTCGGGGAGGACGCCGACGAAACCGACGAGAAGCATCTGAAGAAGCTGGCCGAGGAGCTGCCGGTGGTGCGTATCGTCGACACGCTCTTGAGGCACGCCATCATCCAGGGCGCTTCCGACATCCACATCGAGCCGATGGAGACCGAGGTCTTGGTGCGGTACCGCATCGACGGCATCCTGCACGACGCCATGACGCTGCCGAAGGTGGCTGCCGGCAGCATCGTGGCCCGCATCAAGATCCTCTCGAACTTGAAGCTCGACGAGAAGCGACTGCCTCAGGACGGCCGCTTCAAGATGGAGATGGACGGACAGAAGGTCTCCTTCCGCGTGTCGATGCTGCCGATATTCTTCGGCGAGAAGGTAGTGATGCGCCTCTTGCGCGAGAACCGCTCGGGCTTCACCCTCGAAGGCATCGGCTTCCACGGCGCTTCGCTGGAGCGGGTCCATGGCGCCATGAAGCAGACCACCGGTATCATCCTGGTCACGGGACCGACTGGTTCGGGCAAGACCACCACGCTCTACACCGTCCTCGACCTGTTGAATACGCCGGAGGTGAACATCTCCACCATCGAGGATCCGATCGAATACCAGATGCCCCGGGTGAACCAGACCCAGGTGAAGCCGGACATCGGCTTCACCTTCGCCAACGGCCTGCGCTCCCTGATGCGCCAGGACCCGGACATCATCATGGTCGGTGAGATCCGCGACCAGGAGACGGCCAACCTGGCCATCAACGCCGCCTTGACCGGCCACCTGGTCTTGGCCACGGTGCACACCAACTCCGCCTCCGGCACGGTGGCGCGGCTCATGGAGATGGGCGTGGAGTCGTTCCTCCTGGTGTCCACCCTCCGGGTGGCGGTGGGCCAGCGCCTGGTGCGGAAGCTCACCAGCGAGAAGGAAGCCTATACCCTGACCGACGCCTCCAGAAAGGAGCTGGAGCGGCACGCGGATCTTGAGAAGGTGCTGCGCGCGCTGAAAGAGGAAGGCGTGGCGCCCAAGGACGCGACCTGGTCGTCGATACCGTTCTATCGGCCCAAGGAGGGGATAGACGATGACGCCGCCTACAAGGGCCGCATGGGCATCCATGAGGTGCTGCCGGTCTCGCCGCTCTTGAAAGAGAAGGTGATGCAGGGCGGCACGGCCGACGACATCGAGAAGGTGGCCCGCGGCGAGGGCATGCTCACCATGATGGAAGACGGCATCTTCAAGGCCGCCCGCGGCGTCACCTCGATCGAGGAAGTACTGCGCGTCATTAATGAGTAGATATCAATTTCGAATTTTTAATTTCGAGTTCCGAATCAATTTCTAATGCGACAATGCCGGAAACAGCCAACAATTATGATCTGGAAGAAAGAACTGGAAAATTTGGTGAGCAGATAGTCAGTCTGTGCAAAAGCCTACTACCTGATGCGGTATCATCATCCTTAATCGGACAGCTGGTACGTTCTGGGACGAGTATTGGCGCTAACTATATGGAGGCCGATTCAGCAAGTTCTAAGAAAGATTTCCGGAACAAGATTCATATTTGTAAGAAGGAGGCGCAAGAAACTCAGCATTGGTTGAGAATGTTATCGGTCGCTCACCCGGAGAGAAAGAAGGAACTCAGGTTATTATGGAAGGGATGCAACGAATTGGTCCTGATCTTCGGCAAGATTATTTCAACATTGAAGAATTCTTAATTGAATCGAAATTCAAAATTCGAAATTAATAATTTATGAACCGGTTCACTTACATCGGTACCACCAAAGACGGCCAAGAGGCGCGGGAGACCGTGGAGGCTTCCGACCGTTTCGGCGTGTACGACATCGCCCGCGAGAAAGGGGTGAACGTTACCAGTGTCGAGGAAGAGGGCGGTTCGCTCCTTGGCCGGTTGTTCGACATCGAGCGCATCAACGCCATGTTGAGCCGGGTCTCCACCGATCAGCTGGTCCTCATGACCCGCAACCTCTCGGGCATGCTGAAGGCCGGGTTACCGCTGTCGCGGGCCTTATCGGTCATCGAGCGGCAGTCGCAGAACCCGAAACTGAAGCTCATCATCGCCGACGTGCGCGAGCGCATCCAGAAGGGCGACCAGTTCAACGCGGCCTTGGCCGCGCATCCGCGGATATTCGACGAGCTGTACGTCGCCATGACGCGCGCCGGCGAGGAGAGCGGCGGATTGTCCGACTCTCTGGCGCTGCTGTCGGTCCAGATGGAACGGGCGGCGACGCTTCGGAAGCGCATCCGGGGCGCCATGATCTATCCGGCCATCGTGCTCACCATCATGGTCATCATCGGCGTGGTGATGATGATCTACGTCATGCCTTCGATCACCGGCACTTTCAAGAAGATGGACGTGGAGCTGCCGGCCACCACCGTGGCCTTGATCACGGCCTCGGACTTCATGGTGGCCAACACGGTCGCGACTTTGGGCGGTTTGCTGGCGCTGATAGTCGGCTTCATATATTTCCTGCGCACGCGGCTGGGGAAGCGGGTGTTCCACTACATCATCCTGAAGCTGCCGGTCATCGGGCCGATGGTGAAGGAGACCAACTCCGCCCGCACGGCCCGCACCTTATCCTCGCTTCTGACCGCCGGGGTGGACGTGATGCGAGCGCTCGACATCACCCGGGAGGTGGTGCAGAACGTCTACTACAAGCCGGTACTGATCGAGGCGCGGCAGGCGGTCGAGGCCGGCCAGCCGCTGTCATCGGTGTTCGTCGCCAAGGACAAGCTCTATCCGGTGTTCGTCGGCGAGATGCTTCAGGTCGGCGAAGAGACCGGCGAGGTGGGGCAGATGATGAAGGAGCTGGCGGAATTCTATGAGACGGAGGTGGAGCGGAAGACCAAGGACCTGTCGACCATCATCGAGCCGATGCTGATGGTGGTGATCGGCGCCACGGTGGGCTTCTTCGCGCTGGCCATGATCGCGCCGATATATTCTTTGACCGATTCGATCTGATGGAGGCGGTCAGGGGAGCGGGTTTTTCAGCCGCGCCGCCTTCGATGTCGCGGCCGTGTTGTACACTATATCCATATCGCATGAAAAAGCTCCGCGGCTTCACGTTCATTGAGATCATGGTGGTACTGGCCATCCTGCTGGCGTTGGCGGCCGTGGCGGTGGTGTCGCTTAGCGCCATGAGCGAGCGACTTCTCCTGCGGTCGGCGGCGAACGACATCGCTTTCACCCTTGAGGAGGCCAAGGCCCGGTCGGTGGCCGGCAAGGGAGGATCGCCGCACGGCGTTCATTTCTTGGATTCTGGTTACGTCGAATTTTCCGGCGAGGCCTACGATGGGGAAGGAGGCGTGACGCACGCTCTCGACGGCCGGCTGGAGCTTTCGACTGATATACTGGATGACGAGACCGTCGTCTTTGCCCGCATCACCGGCGCGATCGGCGAGGAGGCGACGATAACGGTGTCTTTACGCGCCGACCCGTCGAAGTCCCGTTCGATCAAGGTGGGCGCCGGCGGCGACATTTCACATGAATAACAGTCTCCAAAAAATAAGGTGGTCGGGATTCTCGGTGGTCGAGGTCATCGTGGCGGCGGCCGTGTTCGTGGCGGCCCTGACCGCGTTCGTCGCTTCGTTTGAATATCTGGGCCGGCTATCCGCTGACACGGAGGATCGGGCGCAGGCGGCGCTGCTGCTTGAGGAAGGCGCCGAAGCCATGCTGCTTTTGCGCGATGAGGGCTTCGACGACAACATCGCCGCTCTGACGACGGGCCAGCCGTACGCCCTTTACTGGGACGGCTCGGCCTATCGGACCTCCGCTTCGGAGGTTTTGATCGCCGGCCGATACCACCGCGCCGTTACCGTCTTCCCGGTGTATCGCGATGGCACCGGCAGCCTGGCGCACGCAGGCGCGGTCGACCCGACCACGCGCCGCGCGCGCCTCGAGGTTAGCCGCGATGGGGAGGTATTGGCTTCCTCGGAGATGCTCATCCATGATTCTTATGAATAATTTAAGGTTTAGGGCGGAGGGTTTAGGGTTTAGGGCGGAAAAATTGCGTAGCATTTTTTCCGCGCCCATCGGCCGTCAACTCTACCCTCTACCCTCTACCCTCTACCCTCGACGAGGCTTCTCCCTCGTCGAGTTGTTGGTCTATCTGGCTAGCATGATGGTCGTTCTGGTAGCGCTGGTCTACGCTCTCACTCACGCCTACGGCACTTACGGCTCGATGTCCGCTTCTTTGCGCGCCGACCGCGCCGCCGGCACGCTCATGCAGATACTGGCCACCGAGCTTAGAAGCGGCGCGACGATCGATCAGAGTGAAAGCGTTTTCAACACAGCACTCGGACAACTCACCATCGGCGCCTACGCCGGCACCGTCGCTCTGCAGAAGATCTTCCGAGTCGAGGACGGTCGGGTGATAATGGATGTCGGCGGCGTCGAGACCTTCATGACCCCGGCGGATATGCTGGCCTCCAAGCTTCTTTTTACTCAGATCGTCACGCCGGTTTCCTATGCGGTCCGTTACGAGCTGGATATCACCTATCCGGTGCGGGGCGAGTTGGTGACGAAGACGTATCCCGGGTTAGTCATACTCCGCCGTTCATATGAATAATTTTGTGAACAACCGACAGGGAGGATACATAGTGATCCTAAACACGCTCATCTTCGTGGCGGTCTCTTCTTTCGTCGTGTACGCGCTCATGGTGCCGCTGTTGTCTTCCAATCGGGCCGCGTCCGACATCCTGGCGTCCAAGCGGGCTTTCATCGTGGCCGAGAGCGCCGCGGCGGAGACCTTGCACAAGATGAAGAACCAGATGACGGTGCCGGCCTTCGACACGCTCACTCTCGACGGCGTTTCGGCCGACGTGACCGTGGCCACCGCCTTCGGGGGCCGCACCATCCAGGTGTCGGGCGCGGCCGAGACGGTGGAGCGCAATCTGCGCGTGGCGGTCTCGGAGAGCACCGGCGTCAGCTTCAATTACGGACTCCAGACCGGACAGGGGGGCTTCGAGCTTTACGGCGGCGCCAAGGTGTTCGGGAACCTCTATTCCAACGGCAACGTCATCGGCTACGGCGGGGCCACCGTCAGCGGCTCGGTCACGGTGGCCAACGCCTCGTCTCCGGTGGCTGATCAATCGAACGGCTCCGGCGCGCCATCGCGCGAGATATTCTTCGGGGGCGAGCCGGTATGGAACGACTCCAAGCCGGAAGGTCTGGCTCAGAGCTTCCGGGTCTCCACCACCACCCCGGTCACCGGCCTGCGCTTTTACATCAGGAAGTACTCGGCCGGCGATTGGATGCCGGACACCACGGTCCGCATCATGAACAACAACGTCGACAAGCCGGGGAACACCACCCTGGCTTCGGGGACCTTGAGTTCGTCCCAGGTGACGACGTCCTTCAATTACTTAGGCATCACCCTAAACAGCACGCCGGTTTTGACGCCGGGCACGACCTATTGGATCGTGTTCGCGCCCAATCAGTACGACTCCGGCAACTATTTCATCATGGGCGCCGATCAAAACGGCTACGCCAACGGCGTGGCCAAGATCCGCGCCAAGAATTCCGCTACCTGGAGCGATACCGCCCCGGCCGGAGCGGATATCTTCTTCGATCTTTATGTCGGCGGTCAGGTGGGCGTGATCTCGGGTGTGCAGAACGACCGTCTCACTATCGGCGGTGGGGCCTGGGCGCACGTCATCTCCGGCGCCAACGTCAGCGGGACCATGCATTGCCAGGCCTCGAGCTACGCCAATAAGGCTTGCGATACTTCCAGGCCGGATCCGGTACAGCAGCCTTACCCGATATCCGACGGCAATATCGAGGCCTGGAAGCAGGAGGCAGAAGCCGGTGGGACGCAAACAGGCAACCTGACGGTCGGTAACTGGCCGACTCAGCACGTTACCCTCGGCGCCAAGAAGATCCAGGGCAACCTGCACGTTACGGCCGGCGGCTCCTTGACCATCGAAGGGACGCTCTATGTTACCGGCAATATCACCGTCGACGGCAACGCCATCATCAAGCTGTCTAATTCCTTCGGCGGCAACAGCGGCGTCATCGTCACCGATGGTCGCATCATCACGACCGGCGGCGGCAAGTTCCAGGGCAACAACGTCTCTGGAAATTACATAGTGCTCATCACCACCAGTACTTGTCCGATCGGATCATGTGGCGGCAACAATCCGGCCATCACCCTCTCCGGCGGGTCCGGCGCGGTGGTCTTAAACGCCCAGAAAGGGACTCTGCGCATGACCGGCGGCGCCAAGGCCAAGCAGCTGACGGCGGAGAAGATCATCATGGACGGTGGCACTGAGGTGCATTACGAGACCGGGTTGCAGGACATGAACTTCAATAGCGGACCGTCAGGATCGTGGTCGATCTCTGAGTGGGGTGAAATATAAGTAAACCTCAGAAATCGGCGCATTTGCACCAGTTTCGGAAATTTCACTCGTCGCCGTATATCCGTATACGTCTCGCTCGTGAAATTTACTCCAACCGGCACAACTACAACCGATTTCTGAGGTTTTTATTGTGGTGAATGACGCGTGGTAAAATAAAAAGTATGAAAAAACGGCTAAAGCCCCTCATCGTCGGCAACTGGAAGATGAACCCGGCCACGTTGGCCCGAGCCGAAAAGATACTGGTGGACGTTCAAAAGGGGCTCTTGGGACGCCGGGGCGATTCTTCCATAGCCGTGGCCCCGCCCTTGCCGTTCATCGCCGAGCTGCGCCAGTTGGCCGGAGCGCAGAAGATAGAATTCGCGGCCCAGGACGTGTCTTTCGAGGCTGAAGGCGCGCATACCGGCGAGGTCGGCGCGTCGATGCTGCGCTCGATCGGCGTCAAGTGCGCCATCGTCGGCCACTCCGAACGCCGCGCGGCGGGAGAGAGCGATGAGCAGGTCAATCGCAAGATCAAGGCGCTCCACGCTCTGAAGTCGACAGCCATCGTCTGCGTCGGCGAACGCGAGCGCGACGGTTTCGGCGACTATTTCACGGTGGTGGAAGAACAGCTGACGCGCGCGCTTGAGGGCGTGGCCGAGGAAGACCTGAAGCACGTGGTCATCGCCTACGAACCGGTCTGGGCCATCGGCACCGGCCAGAACGCCAAAGCCGCCGAGGTCGAAGAAATGAAGCTCTTCATCCACAAAGTGCTGTCCGACCTGTACGCCCGCGAGAAGGCGGAAGCCGTCCGCGTCTTGTACGGCGGTTCGGTCAATGCCGACAACGCCGAAGAGCTGCTGGCGGTCGGACAGGTCGACGGCTTTCTGGTCGGCGGCGCCAGCCTGATCGCCAAGGAGTTTGTTTCGATAATTAAGATAGCTGATCAGTATGCGAAATTTGCTTAAGAAGCTATTTGCTGTTCGGAACGCGCAAAAGCTACCCTCCGTCGGCTCCTCAAACGCTCCGCGCGCTTCATCAGGATCGCTTCCGGCGATTTCCGATATTAAAGAATTGAAGGGCAAGCGCGTGTTGCTCCGCGCTTCCCTAAACGCGCCGGTCGAGAATGGCAAAGTCACCGAGACCTTTCGCTTGGAAGCCGCAGTGCCGACCATCGAATTCCTCAAGAACGCTGGCGCTAAAGTGATCATCCTCGGCCATATCGGCCGTGAGCCGGAGGAAAGTCTTAAGCCCGTGTTTGAAGCTCTGAAGCTCATGACCGGCGTCGCTTGGGGCGGTCCATGGCGGGACGCTTATTCCGTCATCGGCTCTCTGAAGAACGGCGAAGCGGTCCTCTTCGAGAACCTGCGCCAAGACGCGCGCGAGAGCGAAGGCGATGACGGTCTGGCTAAAGAGCTAGCGGCGCTGGGGGATCTCTACGTCAACGACGCTTTTTCCGACTCGCATCGCGAGCATGCTTCCATCACCGGAGTGCCGAAATACCTGCCGAGCTACTTCGGTCAGAGCTTCGTCCATGAATACGAGGAGCTTAGAAAGGTGATGGACCCAAAGCATCCGGCCGTGTTCATCCTCGGCGGCGCCAAGTTCGAGACCAAGATGCCCTTGGTGGAGCGCTACGCGCGCGTGTATGACACGGTGGTGATCGGCGGCGCTCTGGCCAACGATATCTATAAGGCCAAGGGTTACGAGGTCGGCCGGTCGCTCGTCTCCGATATCGATCTATCCGGCAGCGAGCTCATGAATGATCCGAAGATCGTGGTGCCGTTTGACGTCATCGTCAGCAACGGTGAAAAGAATAGGGAAGTGGGAGCGCGCAGCGTGGCCAGCGATGAATACATCTATGACGCTGGTCCGACGTCGCTCAAAGAGATCGAGGGATTGGTGCGAGACGCCAAGACGGTTCTCTGGAACGGCCCCTTGGGGAACTTCGAAAAAGGCTATTCTTTCGGCACCGAGATGCTAGCGCGCGTCATCGCCAAGTCTGACGCGCATAGCGTCGTCGGCGGGGGCGACACCATCGCCGCCATCCGTTCGCTGGGCCTTGAGGACAAGTTCAGCTTCATGTCCACCGCCGGCGGCGCCATGCTGGTCTTTCTCGAAACCGGCACTTTGCCTGCTATCGACGCGGTGTTGAATAATGATTGACTTGCAAAAGTAATTTCTGTACCTTTGAAAAGTCACGTTCCTTGAGGAGAGGCAAATGTCTATCAATGCGCATTTTGTTCGTGTCATGTACAGCGTGTGCTGGGCCATGGCGGTTGTTCTTATTACACCCCTGACAGGTCTAGGTCATGTGGCCTGGCGTATGGTCGTCATCGTGATAATAAGTCTGGCGATACAGTACCTGGTACTGAATACGCTGAGGGATTTTCTCCAGATCAAAAAAGGTTGGTCGAAAGAGAAGGTGTATAGAGCGACTTGGCCTGTATGGGGTCTTGTTTCGGTGGTATTGCTTTGGCTACTCTTCTATCAACTTGCTTACTTCGACCGGCTGCGAGATGTGGAAACGATGACGCAACACATGGCCTTGCTGGTCAGCATTTACAGTACGTTCGCCGGGATATGGGTTGCCATCTCGTGCTTCCAGAACGACCTGCGGGGATTTTTTCTTTCCCGCTAGCTTGATTGGTCCTTTACCAAGCAGAAACCGCCCATCCGTGGGCGGTTTTCCTTTTCATATATTATTTTTGATTTGTTCTGCCAGTTTTACTAGCTCTTCATCGTCAGCCACGGAGCCACTGGCGAGATAGGGGCCGAGGCCACGGGAGGTGTCCTGGACGGGATAGATCTTGATGTGGACGTGCGGCACCTCAAAGCCCTCGACGGCCAGGCAGGTGCGCTGGGGTTTCAGGGCCTTGTCGCTAGCTTTGGCGATCTTTTTGGCGATATGAAAAATGTGCGCGTAGGTGGCGTCATCGAGATCGAAGATATAGTCGATCTCCTGCCTAGGGATCACTAAGGTCTGGCCGGGAACACTCGGGAACTTGTCCATCAGGACCACGCAGACGTCGTCTTCGTAGACGAAAATCCCGGGGATCTCTCGGCGGATGATCTTGGAAAAGATGCTGTCATTCATAGTTTATTCCGCCCCTCTCCTTCATGATATCGTCAATGATATCATGAAGTTTAGCGGATGAGGGGCTGATGATGGTATTATAGTGCGAGCCCGTCCTAAAAACCACCGTCAGACCCAAAGTTGGCAAAAACCGAGCAGAAATTTGCGAAAGTGAACGAGCCATAGTAACTCTGGTGAGTGAACTTTCACAGATTTATGCCGGTTTTTTCCAACTGACGTCGGCGGAATGACTTTTCTGTTTGTTAAAGAATGTTGGTTTTTAGGACGGGCTCTAACACGTATGGCAAACTACAAACTGCTGGAACGGCAGGACGATGATCTTTTGAAACATCTGCTTCGAGCTAGAGGGGTCGAGGAGAAGGACGAAGCGGATTTCTTGGCGCCCAACTACGAGACCGGCCGGCATGATCCGTTCCTGCTTCATGACATGGATAAGGCGGTGGAGCGGCTCCTCCGCGCTATTAAAGACCAAGAACGCATCGCTATCTACTCTGACTACGACTGCGACGGCATCCCCGGGGCGGTCATATTGCACGACTTTTTAAAAGCGGTCGGACACGCGAACTTCATCAATCACATACCGCACCGGCACTTCGACGGCTTTGGCTTGAGCGAGAAGGCGGTGGAGCGTTTGGCGGCCGAAGAGGTCGACCTCATCATCACCATCGATTGCGGGACGTCGGATCTGGCGGCGGCCCGCAGGGCCGCCGCTCTCGGAGTCGACCTCATCATCACCGACCATCACGAGCCCAAGGAGGAGTTGCCGGAAGCGGTGGCGG
Source organism: uncultured Candidatus Saccharibacteria bacterium (assembly GCA_964608605.1). Taxonomy (GTDB): domain Bacteria; phylum Patescibacteriota; class Minisyncoccia; order Phycocordibacterales; family UBA918; genus OLB19. Next base: position 16,688 of record CAZSOS010000004.1, read on the forward strand.
TGGTGAATCCTCGCGTCGGCGATTCATACCCCTTCCCGCATCTGTGCGGCGCGGCCGTGGTCTTCAAGCTGGCGGAGGCGGCGCTACGGCGAGGCGACTTCAACATTATCCCCGGTCGCGAGAAGTGGTGGCTCGATATGGTGGCCCTGGCGACGATCGGCGACATGATGCCGCTTAAGGGCGAGAACCGTGTCCTGGTTTCATACGGCCTCCAGGTCCTTCGCAAGTCCCGGCGGCCGGGACTGCGCGCTCTTTTGAATAAGGCCCGGGCCGATCAGCGCCATCTCACCGAAGACGACATCGGTTTCACCTTAGCGCCGCGCATCAACGCCGCTTCCAGGATGGATTCGCCCGAGGACGCTTTCCTGACACTCTCTTTGGACGACCAGGCGCTGGCGGAAGACAAGGCCGCGCACTTGGAAAAACTCAACAACGAGCGCAAAGGGGTGGTGGCCGCCATGACTAAGGAACTGAAGCGGCGAGTGGGCGACATGATCGAGATCGCCGACGTGCTGGTCTTGGGTAATCCGGAGTGGCGGCCGGCTTTGGTCGGGCTTTGCGCCAACGGGCTATCGAGCGAGTTCAACCGGCCGGTCTTCCTCTGGGGCCGCGATGGCAACGGCGTCATCAAAGGCTCCTGCCGCAGCGCCACTCCCGTCAGCGTGGTGAAACTGATGGACGCGGCCTCTGAGCACTTCCTCGAGCATGGCGGCCACCACGCGTCCGGCGGTTTCTCCGTCAAGGAAGATTCCATATTCCACCTGTCGGAGGTCTTGAACGACGCTTTCAAGGCTTTGGGCGAATCGGCCCTGGCCGATGAAGAGAGGAGGATAGACGCCGTCCTATCGCTTGAGGATATCAGTCGCGAATTGCTGTCCGACCTGCGACTCCTGGCACCGTTCGGGAAAGGTTACGAGAAACCCTTGTTTGCCTTTCCGAAGATCGCGCCGCGGCAGGTCGAAGCGTTCGGCAAGACCAAGGAACATCTGAAGCTGGTGTTCGATCAGGAATTCGGCTCCATGGAGGCTATAGCTTTTTTCGCCACCGATCAGAGTTTCATGACTACGCCCAACGTGGGCAAGGAGCTGACGCTCCTTGCCCACGTCGAAGAATCTTATTTCATGAATCGCCTGCAGACCCGGCTGCGCATCGTTGACATCGTGCCCTCGCTTTAATATTGTGATGAGAGGTAGGGAGGAATCGCCATGCTGAAAGGACTCAAAGAGATCAGGGGCATATGCGCTCTGTGCCAATGCCAAGTGCTGCTTCGGTACCACGACCCGGTCAGCGAAGATTATCTGGTGCCGATCGAACATCTCCGTTCGTCCGGCCCGAGGGGTATGATCGCCTGCAAGGGCGTCGAGATGCCCGCGCTTGAACTTGAAGATGAGACCGCTCAATTTTGAGCGGTCTTTAGTTTTCTACTGCCGCCCCGGGTTTTCGCGCGCCGATACGATACAATTAGTATCGATCATGGAATCCCCACGCGAAAGAAGTTTCCCAAGACCGGAAGACGAGGTGGCTTTGCTGCGCGCGGAGACTCGGCGTTTGCAGTCGGAAAGCGTGGAGACTTCCAAGGAGCTGGCCGCGGACAGGGCGGTGGAGACCTACCGAGAGTTGCCGGCCAGCGTGGCGCTGCGCGAAGAGTCGGCCATGCCGGAACGGCTCATCAAGATGACCGCGCTCGGCCTCCAGGAAGAACCTCACGACTCTCAGATCGCATCCCTTCTGGCCATGCTGCCGGAAAAGGGCGTGAAGAACGTGCTCCTGATCGCCGAAAAGACCGGCAATCCGCACGTGATCGACGACCTGCATCGCGCCCTGGTGCGCTACGTCGCTTCCGATCTGCCCCTGTCGCACTGGAATGAAAAGGATCCCTTGTGGCGGCCTCTCCACTTCGCTCTCTTCGAGATCCAGCTGCCCGAGAGTCGGGAGGAGCAGGTTGAAAAGAAGCTGCCGGAGCTCATCTCCGGCATGGAACAGTTCTATGCCGGCATGATCGCTTCCGGCGAGAATCGCAAGGACATCTATCTCTCTATCGAGCTGGCCAAGGAGAGGGGCAGCGCCGACTTCGCCTTCTACGTGGCCGTTCCAGCCGACTACGCGCGGCTTCTGGAGAAGCAGATCCTTTCCATCTTCCCCGAGGCCAAGGTCCGCGCCGCGGAATCCGATTACAATATCTTCAACGAGAACGGCATCGCCGCCGCGGCCCACGCCTCTCTGGAGAAGAACGCTCTCTACCCGCTCTTGTCCTACCAGGAATTCGACGTCGATCCCCTGAACGTCATCCTCAACAGCTTCTCGAAGATCGACCAGGCGGGCGAGGGCGCGGCTATCCAGCTTTTGATCGGGGCGCGGGAGGACGACTATGCCCAAAAAGGAACCAAGGCTATCGAAGAGATCAGAAAGGGCGAGAAGGTGAGCGACGCTCTCTCGGCGATGAACGCCAGCGTGGCCGGACAGGTCGCCAAAGGCGTGTTCAGTATCTTCAAGAGCCAGGAAGCGGTCGAGAAGGAAAAGGAGAAGAAGGCCGAACGCGCCGGCTTCGTCGATGCCGCGTTGCTCGAGCAGTTCCAGAACAAACTCAAGAGTCCGCTCAATGCCGTCTCGCTGCGCGTGGTGGCGTCGGCTGGTACCGAGGCCGAGGCGAAGGCCATTTTGCACGACATCACGCGGAGCTTCAATCAGTTCGAGAACGGCGCCGGCAATAGGCTCCTATGGAACGAGACGTCCGCGGCGAAGCAGCCAGGCTTTTTGAGGAATTTCTCTTTCCGACTCTGGGACCCTTCCGAACGCCTGGTCTTGAACCTCGAAGAGATCACCACTCTGATGCATTTTCCGCCGTCTTTGGCATCGAACGTGGCACCGGAACTCCGTCAGACCAAGGTGACCGAAGCGCCCGCGCCGCTCGATCTGCCGGTCGAGGGCACGCTCTTGGGGATCAATCGCTTCCGGGGGGCGGAAACTCCGGTCAGGATCACGCTCGAGGATCGGCTGCGGCATTTCTATATCATCGGCCAGACCGGTACCGGCAAGACCACTCTCATGAAGAACATGATCGCGCAGGATATCCAGGACGGTCATGGGGTTTGCTTCATCGATCCGCATGGGACGGACATCACTGATGTCCTTAGTGCCGTGCCGGAGGCACGGCACCCCGACGTCATCTACTTCGACCCGGCCGAAACTTCGGCGACCATGGGCCTCAACATGCTCGAATTCGACCCGGCGCATCCCGAGCAGAAGACCTTCGTAGTGAACGAGCTCTTTTCCATCTTCCAGAAGCTCTACGGCGCCGTTCCCGAGAGCATGGGGCCGATGTTCGAGCAGTATTTCCGGAATGCTACCTTACTCGTCCTGGAGGATCCCGGCAGCGGGTCGACCCTCCTCGACATCTCTCGCGTCTTCGCCGATGCCGAATATCGCAAGATGAAGATCGCCAAAGCCCGCAATCCCGTGGTCGTGCAATTCTGGAACGACATTGCTACCAAGGCCGGCGGGGAAGCGGCCCTAGAGAACATCGTGCCTTATATCACTTCGAAGTTCGACGTCTTCACCGCCAACGACTTCATGCGCCCGATCATCGGCCAGCAACAGAGCTCCTTCAACTTCCGCCAGATCATGGACGAGAAGAAAATCCTGCTGGTGAATCTCTCCAAGGGCAAGCTCGGCGAGATCAACGCCAACTTGATCGGCATGATCGTGGTCGGCAAGCTCCTCATGGCGGCCTTGTCGCGCGTCGACGACGTTTCTCGGGGCTACGCGCCTTTCTTCCTCCACATGGATGAATTCCAGAACATCTCGACCGACTCCATCTCGGCCATCCTCTCGGAGGCCCGCAAATACAAGCTCGGACTCACGGTGGCCCACCAGTTCATCGCGCAGCTCGACGAGAAGATCCGCGACGCCGTCTTCGGTAACGTCGGCTCCATGGCGGCCTTCCGCGTCGGTCCGGACGATGCCGAGTTCCTGGAAAAGCAATTCCAGCCCACTTTCACCGCCTCGGACCTCATGAACATCGAGAATCGCCAGGCGGCGGTGCGTATCTTGGCGGGCGGCAGCCCCACCAAGCCCTTCAATATCGGCACCCTGGCCCCGGTCACCGCCGACCCGAGCCAGGTTTCCGCTCTCGTGAAGCGGTCTCTCGAGACCTACGCCCGCCCCCGCCGGCAAGTGGAGATGGAGATATCCTCAAGGTATCTCTGAACCTTGTGAAAATCGCGATCTGCGGCGTTGGGCTTCGGAAAATGCCACTCACCGTATGTCCATATACGGCTCGCGCCATTTTCCTTCGTCCGCCACCACATATCATCGATTTTCACAGGGCTCACTCCTTTCTAATTTCCCTGGTGATACAATAATCATCATGGATGGCAAAAACGGTGAACTGGCAAGTCTGAAAGCCAAGTTGAACGCGCGATCTTTAGAAGTGCCGCCGACGGAAAGCGACGATCCGCATGATTCCTGGGACGCTGAGGCTTTCCGGGCCACCCTCAAGGAGGACCAAGTGAACGAACCCGCTGTTTCCGTGCCGGAGAAAGAAGTTAAGCCCGATGCCGTGCCCGCCCAAGCAGGGAGCGAAAAAGACAAAGAGTGGGAGACCGGCACGGTTTTCTCCATCAAGTCTCAGAAAGAGCTTCAGGGCGCGGCCAAGCAGTCCGCCCTTAAAAAGGGATCCTGGGACCATTTCGAAGGATCGGACTCAAAGGTGTCTGAAACTGATATCTCAAATGTCGATCTGTCCAAATTCCAAACCGGCGGCGCGGCCACGGGAAAGTTCCTCGGTGAGTTCAAGGCAGATAACGATACTAAGTCAGCCGAGGTTGCTTCTGGATTCTCTGAACAAGAGATAGGCAAGATGTCCGATCTGGAAAAAGCCAAGCCGGTTTCCGAAGCGGCCACCTTCGACAAACAACTGGCCCATGATGTTCAAAACGCTTTGGACAAAGAGTTTCCTGGCACTTCGGCCGAGTCTAAGGAACAATCAAGGTCTCCTGAGCAGGCAGCCTTAGAAAAAGCCAGAACACGGTGGCGGGAGTGGAAAGAGAAGAGCGAGGCTCACGATAAGAAATTCAATGAGCTTTTGCGGGAGCATATTTTAAAAGAATCGAAAGGCTGGCGATACTTCGCCAATATGCCGCGACGGACGTTCGGGTTGCAGCCGAAGCCCTCCAAAGAGCTGGAAGATATGCGCGGCGAGTCGCAAGGATTGCGCTGGGCCTATAATGACGCGGCCAAAGAATTACTGAAAGCCAAGAAGGATTTTATCAAGCCACGGATGCGGACAACCGGCATCGCTCAGGCGCCTGAAGAATACAATAATAGTGACAAGGTGGCCGAACGGTACCGGCGGATGTTTTCATATCATGTAACCACGGGAATACATAGAAAGCGGGTTGAAGCCCAGCGGGAAGCCGTGAATGAAGCCTGGGGCGAGAGTAAGGTCTTGCGCCCGGTGTCAGAGGCATTAGCTAAGCACAAGAAGCTCATCGTGCCGCCGATGCTTTTAGGCGCGACCATACTTAATCCTATCGGGGTCTTTGCCGGACTCGGAGTCGGACTGGGCGCTAAAAAACTGCTTGATAAGGCCTATGTCGAGTCAGCACGCAAACGTCTGGCGGGACAACAGGCGAATATCGGTGAGAATTATTTCGATAGATCTTTCTTGGAAGAAGACCGAGAGATGGAGAAGGCGACCGCGCTCGTTAGCGCGCGCGAAGCACGCGCTAAGACGATGGCCACGGCGGCCGGTATCGCCGCCGGTATGACGGCGACCGGATACGTCAATGGTTTGGACACGGGATCGGTCAATGTTACCCCTGGTGGTCCGGACAGCGCCCCACCTGACTCATTTGACTCCAGCGATGATCTGTCAGAGCCTAAGGTGGCTGATAAGACCATAGATGAAGCGAAAGTCTCGGCCGAAAAGGCTGACGCTAAACCTCCCGTGGAAGCGGCTGGTCCTGATCGTGAGCCAGGAGTCGCTCCTGACCCGGAAGCCGCCGAAGATCACGAGGATGAGATCGAGGGCGATGAGGCTGGACCAGTAGTCATTCATCAGGTTGAAAGCGGTGACAATCTCTGGAACATCATGAAGAGCGAGTCTACCGTTCTGCGCGACATGTCTCCGGCCGAGCAGAACCATTGGCAGGACAAGCTTTGGGATTATTACGAAATGAATCACGAAGAAGCCGAAGAGCTTGGGGTGGTGAAGAGTCATGGAGACGTGCACAAGATCTACCCCGGCGAGGAGATCAACGTCACCAAGCTCGATGAGAAGTTGCTGGAATTGATGCATCAAAATAACGCTGGAGAGATCCCAGCGCCGACACCGCGTCCGGAAGTGGGCGAGGTAGTCCTGCCTGACCAGGCTCCGATACCTGAACCGAATCCTTCCAATCTTCCCAACGAGGTTCAAGTTCCAGCAGCACGACCTGAAGCAGTAGTTCTGCCGAGCGAAGCGCCGATACCACAGAGTAACTCGGTCGAGGTGGCCTCTTTGCCTGACTCGGCTCCTGTTCCGGAAACTCGACCGGAAATGGCCATGAGCGAGACGACTCCTTCCGTAGAAGCTGTCAGCGATGACGTGGCCGTTCAAAATTACGTGCAGGAGGTCGAAAAAGGAAAAAGCAGCCTGTTGTGGGGCGGTCGGCCTGACGTTGCTGGTACTTTTGACGCGCTGAAGGGCATGACCTTCGCTGACATCAAGGCCGTGGCCACCAGTCCTGATCTCGGAGCGGAATTGGATCGCCTAGGCCTTCAGCCGGATGGCTGGAATCGTTGGGTCGACACCATCAATGAGCAGGCGAAGCTCATACCGGCCAATGATGACGAGCAGCTGGGGCAATACATCGCCCGGATCGTTAGCGGTAATCGCGTCGCGTAACTTATGACAACGGAAATCCAAAAAAACTTGGCGGATCTGTTCCACTTCTCGGAGATGTCCGATGACGAGAAAGCGATCTTCCTGGCCGACTTAGGCGGCCTGATCATGGAGAGCTCGGTGCTGCGTTTCCTTTCCGAAAGCGACGAATCCACCGGCGAGCATTTCGCCCACATGCTGGAAGCGTATGCCGACAAGGACGACCTGCATATCCTTCTATCCGACGCGTTTCCGATGTTCAAGGTGATCTTGGAGGAGGAGACAGAGGCGTTCCGTCAGGACGCGTTAAAAGTATTGGGCTGATCGGCGCTCATGGTGATCACTCCCGCGAGGGCCGGGATCGAAAAGTAAATCCTCCCCTAACGTTCGGTCCAGGTCCGCCCCCGGACACGTGTACCCGCCCCCTTTATGATATCATCAACGATATCATAAAGGGGGCGGGTGTTTTTAGGGGAACTTTCCTGTAAAATTCAGGGATGGAAAAAATAATCGTGCACTCCGACGGGGGAGCTAGAGGCAATCCTGGTCCGGCGGCGATCGGCGTGGTGATAGAAAATGAGGCCGGAGAGGTTCTGGAAGAGATATCGGAGTACATCGGCGAGAGCACCAACAACATCGCGGAATACGGTGCCGTGCTGCGCGGATTGAAGGCGCTCAAGGCGCGTTTCGGCGATCAGACCAGGGAGGTGGCCATCGACTGGAAGCTGGACAGCGAATTGGTGGTGAAACAGTTGGCGGGCGAGTACAAGGTGAAGAACCCCGGATTGCGCGAACTTTTTACCGAGATCCAGGATCTGAGAGTCCAGTTCCCGCTCCTAACCTTGTCGCACGTGCGGCGGGAATTCAACAAAGAAGCCGACCGGCTGGTCAACGAGGCTTTGGACAAACAGTAGTGGCTGGACGTCGGAGGTCCGGAGACCGCGACTTTATGATATCGTTGATGATATCATAAAAATCTAAGATCATTCTGTTACCATTCTGAGTAACGGAAATAGTATGAGTGCTGATAAAGGGGTGATCGGGTTTTACGTGGCGGGCATAGCGTTCGCGCTGGGTATCCTGGTCGAGTCGTTTTGGAACGTCGGTCTATCGGGGATCGCGCTCTTGGCCTTGGTGGGGGTCGGAATCTCATTGGCCGGGCGCCGCGGAGCTTCTGGCCTCACCCTCGCGGTCGTCGCTCTCCTGTCTTTCTCCCTCGGCCTCTTGCGGGTGGATCACGCCGAGAAGAACGCGCTGGATCCCTATCTTGAAAGCCGGGTGGGCGAGGAGGTTACGCTCGAAGGCGTCATCAAACGCGAGCCCGAAGAGCGCGAGACGACCACTCATCTATATATCAAGACCGATCATGGTCTCGTCCTTGTCATGGCCCCGGCCGGCGATCCCTGGCGCTATGGCGACCGGGTGTCCGTCACTGGCAAGCTCACGAAACCAGAATCATTTGAGACCGACCTGGGACGCACTTTCAATTATCCGGGCTATCTTCTGGCCCGAGGCGTCTCCTATATCATGAGGTACGCCAACCCAGAGAAGATCGGCGAAGGAGAGGGGAACTTCCTGGTGGGTCATATCTTCACTTGGAAGCAGCGTTTCATGCGCGAACTAGAGCGGCTCTTGCCGGAACCGGCCGCCGGTTTGGGTGAAGGATTGCTGCTCGGCGTCAAGCGCGCATTAGGTGATGATCTCGAGACCGTCTTCCGCCGCACCGGCATCATCCATATCGTGGTGCTCTCGGGCTACAACATGGCCATCGTTTCCGGTTTCGTCCTGATGGTGTTGGGCGCCATGTTCGGCCGCCGGCTGTCGTCGGTGGTCGGCATCATCGGCATCATCATCTTCGCTATCATGGTGGGACTTAGCGCCACGGTGGTCCGGGCAGCCATCATGGCCGTTCTTTTATTGCTGCTGGGTCTCACTGGTCGGGTATATCTGGTCTTGCGCGGTCTGGTATTGGCCGGCGTCGTCATGTTGATCCATAACCCGTATGCGCTGGCTTTCGATGTCGGGTTCCAGCTTTCATTCTTAGCGACACTCGGTCTCGTGGTCGTCGCGCCGTACCTGGACGAGAGGCTCCAGCTGGTGCCGAATAGATTGATCTCCGCCCGCGAGTTCCTGGTGGCCACTCTGGCGACGCAGATCTTCGTGTTGCCGATCCTGCTGTATCAGATAGGGGAGTTCTCGGTCGTGGCGGTCATCGTGAACGTGCTGGTGCTGCCGATGGTGGCGGTGGCCATGCTGCTTACTTTCCTTACCGGTGTCGCTGGCCTGTTGATCGGCCCATTGGCCGGACCTCTGGCCTACCTGACCTATCTGTCGCTTATGTACATCATCACCATGGCCGAGTGGTGGAGCGCCGTGCCCTTCGCCGCCTTCACCGTCCCGCCGTTTCCGTTCCTCTTCGTCCCGCTCGGCTACGCCGCCATCGGCCTTATACTTTGTTGGCTCAACCGCGAACCAGACCCGCTGGCGGGCTGGTTAATAGAAGAAGACCCATCTTAACGATGGATCTTATCCCTTACACTCTCTTCGCCACCGTGTCCCAGTTGAGATTCTGGAAGAAGGCGTCAATATATTTGGTCTTCTCGCTTGGCGGGTAGTCGAGCATGTAGGAATGTTCCCACATATCGAGGCCGAGCACGATATCGAGCTCGGCCAGTTGGCCGGAGTGCTGTTCACCGACCCAGGCGGTGACAAGGCCGCCGGTCTGGCGGTCGATGTAGAGCATGGCCCAACCGACGCCGCGGGTCAGGGCGACCTTCTTGAAGTGTTCGATGAACTGCTCGACCGATCCCCACTGCGCTTCGATCAAGGACTTGAGTTTGCCGTCCTTGAGCTCGCTTGGTCCCATTTCAAACTGCGCGAAGTAGTATTCGTGGTTGCGCATGCCGCCGAACTCGAAGCCGAGCCGGCGCATCATCTCGGCGCGAGCGTAGTCGTCGTTCACTTTATCGAGCTCGCTCCGGATGTGATTGACGTGCTTCACGTAACCGGCATAGAGTTTTAAATGCTCTTCGATGGAACGGCGCGAGATGCCGCTTAGTTCCGGGATATTGAATTGTTTAGCTTGGTATTCCATCTCATAATGATACCAAATGCCAGACAACTTGGTAATCAGGAAGAGATTAGTAACGCTGGGACTATTGTTGGTCGCCGCCATGGTGGCGTGGTGGCCCGAAATTCCTTTCACGGGACTAGGGCCACCAGTCTGTGACCCTACGATTCTTTGCGTGGCGTTTCTCGATGTGGGGCAAGGGGACGCCATCTTTATTCAGTCGCCCTCGGGCGCGCGGATGCTGATCGACGCTGGGCGCGACACTAGCGTGCTACGGGAACTCTCCGGGGTCATGGGTTTCTTCGACCGTGACCTCGATTACGCGCTCATCACGCACCCTGATGCTGACCATATCTCCGGTTTCCCGGAGATATTCGCGCGTTACGACGTTCGCCAGGTCATCCGCACGGAGAACGTCAGCGACACGGCCATCTGGCGGGCGACCGAACGGGCCATCGCCGAAGAGGGTAGCGCGGTGTACTTCGCCCGCCGCGGCCAGCGGTATGATCTCGGCGGGGGCGTGACCCTGGAGATACTCTTTCCGGATACCGATCCGACCGATATGGAAAGTAATACCGCTTCGATCGTGGCGCGGCTCACCTATGGCGACATTGCTTTCATGCTGACGGGGGACGCGCCGAAGGCCATCGAGGAGTATCTGGTCTTGGTCGAGGGCGAACATTTGGGGAGCGACGTCTTGAAGGTCGGCCACCACGGCTCGCGCACTTCGACTTCGGAGATGTTCCTCGATGAGGTGGCGCCGACCTACGCGGTTATCTCGGCAGGGAAAGATAATTCGTATGGGCATCCGCACGTGGAGGTGACCGACATGCTCTTCAATGCTGGCATCATTACCCTAAGCACTGCCGAACAAGGGCGTGTGATTTTTTGGTCGGACGGGCTCACTATTAGTCTAAAAAAGTGAATAGACGAGATTGTGTATCCCGTACCACACTAGAAATAGTATGGGTAAAAATATGACTAGAATCACCGCTCCTTTTCGTATTTTAATAGGCCACGTCTCGGTCGATTCGATTTTGGTTGCAAGTGGACTCTCGCCCTGTAGTCGGTTGTTAATCTCACGGATTCCTAACAGAGAACCTATGCCAATAATGGCCGCCGGATAACCAAAAAAGAAAGCCATCATGCTCCAGCCAGTCTCACAAGGTGAAGAGGTAGTATCAAGTTTACAATCTATCCACATTACACCTAGAAATATCCATAAAACACCGCAGCCTATGACAAAGGCAAGCAATATCGCTCGCACAATTAACAAGGATTTCATATTCACTATCTTATCATTCCTTGGGTTGATCTTATAAAGAACGGCCGGGAGCAAAGCTCCCGGCCGTTCTTTATTTCTAAGTTTTAGATCAACCCGGCCTCTTTCAAGGTCTTGTAGGCGCCGTTCTTGGCGATGGTGCGCAGGCCCTTGGCGGAAACGTTGATGGTGACGTGGGTATCGATCTCCGGAACGTAAAGACGCTTCTTCTGGAGGTTCGGGGAACGGCGAACCTTGCCGCACGGGTTGAATTGGGTCGCGCGGGTGCGGTTAGAATAGCGGCCACCGATCTGGGTGGACTTGCCGGTTATGTCGCAGACTTTAGCCATAGTGGCCGCCATACTACCATAGTAACGGCTTTTTGCAACCAGAGATCACCCGGCCCCGTTATTTGTAATAACGGCGGCATGATATCTTATAGCGATATGGAACCAGCCACCATCGTCACTATCATCGCTCTCATCATATCCATAGTGCTTCATGAAATGGCCCACGGCTTCGCCGCTGACCGGCTGGGGGACCCGACAGCGCGGCTGCAGGGGAGGCTTTCTCCGAATCCGCTCGTCCATATCGACCTGCTGGGTTCCGTCGTCATCCCGGCCCTGCTCCTGTTATCCCAGGCAGGCATCCTCTTCGGATGGGCCAAGCCGGTACCTTATAACCCCTACAATCTGCGCGATCAGAAATGGGGCGAGGCCAAGGTGGCCGCGGCTGGTCCGGCGGTCAATCTGGCCCTGGCGCTCATATTCGGTCTCCTTATCCGCTTTGGGGGCGACCTTGGCCTCGCCCCTTCCTTCCTCGAACTCTCGGCCTACGTCGTCTACATCAACATTCTGCTGGCTTTCTTTAACCTCATACCCATCCCACCCTTGGATGGCTCCAGATACTGGCGCCCTTGCTGCCTCTTGGCTTGGAGATGAAGTACCGTAACTTCATGTCCGCCTTCGAACGCTTGGGGCTCATCGGTACCTTCCTCTTCATCTTCGTGTTCATCCAGGTCTTCTGGGCGCCATTCTCTAGAGTGGTGTTCGCGGTCTTTGAGATGTTCACGGGTTTAAGCGGCCTGTGATCAGTGACTTAAGAAAAGGCTGCTGGGGTCGGCCTTTTCCTAAAGCCTCCTTTGTAGTAATATCTTGGACAGACACTAATACCCGAGGTGGAGATAGCATGTAGCGGCGGCGCCCGCTAATGGCCCTGAACAAGCCATCTTGGATGTTTCTAGTTCCTACTCGTTGGGCTTCCGAGGAGGCGAACGGATCCTCGGGGTCTTGGCTACCGAGGTAGCCGCGATACTTCAATCCGAGAAACAAGCGCAAGTCCCCGGGTGTCGGCCAGCAACGACACCCGGGGTATTTTATTTTTCAGCCTGACGGCCTCCTATTGCAAATTTATCTATTTATAGTAGAGTTACCGGCACTGAATTTATGGCAACGATCAAACAACTCATTAAGAAGAAGCGCGTCAGCGCCGCCCGCAAGAGCAAGGTGGGCGCTTTGGCCGTCGGTTTCGATAAGATCAAGAACCGCCCGAACGCCTACACCTCGCCCTTCAAGCGTGGCGTCTGCACTCGCGTTACCACCAAGACCCCGCGCAAGCCTAACTCCGCTATCCGTAAGATCGCCCGCGTGCGTCTCACCAATGGTCAGGAGATCACCGCCTACATCCCGGGCATCGGTCACACCCTCCAGGAGCACTCCGTGGTCCTGGTGCGCGGCGGCCGCGTGAAGGACATCGGCGTCAATTACACCGTGGTCCGCGGCAAGTACGACGCGACCGGCGTCGATAAGCGTCGCCGGGGCAGGTCCCGCTACGGCGCCAAGCGCCCTAAATAAGGCATAAACTGGCGCGTTTGCCTCCTTTTCGAAAAACCCACTTGGTCGTCGTAGGTTGACTACGCCTCCCGCGTGAGTTTTTCTCCAAAGGTGACAACTGCATCCAGTTTCTGCCTTATTTAAAATTTATAAAGTATCTCGCTATAGATAACGAAAGAAAATTATGCGACGACCAGTAAAGAAACGAAATATCCCGGGACCGGACGTGAAGTTCGGCGACGAGATGGTAGAGAAGCTCATTAACTACGTGATGCTCCGCGGTCAGAAGGAGACCGCCCGCAAGGTGGTGTACGCCGCTTTCGATGTCATCAAGAACGATAAGGAGGGAGGCGACCCGGTCGAGGTCTTCAAGACCGCCATGCAGAACGCCGGTCCTTTGATGGAAGTGCGTTCCCGCCGCGTTGGTGGCGCCAACTATCAGGTACCGCGCGAGGTGCGTCCTGAGCGTCGCACCAGCCTGGCGCTCCGCTGGATCATCGGCGCCGCTCGTGGCCAGAAGGGTACTCCGATGTTTAAGGCCCTGGCCGCCGAGATTCTCTTGGCCGCCAAGAACGAAGGCACGGCCGTCAAGAAGCGCGACGACGTGCACAAGATGGCTGAGGCCAACCGCGCCTTCGCCCACTTCGCTTGGTAACAGACACTCTAAAAATCCCCGCGAGGGGATTTTTGTTTTAGGTCTGTATAGTCAATATTCAGTGTGTTCGGGGTATAGTGATAATTAATGAATCAATCAGAGATCGATGCTAAGTCGGTTGCGCGTGTCGGCCGAATAGCAGCCATTTCCGGCGTTTTTGTTTTTGTATTTGTGCTGTTGCCGTTACTGTTTCCAGGTCCACTATTATGGTTTCTAGCTCTAGGAATGATTGCGAGTCCTGTTATCGTAGTTGCGTGTGTAGTCTTTATTTTTTCAGTCACACAGTATATTAGACTGAAGGCAGCGGTATCCTATCGCTGGCTTTTAGTGAAGCGATTGTATGTCGGATTCATTATCCTGTGCATTTTATTTTCCATTATTATCTTAGCCAAAGAACAATCTAAAAATAATGCATATTTGAATGAACGTTGCGTTGAAATGGAAAGTAGAATGGCTACAGAAACGGATGAACGTATACTTAATAGGCTAAGAAGCAGCCACCGCGATCTCTGTAATTAATTTAAGTGATAGTCGTTTAAGGATTTGCGCTAGATAATTCGGCGATAGTGAAGCAGCTCTTGGAAAAATGCCTTGGTAACAGACATTATCTAGCAGCCTTTGGGAGCAAAGGCCTCGCCTTTAGGTACGGGCGGTTGCTGAAAGTATCTAAATACTTTATAGTACCGGCACTTTCGTGGCGCGGACGCGCTTTTATTTAATAGAGAAAGTAGCAGAGAGGCGGCGGCTTTGCCGCCGCCCGCTAAAACCTTAACCCTAACCCCTATACCCTAATTATTTATGGCCCGAGAATTCCCCGTTGATCGCATGCGCAACTTCGGTATCGTCGCTCACGTCGACGCCGGCAAGACCACTACTTCCGAGCGCGTACTTTTCTATACCGGCATGACCCACAAGCTGGGCGAGGTGCATGATGGCGCCACCGTCACCGACTGGATGGAGCAAGAGCGCGAGCGCGGTATCACCATCACCGCTGCCGCTATTTCCTGTAACTGGTCCAAGACCGACGTGGTCGACCGCAAGGACAAGTCGCAGATGTACACCTTCAACGTGATCGACACTCCGGGTCACATCGACTTCACCGCCGAGGTTAAGCGCTCGATGCGCGTGCTGGACGGCGCGGTCGTCGTTTTCGACGGCGTGGCCGGCGTGGAGCCGCAGTCTGAGACTAACTGGCGTTATGCCGACGAGGCCGGGGTACCTCGCATCTGCTACATCAATAAGATGGACCGCACCGGTGCTTCCTACGAGCGTTCGTACGAGTCCATTTTGAAGCGCCTCTCGCCAAAGGCGGTTCGATACCAGATACCATTGGGTATGGAAGATCAACTTCGGGGAGTGATCGATCTGTTGGAAATGAAGGCCTACACCTTCACTGGTGAAATGGGCATGACGGTGACCGCTGAAGAGATCCCGGCCGATTTCATGGGTGAGGCTAAGAAATACCACGACGAACTGGTGGAGCGCATCGTTTCGACCAATGACGCTTTGATGGAGCGCTTCTTCGGCGGGGAAGAGATTCCTTTGGCCGAACTCAAGGCCGCTTTGCGCCAGGCCGTCATCAATAACCAGATCTTCCCGGTGATGACCGGCTCCTCGCTCCGCAACGTGGGCGTGCAGCGCGTGCTCGACGCCGTGGTGGATTACTTGCCATCGCCGATGGACCTGCCTCCGGTCAAGGGCACCAACCCTAAGACCGACGCCGAGGAAGAACGTCATCCTTCCGATGCCGAGCCTTTCTGCGCCTTGGCCTTCAAGCTCCAGACCGACCCGTTCGTGGGTGCCTTGACCTTCTTCCGCGTCTACTCCGGCACTGTCAAAGCCGGTAGCTACGTGTACAACGCCAATACTGGCGAGAAGGAGCGCCTGGGACGCATCGTTCGCCTTATGGCCGACAAGCGCACCGAGATCGAAGAGGTGTACGCCGGCGAGATCGCCGCGGGCGTGGGATTGAAGGAAGTGAAGACCTCCCACACTCTCTGCGACGAGGCCAAGCCTTTGGTGCTCGAGCAGATCACCTTCCCGGCACCGGTGGTGGCCATGCGTATCGAGCCTAAGACCAAGAACGACCAGGAGAAGATGGGTATCGCTCTGAAGAAACTATCCGACGAGGACCCGACCTTCAAGGTGTCGACCGACGAAGAGACCCTGGAGACCATCATCTCCGGCATGGGTGAGCTGCACCTGGAGATCATCGTCGACCGCATGAAGCGCGAGTTCGGCGTCGAGGC
>CAZSOS010000005.1:0-32159 GCA_964608605.1 uncultured Candidatus Saccharibacteria bacterium
AACGAGCGTGGAAGAATACGTCCTTATCGCCCTGATCCGGCTTGATGAAGCCGAAGCCACGGTCGGTGAGACGCGCGATTGTTCCAGTCATTGATTCTGTTTACTTAACTAATGTCGGATCGCTCCGAACAAAGTCCTTCTGCACCTGTTCGTTTACTTCTTTGACCTGCCCGCCCGATCTAGGCGCGCAAACGAAGTAGCCCAAGGAGAACTGCTTTGCGCGGTCATTAAAGCACGCTCCCGCCAACTTATCAAGCAGTCTAGCTGGGCCGAACATGTTCGAAGGCACACCGGCCGGTTTGGTCGTTTCGATCTGATGCTACAATGGTGGGGTCATGAAACGCTTCCAGCGTCTGTCGAAGTCGGCCCGGTCCTCTCATATATATAAGAAGCTGCGGAGACATCTGCGCCAGCGCCGCCTCAATCCCCGCCTCACTTTCGTGGCGCGTTGCGTTTACGGCGCTTTTTTGGTGGTCGCCTTTATCTTCACCGCGCTCACCCTCTTCACCGCTCTGACCATCAGTTTCCCGCTTAGCGAGCCGAAGGTGACGGTGGCACCCTTCCCGGTCGGCATCGATCCGGAACGCAAGCTGATAAACGAGAACCCTGACGTCGATAGGTTCATGTCCAACGAAGGCCGTTTGCGCTGGCACTTCCCTTCCTTGCTGCCGTCAGGAAAGTTCGCGCAATTCATCGCCAAGCTCTCTCGCTCTTCTTGGTATCAAATGGCCATCCCGGGCGGCCGGCTCCTGGTGATCTTCCCCGGCGAGCGCAAAGAGGAGATCGCCTATAACTTCGGCCGCATTCTGGGCTGGGACCGGGCCGAGCGCGGCCGGTTCATCGCCCTGGTCACCGCCGAGGACCCCATGCTCGACGAGGGTAAATTCTTCCCCGAGCGTTACCTGGTGGCGGTGGACGCTTCTCCGGAGGACGTGGCCTTGATGATCAATGAGCGTTTCGCCACCGAAGTGCTCGATCGCTACACCAGCGAGGCCGAATCGGTGCTGCCGTTGAACGACGCTCTGATCATCGCCTCCTTGCTGCAACGCGAGGCCCGGGACTTCACCGACATGCGCGAGATATCAGGCGTGATCTGGAACCGTCTTTTCATCAACATGCCGCTTCAGCTCGACGCCACGCTGCAGTACGCTAAGGGCAGCCGTCCCGATATCGAGGCTTGGTGGCCGGTGCCGATACCGGCCGACAAGTTCATCGATTCGCCTTTCAACACGTACATGAACAAGGGCTTGCCGCCCTATGCCATCGCCAACCCGTCCTTGGAGGCCATCGTGGCGGCGTTGAACCCGAAGATAACCGACTGCCTTTTCTACTTTCACGCCAACGGCGGCACTTTCTATTGCTCTAAGACCTACGAGGAGCACGTGGCCAAGCTGCGCGAGATCTTCGGCCGCGGTCGCTAAAAGCAGGGTTGATCGCCGCGAAACGAGATCGATAGCGGTCGAAAAAAGGCGGACGCTTCGCGTCCGCCTTTTTTACCTCCTCTTACTTATCGCCTTATCTGTACAGCGAGGCCTGGAGAGTAGTATGAGCTTGTAGTTCGGCCACCACCGCCTCGGCTATCTCGGCCTTGGCGCGCGCCGATAGTTCCGCCTCAGCGTTCGTCATTACGGTAGGATTGTCCTTGATCCGATCCTCTATCTCCGATCCGGCATGGTCCATGCTGGAGACCACCAAGCTCCACCACGGCACGTTCGATTCGACCTCGACGCCACCGTTAGCGTTGACGGTCACCAGGGTGGTGGAACGCACGGTAACTGGCATGAAGCCGAACAATTTTCCGGAGTGCCGGTATCTCACTTCCACCTCGGTCGAGCCTTCCGCGTCGGTGTCGATGCGTACCTCCTCGATCCCCTCATGGTCAGCTTCTAGGTTGTGGCGGAAGGCTTCGAGGTCGGCTTCGGCTCGCACCGCGGCGGCGCTTCTGATAGCTATGCCTTCGGCGTTCAGCATCAGGGCCGTTTCCGATCCGTCGGAATCGTCCTCATCGGTGCCAGTGGCGGCGCCGGTACCGACGTTCACTTCGATCACCGAATCGCTCAAGGTCGCGTTCACGTCGGTGGCCGAGTCGATGTCTCCGCCCAGCGTTCCGGTGGCGGTCACTTCCAGTTCCACCTGGGCCAGGGCGGAAATGGGCGCTAAGATCAAAGCTATCGCGAGCGCCGGCCCCGCGTTCTTATGGATGGATGTTTTCATAGGCGTTTGTGATTCGCTCATAAAGCGTACTTTTCGTACGCCTTCCATGACTTTCCTTGAGTCCGAATATTACAGTCCGGGCACGCCCTTCAGTATCGGGGCCGTTATATTCTCCACTGGCCTCACAGTTTCTTCGATCACCGCGGCCGCTGCTTCCACCACCGCGGCCGCTTCCTGGGCGGTGTTCCCGACCGTTGCCGCCGCCGGTCTGATGATGTTTGAAGCTGCCGGAAGGTCAGCCTCTATCTCCAGGTCGGCCTCCACCGAGCTCGTGGTCACGGCTTCGATCTCCGCCACCAGCGTGGTCTCTAGTTCGAATCCTTCGTCTACCAGGGTGTTATAGGTTTCCACGTACGCCGCGGCCTTGGCCGTCTCGGCGGCGGGCACAGCGGCGATATTCTCTTCGATGTCGGCTACGTTCTGCTTGGTAGCGGCGTAACTGGCGTAGGTGGAGTCGAATTCGACGCGGCCGCTCTCCTTGAGTTTTTGCAATTCGATGATCCGTTTTTGGAGCAAGGAGACTTTATAAGCGGTCTGTCGCCCTTCGTCCAGGCGCGCCGCCAGAGCGATCGGTTCCATCACCTTCACTTTGAAGCCGTAGAGCCGGTCGCCAGGCAAGCTACCTGCGGCCGTGACCGCGGTGCCGCCAGCCAGCGCCAGCACGATGGCGCTGGCGGCCGCGTAGCGGTAAGCCAAGGTAAAGGAAAAATTCCACGGGCTCGAGGCCGTGCCGGTAGGCGCGGCCTCGTAGATCCGGGCCAGGATATCCCTCTTCCTCTCCTCCCCTAAGGATGTGGCGGAGAAATCCTTGGCGATCCTATTGAATTCTGCTTCGGTCATTTTCTTCATAATATTATAAAAACAATTCTTGGAGCTTCTTCTTGCCGCGATTGAGACGGACCGACACGAGGTTCGGCGATATTCCCAGACACTCGGCGATGTCGCCGACGCCCATGTCCTCCACGAAGCGCAGATAGACCACTTCGCGGTAATCATGCTCCAGCGCTTCGATGGCGTTGCGCAGCAAGGCTACTTCGCTACTAAGAACGATGTTAAGCCGGTCGTCTTTCGGGTCGAACCCATCCTCCGCCAGCTTATCGAGCGACAATGATTTCATTTTCTTGTAGTGGTCGATGATGAGATTGCGCGCTATCTGGTACAGGTATTGCTTGGGCTTCTCCACCTCGTTCTTGGAGGTCAAGGTTCTCCAGAGGCGCAAGAAGCACTCCTGCGTCAGATCGGCGGCCACGTTCTGGTCGCTGGTCTTGTAGAGACATAGCCTATAGATAACGTCGGAATACTCCGCGAACAGCGACTCAAAAAGAGACTTCGTTCGATCATCCTTGTGCGTGCTTCCTGCGGCCATGACCTAACTTTAGCATTTTTCTTACACGACGCTGCTCCCTGATAGCGGGTTGACATTTTTTGGCTTTGAAATATTCTATTCCTCAGAGTCCTGAGGTGGGAGGTCCCAAAGATCCTCATGGACGATTTGGGGAGGAGGTTACAATGAATGGTCCCTAGCTGGACTGTCCGTAAGGGGCGATAGCGGGTCTTCGAAGAAAACCTCGCTAAGCCTATCTCACGCATCATCTGGTTCTTGAATCATCAACGCTACGGACAACGTAACGGGCAAAAAGGTCCATCATCCGCCTGAGCGCGCGATACGGACACGGTTGAAACCGAGACGCCCTTAAGAGTCCAAAACGTTAGGTGAACCGAATGTCACCAGCCCCGGAGCTAACGCGCGCCATTTCGCGCACCAGCTCCGGGGTTTCATTATTTCCGCCGCTCAGGCGGTTTTTTCTTGGGTTTCCATCTTACCCCCAGCGTTCTTCGAAGCGGCGTAACGTTCGGTGAGTACGCGGTACGCGCGGGTGCGGAACGCCAAGAGGGTGATGATAAGTCCGATCGTTCCAAAGGTGATGAACACCAGCGCGATGCCTCGGGCCATGCCGGTGCCGAACCAGCCGCCGATCAGTTCGGCGCCCAGGCCGTCGGTCATGAACGGGATGAAGAAGAAATGCGCGAGCGGGCCGATGAGGAACGCCGTGATCGGCGTGGCCGCTCCTTCGACGCTCTGGGCGAATCCGATGACCCGACCGAGTTTTTCATAAGGAACCACCGCCTGCAGGATGGTGTGTTCGGTGGCTTCGATGAAGGGTGCCAGAGACATCCACACCAGCATGCCGGCCGCCAGAAGAATGATCGACGGTTGGATGGTGAAGAGGATGCAGGTGATCCATAGGACGACGTTGACCAAAAGCAGGCGCTTCAGCGGTCTTCTGCCTAGGCCGTACTTGGCGATGTAGCCGGAACCGAGAATGAAACCGAGGCTCAGGCAGGCGAACATGGTACCCCAGGTCTGCACCGATACCAGCGATAGTCCGTACGGGTCCATGAGCGACATGAAGACGCCGCCGAGGAAGTTATTGAAAGTGGTGAAGAAGATCAGCGCGAAGAGGCCCGGCACCCCCGCGATGATGGCGATCGTGCCGCCGACGCTGAACCCCTGGCTCTCTTCGGTGTGGATGACCTCGGGTTCCCGCACGTCGACGGTCAGTAGGTGGATGAGCGATATGATGGTGGCCACAAGCGCGCAGATCAGCGCCAGATCCATGCCGTAGAAGCCGATGGCCAGACCGGAAAGTATCGATGTCACCGAGAAGCTGAGGCCGTTGACGGCGCCGATCATACCGTTGGCCTTGTCGCGATCCTTTTCGAACAATCCGCGCACCAAGGTGACCAGCGCTATGCCGCGCAGGTTCCCCGCCACGCTGCCGGTCATCAATATGAATATCAGTATCCAGAGTTCCGGCCTTGATGGATCGGAAAAGACCGCCGCGGGGTTCATGAAGAAGAAGGTGGCGCCGATCGAATAGGCCACGAGTGAAGCCGCGCCCGACATTACCATGGCCGTCTTCTTGCGGTAGTGATCGACGATACTGCCAAACAGAAAGGCCGAGAGCATGTTGAACACGGCGAACGAGCCGGCGATGACCGACGTCACCAAGACCGACTCGGTCTCGAGGAAGGCCCAGAAGGTCAGCGCGAACCAGACGAAGGCGTTGGTAACTGCCGCCACCGCTGAGTTCCCCAGGAGGTTATAGAAAGTGAGTTTGTTTTTGTTCATATGAAGCTTAGATTGCGACCCACTATAGCAGAGTTGCTTCTGGGTTGGCTATCCACCAGTCGGTTTGCGACGTTTCTCTCCAGGTGCTAATCTATGAAAGTCGGATGCGCCCGCACTCCGCGTCCTTTCATCACCAAGTTTTCATTTGTACATTTTCCAGTTCCCTGCCCGGCGTCCCTCACCGCGACTCACCGCGTCCTTCCCCAAAGGACGCGGTCTTTTTTATAAAAAAAGAAATACCCAGGCACTGACGTGCCCGGGTATCAGTAGCTACTGATACCCAGGCACTGACGTGCCCGGGTATCAGTAGCTACTGATACGCATTTTACTCATGCGACCTCTTTACTTGTGACTACGCCGTTAACGAGGCGGTAGCCTCTGCCCCATACGGTTTCTATAAACTTACCGCCTTCGGGGTGGATCGCATCTAGTTTGTTACGTGTCTTGCAGACAAAAACGTCGATGATCTTCATCTCCGGCTCGTCATCCACCCCTCCCGTATAGATTCCAGTCAAAAGCATCTCTTTCGAGAATACTCTTTCTGGTCCGGATGCGAGAAGTAGCATTAGTGCGGTCTCTTTGCCGGTCAGATCAAGTGCCAGATCGTTCATCTCGATCAATCTGGTAGTCAGATTGATCTTAAGGCGAGCGCCCGGTCGCTCGAACGTAGCGATATCGAGCAGTGACCCCTTGAATCGCCGATGTATAGCTCGCAGGCTGGCGGCCAGTTCGCGGGGATTGGTTGGCCCGCGAAGCAGATCGTCCCCTCCATTTTCCAAGAACATGGCTCGATGATCGCTCCATGATCTGTCGTTATGTCCGGATGATATACCAACAACCGGAGTCTTGATATTCTTTGCTCGCAGACCTCTACAGGCAAAGATACCCAAGCCACTCAATTCAAGGTCGATTATCGCGGCATCAAATAGGTCGTCCTGCAACCATGCGTCGAGATCTTCCGCAACTTCTAGGTCTTCTTGTTCAACCACCACTCCATTATTTTGAAGGAATGAAATGGTCGTAGTATCCAGCTTGGTGCTTAGTATTTTCATGACACCTCCTTCGACGGATTAACCGTCTTCCTCAATCTCTTTGAGGATTTGCTTGAAGTTCTGGATAATGCCGCGGATCAGCTCCGCGTCACGCTTCCGATCGCCAAACTCGTCGTCTCGGCTACGATACAAACTACCTACATGCAGGACGTTGTTATAACGTTTGGAACGTGAGGCAGTGTGGCCCAGAAAGACTTTGAGCATCTTGTAATCGTCAGAAGGTTTGCGTAACCGACCGCCGATTCCGAATCCGCTCTTGCCTGTCTTGAAACCGATGAACACTCTGGCTTCAGCCACTCCAAGATCCCTGTCAACTGACTCTTTTGCCAGTTCGAATTGAAGTTTAGGATCGGTAGTGCTCCTGGCGATATCAATAGCCGTGGTGACGGATAGACGCTGGTTTTTTGGTAGCGTTATGTCCATCAATTCTTTAGTCCCACCGCCCAACTTATTAAGCGCCAAGTAGCTCTCGACATGAGACTCTGACTTCTTGGTATAGCGAACGATCTCCAGTATTTTTGCACGATGGCTTGTTTCGTGGCTATCATCGTACAACTGTTGATAGGCGGCTGCCTCATCGAGTGGTATCAGGTCTTCGCGTTGCAAATTATCAAGAAATGCAGCGCGGAAATGATGCCGTTCATCGTGAATGACGTCGATGAAGCAATCTATCAGCGGTTCTTTACCGGTGCGTTCTTGAATCACATGAAACGCTCGCCATCGGCGTTCACCACCGATGAGAATGAAAGTACCAGGCTGCTTAGAGTTCTTACAGACTCTTATTGGTGTCTGTTGTCCCTCTTCGGCGATAGCCTCGGCCAGTTCTTCGATCGATTTCTGGTCGAACGCTCGACGGGGCTGTCCTTCATAACGCACTACTCTACTCAGTTTAACCGGCAATGGCCGGCCGAGGTTTGGATTCTCAGTTTCGTTTTCCGCCACTACGACGAGTTGAGGATTGGTCATGTTTTCCTCCAGGGGTTTCAAAGTGCAAACCGGTGGCTATAGTGCCACACTGTCCGCTAATTGCAATCTAGCGATCAATTTCCATAAATTAAAAGCCACCGCGCTAGGCGGTGGCCTCCTGAGGCTCTTGGAGCTTATACCCTCTTCCCCAGATATTTTCCAAGTATTGATGCCCATTTCGGCCGAATATCTTCTTTCTGATCTTCGAAATGTAGACATCAATTATCTTGGATTCTGGCCTCCTGTTGTTTTGGTATAGATGATCTAGGATTTGCTCCCTGGACACCAGCTCGTTCTTTTTTGTGGCTAGGAGTTCTAGTATGCGATATTCGTTCTTGGTTAGAAAGACAAGGTCCTCCCCATACCAAACTTGCTGTCGCATAATGTCAACTCTAAGTTTCCCGATCTCGATCGTATGCTTAACGTGACCGCGGTATCGTCGTACATTGGAGTAGATGCGGGCTACCAACTCGTCCTTATGGAAAGGCTTGGTAACGTAGTCGTCTGCTCCCAGCATCAATCCTCTTACTTTTGATTCCAGACGAGAATCGCCGGTTAGGATGATGATCGGAGTCCTATTTCCCTCTTTCCGCAAAGTATGCACGATTTCATACCCATGTATGTCGGGCAAGTCCAGATCAAGCAAGATCAAGTCGTAATCGTATCTCAGTGCCAGCTTCAAGCCGTCCGTACCAAGATCTTCGGTCCGTACATCTATCCATCCCGCCCTCAGCATAAGCGAAAGTGAGAGAGAAGTAGCCGGATCGTTTTCTATGCATAGAATCAACATGAGAAACCCCTGTCTCGGATCGTCCGTCGACAATCTACCTTTTTTGTCTGGTAAGTCAACAAAACCACCAGAGCTGTGTCTGGTGGTTGTTTACTATTCCCGTGGCAATTTTTGAAATTGGGTAAGTTTTAACCCACGAACCCCATTTCTCTCAAGCCCATCTTCCCATAAAAGTAACTCCTGTTCTGTCATTTGATACTTTTCCAAGACTTGCTCTTTGCTGATCATTCCCGATCGAACCGCCTTTACTAAGATAGCTTTCTTGTTGGGCGTCCAACGAATCGTTTTGGGTGAGGGCAAGTCATGCTCGGTTAGGACGTTTCCGTGTAGATCTTTTATGGTTTTAAGCATCGGGTGACTCCATGTCTGAAGGAAGGGTATCTCACATTCTCTGATATGTCTACAGATTATAAACCGGGCGGCCGCGAAGCGGCCGCCCGGTTTATGTCTCTCCTACTTCCCTCCCGTCTTGTCCTTCTTCGGCTTCTTCTTTTCCTTTTTATGAGCGACTCGTTCTCCCATACATTTTGAATTACCTGATAAGATCTTCGATGCTTAAGAAATTATTTCATTGGGGTGATGGTCAATGATAATTGATCTAATTATATCAGACAGACGTGATGGCTACTTCGTTTTCTTCGCCAGGTCGAGGGTATGGTCGACGCGGATCTGGGAGACGAACTCGGGCACGTGAGACACCAGGATCATCGCGCCCTGGTATTCATCCAGCGCTCTGGCGATCACGGGCACGTGTCGGAAGTTGATGTGGTTCGTCGGCTCGTCGAGGATCAACAGTCCCGGCTCCAAGAGTTTCAAGCGCGCGAAGGCCACCAAACCTTTTTGCCCTTCCGAGAGCGTGCCGATCTTGGCTTTCACCAGGTCTCCGGTGAGCAGGAAGCCGGCGGCCGTGGCCCGCGCCACCTCCTCCACTTTCTTCGACATCGCCGAAAGCAGGCACTCGAGCACCGACTGGTCGAAGTCGAGGTTGGAGAAGTCCTGCCGGTAATAGCCGATGGTCACTCCCGGCGCCACCTGCTCTCCGTCAGCGTGGCCGGAGGCGAGCGACTCCAGCAGCGTCGTTTTGCCGATGCCGTTCGGACCGATGATCTGCAGGTGTTCGCCGCGCTTGAGGACAAGGTCGCAGGCTACGTCTTTGGGTTTGTGGTTGCGAATCACTTTATAGGAGGTCAGCTTCAGCACCTCAAGCGGCACGCCCGACTGTGCCGGAATGGTGAAAGGCCTGATGGTCTTGTCCTCTTTGCGCACTTCCACCTTATTCTCCTCGTGTTCCTCCACTTCCGCCCGCATGCGTTTGGCGACCAGCCGCATCTTGCCGCCCTTGTTGGCGAAGAAGTTAGCCTTCTCTTTGTTCGAACGGATCTCTTTCTCCAGCCGCGCGTTCTGACGCTTCTCTTTGTCGACGCGCGCGGCGATCTCTTCGACCACGTCGCGGTAGTTGCCGTCGTACTGTTCGACCGCCCGGGTCTGCGTGTTGAGGTACAACACGCCGTGCGTGAAAGCGTTCAGGAAATCCGCGTCGTGGGAGATCACCACCACCGTCTTTTTGTACTCTTGGAGGAATCGGGTGAGGTGCTCTACCCCTTCCCGGTCGAGATTGTTCGTCGGTTCGTCCAAAAGCAGCACGTCCGGTGTCTGGATCAGCGCCGAAGCGAGCAGCAGTCGCGCTTGCTGTCCTCCGGAGAAGCTGCCCATCAGTCGGTCTTTGAAAGGAGTCGCCGCGTCGGTGGGGGCGAGGTTCACCACCTCAAGCACTTCATCGATCCTGGGATCTATGTCGTACACGGTCTCTTTGAATGATCGGCGGAAGAAGTCGCGTACCGTCAGGGTTAGTTCGTTCCGAGGTATCACCTGTCTGGAGAGGGCGATACTGGTGCGCGGCAAAATATTGATCGCGCCGCTGTCAGGATTGATGGCGCCGGTGATCAGGTTGAACAACGTGCTTTTCCCCGCCCCGTTTTGCCCCATCAAAGTGAGCTTCGCGCCGCGGCGCAGCGAAAAACTGGCGTCGATCAGTATCGTCTTCGTCGGATCGTATTCATATGACACGTTATTGAACGTGATGAGTCCGTCGCTTCTCGACATAGCGCCCTACACTACTACAGTTACTTCCATAATGAAACAACTAAGCAAGCTGTGGAGGACTTGACCTATTGATGGCGACACCGGTCAGAGGATGTGGGTGATGAGCTGTTCTAGGGCTCCAACGGCCAGTTCGGCCCAGAGAGCGAGGAACGCTAGAACGATGCCGATGATGACCAACGTTCTTCGCGTCGGATCTACTACCTTCCTCGCGGCGAAGTCGATAGCCAAGCCGGCAGCGAAGAGCAACACGCCCATGACCACGAAATCGAGCGGATCCCAGTTCCACCCGTCTACATATATATTACCGAAGAGCGGAATGAGCAGGATCAGGCCCACTACAACCGCTACGCGCGCGAAGCTGTTTCTCATATTGTTTATAACCGGGCCGATCACTTTGAAGTTACGCTCTTTCGATCACCAAGAAATTCGGCGTGGGGCCGAGAGCTTTCATGAAACGCGCGTGGCCGATGCGCTGGTGAGCTACCGGCAGCGTGTGCGAGTTGCCGGACTCGTGCATAAAGACGCAGTCCAGGTCGTAGCCAGTGACGATGTTGTAGTGCGGCTTGAAGGTGTCGGAGTCGTACTCGTAGAGAACGTTGGTGTCGAACCAGCCGATCACTACCTTGTCCTTGGTGACGTGACCTAGCAGCGACTCCAGATCGAATGTTTCGATCCGGTAGCGACCCTTGGTTTCGCAGTCGCGAATGGCTGTCTCCAGGCTCAGGATATTGGTTTCCGCGACGATGTGCTCATTGGCCGGGCCATAGTATCGGCGGATGTAGTCAACGACCGGGATGGTGATCGGGTGAGCGCGATAGATCGTCGCTTGTAGTTCCGGATATACATCGGCCACCCGAGCCAGCTCCTCCGGCCAGGTGTTATGGTCGTGAAGTTTCTGGGTCAGGGCTTCGATCTCTTCACGGCTGGGCACCGATCTCTCCGGCAGCAGATACTCGATAGCGGCGAGAAGGGCCACTTCCCCGCAGGAGAAGCCGGTCGAGGCGTTGTCGGGTAGCGGGATATCCAGGCGTACCGGCGTGTCGAACATGGTCATAAGCAACGAGAGTATAGCAAACCGGAGCTTAGACCAGCTAGTCGTTTGTGATGAGGTTGGAACTTTTTATATATTGACAACCGCACCTAAAATGGTGATTTGGCTACCTTGCTGGTGGACCGGGATTCGAACTCGGGTATTTCTGATAAACTAACGGGATGAAAATCTACTCGTGGAATGTCAATGGTATCCGGGCCGTGCATAAGAAGGGCCTGTTCCTCCCCTTTATCGAGAAACATCAGCCAGATATCCTTTGTCTCCAGGAGACTAAAGCCGAACAGGGCCAAAGCGAGGTGGATCTGCCGGAATATGATGAATATTGGAGTTCAGCCGTCAAGAAAGGCTATTCCGGCACGGCCATTTTCACCAAAATAGCCCCTATCGAATCCGTGTATGGCCTGCCAGAAGACATTAAAAATAAGTTCGATCTGGCCGATAGATATGGCGATACCACCTCTGAAGGTCGGGTAACTACCTTGGAATTCGAGGCCTTTTTCGTGGTTTCGGTCTATACCCCGAACGCCAAGGAAGACCTTTCGCGCCTACCGGTGCGTACCCGATGGGACGCGGCCTTCCTCATATATATGAAACAACTGGAGGCAGTGAAACCGGTCATCTTCTGCGGCGACCTGAATGTGGCACACACGGAACTGGATCTGGCCCGTCCGAAGGAGAACAAAGGCAAGAAGGGATTCACCGCTGAGGAACGGTCCGGATTCGACAATATGGCCGAGGCCGGATTCGTGGACACCTTCAGAATGTTTCATGAAGGCAACGGGCATTACACCTGGTGGTCTCATTGGGGCAACGCTCGCGAGCGCAACGTCGGCTGGCGCATCGACTACGTCATGGCATCGGAGGTTTTGCGGCCACTGGTCAAAAAAGCCAATATTCACCCTGATGTATTGGGGTCCGACCACTGCCCCGTTTCAATGGAAATTTCTATATAGGACAACTTGTCTCATATAAAAGACATCGATAAGTAGTTATCCACACTCATGTCCTTTACATGAGTTTGTCAGAGACATACACTATACGCAGGTCCAGAAAGGGCGGGCACCGCAAGGTCCTAAAGAGTTCGTTCCACATCATATTAGTAAACCTCCAAAATACTAATGTAAGTTCATAACACACACCCATCACTGAATGCGTAAGCATTCAAGAACTCATTGTTAGGAGCGTGGGCCGCAACGAGCGTCTAAAGGACAAACCTTTGGCCTCTCCTTCCGGCCTTCGCATCTATCACTAGAAAAATGAGTTCACGGAGAGTTCTACTATAGGATTCTCAGTACGGACGGTAGGTACAAACGATAGAGTCTTGAACTATAAAGGATCGTCCCAGGCCAAGCGGCCGTAAGCGGACTCCATCTGAGGCTCATGCCTCCAACAACACAAGATCAAGACTCCTAGTTCTTCAAAGATGTGTCGGGAGACACATAACAAGGCCTGGAGAGGTAAGTTGGCAAAGATTGCCGGTTTACCCCTCCAGGCCTTTTTTATTTCCAGACTCTAAAAACGGGCGAATTTGCACCAGTTTCGGAATTTTGCCTTGGTCGACGTATATCTGGATACGCCTTCCGCGTCAAAATTCCTCCAACCGGCACAACTTCATCTCATTTTGAAAGTTTGGCTTTTGTAAGTAGGCTAAGAGCCGTCTCTAGTTTTTGGCTCAAAATCTGGTCATTTTCATCAAATAAGAACCACCCTTTGAAATTTTTGCCCTCTAGAAATAATGGCAACCAGATCTTATCGTCGGCCCACATGTCGCTATAAGGAATTTCTGAATATTTAAACCATTTTGGACGCATTTCCTCGGTTTCTTGCGGCTCCCCTGCCCAATTTCCGGCTTTGAATACGTGCACCTCCAATAGTTCCGGGTTATGTTCGAAGGTAAACTCCAAAATTCCGCGTTCTTCCAAGTCTTGCGGGGTTATAGCGACTTCTTCCTCCGTCTCGCGCACCGCCGCTTGTTCCAAAGTCTCTCCCTCTTGCAATTTGCCGCCAAAACCATTCCATCTCCCCGCCCCAAAGCCGCGCTTCTTCATCCCCAAAAGCACTTCCCCATCCCTTTCTATAAAAACCAGGGTGAGCAGCTTTCGATCCATATCCTTTCTCTATCACACCTTATGACTCCGCTCAATGGCCTTGAGAGCGGCGGCTTCTTCCTCGGCCTGGCGTTCTTTGCCGGCCTCGCCTAGCTGTTTTAGCTTAGTCTCGCTTAGTTTCAGGAGCTCTGCCACCCTTTCATCCATATATTCCTCGGTATTTTTGGTTGGGTCCTCTAAAACTTCCTCTAAAAGCGCGTGGAGAATGTACCCCAGCTTGCGGCCCGGTTTCTCGCCGGTCTGCTTCATGATCCGGTCGCCGTTGGTCTTCAGCATCTTGACCGATACTGGGTCGCGAAGGGCCTGGTCGACCATGGCCTTGTATTGGCGAAAGCGGAACGGCTGTTCCTTTGGCCTCCCTGTACCAATGCGGTCTAGTACCCTCAGCGTCAGCAGATCCTCGATATTCTCCTCCCCTACCCGGGCGATGGTACGACGGACGGCGGAGAGCGTGATCAGGTCGGGATCGGCGAAGAACATATGCCACCGGACCAGCATCTCTACCTTGGTAGCTATATCCTTCGGCATTTTCAGCCGCCCCATGATCTTTTTGGTCATTCGCGCTCCCACCACCTCGTGTCCGAAGAAGGTATAGCGCTTTGTTCGGCCACCTTCGCGACGAGTGGCCGGTTTGCCGATATCGTGGAACAGAGCGGCTAGCCGCAATTCTGTTGGCAAACCCTTATCGGCCGCCGCCTGAAGCGAACGCAGCAGGTGCTCATATACGTCATAGGCGTGTATACCGCCCTGTTCGCAGCCGATGGAGTCCTTTATTTCTGGCAAAACATGATTCAAAAGGCCCATTTTCTCCAGCATGACCACGCCCAGCATCGGATTTTCCGAATCGATGACGCGCAGGAACTCGTCCCGGATGCGTTCGGCGGAAATATGAGCCAGGAGTCCGGCGTTTCTGGTGATCGAGGCCATGGTCTCGCTCTCGATGGCGAAATTGAGCTCGGCGGAGAGCCGGACCGCCCGCATCATGCGCAGGGCGTCCTCTCCAAACCGCTTATCGGCCTCGCCAACCGTTTTTAAGCGCTTCTTGCGCATATCCTCGGCTCCTTCGAAAAGATCGACCAGCGTGTCATTCTTGGCTCTATACGCGATGGCGTTGACGGTGAAGTCGCGGCGTTTCAGGTCCTCTTCGAGCGACACCCCGAAACGCACTTCGTCCGGGCGGCGTTTGTCCGAATACTCCCCTTCCGCCCGGTACGGAGTTACTTCGACCACCTTCAAGGTCGGGTCTTCCACGGTTTCGTTCACCACGCCGACGGTGCCGTAGTCGTTGTTGCAGTACGTTTCCGGGAAGAGAGATTGGATTTGCTCCGGCGTGGCGTCGGTAGTGATATCCCAGTCTTTGGGCCTCCGACCCAGGAGGAGGTCGCGCACGCAGCCGCCGACCAGATAGGCTTCGTACCCTGATGCTTCCAACTTGTTGGCAACTTCTAACACCTCCAGGGGTACGTCTGCGCGGGTGATCATTACAGATAATTGTATGTGTTTATCCCCAAATTGTATATGGACAGCCTGTGCATAATTTGAACCATGATAAAATAATACTGAAATGAGAGCGTTGGTACGACAAAAGGAAAAAGCCATCGCTTTACGGAAGCAAGGCTTAAGTTATCGAGAAATATTATCTCAAGTGCCGGTGGCTAAAAGCTCTATTTCCCTGTGGTTAGCCAATTTACCTCTAACTCAAGACGAAAAGGCTGTTTTGAAAAAGCGTAAAAATAGCAATATAACGCATGGGCGTATTAAGGCCGCTTCGGAGCTTCGGAAGCGTAGATTAGAGCGGGAAGAGAGGTGGTTAGTGGAGGCTCAAGAAATTTTCGACAAGAATATAGCTGATCCACTGTTTCATACCGGGGTGGCGCTTTACTGGGCGGAGGGCGCTAAACGAGTAAATCAGTGGAGCTTCTCAAATTCCGACGAAGAAATGATATCAGTGATGCTTGCCTGGTTGTACCGGTATAACTTAATAAGACCGGATGAGATATTTTTCAGGTTGTACGTTCATAAACCATATGCTCACGAAAATTGTGAGGCTTGGTGGGCGGGAAAACTGCAGGTAGATCTAACGCGTTTTGTGAAAACGATCTATAAACCCACTCAACTGGGAATAAAAAAGCGACCAAACTATAAAGGGTGCCTAAAGATTGAGGCGAGAAAAAGCAAACATTTGCTTTGTAAAATGAAATTTTGGCAAAAAATGCTCGTTGAACATTATTCTCTGTAATAGTAGACTCATTGCACTGCGCCCGTGGCTCAACGGATAGAGCACTTGTCTTCGGAACAAGGGGTTGGGGGTTCGAGTCCCTCCGGGCGCACATGGAACTGTCCGAACGATGGTTGAAAACTTTTGAGGTAGAAGGTTTTGCTTCGGTTTATGAGTGGTCAGATCCAGCTGGAACCGCCTATCCTGTCCACTCTCACAAGGGCAAAGTGTCACTTTTCGTGACCGACGGTTCGGTCGAGTTCGATTTTTCTGGTGATAAAAAAGTGGTCAAGGCTGGTGAGCGATTCGATGTTCCGGTTGGCGTCGAACACTCCGCTACAGTTGGTCCCGAGGGCTGGATAGTCATTGTCGGAGAAGAGATCGAGGGTGATTCTTGAATTGTTCCCAGTAAGCTCGCTTCCCTAACGTCAAGACCAGGCGAGCTTGATGGATAAGGTAACGGCCCCCGCCGTTACCTTATTATATGCACACTTCACTTCTTTCAGTGTGCTCCCAGTAGGAATCGAACAGTACCTGTTCAGTGCGGGTTATCGGTATTTTGATTGCTGCGCTCAAAATACCAGTTAACCCCTTCGATTCCCTGCAACTTTTGCTGGCGCAAAAGTTGCGCACTGGCAGCCCAGCTTTTCGCGAGCGCTCAAACCTGTGCTCCCAGTAGGAATCGAACCTACATCGCAGGTACCGGAAACCTGCATTCTATCCATTAAACTATGGGAGCAGTGCGCAAATTATACGCAAGAGACGCCTTTTGTCACTGACCTGGCGGATCACCCTCACATCTAACTACAGAGCCCATTGCATCGGTTTTCTTGTGCATAACTCCCTAAATTGAACGATCGCGAATGTATACTACATATAATGCGTAAGGTTCATAACCCAGAAAAGTACCAAAAAGCTAGGGATTTTCGCAAACGTGGGTTTACCTACTTTGAAATCGCTAAGTTGGTCGGCGTTTCCAAAGGGACCGTCAGCAATTGGCTGGGAAAGCAGTCCTTCTCGAAGAAGGTTCGACAGGATAACGAGATCAAAGCCCGTCGGGACAACGTGAAGCGCATCGCGCTCGTCAATAAGGCGCGAGATAAGGAAAGAGCCAAACATTACCATGCCGCCGTCAGGTCGGCCGCCGTCGAGTTCAAGCATTTTAAGTCCTCTCCCCTATTCCAGGTCGGACTCGGAATATATCTGACTTCCGGTGATTTAAAACATCCTTCCCAGATCCGGCTTCCAAGCCAACGCCCTGAGGTGCGTAAA
The DNA here is from genome assembly GCA_964608605.1 of uncultured Candidatus Saccharibacteria bacterium. Classification (GTDB taxonomy): domain Bacteria; phylum Patescibacteriota; class Minisyncoccia; order Phycocordibacterales; family UBA918; genus OLB19. The sequence goes on from CAZSOS010000005.1 coordinate 16,908, forward strand.
CGGTTCAAACGCTTTTTGGAGGAGTTCCTTGGCGCGGATAAGGCGCGGATCTATGACCAAAACGGAGTCGTCATCCTTAACGACGCTATCGCCAAGAAAAAGCTCCTAACCTGGATTGACCGTTTGCGCTAAATAGTATTAAATAGTGCGACAAAAGAATAAACGCGGCCATGGTTAAGTGGTATAATGAGTCCTTGCCAAGGATTAGTCGAGAGTTCGATTCTCTCTGGCCGCACACAAATGAAAACACCCCGGAAGAGGGGTGTTTTCATTTGTGTGCGGCCAGAGGAAGACGCCTGCGCGTCTTCCGTAGAGAATCGAAAGCCGGAACGATGTTTTTCTCCCCTTCTTGGGGAGAAAAACGAGTGAGGCGGGGTCGAGAGTGCTTAATAGAATTGGAGCATAGTGAACAATTATATTTAGCAACTCGTGACCAATTCTCTCTGGCACATCCATAATTTCCGGAGCGGTGACCGATTCCCCTCCCAGCAACCTTCACTAATTCTCTAGCCGTCGACTGGCGGACAACTCGCATGATTCCCTATCCCCAGTTCTTGGACGTCAGGATCATAGAAGATCAGACATGGGGACAACAAAGGGGACATGGGGATAAAGGACGTCCTTATGAGGGCCATTCTATTGATTAAATGGCTTAAAATATGGGTCCCATACGGCTTTTAACATCTATACTATGTTTCACGTGAAACATAGTATAGATGTTTCATATGAAACGGACTCGATGCAGAATTGGTCGGGTTATAATGTTCTACGTGAAAGCAGAGGCTAAAAAGAACACCACTAAGATCGGCGATCTGGGAGAGGATATCGCCGCTAAATTCTTGAAAAACAAAGGTTTTAGGATCTTGGCCAGAAATTATTTAAAGAAGTATGGAGAGATAGATATTGTTGCACATGAAACAAGGCCTTCTTTAATGGATGACGTGCCACATGAAACTGTAGGAAAGGGGAGTCGAAATTCATTTTCACGTGGAACCGCCTCAGTGGTTCATTTTGTGGAGGTGAAAAGCGTTTCATATGAAACACGGGAGAAATTGGAACAAGCCGTTTTACATGAAACCTGGCGGCCCGAGGAGTTGGTCCATGCCTTTAAGCTTAATCAGATCAGAAAGGCAGCTGAGACTTGGATACTGGAAAATAACTGGGGCGGGGAAGTCCAGGTGGACGTGGTGGCGATTCGAATGGTTCCACGTGAAAGATATGCCAGGGTAACGTTCATTCCAAGGGTCATCGCTGAATAAACCCTTATTTCAAGCCATTTGTCCTTTATAAAAGACCGTGTCTTTTATAAAGGACATCATTAAACTTTATAAAAAACTTTCAAAGCTTCAAGATATTCTGGGAAAAGAGGAAAAGATAAAGTTTCATTTTGACTAAACCATCCTAATTCAGCCACCTCTCTGTTATCAACAGTGAAAACGGCATTTTCGGATATTGTTGCTTTGTAGACGATTACTAAAGAAAGCTGTTTGTTTTCATTTCCTTGATGAAACTGCTTAAGAAACACAGCCTGTTCGATTTCGGATTCAACACCAAGTTCTTCAAGCAATTCACGCTTAAGGCCGTCTTTTGAATCTTCGCCTATATTTAGACGACCACCTGGCAGTTCCCAAGTATCTGGTGTTCTTGGGTCACGGGTAAGTAAAACTTTATCATTTCGATAAATAATGGCTTTTTGAGCCACTTTACCTAAAATTCTCCTCTTTACCCATAAAATTTGTCGGGGCACTGAGAATCGAACTCAGATCTTACGGTCCCAAACCGTATATACTACCATTATACTATGCCCCGCCTTGATAGCTTGCTTGTAGCCCTCTATGCGAGCGAAATCATATCATTTTCCCATAAAAAAGCCACTAATATATTGACCTCGCACATTGAAAGACATCGGTTTTTCGTCCGTCTACATATATAATGGTTTCCACATGCCTAGCCCTAAGAATTCAGGCTACATATCAGGAGGCCAGGAAGAACGATTTTTAGAGGCTTTCGAGGAGTACGGGGACGCGCTTTTCCGCCACGCCTTTATTCGCCTTAGCGACCGAGAACGGGCCATCGATCTGGTACACGACACCTACACCAAGGTCTGGTCGTACGTCCGGTCAGGCCAAGAGATCGATTCGTTTCGCCCATTTTTATACAAGGTACTCAACAACCTGATAATTGATGAGTATCGTAAGCGCAAGGAAGCCTCGCTTGACGCGATGCTCGAGATCGAAGGGGTGACCGAAGGTTCTTTCGAAGAGTTGGTGGACAATAGCACCGAGGCGCTGGCGGCCACTATCGATGGCAAACGCGCCTTCGAGATGCTGGCCGAGCTTTCCGACGAGTACCGCGAGGTTATCACGCTCAGGTTCATCGACGGCCTGGGACCCAAAGAGATCTCCGAGTTGATCGAAGAGTCGGAGAACGTCGTTTCGGTCCGGCTGCACCGCGCTCTTAAGTCCCTGAGGAACGCCATCGAACGGGAAGAGAAAAGAAGGGAAGAGAACCGCTCCGGATCGGGGCCAGACATGGAATCATGAAAAAATTCGCCGAACAACTGAAGAAACGAGCCGAGGCAGTGAGGCTGAGCGACATGGAGCGCGATCTGATGCGCGAGCGGCTTTTGGCCTACATGGACTATCATCCGCTACCGGAGGCTTTGAAGCTCGAAGATCGGCGGATCGTCAGGGGAGTCCGCGGCCAGCTGCCTAGCTTCATGAACGCCTGGTTCGTGGGCCGTTTCACCGGCGTGGCCGCCATGCTGCTTCTGGTCGTGGTGCCGGCCTTGGCGGAGAACGCTCTCCCCGGCGACGCTCTCTATCCCATCAAGGTGCGTTTCAATGAAGAATTGCGCGGCGCCATGACCTCTTCGCCGTATCAGAAGATCGAGTGGGAGACCGCCCGGCTCGAGCGCCGCTTGGCCGAGGCTCAACTCTTGGCCGATAGCGGCCGTTTGACCGAGGCCGCTGAAGTGGAGGTGGCCAACGCCATCAAGCAGCATACCGAAGCGGCGCGCGTCAGCATCGACACCATCCGCCAGAGTGATAACGACGAGGCGACCCTGGCCGAGATCACTCTGTCGTCCGCGCTCGAGGTTTCCGCTGAAGTGTGGACCCGTCGGGAAAACAGCTCGACCTCATCCTCCACGGTTTTCGGGGCGGTGAGTCAGGCCAAGGCGGCCATCGCGCCCAATCCGGCCAACGAGAACATCTCTTATGCCCGGCTCTTGTCGCGGGTGGAGGCCGAGACCACCAGAGCCTACGAATACTTGGGCAGTTTGAACACGGTGGCGACCGACGCTGAAAAGAGCGACATCAACCGCCGTCTCAACGACCTCAAGGTCAAGATCGACTCGGCCGTCCAGACGAAAGACATCGACGAAGCGGCCGCTTCGAAGCAGCTTGCCGATGCCCTTGGCAGCGCGCGCAAGCTGATCAGCTTCATGACCAACCTAGACGTTCGCCGCAACGTGACCATCGAAGAACTGGTACCTATCGTGCCGACCGAGGAGGAAAAGGGCGCCGTGGTGGCCGTCAAGATCGAAGACGCCGCTCGCTTGGTGGTGGAGGCCGAGGCTGGTCTTTCTAAGATCGCCACTTCTTCCAACGACCATGTCGCCATCACCGAGACGATCACTCAGTACCGCGAGGTGGAGAAATCCGCTCGGGAGCAGTTGGCGGCGGGGGACATAGCGAACGCCGAGCTTTCGGCCGCCGCCGCCTTGGAGATCGCCGAGGCGCTTCGACAAACCATGGTGGGGCTTGGGGTCAGCACCACCACCGAAGCCAAGGCCACTTCGACCCCGAAACGGTGATATTCCTTCCGACTCAGGTTCACGGATAAGTGATCTCCAATCCATATACAGAAAAAACCGCTGATGGCGGTTTTTCTCTGTTTCTTGCAAGAATTTAGAAAAGAACTCGCCGCCGCCTCGTTCTTTGAAACGACGGAACGAACATCCTACCAAATGAAATCGGTTAGTCCAATGTGGATAAGGCTAGAGCATTCATAAGCCGACACGACCCTGGAACCGGCTTGTTTTTCATGCTAGAATCGCCCCATCGCGGGCATAGTTTAGTGGTAAAATGTCTGCCTTCCAAGCAGAATATCAGGGTTCGATTCCCTGTGCCCGCACAAATCGGCCGGCCGCCAACACGGATGTGTTGGCGGCCGTTGCCGTGTGTAGCGGGAACCGGGAATCGAAGAGAGCCGCGGGCGAAGCCCGTTCTGGAGCAAAGCGAAAGAACGGAAGCGGCGACGGGGTCGAGGCTCGTTACTAGAATTGGAGCGTTAGCGAACAATTATAGTTACGAGCGGTGACCGATTCCCTGTGCCTCAGTAAGTTATAATGATAAATCTATGGATATTCGAAATCACTTTTACCGTGTCAGTATTAAAGCCCTGGTTCTAAATGAAACTAGAGATAAATTTCTGCTTTGTAAAGAAGCGGATGGACGTTGGGAACTCCCAGGTGGAGGGCTCGACTGGGGAATGACCCCGCAAGAGGATCTACCTAGAGAATTGATGGAAGAGATGGGACTTAAACCTACTTGGATCGCGGACCAACCGTCTTATTTCCTCACCGGACAAAGTACTAATCATCCTGAGGTAAAAATCGCTAATGTTATCTACGAAACCAAACTAGAGCACCTGAATTTCACGCCATCTGACGAATGTACGGAAATTAAGTTTGTTAGTCCTGACGAGGTAGAAAACATGTCGACCTTCGATGGACCGGCCAAACTGGCTAAGATGTTCAGGTCCGAGAATCATCGGTAAGTGTCCGTTTCTCACGCATAGGCTTCAGAACTGAAACAGCTCCATGTTTGACTAAGCGATATATATATTCTATTATCCGGCCTGGAAATGAACCCTATATTCTGAGGACTTAGAAATGTCTAATCGTCTCATTATCCTTATCGCCGGCTTGGTGTTGGCTTATCTGGCTTGCTATATCGGCGATGGCCTTTACCTGGCGCGCAACGATCCGGCGATCTCTGAGTCGGCACAGGGAGGGTATATGATATTGACCGTCGTGTCGTGTCTTCCCGCTATTGTCATGGGCACTGTTGCTTGGTTCAATGGCATCGACGCCATTCTTCCGGCCGGGGAAAGGAGTTTCAAACATTCCTATCCTAGTGATGATATTTCGGCCAGTCTCGCGATCGTCGCTTTCGGATATATCTTTGGGGCGGCGGCCGGTCCTTTCGCCAACTACGGACCGTATTTCTGGTATTGGGTCGAGAGTCGCTGGGTGTTCGTGCTGGCTTTGGCCTTCGTAACATATGTCTTGACCTGGAAAGCCCTGCTTCAGGATGCGTCCGCTGAATGGAGAGCCCAAAAGGCGGCCAGGCAGGTTGCTAAACAGGAGCGGAACAATGTTCGGGATTTCGGGCGTCGCGACAACAGGTAGTTAATATCGGGCCACCTAGGAAAAGACCACTTTCCGTAGGTGGCCTTTTCTGTTTATATATTATGCGTACGCAAAACCGGCGGGCCGAAGGCCCGCCGGTTTTGTCAGTTAAGAGAAGTGATTACTTCACCGCATCTTTTAAAGCTTTAGCCGCGCGGAACTTAGGTACGCGCATGGCCGCCACTTCGATGGACTCTCCGGTGCGAGGGTTGCGGGCGGTACGAGCCTCGCGCATCTTAGCGGAGAAGATGCCCAGGCCGGCGATGGATACTTCCTGACCCCGCTTGAGGGAATCAGTGATGGAGTCGATCACGGTCTCGACCGCGCGCTCGGCATCGGCCTTGGTGGTGTTCAAGACCTCGTGCACCTTAGAGATGATGTCTGCCTTGTTCATAAGAAGATAGGATACTTGGTTTGTAATTGCGACTCTGCCAGTATGTTGGCTTGAAAACATTATATAGCAAGGTTTTTCACCCGCAATCACTTCTCAACACATGAAAAATGTGTCGCGGTTTATGTGGGTAGAAAGAAAAAATAGAAAACGGCCGGAGCTTCGCTCCGGCCGTCATCTCACTTTTGGTACCACGGGAACCAGGATCCCCGACTCCAGGGGTTGAAGAAAGGTGGGGGAACGAACACCCACCTTCGTCCGAAGAGATCCTGGACCCGAAGCGGATGCAGGGAAATAACCGCTATCATGATACTCCTCCTTCCTCACGCCATTCTACCACCATCTAGCCTACCGGGCGTAGGAGATGACGCGGGTCTCGCGGATGACGTGGACCTTGATCTCGCCCGGGTACCGCAGCTGGGCCTCGATGTTGGTGGCGATCTGACGCGCCAGCTCGTGGATGGCCAGGTCGGTGAGTTTGTCGGGATTCACCATGACCCTGATCTCGCGTCCGGCGGCGATAGCGAAGGCCTTTTCGACGCCGCTGATGGCCGTGGCGATGGCTTCAAGATCGGAGAGACGTTTGATGTAGTTCTCGATGGAGTCGCGGCGCGCTCCGGGACGACTGCCGGAAAGGGAGTCGGCCACCTGCACGATGATGGATTCCGGCGTCTCATAAGGATACTCCTCATGGTGGGCGCGCATGGCCAGGATCACTTTCTGGTCGACGCCGAATTTCTCGAGGATGCGGATACCGATCTCCACGTGCGTGCCTTGCACCTCGTGGCTGACCGTCTTGCCGATGTCGTGTAAGAGAGCTCCGGCCCGAGCGACCGCCTCATCGGCGCCGATCTCCTTGGCGATGATGCCGGCGATGTGGGCCATCTCGACCGAATGCCAGAGCACGTTCTGGCCGTAGCTGGTGCGGAAGTGCAAACGGCCGAGGATGGTGATGAGGTCGGGATGCAGATTAGGCACGCCGGCTTCGTAGGCGGCCTTTTCGCCCATCTGCTTCACGGTCTTAGCCACTTGCTTGCGGGCCTCCTCGACCATTTCCTCGATCTTGGCCGGCTGGATGCGACCATCCTTAAGGAGCATCTCCAAAGCCACCCGAGCGATCTCGCGGCGGATCGGGTCGAAGGAGGAGAGGACGATATAGCCCGGCGTGTCGTCGATGAGGACGTCGACGCCGGTCGCCCGCTCGAAGGCGCGCACGTTGCGGCCTTCCTTGCCGATGACCTTGCCCTTGATGTCGTCCGAAGGCAGCTCCACCGAGGCGGTCATGACGTTGCCCGGCATAGTGTTGCCCACGCGATGGACGGCGGCCAAGAGTAGGTCGCGGGCCCGGTCCTCGAACTGTTCCTCGCCGGCCATTTCCAGCTTGCGCAGGCGGCCGACCAGGTCCGAGGCGCGTTCGGCCTCCAATCCTTGGGCGATGCGTTCGTACGCTTCTTCGCGGGAAAGACCGGCCACCTCCTCGAGTTTGGCGTCCAGTTCTTCCTTGTGCGTGTCGAGGCGGGCCTTGACGGCTTTTACCTCCTCGATCTTGGCTCGGACGTTCTCGATCTGCGAGTCGACGTCGATCTGGCGTTGATCCAAGAGCTCTTCTTTTTTATTCAGGCGATTCTCCTTCTGTTCCAGTTTCTCTTCTAAGGCTCGGCCGGCGGCCTTGGCCTCTTTTTCGATCTCCGCGGCCTTGGTCTCGGCCTTCTCGATGATCTTGAGGGCTTTGGCCTCGGCGGCCAAAGCTTTTTCCTTGATGTCGATCTCGATCGACGATCGCTTAAAGAGGGCGTGCCAGTAGCGGGCGATATAGCCGCCGATGGCGCCAAGGGCCACGGCCAGACCGACGATCACGAGGGTCGTCATAGGTTTCGTGGGTGGTTAAGATAAATAATCCGGCAGTATTCAGACAAATTCGGACATACTGTGCCTTTACAGTAGCAAAAAATGGGGTAAAAGAAAACTTGCCCCCACACCTATCGTGGCGTTGTTTTGCGTGTATAAATCGGGAGGAAAACGCTCATGACGACTCCGGTACTGGAACTTTCAAGGGGATAAATTTGCGGCAAAACGAAGCCACGCCACGATAGGTGTGGGGGCGTGGGCGGGACTAGGAATAAATAGTGTCTATGATGCCGTAGTTCTTCGCTTCCTCGGCGTCCATGAAGAAGTCGCGGTCGGTGTCCTTCTCGATCTTTGAAAGCGGCTGCTTGGTGGCCTTGGCCAGCATCTTATTGAGCCGGTCGCGGGTCTTGAGGATATGCCGCGCCGTGATCTCGATGTCCGAGGCTTGTCCCTGAGCTCCGCCCCAGGGCTGGTGGATCATCACCTCGGCGTTGGGGAGGATGGAGCGCTTGCCCTTCTCGCCTTGCGAGAGGATCACCGAACCCATGGAGGCGGCCAGACCGACGCAGACGGTGGCCACGTCGGGCTTGATGTGATTCATGGTGTCGACGATCGACAGACCGGCGGTCACGGAGCCGCCCGGGCTGTTGATGTACAGGTAGATGTCCTTCTTCGGGTCCTCAGCCTCCAAGAACAAGAGCTGCGCCACCACCAGGTTGGCGATATGGTCGTCGATGGCACCGGTCAGGAAGACGATCCGCTCCTTGAGGAGCCTCGAATAAATATCGAAGGCCCGCTCGCCGCCGATCGTCTTCTCGATCACCATCGGCACCAGCTGACTCTTCACTCCTAAATTGTTCATTTCCATAATTCCAAATCAAATTAACTGCAGTGGCATAGTAGCAGAAAGTAGGGGAGGCCGCATCATTTATCATTTGACTCTCTCGGCCGGCGGTGCGATAGTGTTCTGGCTTTCTGAAGGAGGAAGTGATGTTCTTTGGATTCCATTGGCTCAGCGAATTGATGCTCATCGTCTGCGTCCTGGCGTTTTTCTTCGGGCGCGCTTCGACGTCGCGTTTCGCGCTGGCCCTGCTCATCCTGTTCTGGATCGCGTTCGGCATCGCGGGCAACGTGCTGACCGGCGCTGTCGACGCCGAGCTCATTCCCTGGTTGCGGGTGTTCTTCGCCATCATCACGGGGTTCGTGGTGTTGCCGATGATCATGCAAGGCGAAAGCCTTCGTCGACCCTGATGAAAAGAGCCGCGGGGAATGTTTCCCCGCGGCTCTTCTTTATTGGCTTTCCAGATATTTCATCACCGCCTCGTTCTGTAGTACCGAGGCCACGTAGACCCTGACCCTAAGCGGATCGGCGTTCTGATAGTGCTCCAAAAGATGCTTGGTCTCTTCCTCCACCTTTTCCCGCTCCGGCTCGATCTTCTCCGCTTTGGCGATCTCGTTCAAAACGAGCTGTAGGCGGGCGCGCTTCTCGGCGGTCGGGGTCCACTCGCGCTCCAGGTCTTCGCGGGTCTTCTTCATGTGCGATAGATAGTCGTCCACCGACAGTCCGGCGCGCTTGATGTCCTCCTCCATCTGGCCGAACATCTGGGTGAGCTCCGATCGGGTCAACACCTCCGGCAGTTCGAATTCGCTCTCACTGACGATGAGGTCGGTCAAAGCGGCGCGGCGTTTGCCTTCGGCCTCGCGGGTCTTCTCGATCGAAAGATGCTCCCGGATCTTGGCGCGGAAGTCCTCCACGTTCTCGAATTGGCCGGGTTGGCCGAGTGTCTTCACCAGATCGTCGGACAGTTCCGGTATCTCGAGGTCGTTCGCGTCTTCAAGCGGCCGGCCATGCTCGTCGTGATCCGGTCCCTCGTGCACGGTGCCATCGGCGTGGACATGAGTCTCTTTTTGACCCGCGGCGGCTTTAGCCTGAAGCCGTTCGTAGGCGGCTTTGCTCCGCAGGATGTCCCGGATCTGTTTCTCCACCTCTTTGTCCGTCACCGCGACGTCGGCCTTCTCCTTATTGGCCGCTTTGGCGATCTTCTTGTAGTCGGCCAGCTTGATCTCGGGATAGACGGCCACGGTGGCGGTGAACCCAAGGGGGTTTTCCGGGGCTATCTTGGTGATCTCGATCTTAGGGTAGCCGAGCGTGTCCAAGCCGTGGGCCTTCACGACCTCGGGGTAGGCGGAATTGATGGCTCTCTCGGCCATCTCGGTCAGCACGGCGAATTCGCCGACCTGCTTCTCGACCATGGCGGCGGGGACGTGTCCCGGACGGAAGCCGTCGATCTTGAGGTTCTTGCCGATCGCCTTTAGGGCGGCGGCGCGGTGCTTCAGAAGCTCGGCGAAGGGCATCTCGCCGTTTATCTTAACGATCGATCCGGCCTCTTTGGTGACGCTAAAGTCTTTTTTGAAATCCATAGTTATTTGTTTGTTTCCTTGGTTATCCTGTCGCGGCGCCCGTCCCCCCTCGCTAGCTTTCGCGCCGTATCTGGAATCAAGCCGGGGCCCGGGTACGCGTCGCTGGATCGAGGAATTCGAGTAACCTAACACACAACCGTTGGCGGAAGCAACACGAAACGAGAGTTTAACGTGGGATCAAAGCGGAAATAGGCAAATCAAAAGGGGCGGGGCCTTCGGCCCCGCCCCTTTTTTGATCGCTTAGTTGGCCGTGCTCGTGGCTGTGCCGGTGGCGTTTACTTCCGCGATGATCTCGGCTTCGATGGCGTTCATCTGGGCTTCGGGCTGCGAGAGGTCGATGGCTTCAAGGTCGTTCTCGGTCTTGGTGAGGGCGTCCAATTCGGCGTTCCGGGCCTGTTCCTCCATCGTCGGACCCTGATCGATCGGAGCCGAAGGCAGTACCAGTTCGATCAGGTCCTCGCCCCAGATGATGACCACGGCCAGCGCCGCCAGAAGCAGCACCAGCAGCGCTATCAGCAAGGGATTGAATAGATGTCGGCTGGACTCCGGCGCTACCGCGGTGCCGACTACGGATTCTTCCGGCAGCTTCATCTCGGATTCCGGAATGAAAGGCGCTTGCGGGGCCGGATTCTGAGCGACGGGCGGAGTTTGTGGGTTGGTGTTATTTGGTTCCATGACGAGATGATTAATTGGTGGTCAATTCCGATCGCAACGACAACGAAGCTGATCGAAGCTGGTCGCGCGCGGCGGTGATCAGGCCGAGGGCGAGGGAGAACTGCCGACGCGCGTCGCCCCAGTCGGCCAGAGGCTCTCTGGAGGTGGCGGCAAAACGGGCGCTGACGTCGATGTCTCGGAGAGCCTCTTCCGCCAAGGCGATGGTGGCTTCCGCTTGGTTGATATCGTTCAGGGCCGACACGGTGTCTCCCCCCAGATCGGCGATCGTGCTCGCGCGGGTCCTCAAGCCGGCCACTACCTCCTTGGTGCGGGCGATGGCGCTGGCGAGCGCGGTGGCTGCCTGGCCGACGCCGTTCACTACCAGGTTCTGGGTGTCAGCGCGCAGGACCGGCTGCCTGGTGCTGCTGGCGTTCTCGAGAATGGCCCGTTTTTCCTGCAGGCGCAGCTGCAGGGCGCTCACCTCCGTCTGGCGCTCCGCCAGCGCGCTCACGTTCTCGATCGTGGTGGTGGCCACGAGTCCGGCTCCGCTCTCGGCCGAGGTGGCGTTCGGCGCGGCCGTAGTCACGCTGGTCATGGGCGTCTGGGCGGCCGGCGCTGGCGTCGGGCTATCGGTGGCCGCGACCATTGTGGGCGGAAGCAGTGCGTCGGCCGGCCCGCTCGTCACGGGAGCGGCCACGGGCATGTCGCTTATGGGCGCCACGCCTCCCACGCCGTTTAGGGCGTTGGCGGCCGGTCCGTCAAGCGGCGGCACGGCGGCCCCGGAATCCTGCGCGCTGGCCGAAGCCGCTATCAGGAGCACCACCGCCGTCACGATGACGACCCAGATGCTGGAAGACACGGAAAAAGGTTTTTGTTGTCGGTACATACCAGTTCATTATAAAGCAGCCGGCCCTTCGGGCCGGCTGCTTTATACACATTCTCTTTTTCTAGGAAGCCTTGTCCTTTTCGTACATCTCCCGGCTCTTTTCGAAAGCCGCCTTGGCTTCCAGGGCTCCGCTCCAAGCCCCGATCGACACCTCCTTGTTCTGCACCTTCTTGTAGGTCTCGAAGAAGTGGGTCATCTCCTTCTGGAAGTGCGGGTTGAGGTCGCCGATGTCCCGCACGTTCGCGAAGCGCGGATCGTCCACCGGCACGGCCACCACCTTGTCGTCGCGTTCGCCGCCGTCGGTCATCTCCATGATCGCCACCGGCCGTGCCTTCACCAGGATGCCCGGCATGAGCGGATAGGTGGTGAGGAGCACCACGTCGAGAGCGTCGCCGTCGTCGAAGAGGGTCTGCGGCACGAAACCGTAGTCGAAAGGATAATCCTGGGCCGAATGCATCACCCGATCCAGCGCGATGATGCCCGTCTCCTTGTCGATCTCGTACTTGTTCTTGGAGAACTTCGGTATCTCGATGATGACGTTCATCTCGTCGGCCGATCCGGCCGGTATGTCGTGCAATAGGTTCATGTTGTTGGCTTATGATTCAAATTATAAGCGACTACTTCGACTCATCAAGTGATGCTTCGGCCTCTTCCGGGGTGTCCACCTCGTCGGTCTCATCCAGGTCGGCGACGTCGCGGTCGGCGGTCGGGGCGTCATCGGTCGTCTCCACCTCTTCCACTTCGCCGCTATTCGGGCTTTCCATCTCCATTTCCGGCTTCGGCGCGCTAACGGCCTCGCCATCGGCCTCGGCCAGTTCCTTGCCCTTCTCCGAAACGATGTCGATCTTCCAGCCGGTCAGCTTGGCGGCCAGGCGCACGTTCTGTCCGCCGCGGCCGATGGCTAGAGACTGCTGATCCCCGGCCACTTCCACGGTGGCGTGGCCGTGCTCGCCGGTCTCGGCGTCAGGCTCGGACTCGATCTTGACCGAGAGCGCCCGCGCCGGGGACAGGGCGTCCTCGATGAACTCCGCCGGATTCTCCGACCATTCGATGATGTCGATCTTCTCGCCGCCGAGCTCGCTCATGACGGTCGAGACGCGCACGCCGCGCTGTCCGACCAGGGAACCGACCGGATCAAGGTGCGGATCGCGAGAGCGCACCGCGATCTTGGAGCGGCTGCCGGCCTCCCTAGCGATGGCCTTCACTTCCACCGCTCCGGTCTGCAGCTCGGGAGCCTCGATGGCGAAGAGGGCCGCCAGGAATTCCGGATGCGAGCGGGATAGCTTCAAGAAGACGCCGCGAGAGGTCTCCTCGACGCGCAGCAGGATGGCGCGCACGCGCTCGCCGGGACGGAAGCGCTCGCCGGGGATCTGCTCCTCGTACGGCATGATGGCGGTGATGCGGCCCAGGTCCACGTAGAGGTTGCCGCGCTCGAAGCGCTGCACGTGTCCCATGACGATGTCGCCTTCCTTCTGGCCGAACTCCGACAGGGCGGCGTCCTTCTCGGCCTCGCGCACCTTCTGAATGATGACCTGCTTGGCGGTCTGGGCGGCGATACGGCCGAAGTCGTCCTTAGGCTCCAGCGGGAAGACCAGTTCCTCACCCAGCTGCACGTCCTTCTTGATGAGGCGGGCGGTGTCGATCATGATGTGCTTTTCCGGATCGAAGCGCACCTTGCGCTCCTCGGTCGGCATGATCTCCTCGTCCTCCCGCAGTTCCTCTTCCGAAGGTTCCTCCTCGGGGTTCTTGAGCATCGTCTCGTCCACCACGATCTTCACCTGCTCGAAATTGGTGGTGCCGGTGGCGATATCGAAGCTGGCGCGGACGATCTGGCCGCGCTTGCCGAATTCCTTCTTATAAGCGGTGGCCAAGGCCTGCTCGATGGCTTCGAACATCTTGGCCTTAGGGATACCGCGCTCTTCCTCCATCTCCGCCAAGACGGAGTTGATGACTTTCAGGTCGAACATACTTTTAGGGATTAGGGTAAAGGGTTCAGGATTTAGGGGCAGGGCGGCTGCGCCGCCCTGACCGGTTATTAAAACTCGTAACTAAGAATGCCCGGCCGAGGGGCCGAGCATTTCTGTCGTTCATATAATGTACCACATTAAGTTAAACACGCAAGTGAGCGGGGGCGGCGAAGCCGCCCCCGCTCACTGCCCACACTTGACCCATGTATATACATAGGTATATACTTTACCCATGACATCCACCAAGTTGCAAAAGTGGGGCAATAGTTTTGCCGTGCGCCTGCCTAAGGCCTCGGTGCGGAAGCTTGGTCTGCGCCTTGGTCAGAGCGTTGTCGTGTTAGAAGAAGAGCATGGCGCGGGTCTCAGGATCGTGCCCAAAGATCCGCCCATCAACTTAAAATCAATGGTCAACGCCATCGATCCGAAGAACCGGCACCTCGAAACCGGCTGGGGTCCGGCCATGGGCAAGGAAATATGGTGAAAAACCGCCCGTATATTCCAGAGCGCGGCGACGTGGTCTGGGTCGCCTTCGACCCTTCGCTTGGCCACGAGCAGAAGGGCCGCCGGCCGGCCTTCGTCCTGTCGCCCCGACCCTACAACCGCAAGGCCGGCCTGTTCTTAGCCTGTCCGATAACTTCAAAGGTCAAGGGCTACCCCTTTGAGGTGAGGGTTAAATTGAAAGAGATCGACGGCGCGGTGCTGTCAGACCAGGTGCGGGCGTTGGATTGGGTGGAAAGAAAGGTGAAATTTGCCGAAAAAGCCAAGCCGGAGGTCGTGGCGGAGGTCCTTGAAAAACTGGCCGTATTGCTGACATAGTAGCCAGGAGAACACCGAGCCGGGCCAGCGAAGCTGGCCCGGCTTTCTAATAAACACAAGTCTGACTTGTGTTTTTGAGCGCGTCCTCCAAGACCGTCCCCGCCCGTCTTCGCTGTGTATAAATACCCCGCTATCCCGGTTCTGGGCGGTACAATGTTCATATTATATATATGAATCCGGGACGCAAAGATTCCCTCCTGCGCCAGGCCTGTTTCACCGCGGCCGTGTTCTTGGCTGTCTTCGGCTGCGTCTATCTGGGCACCGTTACTGCCAAGGTGGTCTCGGTCGACATGACCGCTAAGCCGCAGGCGGCCGCCCTGGGGGCCGGCTCCTTCTGGTGCTCCCTCAAAGGCCTCTTCGGTTTTCCTTGCCCCGAAGACACACTGAAGGTGGAATACGCCATCGTCGCTCCCGGAGCCACTAAGAGAGAGGATCCCGCGCCTAATACAGCTGCCTCCTCCAGCGTGGAAGCGGCGTTACCTGGGCCGGCGCCTGCGGCGCCGGCCGTCGTCACCACCATCAGACCAGTGGAAAGAGAGACCATCCGCGAAGTCGTCATCCGCGACCAGGCCGTCGACACCTCCCGCTTCATCACTAGAGACGAATACGACCGCCAGGTAGACGGGCTACTGCGTAGTATCGAAAACATCGATAGCGACCAAGGCGGCGGAGGTATTACCGCCGAGACCGACCCTATATACACCGCCAGCACCGCCTTCACCATCACCGGTACCGACGTCTCAGACTGGCAGGCGGCCTTCAGCGCGTCCCAAGCCCTGTCAGCCTCCAGTTCCTTCTGGGACCAGGCTTTTGGATGGGGCGACCACTCACAGGCTGGTTATCTCACCTCCTT